>RQYR01000010.1 GCA_003859965.1 Comamonadaceae bacterium OH2545_COT-014 | reverse complement strand
CACGCCCACGGCCATTGCCAACATGCAGGCGGTGACAGACCGCTTTGGCGCCTCGCCCAAGGCCTTTCTCATCGTGCCCATGGTGGGCGCCTTCTTCATCGACCTGGTGAACGCCGCCGCGATCAAGGCGTTTATCGACCTGCCGTTCCTCAAATAAGCCAAGGCCGGGCGGGGCAGGGCCGAAGCCTTGCCCCGGAGCACTGGCCTTGGCTTTTCTTTTCACCCCCGCACCACGGAGACTGCCATGCAGAAAATCCTCGTCATCGTTCACGCACCCCCCTATGGCAGCGAACGCTGCCTGTCCGCGCTGCGCCTGGCGCTGGCGCTGGCCTCGCGCGAGGGCGACAAACCCTTGCTCGACGTGTTCCTGATGTCCGACGCCACCGTGCTCGGCCTGCCCAACCAGCAAGACGCCTCGGGCCACACCCTGCAACAGATGGTGGAGCAGCTGGCCGGCCACGGCGTGCCCGTGCGCCTGTGCAAGACCTGCGCCGGCAACCGCGGCCTGCTGGGGCTGCCGCTGATCGAGGGCGTGAGCATCGGCACCCTGGCCGAGCTGGCCGAAGCCACCGTGCAGGCCGACAAGGTGCTGACGTTCTAGAGCGTTTTCTGCTCGAATATCTACAAAGCTGCCTCCCAGGCTCGCAGGTTGCGCAGCTTGCTCTTCGCGGGTGTGACGAAAACCGGCGCAGGCGGGTGTTGTTGCCAAGAATGCCCTGATCGGTGTCAAAGCTGCTCTGGCCGGCCGCCCGCGCCGCAAAGCAGCGGGGATGGGCCGCCTGGTGGGCCACGAACACCAGGCTGACCATTCACATTCAATATGTCCGGCAGCCTGATACGCCTGCATACAATTCGCGCCCTGCCGCGCGATTCATCCATCCGCTGCGGCATCCATCGCCGCCCAGACGGCCAGGCCTTTTTCCACGATGTCCCGACGCTGCCAACCGCACCCATGGCCCCCGGCCAGCCATGGGGTATGAAAGGAGATCATGGGCGCCGCCAACCACACGCTGAAACCCCAGCACATCGAAGCCCTGTACGCCAACCATCACGGCTGGCTGCAAGACTGGCTGCGCGGCCGCCTGGGCAATGCCTGCGACGCGGCCGATCTGGCGCAAGACACCTTCATACGTTTGCTCGTGCGCCCGCGCGCTGTGCCCCGCACGCTGAACAGCGCCCAGCAGGCGCGCGCCTACCTGCGCACCATCGCCCACGGCCTGTGCATTGACCTTTGGCGTCGCCGCGAGATCGAACAGGCCTGGCTGCACACCCTGGCCGCCCAGCCCGAGGCGCTGGCCCCTTCCGCCGAGGAACAGGCGGCCGTGCTGCAGGCCCTGTACGAAGTTGACCACATGCTGCGCCGCCTGCCGCCCAGGGCGGCGCGCGCCTTCGTGCTGGCCACCGCCTGCGGCATGACGCACCAGGAGGTGGCGCGCGAATTGGGCGTATGCCCGCGCATGGTGGGCCACTACATCGCCCAGGCCATGCTGCACTGCATGCAGCTTGAAGCGCGTGCGCTGGCCCGGCAGGCGAGCTGAAAACCGGACCAACCCGCCCGGCGCGTCATGAGGCCCTACCACCCATCCGGCTTGGATGCCGGCCTTGATACCGGCGTTGCCCCCGCGGCTGACCAAGCCGCCTTCTCCGGCCCCATCCCTGGCGCCGATACATCCGCCCATGCGCCCTCACGCCAGGCCATGCAGCAGGCGGCCCAGTGGTTCGCGCTGCTGCAATCGGGCCAGGCCAGCGCGGCCGAGCGCGCGCGCTGGCAGGCCTGGCTGGATGGCGCGCCTGAGCACCGCGCCGCCTGGGGCTTTGTCGAGCGCGTCAGCCAGCGCTTTCAGCCCTTGCGGCACGAAGCGGCCTCGCGCCTGGCGGCCGACGCCCTGCAAACTGCCAGCGCCCGGCTGGCGCGGCGGCGCACCCTGCTGGGCGTGGCCGCCGTGGCTGGCACGGGCGGCCTGCTGGGCTGGGCCGTGTGGCGCCAGCAGCCCGGCGCGCTGGACGCCGTGCTGGCCTGGGCTGCCGACCACCGCAGCGCCACCGGCCAGCGGCGCGACATCCGCCTGGCCGATGGCAGCCAGATCTGGCTGGCCAGCGCCACCGCGCTGGACGAGGACGTGCGCGCCGACCTGCGCCGCCTGCGCCTGCGCAGCGGCGAAATCCTGGTGCAAACCGCCGCCGACGCGGCCGGCCGCCCCTTCGTCGTCGATACCGCCCATGGCCGCATGCGCGCGCTGGGCACCCGCTTCAACGTGCGCCTGGAAGATGGTGAAGGCGATGAAGGCAGCGAGGGCGGCAGCCGCACGCAGCTGGCCGTCTATGAAGGCGCAGTGCAGATCACCCTGGCCGAAAGCGGCCAGCAGGCCACGCTGCACGCCGGCCAGCAGGTGCGCTTCAGCGCCCGCCGCCTGCACGCCGCCGCCGCCGCCGACCCGGCGCGCCAGGCCTGGGCGCAAGGCGTGCTGCTGGCGCAGGGCATCCCGCTGGGCCAGGTCATCGCCGAGCTGGCCCGCTACCGGCGCGGCCACATCGCCATCGCCCCGGCCGCCGCCCGCCTGCAAGTGCTGGGCAGCTACCCGCTGGACGACGTGGACACCGCCCTGGCCATGCTCGAGCGCGCCCTGCCCATCCGCATCACGCAACCGCTGCCGTGGTGGACCAGCGTCGAGATGCGCTGAACATCGCCCCCAGCCAGCCCGATTGCCACTTTTTCCCGCCTTATCCGGTTTACGGGGTGAGCGCCTGCCCGGGCGCTTGCCACGGCGCCAGCCGCTGGCCCCCCGCAACCCGAACACCCAAGGAAAAAGAGGACCACCATGCCTTGCCACCCCTGCCCCCGCCGCCGCCCCGCCACACATGCGCGGGCCTGTTTACAGACCATGCAGACCGCGCCCGGCCTGGCCCTGCGCCCGCTGGTGCTGGCCGCCCGCATCGGCCTGGCCGGCGGCCTGGCCGCCGCCGCGCTCTGGGCCAGCCCGGCGCAGGCCCAGCCCCAATCCCAGCCGGGCAGCGCAGCTGCGGCCCCGCGCCATTACGCCATTGAAGCCGGGCCGCTGCATGCGGTGCTGATGCGCTTTCTGGCCGAATCGGGCGCGCTGCTCTCGGGCAGTGCCGAGCTGGCCCAGGGCCGCCAAAGCCCGGGCGTGCAAGGCCGTCACAGCCCGCAAAGCGGCCTGGCCGCGCTGCTGGCCGGCAGCGGCCTGCAAGCCGAGCGGCAGGCCGACGGCAGCTACGTGCTGCGCCCGGCACCAGCCCAGCCAGCGGCGCAGGCGCGCAGGGCCACCCAAGCCCAGACCCTGCCCGCCGTCACCGTGCAGGCCGCGCCCGAGAGCGCCACCGGCCCCGTGCTGGGCTACGCCGCGCGCCGCAGCGCCACGGCCACCAAGACGGATACGCCGCTGTTGGAAACGCCGCAGTCCATCAGCGTGATCGGGCGCGCTGAGCTGGAAGACCGCGGCGCGCTGTCCGTGATGGACGCCGTGCGCTATTCGCCCGGCGTGTCCACCGAGGTCTACGGGCCGGACGCGCGCGGTTTCGACTGGGCGCATGTGCGCGGCTTCCTGGTGGTCAATGACGGCCAGTTTCTCGACGGACTGCGCACCACGCATGGCTACTTCGCCAACCAGCGCGTTGACCCTTACGGGCTGGAGCGCGTGGAAGTGCTGCGCGGCCCGGCCGGCACGATGTACGGCAAGGGCGACGCAGGCGGCCTCATCAACCGTGTGAGCAAGCGCCCGCAGGCCGAGGCCGTGCGAGAAGTGGAAGTGCAGCTGGGCAACCAGCGCCGCCGCCAGCTGGCCTTTGATGTGGGCGGCAAGGCCGATGCGCAGGGCAAGCTGCTGTACCGCCTGGTGGGCGTGGGCATGGGCACGGATTACCCCGAACGCTACGCCAGCGGCGAGCACGTGCGCAACCAGCGTCTCTATCTGGCGCCCTCGCTGACCTGGCAGCCCCATGCCGACACCTCTTTCACGCTGTCGACCGAACTTCTGCGTGACCGCAACAAGGGCTTTGCCTTCCCGCACACGCCGCGCGGCCGCTCCGTCTGGAACCCGGACGAAGCCCTGCTGATGGGAGAGCCAGACTTCAGTGGCTTCGACCACGATCAGGCCTCCATCGGCTACCAGTTGCAGCACCGCTTCAGCCCCGCCTGGTCCTTGCACCAGAACTTGCGCTACGCCAGCGTGGATGCTGAATTCCGCCGCATCAACGAAGATGAGATGCAGCCCGATGGCCGCACCCTGACACGCTGGGTGAACCTGTTTCGCGAGAAAAGCCAGCAACTGGGCATGGACACCCATTTGCAAGGGCGCATGCACACCGGCGGCGTCAGCCACCAGCTGCTGCTGGGCCTGGATGCGGAGTGGCAGCGCCTGCGTGAACGCACCCACAACGGCAGCGCGCCCCCGCTGGACGTGGACAACCCGCGCTATGGGCAAGGCCCCGTCACCGTCTCGCCGGAGCCGGACGACACCCACAACAACGAACGTCGCCGCCAGCTCGGCCTGTACGTGCAAGACCAGATGCGCCTGTCGCCCCAATGGCTGCTGACCGTGGGCGGCCGCATGGACTGGGTGCGCCAGCACCAGCGAGACTTGCTGGCAGGCAGCCATCAAAGCCAGCGCGACCGCCAGTTCAGCGGACGGCTGGGCCTGAACTGGCTGCTGCCCTCGGGCTGGACGCCGTACTTCAGCTACGCCGAATCGTTCAAGCCGGAAATCGGCACCGACGCCCAGGGCCGCGCCTTCAAGCCCACGCGCGGCAAGCTGTACGAACTGGGCGTGAAATACGCCCCTGAAGGCGGCCGCCAACTGTTCACCGCCGCCCTCTACGACCTGCGCAAGACCAACGTGCTGACCACCGACTTGGACAACCCCGATCACAACAAGCAGACCGGCGCTGTCCGCTCGCGCGGCATCGAGCTGGAAGCCAAGGCGGCCCTGTCACGGCAATGGGAAGTGCTGGCCAACTACACCTACAACGATCTGAAGATCACCCACAGCAACGACGGCGACATTGGCAAAGTGCCCACCTTCGTACCGCGCCAAACCGCCAGCGCCTGGCTGAACTGGCGCGCGCCCCAAGGCACCTTCAGCGGCCTGGGCGCAGGACTGGGCGTGCGCCACGTGGGCAGCACCTACAACGACGCCGCCAACACCTGGAAGAACCCCTCGGCCACCTTCATCGACGCCAGCCTGAGCTACGAGCGCGGCCCCTGGCGCATGGCGCTGAGCGTGAACAACCTGGCCGACAAGGTACACATCCCGTCCTGCTTCAACGGCGCGGGGGGCGGTTTCGAGTGCTTCTACACCCAGCGCCGCACCGTGGTGCTGAGCGCAAAGTACCGCTTCTGAAGCGCCTCTTGGCCGCTGCCTGAACGTGCGCAACCTCACCGGAAAGAGCCACATCGCCAGCTGCACCTACGGATGCTTCTACGGCGAGCCGCGCAAGGTAACGGCCAGCCTGACTTGGCGCTGGTGAGCGCGAAGCACCGCTTCTAAAGCCAGCCAATGCGCCTTGCGGCGCATCGCCCATGCTGCTCCCGGCCCTCCTCACCCCAACCCTCTTCCGCCAGCGGGAGAGGGGGAGCAAGGCAGGGCCGAGCGCAGCGATGGCCCGCGCGGTTGGCGGAGGCCCCTTGGCTGTGCGCCTGCGCTGCTGGCCGGCCGGGCGGTGTGCGGTGAGAAGCTCGCGTCACTTCGCGGCCGCTGTCTGGACCCACGGCGCTCAGCCCAGAGCCATGACCTGCGTGGCGGCCTGCTGCATGGCGGCGGGCTCGGGCGAGGCGATGGCGATGACGGGCGCTTGCGCGAACTGCCGGAAGTTGCGCCGGGTGGAACTGGCGTAGCCAGGGTCGTAGTGAGTGTGGAGCAGGGCGCGCACCACCTCGGGCACCTGGCCGGCGTGGACCTGGGCTTTCCAGCCTTCCACCACTTCGCGGCCGCGCAGTTGCACCAGGGCGTCGAGGCGGCGGCAGAAAAAGGCGGGGTCTTGCACGAAGAAGGGGTAGTCCTGCATGAGCAGGCGCACGCGCGCGTCGTCGGGCATGTCCACGCGCAGGCAGGCGCTGGCGCGCATGGCGTTCATCAGCCCTTCGGGCACGGCCAGGTTGCCCACTTTGCGGCTTTCGGCCTCCACATAGACGGGGCGGGCGGGGTCGAAGGCCGAGAGGGCTTGCCACAGGCAGGTGTCGAAACGCTTTTGAGAGGGCTGGGGCTGGCCTGGTATCAGCCCCAGCACCGAGGCGCGGTGCGAGGCCAGCGCTTCCAGATCCAGCACTTGCGCGCCCTGCGCGGCCAGGGCGTGCAGCAGCCGCGTTTTGCCGGAGCCGGTGGGGCCGCACAGCACGCGGTAGTGCAGGCGTTCGGCCAGGCGCGGCAAATCGGCCAGCAGGGCGTTGCGAAAGGCCTTGTAGCCGCCTTCGATGAGGTGCACATGAAAGCCGATTTGCCCGAGCACCAGCGCCAGGGCGTGGCTGCGGTGGCCGCCGCGCCAGCAGTACACCAGCGGTCGCCAGCCCTTGGGCCGGGCCAGCACCTGGCTGGCGATGTGGCGCGCGATGTTGGCGGCCACCAGGGCAGCGCCGAGTTTGCGCGCCTCAAACGGGCTGACCTGCTTGTACAGCGTGCCCACACGGGCGCGCTCTTCGTCGTTGAGCGAAGGCCAGTTGACGGCGCCGGGCAGGTGGTCGTGGGCATATTCGCTTTCGCTGCGCGCGTCGATGATGGCGCTGAACTCGGGCAGCCGCTGCATGGCTTCGGCAGCGGCGATGGGGTGAACGCTCATGGCGGAAGGGTGAATGACAAAACGGGCGCTGCGGCCCTGTGGGCAAGGAAGTTTGCTTTTATTTTTGCAGCGTTTTGGGCGGTGGCGGTGGCGGTGGCGGTGGCGGTGGCGGTGGCGGTGGCGCGGGCAGCAAGGGGCGCAGCAGGGGCCAGACGTTGTGCAGGATGATGGGTTGCGCCTGGGCCGAGGGGTGGATGCGGTCGGCCTGGAAGAGCCGGGTGGGGTCGGGGTCGTCGGCCACGCCTTGCAGGAAAAAGGGCACGAGCGCGGCTTTTTCGGTCTGGGCCACCTTGGGGTAGATCGCGGCGAAGCGGCGGCCGTATTCGGCGCCGTAGTTGGGCGGCATTTGCATGCCGGCCAGCAGCGCCTTGGCCCCGGCTTGCTGGGCGGCGCGGGTCATGGCGGTGAGGTTGGCCTCGGTCATCTCCATGGGCAGGCCGCGCAGCGCGTCGTTGCCGCCCAGCTCGATCACCACCACATGCGGCTGATGGGTCTTGAGCAGCGCGGGCAGGCGGGCGCGGCCGCCGGCGGTGGTGTCGCCGGAGATGCTGGCGTTGACCACGCGGGCGGGCAGGCGGCTGGCGGCCAGCTTCTGCTCCAGCAGCGCCACCCAGCCGCTGCCGCGCGGCAAGCCGTATTCGGCGCTGAGCGAATCGCCCACCACGAGGATGACGGGGCGCTGGCCCGCGCTGGCCGGGCTGTCTGCCGCGCTCACGGCGCTTGCCTTGCCCGCCGCCAGGGCCAGGACGGGCAGGGCCGCCAGGGTGGCGGCGGCGGTGCGTATAAAGTGCCGGCGTTTCAACGAATTCATTGCCATGTCCAGTTCAGAGCAGCGCCCTTCCATCATTGCGGTGGAGCACGTTCACAAGTCGGTTCACGATGCCACGGGCACGCTGGATATTTTGCGGGATGTGCATTTTTCGCTGGCGGCGCGAGAGACGGTGGCCATTGTGGGCGCATCCGGCTCGGGCAAGAGCACGCTGCTGTCCATCATGGCGGGGCTGGACGTGCCCACGCGCGGCACGGTGCGGCTGGACGGCGAAGACTTGTTCGCGATGGACGAGGATGCGCGCGCCGCCATCCGTGCGCGCAAGCTGGGGTTTGTGTTCCAGAGCTTTCAGCTCATGGGCAGCCTGACGGCGCTGGAAAACGTGATGCTGCCGCTGGAGCTGGCGGGCCGGCGCGACGCCCGCCAGGCCGCCACCGAGATGCTGGCGCGCGTGGGGCTGGCCGAGCGGCTGGGGCATTACCCCAAGGTGCTTTCAGGCGGCGAACAGCAGCGCGTGGCGCTGGCGCGCGCCTTCGTGGTGCGCCCGGCCGTGCTGCTGGCCGACGAACCCACGGGCAGCCTGGACTTTGCCACCGGCGAACGGGTGATGCAGCTCATGTTCGACCTCAACCGCGAGCTGGGCACCACGCTGGTGCTGGTGACGCACGATCGCGCCATTGCCGCGCAGTGCGAACGCCGCCTGACAGTGGAGGCCGGCCGCATCGCGCATGACAGCGGGGCCGGGGGCAGCCTGCCGGGGCCGTGATGCCGTGATGGCGGGGCGCCTGTCAAAAAGAAAAGGAGAAAAGGGCGCTGCGCAGGTTCAAGTTTTTTTGCCCTTTAAGGCATGAGGGTTCTGCCTGAATAGCTACTGAATATATAGCAAAACGGCGTGCCAGAGCACGCCGTTTTGCGGTGGTGGCGCAGCGTGTGCGCCGGTCAGGAGCGGGGCTCGATTTTGACGGGCTGCGGTTCGCGCATGCGATCGTCGTAGGAGCGCTGGTCCTGGATCTGCACGTTGTCATTCTTGTCCACGATGACCCGCAAGTCCTGCGCGGTGTGGGGGCTGTAGTCATAGTCCGTGCCGTTGACCGTGACGGTGGCGCCGCCGTTTTCGTGAATGACGATCTTCACCTCGTCCGGCCCGCAAGGGCCGGTGTCCAGCACATGCCAAGTGGGCTTGGCAGTGGGCGTGACAGCGGTTCTGCTGGTGTCATCGCCGCAGGGCCCGGGCAGGCAATCAGGCCAGCCTGGCGGCTGATCCGGCTTGTTCCAGTCTGGTGGAACGAACCACGGTTTGCTTACCGGGGAGGGATTGGCTTTGCCAAGCGACTCGAGATCAACCCCCGGGGGTAGGACGTAGGGCAGCGTTTGTACGGTTGGATAGCCGGAACCCATGCCGCCAGGAGCCTGGGGGTGGGAGGGCAAGGGCCAGCTATCGCTAGGCTTGCGCGGTGTCGAATCAGGCAAGTTGACGCGGTCAGACGGGTTGAGCCGGATGCTGGGCGGGCGCTCCGCACCCGTGTCCGGCCCTTGGGGCCCGTGGCGGGCGTTCAGGCCCGCCGGGCGGTGGGCGTCGCCCGTGTGGCTGGGCGGCAGTGAGGGAACGAACGGACGGCCGAAGGAAATGGCGCTCATGGCAAAACTCCTGAAGCGGTGATGAACACGGCTAAACCTTAAGTGCGCATGGCCTTGGGCAACAGCCGTGCCGTTCCTAGCTGGTAACCGCCCCAGTTGGTAAGGTTCCCAGTTGGGAATCCTCCCTATGCGGCCGGTGCTGGGCCGGTACGGTGCCAGGGCGCTTTCCGCCGGGGGGCGGTAGCGCGGCGAACCCCGCAGGCGAGGGGCTACTGCCCAGCCCAGGCCAGCGCTGCCATCACGGCCGACACAGTGACCAGTGCCATGAGCGTGGACACGGCCACGCTGGCGGTGACCATCTCTTGCGCCTTGTGATAGCGCTGCGAGAACAGG
Source organism: Comamonadaceae bacterium OH2545_COT-014 (assembly GCA_003859965.1). Lineage (GTDB taxonomy): Bacteria > Pseudomonadota > Gammaproteobacteria > Burkholderiales > Burkholderiaceae_C > Ottowia. The sequence continues at coordinate 97,627 of RQYR01000010.1, read as the reverse complement.
AAGACGTTGGCGCCCACCGGCAGCGCGGCGGCCACCACCATCACCGTCAGCGGCAGGCCTGACAGCCCCACGGCCCAGCCCGCGCCGGCCATGAGCAGCGGATGCACTACGGTCTTGAGCATGCCAATGCGCCACGCACCGCCCAGGTGCGGGCCGATGCGCGTGTGCGCCAGCGTCACGCCCACCAGCAGCAGTGCCACGGGCCCGAAGGCATCGCCCAGCAGCTTGAGCGGCCTCTCCACCACCGGATGCAGCCCCCAGCCGGTGAGCGCGTACGCCAAGCCCGCGATGATGGGCAGCGGCACCGGATGCAGCACGGCGTTTTTCATGGCCCGCAGCACCGTGGCTGCCAGGCGGCGCGGCTGTTGCCCGCTGGCGGCCTGCTCGCGCGCCAGCAGCAGCTCAATGACGACGGTGGCCAGCGTCAGCAGCACCAGCGCGTGCATGGAAATCAGCGTGAACAGCTGCACCAGCCCGGCCTGCCCGTAAGCCAGTTGCACCAGCGGCACGCCAATCATCAGCGTGTTGCTGAAAATGGCGGCCAGCGCCGTCACGGCCGACTGGCTGCTGAAGCCCCACCACGCCAGCAGCGTGAAGAACAGGCCGGCCGCCACCGCGTAGTAAACGGCCACGGAGGCCAGATCCAGCCGCTCCAGCGATGCCGTGGCCATGGTGCGAAACAGCAGCGCCTGCACCAGCACCAGAAACACCAGGTTTGACAAATCGCCCACTGCTTCGCGGCGGATCAGCCGCAAGCGGCCCGCCACAAAGCCGGTGCCGATCAGCAGCACCACGGGCAGCAACGAAGAAAGGACGGGATGGTTCAGCGCCTGGCCAGCAGTCATGGCGCGGCATTATCGGCACGCCGGGGGCATGCGAAAGCGTTGCCGGGCATGCATACGTTGGGGGGGCGCGGGACGGGGTCGGACAGAATGCGCGTTGGCTTTGTTTGCCGCTTTTTGCTCGCCTGCCTGCTTTTGCCCATGCCACCCACTGGCCGTTTTGCCCCGTCGCCCACTGGCCCGCTGCACGCCGGATCGCTGGTGGCCGCGCTGGCCAGCTGGCTGGATGCCCGCGCCCACGGCGGGCGCTGGCTGGTGCGTGTGGAAGATGTGGACACGCCGCGCTGCGTGCCGGGCGCGGCGCAGCACATCCTGCACCAGCTGGCCGCCTGCGGGCTGATGCCGGACGAAGCGCCGCTTTGGCAATCCACCCGTGGCGCGGCCTATGCCCACGCCCTGGCGCGGCTGCAAGCGGCGGGCCTGGCTTACCCCTGCGCCTGTTCGCGCAAGGACATTGCCGCCGCGCAAGCGGCGCTGGGCCAGATGCGCGTGCGTGGCGCCGAGCTGCCTTACCCCGGCACCTGCCGCCCCGAGCGGGGTGGGCTGCGCGGCCTAAACCCGCGCGCCTGGCGCCTGCACACCGGCCTGTGCAGTGCAATGAAAACAAGCCTTGGGCAGAACCAGCATGGAAAGAATGCTATTTATTCTGTAGTTGACGGCTTTTTGCACTGGCATGACCGACGCCTGGGGCGCCAGCGGCAGCATGTGGAGCGCGAGGTGGGCGACTTCGTGCTGCGCCGGGCTGACGGCCTGTGGGCCTACCAACTGGCCGTGGTGGTGGACGACGCGGCCCAGGGCATTACCCATGTGGTGCGTGGACAAGATCTGGCTGACAACACGCCCCGCCAGATTCTGCTGCAACGGGCGCTGTGCCTGCCCGTGCCGGCTTACCTGCACACGCCGCTGGTGTGCGCGCCCAATGGGGAAAAGCTCAGCAAGCAAAACGGCGCGGCCGCGCTGGATGTGAGCGATCCCCTGGCCGCCTTGCAAGCTGCTGCCCGGGTGCTGGGCCTGCCGCCGGCGTGCGCCGCCGCATCCGTGGCCGAGGCGCTGGCCTTCTGGGTGCGCGCCTGGGCCAGCCAGCCGTTTTTCTGAATGGCGCATGCGAATGACACATGCGAATGGCGCATGCCATGGGCCGCGTGGCCATGCTGGCTCCGGCTTGGGGTCGTTCGCAAGCGCGACCGTCGTCAGCAATGGGGCGCATGGCGCTTCTGGCCTCTATATAATGCGCGGTTTTCGGTGTGTCGCTGGCCGGGTGGCCATGTCGCGTGTCTCAGCACCGGAAGAAACCGGCGTCGCGCCCAATGACCCCACGGGCCGCGGTCAGCCATCACCACCCTCAGGACAGATTTCAAAATGGTCGTTATTCGTCTTTCCCGCGGCGGCGCCAAGGCCCGTCCCTTCTACAACATTGTTGTGGCCGACAAGCGCGTGCGCCGCGATGGCCGCTTCATTGAGCGCATCGGTTTCTACAACCCCAGCGCCGTTGAAGGCGAAGAGGGGCTGCGCATTGCCCAGGATCGCCTGACTTACTGGAAAAGCGTGGGCGCGCAAGCCTCTCCCACCGTGCAGCGCCTGGTCAAGCAGGCTGCCAAGGCCCAGCCGGCTGCCTGACGCGCGCGCCGCATGAACCTGCCCGGGCTGGAGCCGGCCGAGCTGCCGGCAGACGCGGTGGAAGTGGGCCGCGTACTGGATGCCTGGGGCATCAAGGGCTGGTTCAAGATTCAGCCCTACAGCGCCTCTGCCGAGGCGCTTTTTTCTTGCCGCCAGTGGTATTTGCTGCCGCCCGAGCGCGGGGCGCGGCATTTCAGCGGCGTGCTGGCGCTGCCGGTCAAGTCCGTTCGTGACCATGCCGACGCCATTGTCGCCAGCGCGCCGCCCGTGGCGGACCGCACGGCGGCCGAAGCGCTCAAGGGCGCGCGCATCTTTATCTCGCGCGCTGCGTTTCCACCGCCGCAAGAGGGCGAGTATTACTGGGTGGACCTGCTGGGCCTGGCCGTGGTCAACCGCGAAGGCGTGGCGCTGGGCCAGGTGAAAGACCTGCTGGCCACCGGCCCGCAAACCACGCTGGTGCTGGCCGGTGAAGCCGGGCCGGAAGGCAAGCCGCGCGAACGTCTGATTCCCTTCGTCGATGCCTACGTGGACGAAGTGGACTTGGCGGCGCGTCGCATGACCGTGGATTGGCAGCCGGATTACTGAGCACGGATGGCGCAACTGGCTGGGGCGGCGCTCATTGCCCCGGCCGCTCACAGTCATGCCCCAAGCGTGCGCTATATGTCGCTACAGCCGAGACGGACAAGCCGTAGCGCAGTTCGCCATGGGCAAGTATTGGTCTGCCTTGCCTGGCCACCACGCCCAGTGGCGGGGCGGACGCCCTGGGATACGAGAGGCCAGGGGGCGGCGCTCAGAAGAGGGCTCGAGAGGGCCAGAGCAGCGTCAACCGTGTATTTGGATGGGGCAATGCGCTGCTGTGCCGCAGCGGTGAACCGGAAAGCGCAGCATTGCAGCGTAGCGGGCTGGCAGCCGCTATGCCAGATTTTCAGCGGGCCACTTGCACCAGAATTTCATTGGGCTTGACCATGCCCAGCTCCAGCCGCGCTTTTTCCTCGACCATGCCCAAGCCGTCTTTCAAGTCGGCCACTTCGGACGCCAGCTGGTCAATGGCCACTTGGGCCCGGGCGTTGGCGGCTTTTTGCTCGTCCACCTTGCGCTGCAAGGCAGACACGTCTGGCAGGCTGCCCCGGCCGACCCAAAGCTGGGCGTGCAGCACCACCAGCAGCACAATCAGGATGGCTGGAACGATGCGGTTGCTCATGGGCTTTCTGGGCTGGCAGGGCGGGGAAGTTTTGCTATCTTTTTAGTATAGCGGTGATGGCCGGGAGCCGCTTGGGCCTCTCTGGCCGGCGGGCAGGCAAAACCCGCATGCCGGCATGGCGAACGGCAGGTGTGAGGCATGGCGCGTGTACCCCGGCCTGCCGCCGCCAAGCGCTTTACTTGAGGTTGTAGAACGCCGCGCGGCCGGGATACACGGCCATGTCGCCCAGGTCTTCCTCAATGCGCAGCAGCTGGTTGTACTTGGCCATGCGGTCGCTGCGGCTCAAGCTGCCAGTTTTGATTTGCCCGGCGTTCAGGCCCACGGCGATGTCGGCAATGGTGCTGTCTTCCGTCTCGCCGCTGCGGTGGCTGATGACGGCGGTGTAGCCCGCGCGCTTGGCCATTTCAATGGCCTGGAAGGTTTCGCTCAGCGTGCCGATCTGGTTGATCTTGATGAGGATGGAGTTGGCTATTGCCCGCTCGATGCCTTCCTTCAGGATCTTGGTGTTGGTGACGAACAGGTCGTCGCCCACCAGCTGCACCTTCTGGCCCAGCTTGTCGGTCAGCAGCTTCCAGCCGTCCCAATCGCCCTCGGCCATGCCGTCCTCGATGCTGATGATGGGGTACTTGTCGCACCAGGTGGCCAGCATGTCGGCCCACTGCGCGGCGTCCAGTTGCAGGCCGCCTTCGCCGGCCAGCACGTATTTGCCGTCCTTGTAGAACTCGCTGGCGGCGCAGTCCAGCGCCAGCACCACGTCTTGCCCGGCGGTGTAGCCGGCCTCGCCAATGGCTTGCAGGATGAGCTGGATGGCGGCCTCGTGGTTTTCCACGCTGGGGGCAAAGCCGCCTTCGTCGCCTACGGCGGTGCTCATGCCCTGGCCGTCGATGATTTTCTTGAGCGCGTGGAACACCTCCGCGCCCCAGCGCAGCGCCTCGCGGAAGGAGGGCGCGCCCACGGGCACGATCATGAACTCCTGCAAGTCGAGCGAGTTGTTGGCGTGCGCGCCGCCGTTGATGACGTTCATCATGGGCACGGGCAGCTGGCAGCCGTTCATGCCGCCAAAGTAGCGGTACAGCGGCAGGCCGCTTTCCTCGGCGGCGGCGCGGGCCACGGCCATGCTGACGGCCAGCATGGCGTTGGCGCCCAAGCGGCTTTTGTTGTCGGTGCCGTCCAAATCGATCAGGGTCTTGTCCAGAAAAGCCTGCTCGCTGGCGTCCAGGCCCAGCACGGCCTCGGAGATTTCGGTGTTGATGTGCTCCACGGCCTTGAGCACGCCCTTGCCGCCGTAGCGCTTTTTGTCTCCATCGCGCAGCTCGATGGCTTCGCGGCTGCCGGTGGAGGCGCCGCTGGGCACGGCGGCGCGGCCCATCACGCCGGATTCCAGCAGCACGTCGCATTCGACGGTGGGGTTGCCGCGGCTGTCCAGCACTTCGCGGCCGACGATGTCAACGATGGCACTCATGGGGTTTCTCCTTTGCCTCTATGGTTCATGAATTGAAAAAGCCTTTTTGGCACGTCCTATAAGCCTTGATAGCTATAGAAATAGTAGCAATCAAAGCCCTTCGACGCACAGCATGTTGAACACGCCCGCGCCTTCACGCACCTGGCGCGCGTGGCGGTACTCGGGTGAGTCGTAGAACGCCTGCGCCGCTGCGTAGCTGGGAAAGCGCAGCACCACGGTGCGCGCGTGGGCCTGGCCTTCGAGCACCTGCTGCTGGCCGCCGCGCACGAGAAATTCGCCGCCGTGGGCCTGGGCGGCCTGGGTGCTCCACTGGCGGTACTCGGCCATTTGCTCGGGGTTGGTGACGTGGACGTTGGCGATGACGTAGCCGTAGGGCATGGGTGAGTCCTTCATAAAAAATCAGGCGAACAACATAAACGGGGCCGGGCGGGCGAGGTCAGGTGATGCCCATGGCGGGCTGCTGCATGCCCGCCCAGCCCGGCTGGCACTTCCAGTGCGCCTTCCCAGCCGCCGGATGCCCAGCCGCAAACGGCGGGGCCAGCAGCCAGCGCTATGCGGCGGATGCAAGGGCGGCGTGGGCCATGGGTGGCACTGGGCAAGGCAGGTGGGCATCCGTGGCGTTGAGCAGTGATGGGTCAAGCGCTGAAATGCGCTTCCAGAAAACCGTTTTTCTTCGTCACCGCATCCAGCGCCAGCAGGGTTTCGAGCAGCGCCTTCATGTGCTTGAGCGGCACGGCGTTGGGCCCGTCGGAGAGGGCTTTGTTCGGGTCGGGGTGGGTTTCCATGAACAGGCCAGCCACGCCCACGGCCACCGCTGCGCGCGCGAGCACGGGCACCATTTCGCGCTGGCCGCCGCTTGAGGTGCCTTGGCCGCCGGGCAGTTGCACGCTGTGGGTGGCATCAAACACCACGGGCGCGCCGGTCTCGCGCATGATGGCAAGTGCCCGCATGTCGGACACCAGGTTGTTGTAGCCAAAGCTGGCGCCGCGTTCGCAAGCCATGAAGTTGTCTTCAGGCAGGCCCGCTTCGCGCGCGGCGGCGCGGGCTTTGTCGATGACGTTTTTCATGTCGTGGGGCGCGAGGAACTGGCCTTTCTTGATGTTCACCGGCTTGCCCGACTGCGCCACGGCGCGGATGAAGTCGGTCTGGCGGCACAGGAAGGCAGGGGTTTGCAGCACGTCCACCACGGTGGCCACGGCGGGGATTTCGGCCTCGGTGTGTACGTCGGTCAGCACGGGCAGCTGCAGTTCTTTCTTCACCTTGGCGAGGATTTCCAGCCCTTTTTCCATGCCGGGGCCGCGAAAGCTCGCGCCGCTGGAGCGGTTGGCCTTGTCGTAGCTGCTTTTGAAGATGAAGGGGATGCCCAGCTGCGCAGTGATCTCCTTGAGCTGGCCGGCCACGTCCATTTGCAGCTGTTCGGATTCGACCACGCAGGGGCCGGCGATGAGAAAGAAGGGCCGATCCAGGCCGATGGGAAAGCCGCAGAGGTTCATGGAGTAGGGTCTTCGTAAAGTGTGGGGTGCGGCGGGCGCGCCGCCGCTTGTGCGCCCAGCCGCATCCGGTGCGACACCGCCTGGTACAGCGTGATGCGCTGGCGCGCAGCGGTGGCTTGCGCCAGTGCCAGCGCCAGCAAGTCATCGTCAATGTCCACGGTGAAGGGCTGTTGCATTGGCGACGCTGGGTGTCTCATGGCGTAGGCTGGCGGGTGGCTGCGCCGCTTCAGGCGCGCGGCGGCTGGTTTTTTCCGCTGGCTTGCCGATCGATCGCCGCCTTGATGAAGGCGTTGAACAGCGGGTGGCCGTTCCAGGGCGTGCTCTTGAACTCGGGGTGGAATTGCACGCCGATGTACCAGGGGTGCACGCTTTGCGGCAGCTCGACGATTTCGGTCAGGTGCTCGCGCTGGGTCAGCGCCGAGATCACCAGGCCGGCCTTGCGCAATTGGTCGAGGTATTTGGTGTTGGCCTCGTAGCGGTGGCGGTGGCGCTCGGTCACCACGTCGCCGTAGATCTGGTGCGCCAGCGTGCCGGGTTGCACGTCGGAGCTTTGCGCGCCCAGGCGCATGGTGCCGCCCAGGTCGCTGCTGGCGTCGCGCTTTTGGATGCTGCCGTCCTGGTCTTCCCACTCGTCGATGAGGGCGATCACCGGCTCGGGCGTGTGCGGGTCGAACTCGGTGCTGTTGGCCTTGCCCAAGCCGGCCACGTGGCGCGCGTATTCGATGGTGGCCACCTGCATCCCTAGGCAAATGCCCAGGTAGGGCACCTGGTGCTCGCGCGCGTAGCGGGCGGTGGCGATCTTGCCTTCCACCCCGCGCGCGCCAAAGCCGCCGGGCACCAGGATGGCGTCGTAGGCGGCCAGCTTCTGCGCGGCGGCGCCTGCCGGGCCTTCCAGCGTTTCGGAGTCGATGTGGTCGATGCGCACGCGCACGTGGTTTTTCATGCCGGCGTGGCGCAGCGCTTCGTTGACGGACTTGTAGCTGTCGCTCAGCTCCACGTACTTGCCCACCATGGCCACGCGCACCTCGCCCTGCGGGCGCTCGGTTTCATACACCAGGTCGTCCCAGCGCTTGAGGTTGGCCGGCGGCGTGTTCAGGCGCAGCTTGTCGCAGATCAGGCCGTCCAGGCCCTGCTCGTGCAGCAGGCGCGGCACCTTGTAGATGGTGTCCACGTCGGGCATGGAGATCACGCCCCAGGCCGGCACGTTGGTGAACAGGCTGATCTTGTCGCGCTCGTCCTGCGGAATGGCGCGGTCGGCGCGGCACAGCAGCACGTCGGGCTGGATGCCGATCTCGCGCAGCTTCTGCACCGTGTGCTGCGTGGGCTTGGTTTTCAGCTCGCCCGCGGCGGCAATCCAGGGCAAATAGGTCAGGTGCACGAAGGCGCTGTTGTTGGGCCCGAGCTTGAGCGCCAGCTGGCGCACGGCCTCCAGAAAAGGCAGCGATTCGATATCGCCCACCGTGCCGCCGACCTCGGCAATGGCCACGTCCACCGCGTCGGGCGTGCCAATGCCTGCGCCGCGCTTGATGAATTCCTGAATCTCGCCCGTGATGTGCGGAATCACCTGCACCGTCTTGCCCAGGTAGTCGCCGCGGCGCTCTTTTTCCAGCACGCTCTGGTAGATGCGGCCGGTGGTGAAGTTGTTGGCCTGCTTCATGCGCGTTTCGATGAAGCGCTCGTAATGGCCCAGGTCCAGATCGGTCTCGGCGCCGTCGTCGGTGACGAACACCTCGCCGTGCTGGAAGGGGCTCATGGTGCCCGGATCGACGTTGATGTACGGATCGAGCTTGATGAGGGTGACTTTGAGGCCGCGCGATTCCAGGATGGCAGCCAGCGAGGCGGCAGCGACGCCCTTGCCCAGGGACGACACCACACCGCCGGTGACGAAGACGAATTTGGTCATGTCGGGGAGGCGCGAAGGGCATGCCTTCGCTCGGTGGGAAATGCCGATTATAGAAAGCGCCCCGCCAGTGCCGTGGCCTGCCGGGGCCATGCCGAAGGCCATGCTGCATGGCGCCGCCCGTGCCGCTGGCAGCGGCATGCGGGGCGGGGATGATGATCAAAAATTGCCGCCAGGGCAGAGCCTGCATCAAAATTTGCTATCAATTTTGATGAATCCCGCACAAGGGCCGATGAAGCGCCCACGGGGTGCGGGCAAGGCCGTTACCGGCGCCGCAACAGCCATCCGCCGAAAGACAGGGTGCGGAAAAACAGCTGTGGCGCCTCAAAGCCGCTGGCGGCGGCCAGCCGGGCCAGTTGCTTTTCATGCAATGGGAAAAAGCCGTTTTGCAGGCGCGCGCGCATGAGGCCGCGCCGCGCTTCGGGCATGCCCAGGCTCACGGCGCATTCGATGAGTGCGGCGCGCTCGTCGGGCCATGGCGCGTTGCTCGCCAGCAGGTCGCTCAGCAACAACGGGGCGCCCGGCTTCAGGCGCTGGGCGATGGCGGTCAGCAGGCGCTGCTTGTCCTCCAGCGGCTCAATGAAATGCATGACCAGATGGCACAGGGCGGCGTCGTGGGCGCTCTGCGCGCTGGCAGGCGGCGGCAGTTCATGCACGAAGCCGCCATGCCAGCGGATGTGGCGCAGCCCTGCCGCATCGCACTTGGCGCGCGCCAGCGCCAGCATGGCAGGCATGGGCTCTACGGCCGTGCATTCGCAGTGCAGGCCCAGGGCGTGCAAGGCCAGCAGCTCGGCCCCCGTGCCCGCGCCTGCCACCAGCACGCGCGCACCGGCGGGCAGCAGGGTCTTGAGCAGCGCCGCGCTGCTGTGGTGCAGCACCTGGTAGCCCGGCACCAGGGCGGGAATGCGGCTGTCGTAGTGCTGCACTTCTGCGGAGTCGAAGTGCGAGAGGCTGTCTTGCGGACGGTGCATGGCAATGGGCATGGAAAAAGGAAGGGAGCAGGGCGGAAAAAAAGCGCCAACGCGCCAGCCCGGCCGGGGCGGGCGCAAGGCGTTCAAGTCAAGGCCGGTGGCGCCAGCGCCAGGCCAGCGCCGCCACGCACAGGGCGGGCACGCACAGCGCCAGCATCAGGCTGGCGCTGCCCGCGCGGTCCAGCAGCCAGCCGGCCACGGGCATCAGCGCCAGCCGGCCCAGCGCGAAAAAGCTGGCCTGAATGCCGTAATCCAGCGCCTGGCGTCCGGGCCGGGTGAAATCCATCATGCGGCCGAACACGATGGAGGAGCACACCCCCACCGAAACCGCCAGCGCCAGGCCGCCAGCGATCAGCCAGGGCGCGGGGGCGCGCAGCCACAGGGCCAGCGCCAGCAGGCCGAGCACGGCGCCGTTGCCCCAGGCGGACAGGGGCAGCCAGGCGGCGAGCCGTTCGTGCCCCAGGCGCCGCGCCACCGCCAGGCTGGCGGCTGCGCCCAGCGTGCCGCCGCCCATGCCCAAGGCCCAGGCCACCGGTTCGGCGCGCAGGCCCTGATCCAGCAGCATGGGCTTGAGGTACACCCAGGCGACGCCCACGAAGGGAAAACACGCCGTCAGCAGCACCAGCCAGCGCCCCATGCCGGGCTGCCGGAAAAAGCCGCGCAGCAGGGCGGGGTCAGCCGCGGCGGGCAAGGGCGGGGCCACGGGCGCTGCGGCGTCTCCTTGGCCGTGCAGTGTGGGCAGCCAGGCCAGGGCCAGGCCCAGCAGCGCTGCCATCACGAGAAACGGGCTGGCCCAGCCCAGGCGCTGGGCCAGCACCAGCATCAGCCCGCCGCCAAGGATGGCGGCCGCGAACAGGGCGGCGGAGCGCACGCCGCCTGCGCGTGCCCGCTCGGCAGGCGGCAGCACGCGGATGGCGAGCGCGCTCACGGGCACGTCGGCCCAGGTGGCGCACAGCACGCAGGCCAGCAGCAGTGCGAACAGCACGGGCTTGGGCGCATGAATGCCCGCCAGCGCCAGCAGCAGCAAGGCGGCGGCATAGCCCGCGCCCAGCGCGGCGGTCCAGCGCCGGTAATGCCTGGCGCCATGGCCTTGCTGGCCTGGCCGCTCCACAGGCATCGCCATCAGGGCTTTCAGCAGCGCGGGCAGGCCTGCCAGCTGGAACAGGCCAATCTCCACACCGCTCCAGCCGTGCTGGCGCATGAGCAGCGGCAGGCCCAGGGCGAGGTAGATCATGGGCGCGGCCAGCGCCAGGTGAATCAGGCCGAAGACGGCTTGCTGCCCGCGATGGGCGGAAGCGGGGGGTGTCATGCGCGGCGCTCCGGGGCGGCTTACAGCTTCCAGCTCAGGTTCACGCCGAACTCGCGCGGCGGGCTGTAGATGACGGTGCTGCCGTTTTGAAAGCCCACGGCGTCATAGCGCCGGTTGCCTGCATTGCGCACATAAACGCTCAGCGCCGCCGAGCCGGTGAAACCTGCCGGGCGTGCCAGCCGGCCCAGCCGCCAGCCAGCGGCCAGATCCAGCAGGCTGTGGCCGGGGCGGTGGTACTGATTGGCCGCGTCCAGGTACATGCGGCTGCTGCCGTGCAGGCGCGCCTGCACATACCACGGGCCGGGGTCATGGCGAAGGCCAATGTAGGCCGTGGCGTCGGGCGCGAACGGGTTGCGCTTGCCGTCGTGGCGCGCGGCGCCGTCGATGAAGCGGCCAAAGCGGGTGCGGTTCAGCGAAAGCCCGGCTTGCACCAGCCAGGCGCCGCGCGCGGCGTATTCCAGCTCCAGTTCACCGCCACGCGAGCTGGCTTGCGCGGCGTTGCTGATGTAAACCTGCCCGGGCGCGCCCATTTGCTGCACCTGCATGTCGCGCAAACGGGTGTGGTAGAGGCTGGCGCTGTAGCGCAGGCGCGGTTGGGTCAGCTGGCCCCGGATGCCCCATTCGAACGCGCGGGCGCGTTCGGCCCCGTAGCGCCGGTGCGTGGCGGGCGCGAAGGCGTTGAAGCCGCCCGCGCGGTGGCCGTCGGCCACGCTGGCCCAGGCGGTGGCATGTGGCCCCCATGCGTATTGCAGCGCGAGTTTGGGCGTCAAGCGCGTGGCGGCTTGTGATGACGCCATGTCCTGGTTGAGCGCAAAGCGCATGCGGCTGCGCTCAATGCGTGCGCCCGCGGTCAGCGTCCAGCGGCTGGCCAGCGGCACGCTCCAGTGCGTGAACAGCGCGGCGGTGTGGCCCTTTTGCGCGGCCTGGGTGGGCAGGGTGGCCAAAGGCGTTTTCTGTACGAAGCCCAGGCGGTTGTCCTCACGGTCGGCGTACAGGCCGGCCAGCCATTGCACGCGCCGCCCGTCCGGCGCCGCGCGAAGGTGGCCCTGCAAGCGCACTTCCTGCGACCAGGTGGCGAAGCGGTGGTTGCGCGCCAGGTGCAGCCGGTCGGCGGGCTGGTAATCGGTGTCTTGCGTCAGCGCGTCGTGCCAGACATTGCGCGCCGTGATGGCGCGCGCGTGCAGGCCGGCGCCGAAGTCGTGCGCCACATCCAGGGCGAGCGTGTGTCCATGCGCGGTATTGCTGCCTGCATGGCCCGATCGCACGGTGGCCCTGGGCGCATGGGGCGCGCCCCAGTGCGAGGCGCCGTCGTCATGGCGGCGCATGGACAGGCGAAGCGCAGCGTCCGTGCGTGCCGACGGGGTCCAGCGCAGCGTCAGGCGGGCGCTGCCATGCTGGCGCCCATCGTCCCTGCGGCCGGTGTAGGTGTTGCGGATGAAGCCGTCCTGCCGGGCCGCTTGCGCCGCCACGCCCAGATACAGCCGGTCTGGCGCCAGCGCACGGCTGAGGTCGGCGCGCAGCACGGCCTGGCGGCGGCTGCCAGCGCCCACGGATACCAGCGCATAGGGGTCATTGCCCGGCTGGCGCGTGACGATGTGAATGACCCCGGCTTGCGCGTTGCGCCCGTACAGCGTGGACTGCGGCCCGCGCAGCACTTCCACGCGATCGGCGCCGACCAGGCTGTCGCCAAAACCCTGCGCGCGCAGGGTTGGCACGCCATCGACCAGCAGCGCCGTGGCAGACGAGAACGAAATGATGTTGGCCGTCATGCCGCGCATCACTGGCGGCGCCAGGCCCGACTGGCCCGAGGGCTGAAAGCCCAGGCCGGGCACCAGGTGCGAGAGCGCCTGCACATCGTGCGCGCCGTTGTCGCGCACATCCTCGCCGCTCAGGGCCGATACGCTGGCCGCTACTTCGTGCAAGGGCTGGCGCTGCTTGTTGACCGTGACGGTGATTGCGGGCAGTTCGGGCGTCTCGTCGCCGGGTTCGGGCGCTTGCGCGGCTGTTTCGGCCTGGGCGCAGCCCAGGCCAATGGTCAGGGCTGCCAGCCATTGGCGGCCGCCCAAGAAAGCTGTCGGGGATGTCATGCGATGGAACCTCTTGTGCCGTGTGCCTGGCCCGGGGCTGGGGGCTTTGGCCGGAGGCCAGCAGGCTGAGGCAGATTCTGAGAATTCCTCGCATTGGCGAGAATATGCGGATCCGTCCATTTCATATGCCCATCCGCCCATGCCGCCATGACCGTCCGGATTGCCTCTGAAGCCGATGCGCTGCTTGAAACGCGCGGCCGCTGGCAGCGTCGCAGCCTGCCGCCCGCGCTGGGGCCCTGCCATACCGACCGGCTGGATCTGGCGCCGGGCCTGGCGCTGCTGCACAGCCGTTACCGCCCAGGCGTGGACTTGGCCGAATCCAGCCAAAAGGCGCTGCCGCAGCCGGTGCTGACCGTGACACTGGGCTTGCAAGGCGCATCGGCCTTTTGCGAGCAGGGGGGCCAGACACTGGATTTCGCCAGTGGGCGAACCACCGTCACTGGCTTTGCCCAAGCGCATGGGCAGCGGCGCTACCGGGCAGGCGTGGCCGTGCGTCAATTGCGTGTGCAGGCCAGCTTGGATCTGCTGCAAACCTATGTGGGCGCTGCCCATGCCCGGCGGCTGCTGGCGCATGGGCGCGTGCGCCAGCTGGCCTGCCATGACAGCACGCCTGTCAGCTTGGCGCATGCGCGGGCGCTGCTGTGGCAGGCCGAACATGCGCCGGAGCACCTGCTGGCCTTGCATGCCAGCGCGCTGGGGCTGCTGTGCGAAGCCTTGCGCGCCATGGGGGCCGTGCCATCGTCAGCGCCATCGCCAGCCGCCGGCCCGCTGCCAAGCACACGGGATGCGGCCAAGCTTGGCGAGGCCAGACGCTGGCTGGAAACGCGCGCCGACCAGCCGGCCAACATCCGCCAGCTCGCCAGCCAGCTGGGCTGGAGCGAAAGCCGGCTGCGCCGCGCCTTCTACGCGCATTACGGGCAAAGCCCCCAGGCGTTTCACATGCAAGTGCGCATGCACAAGGCGCGGCAGCTGCTGCAAGCGGGCTGCCGCGTGGCGGAAGCCGCCTATCAGCTGGGCTACGAGCATCCGGCCAATTTCAGTCTGGCCTTTACCCGGTATTTCGGCTACGCCCCCAAGCGGGCCAGGAATCTGGCTGCGTGAAGCGCGTTTTCATCGTTTTCATGCATGGGGGAAGAAAAAGCAAGCCGCCAAAAACCGCCCAGACGACAAAGCTGCTGGTGGCGGCTGCTACATTGCGGCGCCATGAATGCAACAGCCCTTTTGCCTGATCCCTTGCCCGCTTCCAGCGCCGCCGAGCTGGCGGGCCGCCACCTCGTGCTGGGCCTGTCGGGCGGGGCGGCCTGCTTCAAGGCGGCGGAGTTCTGCCGGCTGCTCGTCAAGGCGGGCGCCACGGTGCAGGTGGTGATGACGGAGGCGGCCTGCCAGTTCATCACGCCGGTGGCCATGCAGGCGCTCTCGGGGCGGCCGGTGTACGTGTCGCAGTGGGACGCGCGGCCCGGCAACAACATGGCCCACATCAACCTGAGCCGCGAGGCCGATGCCGTGGTCGTGGCCCCGGCCAGCGCCGACTTCATCGCCCAGCTGGCGCAGGGCCGCGCGGGCGAGCTGCTGCCGCTGCTGTGCCTGGCGCGCCCGGCGGACAAGGCGCCGCTGTTGCTGGCCCCGGCCATGAACCGCGAGATGTGGGCGCACCCGGCCACGCAGCGCAATCTGCGCCAGGTGGCGCAAGACGGCGCGCACGTGCTGGGCGTGGCCCACGGCGCGCAGGCCTGCGGCGAGTTTGGCGACGGCCGCATGCTGGAGGCGGGCGAGCTGCTGGAAGAAGTGATTGCCTTTTTCACGCCCAAGCCGCTGGCGGGCCGGCGCGTGCTGGTGACGGCCGGGCCGACCTTCGAGGCCATCGACCCCGTGCGCGGCATCACCAACCTGAGCAGCGGCAAGATGGGCTTTGCCATCGCCCGCGCCGCGCGCGAGGCCGGGGCCGGGGTGACGCTGGTTGCCGGGCCGGTCGGCCTGCCCACGCCGCGCGGCGTGGCCCGGGTGGACGTGGTGTCGGCGCTGGACATGCACGCCGCCGCCATGCGGCACGCGGCGCAGGCCGACGTGTTCATCGCCACCGCCGCCGTGGCCGACTGGCGGCCCGCCGCGGCGGCCGCGCACAAGATCAAGAAAGACGGCTCGGGCGCCGTGCCCGCGCTGGCCTTCGTCGAGAACCCGGACATCCTGGCCGACGTGGCCCGCCTGCCGCGCGCGCAGTCATGGCCGCAACCGGGCGCGCTGTACTGCGTGGGCTTTGCCGCCGAAAGCCAGGATTTGCTGGCCAATGCCCAGGCCAAGCGCGCGCGCAAGGGCGTGCCGCTGCTGGTGGGCAACATCGGCCCGGCCACGTTTGGCAAGGACCACAACGCCTTGCTGCTGGTGGATGAAGCGGGCGCGACGGAGCTGCCCCGTGCCAGCAAGCGCCAGCTGGCGCGGCAGCTGGTGGCCGAGATCGCGCGCCGCCTGCCCGTGGCCCAGGAGCGATAGGCATGAAGCCGGACTCAGACACGCCGCCCGGCGGCGACTTCGTGCGCTACATCGAGAAGCTGCACGCGCAGCAAGCGCATCCGCCCATGCCGCCCGCGTTGCCACCGCAGCCGTCATCGCCAGCGCCCACGCGGGCCGCGCCTGACCAGGCCGCGGCGGCGGCGACCGGCCCCGGCGATGTGCCGCCGGATGCCGAAGCCCTGCTGAACCCGTGGCGCCGCTTGAAGGCCAGGCATGCGAGCCACGGGTGGCCGCGCCCCTTCGCCTTGACCATGCTGGCGGCGGTGGCCGGCCTGCTGCTGTACCTGCTGTGGGAAGGCGGCGGGCTTTTCTTCATCCCTATCCTGGTGGTGGCTTGGCTGAACTGGCTGAAGCTTCAAAAGCAAAAGTCTGACAGGCTGGGCCTCCAGGATCGGCAGCGGCAGATCCTGGCCGATGCGCTGCGCCATTTGCAAGACAAGAAACGTCCATGAACATCAACATCCGCATCCTCGACGAGCGCCTGCGCGCGCAAATGCCCAGCTACGCCACGCCTGGCAGCGCCGGGCTGGATTTACGCGCCTGCCTGGCCGAGCCGCTGACACTGGCGCCTGGCGCCTGGCAGCTCGTGCCCACGGGCATGGCCATGCACCTGGCCGATCCGGGCTATGCCGCGCTCATCCTGCCGCGCTCGGGCCTGGGGCACAAGCACGGCATCGTGCTGGGCAACCTGGTGGGCCTGATCGACAGCGACTACCAGGGCGAGCTGATGGTGAGCGCCTGGAACCGCAGCGCCACGGCCTTCACCATTGAGCCGATGGAGCGCATCGCGCAGTTGGTCATCGTGCCCGTGGTGCAGGCCCGCTTCAACATGGTGGACGCATTTCCGGCCAGCACGCGCGGCGAAGGGGGCTATGGCTCCACGGGGCGGGCCTGAACGCCGCCCGTCCTCCCCAAGCGCATCTGCTTGGCGTGCGCGGCCCAGCCCAGGATGGGCGCAGGCGTTCTCTATGCGGCTTTGTCATCTTTTGCTTTGCAGCGGTCGTGAACGGGCTCCTTACAACCAGAAGCGTTTTTTGCCGGTTGTGGTGGCCCTGGCTGTCGGCCCTGGCGGTGGTTGGCGCGTTAGGCTTGGCATCCGGCCGTAGCCACAGGCTGGCAAGATTTCTTCTCATCCTTTCAGGAGGTATTCAGATGGCACGTATCCACAAACTGGGCTCATGGGCACTGGGCGCCGCGATGGCGGCTTCGCTGACGGCTTGCGTCAGCAACCCGAACTACGGCAACCCCGGCTACGGCGGCGCTGGCCCCGTGTATCCGCAGCAGCCCGCGGGCGTTCAGCAGCCTGCCTATGCGCAGTACGGCAGCGTGATGGGGGTGGATCTGGTGCGTGCCCAGGGCGGCGTGGCTGGCCAGGGCGTGGTGGGCACGGTGGCTGGCGGCGTGGTCGGCGGCGCACTGGGCAACCAGGTGGGCAAAGGCTCTGGCCGCCGTGCGGCCACGGTGGCTGGCGCCATTGGCGGTGCGTTGATTGGCCGCGCCATTGAGCAAAGCATGGGCGGCACAGGCTATGGACATGACGTCTATCGCGTGACCGTGCGCCTGGACGACGGCTACACCCGCACGTTCGATTACGCCGAAGTACCCAACGTGCGCGTGGGTGACCGCGTGCGCGTGGACGGCAACCAGCTTTACCGCTGATGACGTTGGCCTGACCTTCGAGCATGAAAAAACGGCGCTTCAAGCGCCGTTTTTTCATGGGGAGCAGCCACACCACTCTGGGTCATACCACTTGGCCAGTGGGGACGTGGTGCAGGCCGCGAAGGCGTTGGCCTGGCTCAGTGCAGGGTAGGGCTGCCGGGCGCCATGGGCTGCACGCGGAAAAAGCCGGTGCCAGCGGTGCCGCGCCCCACTTCTTCTTCCGTGGCCTCGCGCACGGCGTGCACGCGTAAATCCAGCCGCAGGCCCATGCCGGCCAGCGGGTGGTTGCCGTCCAGCACCACATGCTCCGGGTAGAGGTCGGTCACGGTGTAGAGCAGGTCGCGCGGCATGTGCCCGGCGGCTTGGGCGGGCAGGGCGCTGCCTTCGATGAGCATGCCTTCTTCCAGCCCTTGCGGAAAAAGCGACCGTGGCTCCAGAAAAATTCTTGCCTCGTCAAAGTCGCCAAAAGCGTCGGCCGGCTCCAGGTTGAGCTGCACGCGCGCGCCTGCGGCGTGGCCTTGCAGGGCTTCCTCGATCTTGGGCAGCAAATCGCTGCCGCCCACCAGAAATTCGACCGGGCTGTCCAGCACGTCCAGCACGTCGCCCAAGCCGTCTTTGAGCGTCCAAGTCAACGCCACCACGCATTGAGAATTGATGTCCATGGGAGAATTGTCGCACTGGCACGCGCCATTGCCGCGTGCGGCACAGGTGCGATGAATATTGATCTTTCCACTCCCTTGCTGGCCGGGCTTTCCCCCGCGCAGTTCATGCGCCGTCACTGGCAGAAAAAGCCCTTGCTGGTGCGCGGCGCCATCGCTGGTTTCAAGCCGCCCGTGGGCCGCGAGGCGCTTTGGCAACTGGCCGCCCAGGAAGATGTCGAATCGCGCCTGGTGCGCCACGGGCGGCAAGGCTGGTCCCTGCGGCGCGGCCCGTTTGACGCCGGCAGCCTGCCCAGCCCGCGCACGCCCGGCTGGACGCTGCTGGTGCAAGGCGTGGACCTGCACAGCGAGGCTGTGCACGCGCTGATGCAGCGCTTTCGCTTCGTGCCCGACGCCCGGCTGGACGACGTGATGATCTCCTACGCCACCAACGGCGGCGGTGTGGGCCCGCATTTCGACAGCTACGACGTCTTTTTGCTGCAAGCGCATGGCCGGCGGCGCTGGCGCATCGGACGGCAGAAGCAGCTGGATCTTGTGGAAGGGCTGCCACTGAAAATCCTGGCCCATTTCGAGCCGGAAGAAGAATACGTGCTGGAGCCCGGCGACATGCTTTACCTGCCCCCCCGCTGGGCGCATGACGGCGTGGCGGAGGGCGAATGCATGACCTACTCCATAGGCTTTCGCCAGCCCGCGCGCGGTGAGCTGGCGCAAGACCTGTTGCAGCGCATGGCCGACGAAGCGCGCGACGCCTTGGGCGACACCGCCTACCGCGACCCGCGCCAGCCCGCCACCGGCGCCCCCGGCGCCATCCCCGCCGCCATGCATGACTTCGCGCGTGATGCCCTGCAACGCCTGCTGAAAGACGACGCCCTGCTGGCCCTGACCTTGGGCGAGGCGCTGACCGACCCCAAGCCCGAAGTCTGGTTTCCGCAAGGCGAGCCACTGGGTCTGGGCGCGGCCACCGGCGTGCGGCTGGACCGGCGCACACGCATGATGCATGACGCGCGCCACATCTTCATCAATGGCGAAGGCTTCAGCGCCAGCGGACGCGACGCGCGGCTGATGCGCCGGCTGGCCGACGCGCGCCAGCTATCGGCCGCCAACGTGGCACGCCTGAGCGAAGAGGCGCGCGAACTGCTGGACCAATGGGCGCAAGCCGGGTGGCTGCATGCAGATGCCTGATCACCCCCGCAACGGCGACAGCACGCCACCGCCCCTGATGCCCATGGCGCCGTTGCCGCAAGGGCGCCTGCAAGGCCGCAAGGCCTTTCGCCAAGCCGTGCGCGATGCGTTGTGCCATGCGGCATCTGGCGCCACGGGCTGGCGTGAAATCATCCTGAGCGACGCCAGCTTTGCCGACTGGCCCCTGGGCGAACGCAGCGTGGTGGAAGCCCTGCACGCCTGGGCGCGGCACGGACAGCGGCTAACCCTGCTGGCGCGCCGTTACGACGACGTGCCGCGCCTGCATCCGCGCTTTGTGCAATGGCGGCGCACCTGGTCGCACAAAGTCGAGGCGCGCGCCTGCCCAGCCGCCGACGCTGGCGACCTGCCCAGCGTGCTGTGGGCTGCGCCCTGGGCCTTGCACCGGCTGAACCCGCTGCACAGCCTGTGCATTTCAGGCAGCGAAGCCGAGCGCCGCGCCTTGCTGCGTGAAGAGCTGGACGGCTGGCTGGCGCGCAGCACGCCGGGCTTTGCCGCCACCACGCTGGGCCTTTGAAAGCCTGTCCTCGCAATCTGCGCGTTGCGCCCATCCCCAGGACGGGGCCGGTCTGAGGCGCAGATAAAGTTTCTTTGGGCCTGTGCTTTGGGCTGCGGGCGCGGCTGGGTTTTGTGCCTTGCCGCCTGTAGCCAAACCGCACTTTGACGGCTCGCCACAAGGCATGGAACAAATGCTCAGGTAGCTGGTGCTTTGACACATTTGGCAACGCTCAGGCGCCATGCCAACGGGCTTTGCTTCCTATAATTTCCGGCTGAGTGGGAAGAGGATTTTTCCGAGCTTTCTCTCAGCCAGAGCGCGCTTCATACCTTCGATTTGCGCTATGGTTTTTCAAATAACCATCACTCAAGACTTGAGGAAATCGACATGAACAAATCGCTCGTACTGGCTACGCTGGTGGCTGCTGCCGCGCTGACCGCCTGCGGCAAGAAGGAAGAGCCCGCCCCCATGCCTGCGCCCGCGCCGGCCCCGGTGGAAGCGCCGGTTGCAGCGCCTGCTGCCGAACCCATGGCCTCTGCGGCTGAATCCATGGCTTCCGCCGCCGAATCCGCGAACCAAGCCGCCAACGAGGCAGCCAATGCCGCCAGCGAAGCCGCTTCCGCCGCCGCCACGGCTGCTGAAAACGCGGCATCTTCCGCCAGCGCCACCATGAACGACGCTGCCCATGCCATGAGCGATGCCGCCTCTGCCGCTGGCGCCGCTGTGGGTGCTGCCGTGGCCAACGCCGCTGCCGATGCCGCCGCCATGGCCGCCAGCGCTGCTTCCGCCGCCAAGTAATAAGCCCCCCAGGCTTTGAGTCCGCGCGCGCCTGACCTTGGCGCGCCTTTCGGCCCCTCATGTCGCCCAGCGCGGTGCATGAGGGGTTTGTTATTGGCACATGTGCCATGCGGGCAGCCAGAAGGCAGCGGGGCGGGGCTCAACCCAATCAATCGTGCCAAGCAGAGAACAGGTGGCTGCTCCAACAGGCCAAGGCGGGCTTCCAACATGAAGTCCATTGCCAAATGCCGAACACCACTGTGCCACCCAGTAAATGCACGGGCCAAACAGAGCCCGTCTTTACTCCGTCTTTACTGTACGTTAGCTTCTTTTTTAATAGCTTTTATCGCCCGTCCTATCTGCCCCGAAGCTATTTTTAACTAAAAATGCCAGCGCCATCACAGCCATCCCTGTTTGATGAACCGTTGACGGCGACCCCGCCCCAGACCGGCGCTGAGCCAGCCACCGCCGCCAGCATTGGCGCTCCCGCAACCTCCACTGGCCCCAGCCGTCATCCTTTACTTCCAACCGCCCCCAAGCGACGCCGCACCGCCGTTCAACCTGCCCCGCCCGATGCAGCCTTGCTGGAACTGGCCGCGCGCCTGCCGCCCCGGCTGCGCATGGGCGCCTCATCGTGGCACTTTCCCGGCTGGGCCGGGCTGGTGTGGGACGGTGACTATGCCGAAAGCCAGCTCTCCAAAGCGGGGCTGGCCGCCTACGCCGCCCACCCGCTGCTGCGCAGCGTCAGCCTGGATCGCGCCTTTTACCGCCCCTTGAGCGCCCAGCAATACGCGCACTACGCCGCACAAGTGCCTGATGACTTTCGCTTCGTCGTCAAAGGCCCGAGCCTGGTGTGCGATGCCCTCGTGCGCGCTAAAGACGGGCGCGGCATGGCGCCCAACCCTGCTTTCCTGAACCTTGATCTGGCCGTGCGCGAATTCATCGAACCCGCCCTGCAAGGGCTGGGCCACAAGACTGGCGCGCTGGTGTTTCAACTCAGCCCCTTGCCGCGCACGCTGCTGAACGATTTGCCTGCGCTGATAGAACGCATTAGCCATCTGCTCGCAGCCCTGCCGCCACTGGCCCCGGCAGCGCCCGATGGCGTGATCGCGCTGGAAGTGCGCGACGCCGCCTTTTTAACCCCCGCCCACGCCCCGCTGCTGGCGCAAGCCCTGCGCACAGCACGCCAGGCCAGCGGCAACCCCGTCACCTACTGCCTGGGCCTGCACGCCAAAATGCCGCCGATTGAAGAACAGCTGCCCCTGCTGCGGGCGCTGTGGCCCGGCCCGCTCGTCTGCCGCTGGAACCTGCACCGCCGCCACGGCGCCTACGGCTACGAAAGCGCCAAGGCGCAATACGCTCCGTTTGACCGCCTGCAAGACCCCGACCCCGAAACCCGTACCCACCTCGCCCGTGTCATCACCGGCACCTGCGGCGCGGGGCAGAACGCTTACGTGACCATCAATAACAAGGCGGAGGGGTGTGCGCCGTTGTCGGTGGTGGAGTTGGCTAGAGCTTTAGATAACCCTATTTTTTAGCCCACATCTCTTTTCAAAATTGAATTCTCCTGTTTTGCTAAACCAGCAAGATCTAAATAGGAGTATTGAGGATTCTTTCGTACGGGATACGTATCATAAACATGCCTTATGAAGCTATTCCAATACATTGTCTTTGTTTGAGAAATAATGTGATCTATAATTTCTTTTTCATTATAATTGATGTTAACTTCTCCCGCGTCTCCTGAATATTTTATTTGAATCTTCGGGGTTCCATAAATTGTTGTAGTTTGAATAACATCGATTTCAGGATCAAGAATGGCTTCGTCAAAAACGGCATCTACATAAGGGCCGTAATTATTAAAATACCACTTGATTTCAGTAATTTGCTGACCATGCCTTTTGGCTGACTCCCAATCAACAAGGTAGATCATTTTTGTTAATCGAGCTTTCGAAAGCTCATGGCTGTGAGGGTAATTTTTGCAAATATATTTAACAACATCTGTAATTTTAGACATGATGCTTATCCTCTGCCTGGTTCTCGATCAAGGAGCTCACCGTTTTTGCTTTTCTGAGCACTTCTATGAAGTAAGAATGACTTTTATAAGAAAAATCCTTCAATTTGGATTTTTCAAGCACTCCATGTTTTGTGCTTTTAAATAAAATTATTCCAACCCTCAAGCCATTGTCTTCAATAGCAAAGGAGCAATAGGCAAGACTTTTCATTCTCAGGCCTCTAAATGTCTTGCTATTAATAGAAATGCCATTTTTTTTTGAGATATTTGAAGCGCCCTGCATTATCTTGGGGTAACTCAACAAAATACTCACCACCATTGCTCCACGTTTGCCCAATACATCCTTCTGTTTCAGGGAATGCTTTTCTATTTGTTTTTGAAAAATATGAGTTTTTCGAAAAACGGCCAGCCAAAACAAATCTGCTTCTTGGAGCGTCGTGCAAATAAAGTGACACCCGCTCTGAGTCGTTAAATTCTAAGCTTCCGAATAAATGGCAAAGATAGCCAGAAATAAAATCATAAACCAAATCCTCCCTTGTTGTTTTTAAATATCCAATTGACTCTTCAGCATCTTCCAGCCTGCCTTCCAAAGGTTTAAGGATTTTTATTTATTCTTCTTGATTTTTTATGGTTTCATCTTTTAGTCGTGACTCCCTGATGCCTAATAGGCCGCCACCTACGCTTATTATCAAAGACAAAAGAAGTATCCAAGTAGTCCATAACTTAAACCAAAACAGAATGTTTCTTTCGGCATCTGGAATTTTTTTGTAATTTGCCAGCACCTCAGGGAACCAAAAACCAATCCACAAAAAAACTAAGGACATAAAAATTGGCCCCAGCAACTGGCATACTGGCAGAAAGTTTCTTTCAATGTGTCTTGCGATGCTGACAAGCCTTCCGTCACTCAAAATTAGCTCCAAAATTAAATCAAATCTATAGATATAAATATTCCTTAGAATCTTCATTCCCACTCAATCGTCGCAGGTGGCTTGCTACTAACGTCATACGTCACCCGGTTAATCCCGCGCACTTCGTTGATGATTCGGGATGACACCTTCTTCAGCAGCGCATACGGCAGTTCCGCCCAGTCGGCGGTCATGAAGTCGCTGGTTTGCACGGCGCGCAGGGCGACGACGTAGTCGTAGGTGCGGCCGTCGCCCATGACGCCGACGGATTTGACCGGCAGGAAGACGGTAAAGGCCTGGCTGGTGAGGTCGTACCAGCTTTTGCCGCTGTTGGGTTCGATGGTGGAGCGCAGTTCTTCAATAAAGATGGCGTCGGCCTGGCGCAAGAGGTCGGCGTATTCCTTCTTGATTTCGCCCAAGATACGCACGCCAAGGCCGGGGCCGGGGAAGGGGTGGCGGTAGACCATGTCTTGCGGCAGGCCGAGCGCCACGCCGAGTTCGCGCACTTCGTCCTTGAACAGGTCGCGCAGCGGCTCCAGCAGTTTCAGGCCGAGTTGTTCGGGCAGGCCGCCGACGTTGTGGTGGCTTTTGATGACCACGGCTTTTTTGCTCTTGGCGCCGCCGGATTCGATCACGTCGGGGTAGATGGTGCCTTGGGCGAGGAAGGTTGCGCCCTTCGCGCCATTGCCTGCGGCCTTGAGTTTTTCCGCCTCGGCCTTAAATACATCGACGAACAGCTTGCCGATGATCTTGCGCTTTTGTTCGGGGTCGGAAACACCCTTGAGCGCATTGAGGAACAGCTGGCTGGCATCGACGCGCACCACTTTGGCATGCAGTTTGCCGGCGAACATGTCCATCACCATGTCGCCTTCGTTGAGGCGCAGGAGGCCATGGTCAACGAATACACAGGTGAGCTGGTCGCCGATGGCGCGGTGGATGAGGGCTGCGGCTACGGAGGAATCGACGCCGCCGGATAGACCCAAAATGACTTCTTCATCGCCCACTTGTGCGCGGATTTTTTCCACCGCTTCTTCGATGTGGTCGCGCATGATCCAGTCGGGTTTGGCGGCGCAGATGTCGAGCACAAAGCGCTCCAGCATGGCGCGGCCCTGCACGGTGTGGGTGACTTCCGGGTGGAACTGCACGCCGTAGAAGCGCCGCGCCTCATCCGCCATGCCGGCGATCGGGCAGCTCGGCGTGCTGGCCATCAGCTTGAAGCCCTCGGGCAAGGCGGTCACCTTGTCGCCGTGGCTCATCCACACTTTCAGCATGCCGTGGCCTTCGGGGGTGTGGAAATCTTGGATGTCTTTCAAGAGCGCGGTGTGGCCGTGGGCGCGCACTTCGGCATAGCCGAATTCGCGGGTATTGCTGCCCTGCACTTGCCCGCCCAGTTGCTGCGCCATGGTCTGCATGCCATAGCAGATGCCGAGCACCGGAATGCCCAGCTCAAACGCAGCATCGGGCGCGCGGTCATCCACCTCGTACACGCTGGCATGGCTGCCGGAGAGGATGATGCCCTTCAAACGCCCATCGGCGGCGTAGTCGCGCAGCCAGTCGCTGCTCACGTCGCAAGGGTGCACTTCGCAATACACATGCGCTTCGCGGATGCGGCGGGCGATGAGCTGGGTGACTTGCGAGCCAAAGTCGAGGATGAGGATTTTGTCGTGTTGCATGGTGGCAGGCGGGCTGTGGATGGGCGGCTGGCTGGCGTGGGTTGCGTGGCCAGGGCGCGGGGGCAATGCGGGGTTGCGCCGTGTGGCGCTCAGTGCCAGTGAGTCAGTGAAAAAGAAGCCGTTTAGTGGCTGCCAGCGCGGTCGGCGCGCGGCAGTGTGGCGAAGCCGCTATTTTGGCTGATGCCGTGAGCGCGAAAGGGCAGGGGCAGGGCGGTTTGCATGGGGACACTTGGGCGGTGTGGCCGGGGGCACGGCATGGCTGGGCTATTGCCTGGCTATTGCGGTATGGCTTGTTCAGTGTGAAGGCGCGGGCTTGAGAGCTTGTTCACAAAGTCTCTGCACGGCAGGCCAGAAAACGGGGCGGGGGCTGCGGCGTTGCAAAGCCTCGCCATGGCCCGAGCTATGGCTGCGTTTTGCGCCGCTATCCCCTCCCAAACCTGCTTCTTGTCCACTCGCGCCGAGATCTTGAACAGGTTTTGAGACGGGAGATGCCGGCCCGGTAAATCCTTCCTGCCAGATAAGCCTACCGCTGCGGGCAGTGGCGAAACATGTTGTGCTGTTGTCAAGGATGGCCGCAAGAAGCCGCGGCGACGGGGGGCGTTGTCTTTTGATGGCCGAAAGCATGCGCACACTGCCAAGCTGGTGAGGTTTTGTTACATAATTGTGACGTTTTGTATTCATGGAGGAGTGCGTGTGACATACGGTTTGGTAGCAAAGCGGCATTTGGTGCTGCTTTCCTGTTTGGCAGCGGTCGGCGCTGCATCGGCGCAGACGGCGCCTGGCCCATGGGCTTGCGGGACGGAGATGTATGTGGGGCGAACCGGCAATGATGTCGCGACCAAGGAGCTCACCACACTGTTCCGTTACAACATGGATAACTGGGCGGAGCACGGTACGCTGGGCGAGACGTTGGGCCCAGTTGGGGCGGGGGGAGAGGGCAAGGTCAAAAATGACCTCAATGCCCTGGCTTACAACCCGCGCGACAACTACCTGTATGCCATGAAGCGGGTGACCGCTGCGGTGCAAGGCCCGAACCGGCGTGTCGGCCTGTACCGCATTGGCCGAGTCAATGAGAAAACGCCGGCCCTTGTGACCTTGAGTCCGACGCGTTCGAGTTACAAGGATGCCCTGTACGTTCGGTTTGTTGATACAGCCGGCGTGGACGTCCCGAAAAAGGAGACCCTCAACGGCGCCGCTGCGGCATTTGACCGGTATGGCAACTATTTCATGGTCAACGGGGCCAACAACAAGCTGTACCGCATGCAAGACCTGCATGCGGTGCAACCTGACAGCCTTCCTGTCACAGCTTCGGAAATTGCTTTCGCCAATGAAGCCGTAATCCCCAACGGCTTCACGGCCGGGTTCGCGTCCAAATCGAACCAAAAGAAGTACATCACGGACTTTGCCATTCACCCCGGCGAAAGCAACGGTGTGGAAACTGTGCTCTATGGCGTGGGCGACCAGGTTGGCGGTAAGTGGTATTTGTACCGTTACCGGCTGATCAAGCCGCAGGAGGAAGTTACGCCGACGAGCGGGCATCTGGCTTATGTCTCCTACCGCGAAATCACGGGTTTGGCTGGTGCCCGGGGTTACATGGCCTCTGCCGCGTTCCGGCGCGATGGCAAGCTGTTTATCTACTCGTCCAACGGCAAGGTGTTTGAAATCGATCCGGTGACGGCTCAGGCCACGCACCAGCTCGATGCTGTGCAGGCAAGCAATGCTGACGGCGCCTCGTGCATGACCTCCATCCATGCGGAAAACGATGGTGATGGCGCTGCCCCGTTCGTGACCGTCAGCAACGGCGCGGACACCACCACTGAAGCCGGCAAATCAGTCTTCAAGAACGACACCGCATACCTGCAGCCCCTGCAACTGAGCGGTGTGGAGCAAAACGCCACGTTGACGGTTGATTCGTGGGCGCATGTGGCCGGCGATTCCGCGCCCGCGCCGGGCGCCATCACGCTCAACGCCGATGGCACAGTCACGGTCAAACAGGCCACCAAGCCTGGCACCTATACCTATCAATACGAAATCTGTGCCTGGCCGGGGATTACGCCCGCCGGCAGCGCCTGCAAAACGGCGCAGGCGGTCATTCATGTCACTGAAGTGCCCATCGTGGCCGAGGACGATAACTTCCGCGTCGTCGGCGCGGGAGGCCCGCCCCTGGCAACTTCCATCGCCGCGAACGACAAGGTGGCGGGTGCGCAGGCCATGCTGACAGGGCCAACGGCCAACGCCCAGGTGAAAGCAGGCTCATGGCAAAAGGTCAGCGGCACGGGCAATTTGACCCTGGACGAAGCCACAGGCCAGGTCACGGTGCCAGCCGGCACGCCCCATGGCGATTACGTTTACAGCTATGAGCTTTGCACCAAAACGGGTGTTCTGCCCGAGAAGTGTGACCCGGCGCAGGTCAAGCTCACCGTCGTGGCGATCGCTGCCGCCAACAACGCCTTTGGCACGGTGAATGCAGGCGCCACAACCGCTTCCGTGTATGGCGATGACACCGTTGATGGCACAGCCATCACGATCGGCACGGATGCGCAGCCCCAGCCCAACTCCTGGAGCTTGGTTTCGGGCCCTGCCGGCGGTAGCCTGAACTTTGACCCGGCGACGGGCCAAGTCTCCGTGCCGGCCAATGCACCGGCGGGCGACTACAAGTACAGCTATGGCATCTGTCTGCTGGACCCGAACGGCCATGTCTGCGATACGGCAGAGGTGACGCTGACCGTGCAGCCCATGGTTGATGCCGCGGACAACGCCTTTGGCGATGTGGCTGAAGGCGCCCGCACCGTAACCATCTTCGGCAACGATCAGGTCAAGGGCGTGGCCGCCGTGTTGGGGGGCGCCAACCCCACCGCAGCGCTGAAGCCAGGCTCCTGGATCAAGCTGCCAGGCAGCCCGGCGGGCAATCTGACCCTGAATGCCGATGGAACGGTCACAGTGCCAGTAGGCACGCCCGCAGGCAACTACCAGTACAGCTATGAAATCTGCGCCTTGCCGGGCAACACGCCTTGTGACACGGCCACAGTGACTCTCACCGTCATGCGCAGTGGCGCTGGCGGTATTACCGCCGTGCCTGCCAATGCCCCTTGGGCACTGCTGCTGGCTACGCTGGGCATTGTGGGCATGGCACGCCGCGTGAGCCGCCAGCGTGGTTGAGGCTGCCCAGGCAGGCAGCAGCCGGCTGGGGGCATTGCACGGTTGAGCTGCGGACCCAGGCAAGCCGCAAGGCCTTGAAGGGCGTTGGCCCCTTCAAGGCCTTTTTTGCGGCATCTTCACCGGCAGCCCATCAGGGCGAGCGTCAAAAAATCATGGGCAGACTCTGCCCCGGGCAGCAAGGTGGTTTCTCACTGGCTGGCAGCCAGGGTGTCCGTGGTTTGCCTTGACGCCAGTGGCACATGGGCAATTCAGGTGTCTGGCCTTACCGCGATGCGGTTGATGGTCTGGCAGTGGCGAGATGGCGCGTCGCGGACGCTTTAAAGCCCTTCATCGTCTTCGGCGCCTTCCACCACGAAGCGCACGCGGCGCACGCCCTGCCATTCGTCGGCTTCGAGGCGGTAGGCCAGGCGGGCGCGGGCGGGCAACGGGGCGGTGTGGCCGAACCAGATGGCGTCCACCACGTCGCCATGGTGGCGCAACTTCAGGGCCAGGTGTTTCTCGCCTACCAGGCGCTGGCTGATGACCTGCACGTCTTCGCTGAACACCGGGGGGGCAAAGCCCTGGCCCCACACTTCGCGGTGCAGGGTGTCGATGAGGTCGGGGCGGCGGTATTCGGGGGGCAGGGGGCCGTCGGTTTCTAGGCGGCGGGTGAGGGTGGCTTCGTCCAGCCATTCGCGCGCCACCTGCTCGAAGGCTTGGGTAAAAAGGGAAAACTGCTCACGCGCGATGGTGCAGCCGGCGGCCATGGCGTGGCCGCCGAATTTGAGGAGCACGCCGGGGTGACGCTTGGCCACCAGGTCCAGCGCATCGCGCAGGTGAAAGCCGGGGATGGAGCGGCCCGAGCCTTTCAGCTCGCCCGCCTTGCCGGGCGCGCCGCTGGCGGCAAAGACGAAGGCGGGGCGGTGCCACTGGTCTTTCAGGCGTGAGGCGACGATGCCCGCCACGCCTTCGTGAAAGCTGTCGTCGAACACGCTGAGCGCGGGGGGCAGAGCCTGAGCGGGGTCGAACAAGCCTTGCACGCGCAGCAGGGCTTGTTCGCGCATGTTGCCTTCAATGTCGCGCCGCTCGCGGTTGATGCCGTCGAGCGTGCGCGCCAGCTCGTTGGCGCGGGCGGCATCGTCGGTGAGCAGCAGCTCGATGCCCAGCGTCATGTCGGCCAGGCGGCCAGCGGCGTTGATGCGCGGGCCCAGGGCAAAGCCGAAGTCGAAGGTGCTGGCGCGGGCCGGTTCGCGACCGGCCACGGTCAGCAGCGCGGCCAGGCCGGCGGGCATGTGGCCGGCGCGGATGCGCTTGAGGCCTTGCGCCACCAGGCGGCGGTTGTTGGCGTCCAGCCGCACCACGTCGGCCACGGTGCCCAGGGCGACCAGGGGCAGCAGGCTGTCCAGCCGGGGCTGCGTGGCGGCGTCGAAGGCGCCGCGTGCGCGCAGCTCGGCGCGCAGGGCCAGCAGCACGTAGAACATGACGCCTACGCCCGCCAGACTTTTGCTCTCGAACGCGCAGCCGGGCTGGTTGGGGTTAACGATGGCGTGGGCATCGGGCAGCGCGTTGCCGGGCAGGTGGTGGTCGGTCACCAGCACTTGCAGGCCCAGCGCGCGCGCGGCGGCCACGCCTTCCACGCTGGCGATGCCGTTGTCCACGGTGACGAGCAGATCGGCGCCGCGCGCGGCCACGCGCTCGGCGATCGAAGGGGTGAGGCCGTAGCCATCGATCACGCGGTCGGGCACCAGGTAGTCCAGGCGCGGCGCGCCCAGCAGTTTCAGGCCGCGCAGGGCGACGGCGCAGGCGGTGGCGCCGTCGCAGTCGTAGTCGGCCACGACGCAGATGCGCTGACCAGCGGCGATGGCATCGGCCAGCAAGCGGGCGGCTTGCGGGGCGCCGTGCAGGGCGGCGGGGGGCAGCAGGCGCGGTAAGCCCTCGTCCAGCTCGCCGGCCTGGGTGACGCCGCGCGCGGCGAACAGGCGCGCCAGCAGCGGATGCACGCCGGCTTGCTCCAGCGCCCAGGCGGCACGGGGAGGAACATCTCTTACTTCTATTTTCATAGCGTTCAGCGCTTGATGGGTGTGCCTTGGCGGTCGAATCAACGTGAAAGCGGCAGGGCTGAAAAGAGGAGGGGCTTGCAGGCAAGAAGGTGGTTGGCGACAACGCATAGGCGCACGTGGACGGAGACTATAGGCGCGGCCGCGGAGCGCAGCAGGGCCAGGCTGCGCCTGAGCCGCCCACAAACTCAGGGCTGGCCGCTGGCGGGCGCCAGGGGCAGGCGCTCTATCCAGTGGCGCAGCGCGGTGGCCACTTCTACCGGGTGCGTCAGTGGCCAGAGGTGGCCGCGCCGTGGCTGGGTGAACACCTGCCCGCATGGGGCGGCGGCGGCAAAGCGCCGGGCGTGAATGTGGAGTTGGTCCCACCCGCCCCCCATGACCAGCACCGGGCAGCTGACGTGGCGCAACTGCTGCGCGCTGCACTGGCGCATGACCTCGCCCCAGGCGGCGCGAATCTGCCGGAACTGGCCGCCGCGCGCTTGCACGGCGGCCCAGGTGGGGGCGTGCGCAGCGCGGCTGAAATACAGGTGATCCAGCCGCGCCATGCCTTCGGGCCCGGCGGCTTCCCACAAGCGGGCCACCTGGCGGTACAGCCAGGCGCCTGCGCCGCGCGGTTCGGCCGCGCAGCCAATCAGCGCCAGCCCCGCCAGCCGCCGCGGGTGGCGCTGGGCATAGCACATGGCGGCGTAGCCGCCCAGCGAATGGCCGCCCAGCAGCACGGGCCGCGTGCCCGCTTTGTCGGCCAGCGCGGCCACGTCAGCCACGGTGCGGGCCAGAGAAAACGGCTCGCCCGCGCGCTGGCCATGGCCGGGCAGATCGGGCGCAACCACTTCGGCCACGCTGGCCAGCGCAGGCCCATAGGCCGCCCACTGCGCGCCATTGAGGCGCGTGCCGTGCAGCAGGATGAGCCGTGGGCGTGTGTCAGAGGTTTCAGGCGAAGGGCAGGCAGTCCGTGAATCGGTCATGGCGGCAGGGCGTGTTCGGCCCGTTCATGGCAAGACGCATGGCCAGGGCGTACGGCGCAGACAGAGCCGGAGTTGCCGAACTCGCCATGAGAGCGCGCACCTACAGCCTGTTGATGCTTCGTGCGGGACGGCAGGGGCACCACGCACCTGTAGTATGTGACACGGCAGCCCGCCGGGCGCGGAAGTAGGGCAGGCGAAACCATGCGGGGCAACCTATTCGTCATGGCTGAACCTGCTCGAAAGCAGGTTCGCCCGCATCCAGCCCGAGGCCATCGCCCGAGGCGTGTTCACCAGCACCAGAGACCTGCTCAAAAAGCTCATGCGCTATATCCGCCTGTACAACAAGAACGGCAAACAGCGTCGTCTTGTTGCGGCGCGTGGTGAAGATGCGGTATTACTTCAGGCGCGCACAGAAGTTCTCGATCAAATAGGCGGTTCCTATCGAACAGGTTCTGAGAGCATTTTTAGTCAAACCGGGGCAAGGGTGCCATACCCGGTACGCCGTGAGCAGTGATGAGCTGCTGGATCTGCTTTTTTAGGCACGAAACCAGCGGGCTGAAACCCGAACGCCGCGACAGCACGCCCACGTTGAGCATGGGCAGCGGGTTGGCGATGGGCACGCAGACGATGGGCTTGCCGTCGAGTGCAGCGTTGTTGACCGGGCGCACGACGCTGATCGACACACCGATGCCGTTGGCTACCATTGAGCGCACCACCTCGAAGTGCGTGGTCTTCATGCGCACGTTGGGCGACACGCCCGATTTCTCGAAGATCGAGAGAAAGTAATCGCGGCTGATGGGCAGATCCAGCAGGATGTAGGGGTCGCCTTCGAGCTCCTTCATGTCGATGGCCGCCATGCCCGCCAGGCGGTGCCCGGCGTCCAGCATCACCAGCGGCGGCAGGCCCACCAGCGGCTCGAACCACAGGTCCTGCGGAATGTGCATCTCGTAGGTGATGGCCAGATCGACGATACCGCGGCGCAGGTGGCCGATCAGCTGATCCTGGCTGGCTTCCATCAGCTCAATGCTGACGCCTGGGTGTTGGTTGGCGAAGCTACGGCAGATTTCAGGCAGTATCTGAGGTGCCAGCGTGATGAAGGAGCCCAGTGTAACTTTGCCACGCAGCTCTCCTTCAACCAGTCCGCTGAAGCTCTGCAGGCTGCGTGCTTTTTCAAGTAGGGCACGTGTGTGACCCAGAATTTGTTCCCCAGACTCAGTCAGCTGCAGGCCGTGGTGCTGGCGTATGAACAGCCGTAACTCAAGTGCCTCTTCTAAATGGGCAATGGCTACCGAGATTGAGGGCGGCGAGACGTGTACCTTTTCCGCCGCGCCGGCAATAGTTCCGCACTCGGCGACCGCGACGAAATATTCGAGCTGCTTGAAGGTGTACCGCATATATCGTGACTGCCTCCCTCCCAGGTTCGCGGGATCAATCAATTAGGCATGGCGAGGAGCCACCCGGTGATCGTGCGGGATTCTGCGCGAGCACCGCTGTCGCTTCGCTACATGCAGGCCTCACCAACTGCCCGTGTTAGGCATGTCCGTCCAGGGCTGGCACGGCGGCAGGGGATCGCCGTTTTGCAGCAGCTCGATCGATATCTGCTCGGGCGAGCGCACGAAGGCCATCCAGCCGTCGCGCGGGGGCCGGTTGATGACAACCCCATGGGCCCGCAGGCGCTCGCAGCTGGCGTAGATGTCGTCCACGCCGAAGGCCAGGTGGCCGAAATTGCGGCCGCCGGCGTAGTTCTCGGGCGTCCAGTTGTGGGTCAGCTCCAGCTGCACCTCGGGCTGGCCCGGCGCGGCCAGGTAGTAGTTGGTAAAGCGCCCCTGCGCCGACTCGCGCTGGCGCAGCAGCACCAGCCCGAGGGTGTCGCAGTAAAAGCGAAGGGAAGCTTGGGGATCGGCCGTCCTCACCATGGCGTGCAGAAATTTCATCGTCGGGTTTCCTTTTCTTCTCCGGCCCTCTGCTGCGTCGCTACTGCGTCAGCAGGGAGGGCAGGTACAGCACGATCGAGGGCATCACGCTGATGAGCACGACCGCCAGGCACATCAGCAGGAAGAAGGGCAGCGCCGCGTACACCACCGTGCTCAGGCTGGCGCCGGTGATGCCTTGCAGCACGAACAGGTTGAAGCCCACCGGCGGCGTGACCTGCCCCAGCTCCACCATCAGCACCAGGAAGACGCCGAACCACACTGGATCGAAGCCCGCCTGCACGATGATGGGCAGCGTCACCGGCAGGCTCATCACCACGATCGAGATGCCATCCAGAAACAGGCCCAGCACGATGTAGAGCAGCGCCACCAGAAACAGCAGCGCGTACGGCGGCAGCTCCAGTGCCGCGATGCCCTGCGTTAGACCGGCCGGAATGTGCATGTAGCCGATCGCGGTCGAGAGCACGGCCGCGCTGACCAGGATGGAGCACACCATGCACGAGGTGCGCACCGCCGCCATCAGCGACTCGCTCAGCACCGCCCAGCTCAGCCGCCCCAGCAGGGCGGTCAGCACGACGGCCGCGAACACGCCCACGGCGGCCGCCTCCGATGGGGTGACGATGCCCGAGTAGATGCCGCCCAGCACGGTCACGATCAGCACGCCGATGGGCAGCAAATCGGCCACGGCGCGCAGCAGCTGCGGCAGCGTCACGCGGCCGCCGCTGGCGGGCGCCAGCTCGGGCCGCAGCGCGCAGCGCACCATGATGTAGGTGGAGAAGATCGCCGCCACCAGCAGCCCCGGCGCCACCCCGGCCGCGAACAGCTTGGCAATGGAGACCTCAGCCAGCACCCCGTAGATGATCATGATGATCGAGGGCGGGATCAGCAGTCCCAGACTGCCCGCACCGGCCAGCGAACCCAGCGAGAGCTGGCTGTCATAGCCGCGCTCGCGCAGCGCCGTGGTGGTGATCTTGCCCACCGTGGCCGTGGTCGCCGAGGTGGAGCCGCTGACGGCGGCGAACAGCGTGCAGCCCATCACGTTGGTATGCAGCAGCCGCCCGGGCAGCCACTCCACCAGTGGCGCCAGCCCGCGAAACAGACGTTCGGAAATGTCCGAGCGGAAGATGATCTCGCCCATCCACAGAAACAGCGGGATGGCCGCCAGCTCCCAGGTGCTGGCGCTTTTCCACACGATGGATTTGACGATGACGCCAATGCGATCCACCGAAAAGCCGGCGATGCAGAGAAGGCTGGCCACGGCCACCAGCAGCAGGCCGGCAAAAACCCAGACGCCTAGACCCAGCGTGATGAAGATCATGGCCAGTACGGCTACCGCCACAGCGAATGCTTCCATGGTTTATTCCCCTTATTCGCTTGTTTCGGATTCCACGCGCTCGCCAAGCATGGGCTGGCCGCACACGACCCTGAGCGCATAGGCCAGCAGTTGCAGCATGAATATCGACAGCCCGAGCAGCAGCAGTCCCTCGGGCACCCAAAGCGGCACCTGCGCCATGGTTTCGCTGACTGAGCCGCGCGCCCAGTGGCGCGTGACGCTCTTGCAGAAGCTCCACCAGACCAGGGCGAAGACGGCGAAGCAGGCCGTCACGCAAAGCAGCTCCAGCCCTTGGCGCAGCTTGCGGTGGCGCACGCGCGGAAGCAGCAGGTTGACCCGTATCAGCGAACCGCGCTCCAGCGCGTGGCCCAGTCCCAGGAAGGTGCTGGCCGCCACGCCATAGCCGACGAACTCGTCCAGCACGTAGGTCGAGCGGTCGAAGGCCGCGCGCAGCACGATCTCCAGCAGGATGTGGCCTACCATGGCGGCGATGACCAGCGCCGCCATGACCGCGCCCGCGCGGGTGATTAGCGCCACCAGCGATAGAAAGCCGCGCATGGCTCAGTTCGCGCCCTGGGCGGTACCGGATGGCGCGGCCTTGAGCCGCACGCGGTACTGGTCGATCACCATCTGCCCGTCCTTGCCGGCGCGCTTGACCCAGGCGGCGATGACCGGCTCGGCCTGCTTTTGCAGGCCCTGGCGAAAGCCCTCGTCGATCTTGTCCGTGATCTTGACGCCGCGCTGGGCCGCGATCTCGTAGTTTTTCTTGATGACGCCGTCCAGGTTGCGCCAGAGGTACTGCTCCGTCTCCTGCGCGGCCGCGAGCACTGCTTTCTTCCTCTCCTCCGGCAGCTTGTTCCAGGCATCAAGGTTCATGGTCACCATGTTGATGGTGGTGTCGTAGTTCAGTGCGGTGAAGTGCTTGGCATAGTCGTTGAAGCTGGCGCTCAGACCCGACTCGATCGAAGTCAGCACGCCTTCGATGCCGCCGGTGGTCAGCTGCGGCACGATGTCGGCCCAGCTCAGCTGCACCGGCGCCGCGCCCGCCGCCTTGAATACCAGGGTGCCATTGGGGTCGTAGGTGCGCATCTTCAAGCCCTTGATGGCCTCGGGCGCGCCGTAGGCGCGCGCGCCCCACAGGCCGCTGGCGGGCCAGGGCGAGGCGTACAGCAGCTTCTGGTTGTAGCGCGC
Organism: Comamonadaceae bacterium OH2545_COT-014; assembly: GCA_003859965.1. Taxonomy (GTDB): domain Bacteria; phylum Pseudomonadota; class Gammaproteobacteria; order Burkholderiales; family Burkholderiaceae_C; genus Ottowia. Next base: position 62,242 of record RQYR01000010.1, on the reverse strand, counting down.
CAGCGCCTTGTCGTAGTAGGGGCGCGCCACCTCGTACAGCGTCTGCGCCTCTTTCGCGTTGGAGACGAGAAAGGGCAGCGACGACAGCAGGAAGATGGGATTGATGCCGCCCAGCGGCGGCACGAAGGTATTGGCGATCACGACGGCGCCGTCGGCCACCGCGTCCAGCTGGTCCTTGGAACGAAAGCCCAGGGCGGCGCCGAAGTGGTGCACGATCTTGATGTCGCCCTGGGTCTTGGCCTTCAGCAGCTCGGCGAAGTGCTTGTCCCCCATGCCCTGCACCGAGGTGGCGGGGTATTCGTTGGGCATGTCCCAGACGTAGGTCTGGGCATTGGCGGCCGCGCTCAGAAAGAGCGCCGCATGGGCGGCCCAGTGCCGGATGGTCTTGCTGTTCATCTCTGTTGTCTCCTGTGGGTTGATGGGCACGGCGTTCGTGGCGCGGCGTGCCGCTTCATTGCTTTTGTTGGCGCGACCTGGCCAATCGGCTGGGAAAGTCGGACGGCGTGTTCTGCGATGGCTTCTCCTTATGCGTGGGACGGGGCAAGCGGCGCAAAGGTTGGCGGCGGGCGCACGCGCCAGCCCAGCGCGTTCTGCGCCCAGTGCGCCACCTGCAGCAGGGCCTGGTCGCCGCGGTGCGTGCCTATCCATTGCAGGCCCAGCGGCAGGCCGTCACCGTTCCATGCTGCGGGCAGGGTGACTTGCGGCGCCCCCAGCCATTGCCAGGGACGGCTCTGGTCCGGCCTTCCGGTGGCGTGCAGGCCCTCGGGCGCCGGTCCGGGCGCGGCGGGCGCCAGCACGGCGTCGTGGTCGCGCATGTGTCCGGCAAAGCGCGCCCGCGCCGCCTCGCGGGCGTCACACAGTTCGGCATAGCGCTGATCGCCGATGGCCATACCTTCTTCGATCAGGGCGCGCAAGGCCGGGCTCAGGGCCTCGCGATGCGCGTCGTACTCGAAGGCCAGCGTCCGCGCCGCCTCGTAGGCCATGGTCTGGCGGTGGCCTTCGACCCAGGCCGGGCCGCCCCCCTCGCCCAGCAGGGCGCCGGCATCGCGCGTCACCTGCACGCCGCGCCGTGCCAGCTCGGCCACGGCCTGCTCATGCAAGGCCAGCATTTGCGGCTCGACCTCGCCAAAGGCCGTGCCATCGATGGCGAGCACGGCGCGCGGCTGCCGCCAGGGCGGCCCCGATGCGACGGCGCCGCCCAGGCCGCCCTGGACGAGGTATTGCAGGTCGGCCACGTCGCGGGCCAACAGGCCGAGCGCGTCCAGGCTGTGGGCCAGGGGCATGACGCCACGCAGGGCATGGCTGCCCACGCTCGCCACGTAGCCCACCACGCCGCAATAGGCGGCGGGCCGGATCACCGAGGCCGCCGTCTGCGAGCCCAGGGCCAGCGGCACCATGCCCGCCGCCACCGCCGCAGCGGAACCGCTGGAAGAGCCGCCCGGCGTGTGCGTCAGGCGGTGCGGGTTGGCGGTGGCGCCGGGGGTGAAGTAGGCGAACTCGGTCGTCACCGTCTTGCCCATGACCCGGGCGCCGAGCCGCTTCAGCAGGCTGATGCAGGCCGCGTCGGCGCCGGGCATGCGGCCTTGCCAGACCGCCGAGCCGCGTTCGGCCCGCAGGCCGCGCACGTCTATGGTGTCCTTGACGCCCAGCGGCAGCCCGCGCAGCAGGCCCGCCTGCGCCGCGTCCTCATCGGGTGCCTTCCCTTCCCACAGCTGCTGCCAGGCGCGCACCTGCGGCTCGGCGTGCGCGATCTGCGCGCGGCAGCTGCGCCAGATGTCGGCAAGGGTGCATTCGCCCCGCTCCAGCGCTTCGAGCATGGCCGTCAATCCAAGGGTGTGCAGGGCGCTCATGTCGTCTTCTCCGGTGTGTCAGTGCGCCAGCGCCTGCGCGAACGGGGCCACGGGCACGTCGATCACGCCGCCGCCGATGCGCCCGGCCAGGCCCTGCGCATCGATCATGCCGATCAGCACCAGCGGCCCGGCGCCCGCCGCCACGCAGGCCGCCGCCGCGGTAGCGTGCAGGCCCCGGGCCAGCTCCGCCGCCTCGCCGCCGGCCAGCACCCGCGCCGGCCGTTGATCCGCATCGGGCGGCAGGCTGGCCGCCACCGCCTGCGCCACCAGCGGCGCGTGCCGCAGCGACTGCCCGCCCAGGCCGGCAAAGTCCACCACCGCGCTGTCGCCCAGCGCGCCCACGGCCTGGCGGCCTGCCCAGGCCGGCTCGACTGCGCCCTGCGGGGGCGGTGCCGGCACGCAGCTCCAATGCCCCGGCCGCGAGGCCAGCTGGATCCCGAACTCGGCGCCGTTGCCGCCCGCGCACGTCACGATGGACGCGCCGGGCACACCCTCGGCGGCGCTGGCTGCCAGGGCGGCAGCCCCCATCCAAAGGTTCAGCGCGAACGCGGGTGACGCAGCCAGGAAGCTGCGCGCCTCGGCGCTCAGGCCGGGGTGTCTTTGCAGCAGCTCGGCCGCCACCAGTTGCGAGCCGGCAACGGTGCGTGCATGGCAGTCGTCGCCCTGCGCACGTGCCTCGGCCAGCAGCGGCAGCAACGGCAGCGGCGTGCGCAGGCAGGCGGCCAGTTCGGCGGCGAACGGCCCGTTGAGCCAGCGCAGGTGCGGCAGCAGCCCCTCGTCCAGCCGGCCCAGGCGGGTGGCATGCGCCTGCCCCTCGTTCAGCGCCACCCATACCGGCGCCAGGGACTGGGCCGGGTCGGCTATCTCGAACACCGCCATTGAGGCGCTGAGCACCCCCGCCAGCGGCACCAGCAGGCGGTGCGCCTGAGCGGATGCCATGCGTATCGCCCCCGCGCGCAGGGCGGCGATGGCCTCCTCGGCTGTGGCGCACCAGCCTTCAAGCACCGCCGCCTGAGCCGCCGAGTGCAGCACTGGGGCCGGAATGTCCTGCGGCGAGCGGTAGGGCGGACCGGCATGGAACACCCGCCGCGCCGTATCGGCCAGCACCTCGCTCAGCGGGCGCACGGCCATGGCGTGCGGGCGCACGGCCATGACGCGGCGCACCGCCTGCGCATCGGCGTCGCGCGCCGGGGTTTGCTCAAGCCTGTCCATCGCCTGCCCGCACCCAGGTTTCACTGAAGGCCAGCGCGGCAGAGGCTGCCCGGCGGCCGAAGAAGTCGCGCTCGACGGTCGCGCCCGGCAGGCGCTGGCCATTGACCGCGATCCAGCCGCTGGCGGCCGGGCGGAAGACCGAGAACATCTCGTGCACGCCCGTCTGGGTCTTGTCGGCCGGCACCACCGCCATGAAGGGCGTTTGCAGCTCCTCCCAGTGCATTTCCAGGCTCAGGCCCTCTTGCGCCTGGGTGGCCCGCTGGCTGTGGCGCTGGCTGCCCTCGTCCTGGCAGCTGAACTGGGCCTGACCCACGATGCGCATCCCGTTGAGCAGCGCCGTGCAGGGGCGAAACAGGGCGAAGTGCTTGACGAAGCCGTCCAGCAGATAGCGCGCCATGGCCGGGTTGTCGGTCAGCATCAGCCGCCTGGCCTGGGCCTGTTCGGCCTGGTAGGGCGCTTCCAGCACCAGCATGGCCTGGCCCGCACCGTGCGGCGACATCGCGATGCGAAAGTACAGCGCCAGCGCCGACCAGTCGCCCGCGGGATCGGTCTTCAAGTAAACAAAGGGGTTGTCCCCCGTCCAGTCCACGGCCCCTGGCCTCGTGTTCGTCATCATGTGCATTGCTCCCGGTACGGAAAAACGGAAAAAAGATCAGAGCCATTGGCGGCGCAGCGCCAGGTAGTCCGATGACGGCTCCCAGCCCAGCAGATCCCGCGCCTTGGCGGAAGAAAAAATCGAGGCGCGCGGAAAGCGCTGGAACAGGCGCGGGTTCTCCAGCGGCGGCACCTCGCCGAACAGCGAGCGGTACCACTCCAGCGTCGGCTCGGCGCGGCTGGTGTCGGCGGCGCTGAGAAAGAAGACGCCGTAGCGCAGCCCCCGCAACTCCAGCGCGGCGCGAAAGCCGCGCGCCACGTCGGCGGCGGTCACGTAATAGAACAGCCAGTGGCGCCCGGGCGTTTCGACGAACTTCACGTACTCGGCGAAGCTCTCGGGCATGACCACCGCCAGCGGGCGCAGGCAGATCACGTCCATCGCGCTGCCGTGCACGAAGCTCAAGCCCATCTGCTCCATCACCAGCTTGCTCACGCTGTAGGCCTGCACCGGCTGGCATTCGTGCTGCTCGTCTACCTGCAGGCGCTGCGGGCGCCACTGCGCGCGCATTTCCGACAGGCCACAGGCCGAGACGCTGGAGCACAGCACCACCTTGCGCACACCGGCCTCGGCAGCTGCCTGCAGCACATGCCAGGTGCCGCGCACGTTAACGTCGATGTACTTTTCCGGCGCCGCCTTCCAGTCGAAGTCGATCGCGGCCAGGTGCACTACCGCATCCATCCCCTTGAAGGCCGAGCGCAGCGAATCCAGCTCCATCACATCCGCCTGCGCGTACCCTGTATCGACCCGGCCCGCGACCAGATCGGCATTCGTCACGTCGAAATGCGGCGCCAGCTCGCGCAACACGTAGGTGCCGACGCGGCCTGAACCGCCCGTCACCACCACTTTCTTGATTTCCGCCATGCCTGTCCTTTTTTCTGTCTTTTTTCTAGAGATCGAGGGTGATGGAAGGCGTCAGGGCGCGCGAGACACAGATCATCATGTGGCTGTTCGCCTGCCGCTCCTCGGGCGTAAGCACGGCGTCGCGGTGGTCGGGCACACCTTGCAAAACGACTTGCTCGCACGTGCCGCACACCCCCTCGCAGCATGACCATTCGAGCTGCCAGCCGTCGCGGCGCAACACGTCCAGAATCGTCTCGCCCGGCTCCACCCGGTAGGTCTTGCCGCTGCGCGCCAGCACCAGATCGAAGCCCGCGTCCCCGCCGGCCGACGTCTTGTTGGGGTTTTCAAAGCGCTCCAGGTGCAGCTTCCACACCGGCCGCGCCTCGTGGATGGCCACCAGGTCGTCGAGCAGGCGCAAGGGGCCGCAGACGAAAACCGCGTCGCCATCGCCCAGCGTGCCCGCCCACTCGTCCAGGTTCATGCGGCCCGTCTCGGCGGTGTAGCGGTAGCTGACCCGCTCGGGCGGCAGCTTGTCCAGGCTTTCGCGCAGGCATACGTCCTGGCGCTCGCACACCAGGTAAAGCAGGCGCCAGTCGCAGCCTTGCGCCTGCGCCTCGAAAGCCATGGGCAGGATGGGCGTGATGCCGATGCCGGCGCCGATGAGCGTGACCCGCCGGTGCGGCACGAAGGGAAAGTTGTTGCGCGGCCCGCGCGCCTGAAAGCGCATGCCGACTTTTGCCTGGTCGCACAAGAAGGCCGATCCGCCGCGGCTTTTCTTTTCCCGCAGCACGGCGATGCGCCATACCGGGCCGGAAAACGATTCCCCACACAGCGAATACTGGCGCACGTACTCCTGCCCATCGCTGACCCAACGCAGCTCGATGTGCGAGCCCGCCGTCCACGGCGGCAGATCGCCCCCTTCGGCGGCCACCAGGTCGAACACCACGTGACGGCGGTCAGCCGCCGTCCTGGCCGCAATCTCTACCTCTATCGTCTGCGAAGACGCTTGCATCGCCACGCCCCGCTCAGGCCGCGTTGGCATGCGCTCTGCGGTACTTGTTCACCAGCCAGTCCTGGTAGCGGCCGATGACCCGCTCATGCGCACTCAGGCGCCCGCGCGGCGCAAAGCGCGACGCCCCGCCTTGCTGGTAGCGCTTCCATGCGGAGTAGTCCTCGACCATCACCGGGTACAGCTCCTCGCGCTCGCGCAGCCAGCGCTCCTTGAAGGCCGGATCGTCCAGCGTGGACTGCGGATACAGCCAGGTCGCGCTGTACCAGGAGCGGTCGGCCGAGTGCGGCAGCCACAGGAAGTACTTGACCTTGTCCGGCATGGCCACGATCAGCAAATTAGGCGCCACCGTGATGTAGGCCAGGCGCGAGCGCTGCTCCTCGGTCAGCAGCGGCAGGATGGGATGCGCCGCCTTGCCCGTCCTGGTCGGGCTGGCATCCGGAAACTCCGACACCAAGTCATAGGCGATGATGCCGTTTTCCGGGTCGTTGTAGATGGCGTCCTCGTCCAGGCGATCCGCAGAAATCTTGTGCATGCTGCCCCAGGACTGGCCGTGCAGGTGCAGGCAGTGGTAGCACTCGTCCATGTACTGCTTCCAGTTCCATTCGTTGAACTCCATGGTCAGGGGTTCGGCCGCGTGCAGCGTGGACATCTGGTAGTTGGCCAGCTGCTCCTTGAGCCGCTGCAGGCGCGGCGCCAGCGGGGCGATGTCCGCATCGAAGGTGACGAACAAAAAGCCCTCCCAGATCTCCGAGCGGATGACCGGCAGGCAGGACTGCTTCTTGTCGAACGTGGGGTCGTCATTGAGGCCCGGCGCCGAAGTCAGCGCGCCGCTCAAGTCATAGACCCAGGAATGCATGGGGCAGCGGATGCGGCGCACGTTGCCGCGCCCCTCGGCCAGCAGCAGGCCGCGGTGCTGGCACACATTGGCCAGCACCTTGACCGAGCCGTCCTGCTGGCGCACCACCAGCAGCGGATCGCGCCCCACGCTGATGGTGTAGTAGTCGCCCGGCTTGGGAATATCGTTCACGTGGCCGATGCAAAACCACTCGTGCCCCCAGACCGCATCCATCTCGAAATCGAAGAAGTCGGGGTCGTTGAAAGTCTTCGGCGGCAGCGAAACCGTCGCGCCAGCCTGGGTCGTGCTGGCGTCAAAGGCCTGGATCGGAATGTCGATTCGGGGATTCACGTCGTCTCCTTTAGTGAAAATACATGGCGACTTGACACAGACCTTAAAACGTCGTCCCGGCACGGGCTATTACATTTTTTCAAGCGAGGCGTAGAAAATTTCTTTTACCTGTGGCCATTTGCCTTGATGCAGAGGCGTGATCGGGCCGCTGCCAAATGTGCCTTGGGACCGCGCGGCAAGGCTTCGTGCTCTGCAGTCATACTGCGTACCGGATGCAAACCATTTTTAAAAAAGGAGCCCCTTCATGACCACCCTGTCCCCCATCGTGCGCCGTCAAAGCGTGGCCGATGTGCTGCGCCGCACCGCGCAGCGCCTGCCCGAGAAAACCGCCGTGATCTGCGGCGAGGTGCGCTGGAGCTATGCCGAGTTCGACGCGCTGGTCACGCGCGTGGCCGCGGGCCTGGCGCAGCGCGGCGTGGCCGCGGGTGACAAGGTGGCCGTGCTGGCGCGCAACTCGCACGGCTTTGCCGCGCTGCGCTTTGCGCTGGCGCGCCTGGGCGCGGTGCTGGTGCCCATCAACTTCATGCTCACCGCCGATGAGGTGGCCTACATCCTGCGCCATGCCCAGGCGCGCTGGCTGGCCACCGACAGCGGCCTGGCCAGCCTGGCCCAGGCGGCGGCCAAGCTCGACACCGAGGTGGCGCATTTCCTCTGGCTGCCCGCCGAAGAGCCGGGCGAGCCTGTGGCCGGCATGACCACGCTCGATGAGCTGGCCGCCTGCACCGACCCGCTGCCTGAAGATGCCGGCCCCAGCAGCGACGGGCTGCTGCAAATCGTCTACACCAGCGGCACCGAGAGCCTGCCCAAGGGCGCCATGCTCACGCACGACGCCGTGCTGTGGCAGTACGTCAGCTGCGTGGTCAACGCCGCCATTGCCCAGGATGACGTGCTGCTGCACGCGCTGCCGCTGTACCACTGCGCGCAGCTGGACGTGTTCCTCGGCCCGGCCATCTACATGGGCTGCACCAACCTCATCACCGCCAAGCCCACGCCCGACAACCTGCTGCCCATGATGGCGCGCCACGGCATCACCAGCTTCTTCGCCCCGCCCACGGTGTGGATTGCGCTGCTGCGCTCGCCGCTGTTTGACCAAACCGACCTGTCCAAGCTGGCCAAGGGCTATTACGGCGCTTCCATCATGCCGGTGGAGGTGATGAAGGAAATGGCGCGCCGCCTGCCCGATGTGCGGCTGTGGAACCTGTACGGCCAGACCGAGATCGCGCCGCTGGCCACCATCCTCGGCCCTGAGGACCAGTTGCGCAAACCCGGCTCCTGCGGCCGCCCGGTGCTGAATGTGGAAACCCGCGTGGTCGATGACGACATGCAGGACGTGCCCGTGGGCGAGGTGGGCGAGATCGTGCACCGCTCGCCGCACCTGATGCTGGGCTACTTCAAGGACGAGGAGCGCACCGCCGCCGCGTTCGAGGGCGGCTGGTTCCACTCGGGCGATCTGGCCACCATTGATGAGGAGGGCTACATCAGCGTCGTCGACCGCAAGAAGGACATGATCAAGACCGGCGGCGAGAACGTGGCCAGCCGCGAGGTGGAGGAAATGATCTACCGCATGCCCGAAGTCAGCGAAGTGGCCGTGATCGGCCTGCCCGACCCGAAGTGGGTGGAGGCCGTCACCGCCGTGGTGGTGCGCAAGGACGGCGCCGAGCTGAGCGAGCAGCAGGTCATCGACTTCTGCAACGCCCACATGGCGCACTTCAAAACGCCCAAGCGCGTGGTCTTTGCCGACAACCTGCCCAAGAACCCCAGCGGTAAGCTGCTCAAGCGCCAGCTGCGCCAGACGGTCAAAGCCGATTGAACGCGGCCGTGGCCTGGCGCCTGGTAAAAGTGCCGCAACGCCGCTGCGGCCGCTACGACCGCTGCATGGCCCCGCGATGAAGTTCGCCCTGCTTTCCGACATTCACGGCAATTTGCCGGCGCTGCAAGCCGTGCTGGCGCGCTTGCGCGCGCAAGGCATCGCGCAGGTGGTGAATCTGGGCGACAGCCTCTCCGGCCCCCTGTGGCCGCTGGAGACGGCGCAATGCCTCATGCAGCAAGGCTGGCCCACGCTGGCGGGTAATCACGAGCGGCAACTGCTCAGCCTGCCGCCCGAGCGCATGGGCGCATCGGACGCATACGCGCACGCCCGGCTCAGCCCGGCCGTGTTCGACTGGCTGCGCCAACTGCCCGCCACCTTGCGCCCCGCGCCCGATGTCTTGCTCTGCCACGGCACGCCTGGCAGCGATCGGCATTACTTCTTGCACAGCATGGTGGCGGGCCGCATGCGCCTGGCCACAGCGCAAGAGATCGACGAACGGCTGGGCGGCGAACGCGCGCGCCTCGTGGCCTGCGGCCACACCCATTTGCCCGGCGTGCTGCAAACGGCCCGCGGCCAGACCCTCGTCAACCCCGGCAGCGTGGGCCTGCCCGCTTACGACGATGACCGGCCCGAGCCGCATGTGGTCGAAAACGGCTCGCCCCATGCCCGCTACGCCGTGGCAGAGCGCCTGCCTGCCGCATCGGGCAGCGCCTGGGCCGTGACGCTGCATGCCGTGCCTTACGACCACGAAGCCGCCGCCCGCCAGGCCGAACGCAACGCCCGCCCTGACTGGGCCCATGCGCTGCGCACCGGGCGCATGCCGGCGGGGGCGTAGGCCGTCAGCGGCAAAGCCGATCCGCCCAGACGGGCGCTGCGCCCTGTTCAGCCGGGGGCTGAATCAGACCTGAAAAAGCAGGTAATAGAGCCAGAGGCAATGACGGTGCGGTCACTGCGCGCACCGGCTTTTCGGCTTCTGGCAGGCAACGCATGGCCTGACTGCTGGGGAAAAGCCGAGATTGGGCGCAAGCTGCCAGCCTGTTTTTTCCAGCGCAGCTTGGCAGGCCCCCGAGCGCCGCCGGACGCCCATGGGGCGCTGGCGCCAGCACAGGCCGCAGCCCTTGGTTCGGGAAACAAAGGGCTGCGGCCCGTCTTTCAGCCCTGGGCGGCGCGCAGGCGTTGCAGCTCGGCCTCGGCCACGTCCAGGCGCACCAGGCGCTTGTCCACCAGCACGCGGGCGAGCTGCTGCACCTCGTCGCCCAGCGCGCCGGCCATCATGGCGATGTTTTGCGCGTGCAAGGCCATGTGGCCGCGCTGGATGCCGGTGGTGGCCAGCGCCTTGAGGGCCGAGAAGTTCTGCGCCAGGCCAACGGCGGCAATGGTGCGGGCCAGCTCCTCGGCGGTTTGCACGCCCAGCACCTTGAGCGCGAGCTTGGCGGTGGGGTGCAGCTTGGTGGCGCCGCCCACCAGGCCCACGGCCATGGGCAGCTCGATGCTGCCGGCCAGGTCGCCGCTGGCGGTGGCTTCCCAGTGCGTGAGGCTGCCGTAATGGCCGCGCCGCGCGGCCCAGGCGTGCGCGCCGGCTTCCACGGCGCGGGTGTCGTTGCCGGTGGCCAGCACCACGGCGCTGATGCCATTCATGATGCCCTTGTTGTGGGTGGCGGCGCGGTAGGGGTCGGCATCGGCGAAGTGGTAGGCGCTGAGGATGCCGTCGCGCACCGCCTCGCCGCCAATGGCGGCCAGCGGCCACACGCAGCGCGCGCGCGCCAGGCGCCGGTCGGCCAGGTTGGAGAGGATGTGCAGGTGCGTCTTGCCGCCCGTCCATTCGGCAATGCGGGGGCCGATTTTCTCGGCCATGGTGTTGACGGCGTTGGCGCCCATGGCGTCGCGCGTGTCCACGATGAGTTGGGTGATGACCATGACGCCGCCGCGCGTTGGCAGCACGCGCACTTCCAGGTCGCGAAAGCCGCCGCCAATCTTGAGCAGGATGGGGTCGCATTCGTCGCACAGGGCCTGGATGTCGGCGCGCCGCTCCAGGATTTGCAGGCGCGCGTTCTCGGCATCGGGCACGCCGGTGAGCTGGATCTGGGCAATCATGCAGGCGCCCGACATGCTGGTGACAAAACCGCCGCCGTCATAGCTTTGGCGCGCGGCGTTGCATACGGCGGCCACGACGGAGGATTCCTCTGTGGCCATGGGGATCAGGCGGTCGCGTCCGTCGATCTTCATGTTGGTGGCAATGCCCAGGGGGATGTTGAGCGTGCCCACGACGTTCTCGATCAGGCGGTCGGCCAGCTCGGCGCTGAGGTTGCCGGTGTCAGCCAGGTGCTGGCGCTCGGCCTCGTCCAGCCCGGCGAAGGCGGCCACGCGCTCGATGCGCTCGGCCACGCCCAGTTTGTGGAAGCCGCCGATGCGGCTGGAAGGTGCGGATGCGGTGGTGTTTTCCATAAGGGTTCGGCGAAAAGTGAAGTGGATGAAACGGGGGATGAAAGGCCGTGGCCCGCGCGGCGGGCGCGGGCGGCGGGATATGGGAAAAATCAGCCCTTCAGGCAGAAGGCATGGGTGTTGATTGCTATTGAAAAAATAGCTTTTCGGCCAGGCTTCAGCGTGCCGCCATCAGGCGGGGCAGCCAGGTGACAAGGTCGGGGAAAGCCGCGCACAGCAGCAGGCCCGCAGCTTGCAGCAGCATGAAGGGCAGCACGCCGCGGTACACCTCGCCCATGCCGATGTGCGGCGGCAAAGTGCCCTTGATGTAGAACAGCGTGTAGCCAAAAGGCGGGCTGATGTAGCCCATCTGGATGGTGATGGCGTAGAGCACGCCGAACCAGATTTCGTCAAAGCCCAGCAGGCGCACGATGGGCAGGAACACCGGCACCGTGAGCAAGATGATGCCCAGCTCGTCCAGCACCGTGCCCAGGAAGATGAGCAGCAGCATCATGGCCGCCAGGATCAGCCAGCGGTTGACCTCCAGCTCGCGGATGAAGTTGAGCAGCGTGTCGGCCCCGCCCAGCCCGGTGAAGATGGCCACATAGGCCTTGGCGCCCAGCGTGATCCACAAAATCATGGACGAGGCCTTGAGCGTGTCAACGCCCGATTCGCGCAGCATGCGCAGGTTCAGGCGCTTGCGCGCCAGCGCGGGAATCAGCGCGCCGGCCACGCCCACGGCGGCCGATTCGGTGGGCGTGGCCACGCCGAAGAAGATGGAGCCGAGGATGAGCACGATCAGCAGCGAGGGGAAGATGAGCGACTTGAGCGCGCGCAGCTTCTCGCCCCAGGGCACGCGGCGCGCGGCCTCGTCCACCGGCAGCCATTCAGGCTTGAGCCAGCCCACCACCAGGATGTAGCCCATGTACAGCAGCGCCAGCAGCAGGCCGGGCACGATGCCGGCGATCAGCATCTGGCCGATGGACACCTGCGCCGTGACGGCATAGACGATGGTCAGCACCGAGGGCGGAATCAGGATGCCCAGGGTGCCCGAGGCGCAGATGGTGCCCAGCGCCAGCCGGGGCTGGTAGCCGCGGCGCAGCATCTCGGGCAGCGCCAGAATGCCCATGGCCGTGACGGCCGCGCCCACCACGCCGGTCATGGCCGCCATCACCACGCAGATGAACACCGTGCCAATGGCCAGCCCGCCGCGCAGGCGGCCAAACCACAGCGCCATGGCGTGGTAGAGCGACTCGATCACGCCCGAGCGTTGCAGGATGCAGGCCATCAGGATGAACAGTGGAATGGCCAGCAGCGCCTCCGACTTCATGGTGTCGTAGATCTGCAAGACGAGCACGATGACCGCGTTCGGATCCCACAGCGTCACCGTGAACAGCAGCGACAGCCCGCCCAGCACGAAGGCGATGGGCAGCCCGGTGAGCATGAACAGCGTGAGGCTGCCGAACATCAGCAGCAGGATGAGGTTAGGCGTCATGGGTGCGCCTCCTGTGCGTGGTCAGCCGTGGCGGCGGCCTGGCCGTACAGCGTGCGGACGAACTCGGCCAGCGCCTGCAGCAGCATCAGCGCCAGGGCCAGCGGCACGGCGGCCTTGACGGGCCAGATGGGCGGGTTCCAGGCCGAGAAGCTGGTTTCGCGGTAGCTGAAGGCGTTCCAGGCCGAGGGCACGCTGTAGTACAGCAAGATGGCGCAAAACAGCACGATGACGGGAAAGTTCAGCAAATCCAGCCGCCGCTGCCAGGCCGCGCTCAGGCGCTGGCGCGCCACGTCCAGCGCCACGTGGCCGCGCAGGTGCAGCAGGTGCGGGCCGCCCAGCAGGAAATAGGGGCCGAACAGCAGCACCGCCAGCTCCATGCCCCACACAGTGGGCGCGTTGAACACGTAGCGGGCGATGACTTCGTAAATCATCACCGGCACCACCACCGCCATGAGCCAGACGGTGGCATGAAAAATCCAGCGGTTCAGCGCCGTGATGGCGTTCACCGGCGCGCGCAGCCAGATCGGCATGGACATGGCGCAGCCTCCTTTCAGGGCAAACAGTTCAGTCAAGGCAAAAGCGTGGGCAGGCACGGCGGCAGGGCAGGGCGCCTGCGCGCCACCGGCCTGGCGGGCGGCAAGGGGTCAAGCCCTGTGGTTCATTTGGGTCTTTTGGGCAGAGCAGGCGCGCCTTGATAGCTATTTTTTTGATAGCTTCATGGTTTGATGGTTTGATGGCTTTCAGCTGGCCTTGATCAGCCTGCCAGTCAGAGCCAGGCCGCCGGCCCGCTGCCCCAAGCCACGCCAGTCAGGCCACGCCAGCACCCAAGGCGGACACGGCCTGGGCCTCGCCGCGCACCCCTTGCCGCGCATCGCCGCCGTGCAGCGGCAGGGTGCGCGCCCGCGTGGGTCAGGCGTGGGTCATGTGTGCGTCAGCGCAGCAGGCCCAGCGCCTTCATGAAGGCGACCTGGCTGTCCAGCGCCTTCACGGCCAGCGGGTTGTCCTTGGCGGCGGCGCGCCAGGCTTCCATGGCCTTGGCGCGCGCGGCGGCCACCTCGGCATCGGGCATGCGGATGATTTCGCAGCCTTTGGCGCGGTACTTGTCGAGCACCGTCGCGTCGTTCACCAGAATGCGCTGGCGCAGCGAAGCCGATACCTCGCGCGCCGCCACGGCCAGCGCGGCCTTGAACTCGGCGGGCAGCTTCTCGTAAGCGCCGCGGTTTGCCACGTAAGCCGTGGCCGTGGTGGGCTGGTGAAAGCCGGGCAGGATGACGTACTTGGCCACTTCGGCCAGCCCCGCCTCGAAGTTGGCTGTCAGGTCGCCCCGGTCCGCCATGTCGATCACGCCCTTGTCCAGCGCCGAATACACCTCGCTGGTGGGCAGCGGCGTGACGGACACGCCAAACGCGCCCATCACGGTGGAGGCCAGGCCGACAAAGCGCCCTTTCTTGCCCGCCAGGTCGGCCATCTTGCGGATGGGCGTCTTCGAATGCAGCGGCTCTTGCCCGTACACCGTGGGCGCGATGTAGTGCAGCCCGGCCGGCGCGTAAGCCTGGCGCGCCAGCTCCAGCCCGCCGCGCTCGTAGAACCAGGCTTCGTACTGGTCGCTTTCCGGAAAGCCGAAGGGCACCGTGCTGGTGAAGGCAAAGGCCGGAATCTTGCCCGCCTCATAGCCGTCGAAGGTTTTCATCAGCTCGAACGCGCCGCCGCGCACCGCGTCGAAAGCCTGCGCGGCCGGCACGATCTGCCCGGCGGCGAACAGGTTGATCTTGAAGCGCCCGCCGGTCAGCTCGGCCACGCGCTTGACGAACTGCTCCTCGAACTTCTGCGGCGTGGTGCCGCCGTCCCACAGCGCCTGCATGCGCCAAGTCACGGCGCTTTGCGCGCGGGCCACGGCCGGGGCTGCCAGGGCCGCCGCAGCGGCCGCGCCAGCGGCGGCCGATTTCAGCAGGCGGCGGCGGGCATTGGAAGCAGCGGGGGTGGTGGGGGAAGTCATGTCTTGTCTCCTGTCTCTTTGGATTCTTGGAAGGGCGGTGCAACGCGTCTGACACAGCGGCAGCCACGAGGCTGGTTGGCAACACCACCGTGCGCAGCGCCCGGCGAGTCTAGCCTGACCTGATGCGCCTGAATGGGTACGATCCGGGGACAACTGCATGAACTGTCACCATCAAATCATGGAAACACTTCGCTCCTCCGCCCGGGTGTCGCCAACAGCGGAGGTCCTCTCGGCCACCAAGGCCGAAGCGCTGGCGAGCCGGCTGGCGCAGGCCATCGAACGCGGACAACTGCCGCCCGGGGCGCGCCTGCGCTCTATTCGTGACTGCGCGGCCAAGGAAGGACTGGCCCGCAATACCGTGGTGGAGGCTTACAACCGCCTGGTGGCGCGCGGCTGGGCCGAGGCGCGGCCCGGCTCCGGCTATTACGTGCGGCCGCTGGCGCATGCCCGCAGCCGGCCCGCCCCGCATGTGAGTGAGGCGGTGGACGTGGTGTCACTGCTGCGCGAGCAGCTGGAGCAACACTATGAAGTGCGCGTGGGCGATGGTCGCCTGCCAGCCGCCTGGCTGAAAAGCGCCGGACCTGTACGAATGGCACACCTGCGCAGCGGCAAGGCCAGCGAAAGCGTGGCCAATGGGTACGGTTCACCCTGGGGCTACGAGCCGCTGCGCACCACCATTACGCGCATGCTGGCCGAGCGCAGCATCGCCGCGGATGCGCGCCAGGTACTGCTGACGCAAGGAGCCAACCATGCGCTGGACCTGATCGTGCGCCACCTGCTGCAGCCGGGCGACGCCGTGCTGGTGGATGCGCCGGGCTACTACCCGCTGTTCGGCAAGCTGCGGCTGGCCAAGGCCGCGATGCGCGGCGTGCCGCGCCAGAGCGACGGGCCGGACATGGAGGCCCTGGCGCGCCTGGCCCAGACCGTGCGGCCCAAGGTGTTTTTCACGCAATCACTGGGGCACAACCCGACGGGCGGCGCCCTCAGCTTGCCCAAGGCGCACCGGCTGCTGCAACTGGCGGCGCAGCATGACTTTCTGGTGGTGGAAGACGATGCCTTCGCCGACCTCATGCCCGCCACGGCGCCCCGCCTGGCCGCGCTGGATCAGCTGGAGCGCGTGGTTTACGTGAGCAGCTTTTCCAAGACGCTGGCGGCCGGGCTGCGCATTGGCTACGTGGCGGCATCGCCCGCCATCGCCGCTGCGCTGTGCGACCTGAAAATGCTCACGCTGGTCGCCACGTCCGATCTGGTGGAGCGCACCGTGTGCCAGATGCTGGCCAGCGGCCAGTACCGCCGGCACTTGGCCCAGCTCAGAACGCGCCTGCATGAGGCGCTGCCGCCAGCGCTCAAAGCGCTGTCCCAGGCGGGCCTGCGCGTGGCCCCGCCTTGCCCCGGCAGTTACTACCTATGGGCCGAGCTGCCCGCCGGAACGGACGAGCTGGCGCTGGCGCGCGAAGCGGCGCAGGCCGGCATCTTCATCGCGCCGGGCCGCGTCTTTTACCCGCAGCGCGACGCGACCGGGCTGGCGCCTGCCATGCGCGTGAACATCGCCTATGCGGCCGACGGCCTGTTCCAGCGCTTCATGCGAGGCCAGCGTTGACGCCGCTGGCGCGTGCCGCCATCCGGCGGGCTGAGCCGGGAAAGGGGGGGCTTCGCTCTTTTCAATCATTAAGAATGAGGGAACGCGCCACACCATGCGCCCGAAAGGTGTTGGGGGGCGAGGCGGCAGGTGTCATGAAGTTGCTGTAATCTCGGCGCAACATCGCACAAGCCATTGTTTTTCCATGGGAAACAGCCTCCCGCCCATTCCTGCCAAACGCTACTTCACCATTGGCGAAGCGGCGGAGCTTTGCGGCGTCAAACCGCATGTGCTGCGTTATTGGGAGCAGGAGTTCACGCAACTACGCCCCGTGAAGCGGCGTGGCAACCGGCGTTATTACCAGCACCATGAGGTGCTGCTGGTGCGCCGTATCCGTGACCTGCTGTATGACCAGGGCTTTACCATCAGCGGGGCGCGCCACAAGTTGCAGGAAGGGCATGATGCGCAGGATGCGCTGGTACATGGCGCAGACGAAGCGCCTTCAAGTGTTGACCTTTTCTCTGCCGCATCCGTCACCAACGGGGTGGCAAACGTTCAAGCGCCGTTACAGGCCCAGACAACGCCGGCCAACGCCCACGACTCGATGCCCATGCACGACATCGTGAAAGAGTTGCAAACCATTCGCCAACTGCTGACATGGCCGCTATGAAACAAAGTCGTGCCATGTTTTTTGCATGCCATGTCTTGAGAGCAGCCCAATTTCAGGCTATACTACGCAGCTTGTCGGCGTGTAGCGCAGCCTGGTAGCGCACTTGCATGGGGTGCAAGGGGTCGCGAGTTCGAATCCCGCCACGCCGACCATGACTTTGGTTAAAGGGGCTACAGCCGTTGGGGCTGTAGCCCCTTTTTGTTTGGCTGTGCCATTGTCCTTTCAGACTGGCCAGATACCATGTGCTGCGACGCTTTTGCAAATTTGCCAGTGTGCGCGTTTTTGGGCGCTTCTAACCTGCCAGCCAATTGAATTGAGAAAGCTAGGGCGCACATGATTGCGATCGATGATGGAACCTGATTTTTCCCAAATGCCTTCTTCTGCTTCCGGCCTGCCGCCGCGCCGCCCGCGCAAGGGCATTTATGCGCTGCCCAACATGATTACGCTGGCAGCGCTGTTCGGCGGTTTTTACGCCGTCGTGATGGCGATGAACGGCCGCTTTGATTTGGCTACCACCGGCATTTTTGCCGCGATGGTGCTCGATAGCCTGGACGGCCGCGTGGCCCGAATGACGCGCACGCAAAGCGCATTTGGCGAGCAGATGGACTCACTGTCCGACATGGTGAGCTTTGGCGCGGCGCCCGCGCTGGTGGCCTATGAATGGGCGCTGCACCCGCTGGGGCGCTGGGGCTGGATTGCCGCTTTTGTGTATTGCGCCTGTGCGGCGCTGCGGCTGGCGCGTTTCAACGTCAATACCGGCGTGGTGGACAAGCGTTATTTCCAGGGGCTGCCGTCACCGGCCGCCGCGGCATTGGTGGCAGGCTTTATTTGGCTGACCAGCGCCATGCTGCTGCAGCACAGGGACGTGCCGATCTTCCGTGCCCTGATGTCGCTGTTTGGCGGCACCCCGCTGGAGCAGGGCGATTTGTCTTGGGTACTGTTCGCGATCACGCTGTTCGCCGGGCTGACCATGGTGACCAATACGCCGTACTACAGCTTCAAGGATCTGGGCGGGCGGCGCAGCGTGCCTTTTGCCGTGCTGGTGTTGGCGGCCTTGCTGATTGCGGTGATCAGCGTCGAGCCAGCGACCATGCTGTTTTTGGTGTTCGTGGGCTATGCGTTGTCGGGCTATGTGGTCTATGCCTGGCGCAAAGCCAAGGGCCAGCATGCCAGCATTGTCAGCACCTCCACCGATGAGCCGGACGAGCAGGGGCTGCACCGCTGAAGCGGCGACCGTGGAGCCTGCAAGGGGCAAGACCAAGCTGTGCCGGTCACGTTGAAGTGACCGGCTTTTTTTGCCTTATAGTTAGCCACGATACTATATGCCAACATATGCAAGCGCTTGAACAGAAATACCAGGCACTGCTGGACGAAATGCAGCGGCGCGGCTTGCCGGGTGCGGAGGACATCCGGCTGTGTTTTCAAACACTGTCCCTGGCGGCAGCGATTGACCGCGACTGCGCGGCCTTGCTGGCGCCGCACGGGCTGTCGGAAGGGCGTTTCGTGATGCTGTTTTTGCTGGATGCCGCTGGCCCGGAGGGTCTGGCACCTCACCAGTTGGCCCAGCGGGCGGGCATTAGCCGCGCCACCGTGACCGGCCTGTTGGATGGGCTGGAGCGGGAGAGGCTGGTGGAACGCCAGCCCGATGCCCAGGATCGCCGCGCCTTGCGCATCCAGCTCACGGCGGCTGGGCAGCGCCTGGCCCAGCAGGTGCTTGAGCAGCACAGCCGCTGGATCGCGGGCCTATTCACGCCCTTGGATGCGCGTGAGCGTGCGCAGCTGGCGCAGTTGTTGGCCAAGGTGGCAGCGCAGTGGCCCGCGGCATCTGCTGCATCCACCGCCTCCACCACCTCCACGGCGGGAGCCGCATGATGACGGCCGGCTCAGCGCGCAAGCCGCAGCGCGCGCCAGCGCGCCAGTCTTCCGCCGCCCCCGGCGCCGCGCCGGCCCGCAAGGGCGCCCGGCGCGCGGCAGAGGTGGCGCCCGATACCCTGGCTGCGCTTTCGCGCGGTCAATTGCCTACCGCCACCTTGGCCGAATGCCTGGCGCTGGACCAGGCCCGGCTGCTGCGCACCGTGTTCCCCGCGCTGCCCGCCATGGCCCTGGCGGCGGCCGATGCGGCTTGCCAGCAGCCCATTCTGAAACGCATGCAGGGCATGGGCGCGCTCTTGCTGCAAGCCTTGGGGCCGGCAGGCATTGCCACCTGCCAGCGGCACCCTGCAGACACCGTGCGCGGCTGGGCCTGTTTCATGATTGGCCAGCAGCCCGGGCTGAGCCTGGCGGCGCGCCTGCAGGCACTGCGCCCGCTGGCCGATGACGTGCACTTTGGCGTGCGTGAATGGGCCTGGATGGCCGTGCGCCCGCACCTGGCGGCGGCCCTGGACGAAGCCATGGCCTTGCTCGTGCCGTGGACGACCGAGCCATCCGAATACCTGCGCCGCTTTGCCAGCGAAGCCCTGCGCCCGCGCGGCGTGTGGTGTGCGCATATCGATGCCCTCAAACGCGAGCCGGCCCGTGCCTTGCCGCTGCTGACCCCGCTGCGCGCCGACCCATCCCGCTACGTGCAAGATTCCGTGGCCAACTGGCTCAACGACGCGGCCAAGACCCAACCCGGCTGGGTGCGCGAGCTATGCGCCACCTGGCTGCGCGACAGCCCCGCCCCCGCCACCGCCCGCATCTGCCAGCGCGCGCAACGCAGCCTTACTTGAGTTTTTTCCATGCACAGGAGCCTTGAGCCATGCCACAACCCCAGCAACCGCATTACCTGATCGAGCTTTACACCCCCAAGCCTGCCTGGCTGCGTTTGCCAGCGAGTGACCGGCAGGCCTTTCTGGATGCTATTGCCCAGGCCATGGCGGGCATGGCGGAGCAGGGCATCGAACTGCTGACCCTGGCTGAAACGGATGCCGGTATCGATCAGGCCAGCCATCACCGTTACCTGGGTATCTGGCGCTTTGCCGGGCGGCAGGCGCGCGATGCCTTGCTGGCGGGCATCGCGGCCAGCGGCTGGTACGCCTATTTCGACCATCTCAATGCCGCGTGCGGCACCGGGGACATGCCGCAGCATCTGCGCGCCTTGCAGGCCGTGCAGGGATCTTGAACGGGCTCTGTGCTACATTGCGCCGCATGTTCACCCGCGCCTTTGCCGCCCTGGCACTGCTACTACCGCCCGCAACGGGCGGTAGTTATCGCGCGCGCTGAATGAAAGCCCGCCCCAGGCGGGGTTTTCAAGCCAAGCCAGATACCACGGCCCGTATGCACCAGCAACGGGCCGTTTTCACATCCTCGGGTTGCTGGTGTTTTTCAACTCCCACAAGGAAAGGAAAAAACCGATGCACCCGCAATTGCACACCCCATACCGTTTCGCCAGCCTGGTTCGCAAACCGTGTGACCTGGTCGCTGGCCTGTGGGCCTTCCAACCGTGCCTGCCCAGCCGGGGAGCGCAGGCACAATGCTGGCCGCAGGCGGCCTGATTCTTGCAAGCAAAATAGCCCGCCAGGGCACGCCCCATCTCATTCATTGCATCAAAAACAGGAGCATCCCATGACCGACAGGCTCATCATCTTCGACACCACCTTGCGCGATGGCGAACAGTCGCCCGGCGCCAGCATGACGCGCGACGAGAAGCTGCGCATCGCGCGCCAGCTCGAGCGCCTGCGCGTGGACGTGATTGAGGCCGGTTTTGCCGCCAGCAGCAATGGCGACTTCGAGTGCGTGAAAAGCATTGCCGACGCCATCAAGGACTCCACCGTCTGCTCGCTGGCGCGCGCCAACGACCGCGACATCGCCCGCGCGGCCGAGGCGCTCAAGGGCGCCAACAGCGGGCGCATTCACACCTTCATCGCCACCAGCCCGCTGCACATGGAGAAAAAGCTGCGCATGACGCCCGAGCAGGTGCTGGAGCAGGCCCGGCTGGCCGTGCGCTTTGCCCGCAACCAGTGCGCCGACATCGAGTTCAGCCCCGAGGACGGCTACCGCAGCGAGATGGACTTTCTCTGCCGCGTGCTGGAGGCCGTGATCGCCGAGGGCGCCACCACCATCAACGTGCCCGACACCGTGGGCTACGCCATTCCCGAGCTGTACGGCGACTTCATCAAGACCCTGCGCGAGCGCATTCCCAACAGCGACAAGGCCATCTGGAGCGTGCACTGCCACAACGACCTGGGCATGGCCGTGGCCAACAGCCTGGCGGGGGTGAAGATTGGCGGCGCGCGCCAGGTGGAATGCACCATCAACGGCCTGGGCGAACGCGCGGGCAACTGCTCGCTGGAAGAAGTGGTGATGGCCGTCAAGACGCGCAAGGACTACTTTGGCCTGGAGGTGGGCATCGACACCCAGCACATCGTGCCCGCCAGCCGCATGGTGAGCCAGACCACGGGCTTCGTGGTGCAGCCCAACAAGGCCGTGGTGGGCGCCAACGCCTTCGCGCACGCCAGCGGCATCCACCAGGACGGCGTGCTCAAGGCGCGCGACACCTACGAGATCATGCGCGCCGAGGACGTGGGCTGGACGGCCAACAAGATCGTGCTGGGCAAGCTCAGCGGCCGCAACGCCTTCAAGCAGCGCCTGCAGGAGCTGGGCGTGAGCTTCGAAAGCGAAAGCGAGATCAACGTGGCCTTCGCCAAGTTCAAGGAGCTGGCCGACCGCAAGAGCGAGATCTTCGACGAGGACATCCTCGCCCTGGTCAGCGACGAAAGCGTCACGCCCGAGAAAGAGCAGTACGGCCTGGTCTCGCTGGCCCAGCACAGCGAAACCGGCGAGCGCCCCAGCGCCACCGTGGTCTTCACCATCGACGGCAAGGAGTTCGAGGCCCAGGCCGAGGGCAACGGCCCGGTGGACGCTTCGCTCAAGGCCATCGAATCGCACGTGGGCAGCGGCGCCGAGCTGCTGCTGTACTCCGTCAACGCCATCACCAGCGGCTCTACCGAGAGCCAGGGCGAAGTCACCGTGCGCTTGCAGCACGGCGGCCGCGTGGTCAATGGCGTGGGTGCGGATCCGGACATCGTGGTCGCCTCCGCCAAGGCTTATCTGAGTGCGCTCAACAAGTTACACAGCAAAGCTGACAAAGTGGCGGCCCAAGGCTGGGTTTAAACACATATCTTTTGAAGGTAAATGAAGAAAGCGATGTAAGTGCTGGATATTGCGTCGCTTTTTCCATTTCTATACACTGCGCCATCCGATTTGGCCGATGGTGGTAAACATGATGCAAACCCGTGCATTTGGAAAAAAACTGTCACAACTGACGCGCGCGCTGCTGTTGGCCGCCACGGGTTTCACGCTGGCCGTGGGCGCGCCTTCCGCCGCCTGGGCCGCCATCAAGAAGCCCGCGCCGGCCGCCAAGAAGGCGGACAAAAGCCGTGCCAAACCGGCCACTCCCTTGGCGCGCGCTACCAAGCCTGCGGCCCGGGCCGGCCAGGCGGGTCAGAAGGAGAAGGCGGCCAAGGTCTCCTCCACCAAGGCGGTCAAGGGCGCCCAAGCCGGCAAGGCTTCCAAGGCGATGGCCGCCACTGCTGCGGCCCGCTCCGCACGCGGTGGCGCGCCCGCGGCGCGCGCCGCGCAGCGTGTGGCCCAGGGCAAGGCGGCCACGCGCATGGCGCGCCCTCGGGAGACGGTGACGGTGACCAAAATGGTGCGCGGCAAGGGCGGCCGCATGATCGTGGCCAAGGTGCGTGAAGCGCGGCCCGCGCGCGTGGCTCCGGCGGCCCGCGTGGCTGCGGCGCCGCGCCTGTCTTTTGGCCAGATGGCGGGGCTGCGCGCAGTCAATGATCCGCTGGATCTGGCGTCCAGCGTGGCCCTGGTGATGGACCAGGACACGAACGAGATTCTGTTTTCCAAGAACGACCGCGCCGTGCTGCCCATCGCCTCCATCACCAAGCTGATGACAGGGCTGCTGGTGTCCGAGGCCGGCCTGCCGCTGGACGAGCTCATCACCATCACCCAGGACGATGTGGACACCGAAAAAGGCAGCCGCTCGCGCCTGGCCGTGGGCACCACGCTCACGCGCGGCGAGCTGCTGCACCTGGCGCTGATGTCCAGCGAAAACCGCGCCGCCCATGCGCTGGGCCGCACCTACCCCGGCGGGTTGGCGCGCTTTGTGCCGCTGATGAACGCGCGCGCCCTCATGCTGGGCATGAAGGACACGCGCTATGTGGAGCCCACCGGCCTGTCCAGCGCCAACCGCTCCAGCGCCACCGACCTGGCCACGCTGGTGGCCGTGGCCCATAACAACCCGTTGGTGCGCCAGCTTTCTACCTCGCCCGGCCACGAGATCGCGGTGGGCGAGCGCGTGCTGCAGTACCACAACACCAACCAGCTCGTGCACAACCCGGAGTGGGACATCGGCCTGCAAAAGACCGGCTACATCTCCGAGGCGGGCCGCTGCCTGGTGATGCAGGCGCGCGTGGCCGGCCGCAAGCTCATCATGGTGTTTCTGGATGCCGACAGCAAAACCGGCCGCCTGGGCGATGCCGAGCGCGTGCGCCGCTGGGTCGAGGCCGAACGCGCCACCAACACCCTGGCGGCCGTGCGGCAGCAAAACACGTTCTGACAGCAGGTTGATCGGCTCGGCGTGAACCCGCCGCCAGCAACAGGGCGCCCGCGTGACGGGCGCTTTTTTATGCGCAGGCAAATTGGCCATGCCAGCCATTCGCGCGCCGGTCAAGCCATGCCCTGGCTGACGGGCTGGGTTGTGCCGGCCTTCCCGCCAGCGCCTGTGCGGGCATACTTGCCAGTTTTGCCAGCCTGAACCCGGTGGCCCCTGTGGCTTGCATTCCGTTTCAGGCCATGTTTTTTTCAAGCTTCTTTCTTTTTTGGTCTTGCCATGGATGCACCCGCCACGACCCACTGGACGCAATTGCTGCAGCGCGCGGAGCAGCTGATTGCCCGCATCGAAGCCGTGCTGCCGCAGCCGCTGACCGCGCCTGACTGGGCGCAGGCCGTGGCCTGGCGCTACCGCAAGCGCGCCAGCGGCGCGGGCGTGCTGGAGCCGGTGCGCCATGTGGGTGCGATGGCGCTGGCCGATTTGAAAGAAATCGACGCGCAAAAAGAAAAGATCGAACGCAACACGCGCCAGTTCGTGCAAGGCCGGCCCGCCAACAACGTGCTGCTGACCGGCGCGCGCGGCACGGGCAAATCCTCGCTCATCCGCGCCTGCCTGCACGCCTATGCGCCACAGGGGCTGCGCCTGATTGAAGTGGACAAGGCCGACCTGACCGACCTGCCCGACATCGTGGACGTGGTGGCCGGCCGCCCCGAGAAATTCATCATCTACTGCGATGACCTGAGCTTTGATGAAGGCGAATCGGGCTACAAGGCGCTCAAGAGCATTCTGGACGGCAGCGTGGCCGCCAGCACGCCCAACGTGCTGGTGTACGCCACCAGCAACCGCCGCCACCTGCTGCCCGAATACATGAAGGACAACCTGGGCTACACGCACACTGAAGATGGCGAGGTTCATCCGGGTGAAGCCGTGGAGGAAAAAATTTCGCTTTCCGAACGTTTCGGGCTGTGGGTGAGCTTCTATCCCTTCAGCCAGAGCGAATACCTGGCCATCACCGCGCAATGGCTGTCGGCGCTGGGCGCCAGCGCCGCGCAGATCGAGGCAGCGCGCCCGCAGGCGCTGGTGTGGGCGCTGGAACGCGGCTCGCGCTCGGGCCGTGTGGCCTACCAGTTCGCGCGCGACTTCATGGGCCGGCAGGCCACGGACAGCGGCGCATGAGCCAGCCGCCCCGCATTCTCCGTGCCGACGCGCACCTGCGCCGCACCGACGCGGCAGGCCAGACGGTGGCGGGCGATGCCCCACGCCCGGTGGTGGACGTGGCCGTGGGGGTCTTGATCCGCCCGCAGGACGGGCGCTTTCTGCTCACCTCCCGCCCTGCCGGCAAGGTGTACGCGGGCTACTGGGAGTTTCCGGGCGGCAAGCTCGAAGCCGGTGAAACCGTGGCCCAGGCGCTGGCGCGCGAGCTGCATGAAGAGCTGGGCCTGCATCTGGCGCCGGAGGCCATTGTTCACTGGCGCGAGCAGATGGTGGACTATCCCCACGCCTTGGTGCGGTTGCACTTTTGCAAGGTACATGCATGGCAAGGCGTTCTGCAAATGCGTGAAGGCCAGGCGTTCAGCTGGCAAAACCTGCCGGTGCAGGTGGCCCCTGTGCTGCCCGGCGCGCTGCCCGTGCTGCAATGGCTGGCGGAGGAGGCCGCGTCATCCGGCGCCCCTGCTCCGCTTTAATTGCCCGGCAGGGCAGGCCGTACGGGGCGGCACGAGCCACTCATGACGGGCGGGATCGGTTCCCTCCATCGCTGCGGCGTGGCAGAAAGTCATGGGCACGCGAACGCGCCTGCGGCTGGCCCCGGGGCTGAAGATGTGCGGGGACTTAATCCGTCATCAGCCGTCCCCGGGTCTGCAAATAAAAAATGCCGCCAAGGCAGTATTGACGGCATTGTTTGCTATCTTTTTTGATGTTAAAGCGCCGTGTCCCCGGATGGGGCCATTCAGCCCTGCGCCGGAATGTGCGGCGCAAGGCGATCCACGGCGGGCGGGTTAGCGTGATGCCGCCGGGGCCGGGCGCACCAGCACGTATTGCACCAGTTCGTCGCGCAGCACCAGCATGTTGACGGGCTTGCTCTTGTCCGTCTTGCCGACGGCGGCCTCGAACTCGCGCACGCTGCCAATGTCGGTGTTGGCCACGGACAGGATCACGTCGCCTTCGCGCAGGCCGGCTCGTGCGGCGGGGCCGGTGGCGCCGTCCACGCGCACGCCGCGCTTGATCTTCAGCGCTTTTTTCTGCGCGTCGCTCAGCTCGCTCACGGTCAGGCCCAGTGCCTGTCCGCCCGCTTGCGGCTTGGCGGGGGTGCGCTCGCCCTGCGCGTTGCGCGCGGTTTTCTCGTCGGGCTCCAGCTCGGCCACCGTGATGCCCAGGTCGCGGCTGCTGCCCTGGCGGAACACGGTGACGGTGCTGCGGTGGCCGGGCTTGATGCTGCCCACCAGGCGCGGCAGGTCAGATACCTTGTCGATGGCCTTGCCGTCAAAGCGGGTGATGATGTCGCCCGCCTCGATGCCGGCCTTCTCGGCGGGCGAGCCGCTTTCCACGCTGCGCACCAGCGCGCCCTGGGGTTTGCCCAGGCCAATGGATTCGGCCACGTCGCGCGTGACTTCGGCGATCTGCACGCCAATGCGCCCGCGCGTGACGCGGCCGGTGGCACGCAGCTGATCGCTCACGCGCATGGCCTCGTCGATCGGGATGGCGAACGAGATGCCCATGAAGCCGCCCGAGCGCGAGTAGATCTGGCTGTTGATGCCCACCACCTCGCCACGCAGGTTGATGAGCGGGCCGCCGGAGTTGCCGGGGTTGACGGCCACATCGGTCTGGATGAAGGGCAGGTAATCGCCCGTGTCGCGCTGCTTGGCGCTGACGATGCCGGCGGTGACGGTGCTTTCCAGCCCGAAGGGCGAGCCAATGGCCATGACCCACTCGCCCACGCGCAGGCGGCTGACGTCGCCAATCTTCACGGCGGGCAGGCCGGTGGCCTCGATCTTGAGCACGGCGACGTCAGTGCGCTTGTCGGCGCCGACCACGCGGGCCTTGAGCTCGCGCTTGTCGGACAGGGTGACGAAGACATCGTTGGCGCCTTCGATCACGTGTGCGTTGGTCATCACGAAACCGTCGGTCGTGAGGATGAAGCCGGAGCCCACCCCGCGCGGCACTTCCTGCTCAGGCTCTTGCGGAGCTGGGCGGTTGGGGCGCGGGCCGGAGCGGGGAATGCCCGGCATTGGCATGCCGAAAAAGCGGCGGAAGAATTCCTGCATCTCTTCGTCCATCTGGCCGCCGGCGAAACCGTTGCGCACACGTTCTGTGGTGCGGATGTTGACGACCGCCGGAGACACCTGTTCAGCCAGGTCGGTGAAGTCCGGCAGGCCGCGCACGGCCGGGGCGGCTGGCGTGGCGGGAGCGGCGTGCGGCTGGGCCGACAGGGGCAGCGACAGCGTGGCGGCCCCGGCCATGACGGCGGCAGCCAGCAGCCCGGCGTGGGATTTTTTCAGGCAGGACATGACAGTGGACTCTCTTTCTTTGCAGGCACGAAAATGAAGTGGCCGGCCCGCGGTGCGGCGGGCCATGGGCCGTGGCGGAAAACGTCTGAGGGCTCTGGTTTCAGCGGGTGCGTTCCAGCGCGTCGGCGAAGGCCTGCAGTGTGTGCGGCGGCACTTCTCCCACGGCGGTCAGCCACCAGGCGCCGCTGGCATCGGGCACGCGCTGCATCAGCGTGTGCGTGGCGCCCATGGCGCTGACGCCCGGATGGGCGTGGCGCCCGGCTTGAAATGGCTCCATGAACAGTGACACGGTGGCCAGCCCGTCAGAAAAGATCCACTGCACCACCGGCGGTTCCGTGGCGCCCGCCTTTTGCCGCCGGTAGCAGTGCTGTGGCCTGAAGCCGGGCACGTCGCGCTTGAGCGCCCAGCCTTCGGCTTCAGCCGTGGTTTTGAACTGGTCAGGCTTTTGAACGCGGTAGCCCTGGGTGTCGCGCATCATCTGCGTTAACTGGTGTGCCTGCAGGGGGGCGTTGAATTGCAGCTCGGAGAAGGCGGACTGCTCCAGCACGCGGCCATCTTCGTCCAGGGTTTGCATCTTCACCACCAGGCCCGTGCGTTTTTCGCTCCAGATGCGGTAGCCGTAGCGCCAGTGGTCGTGCGGGACCATGTGCACGATGTCGGCATCGAAGCCGGCCACGCGGCCCTGGCCGGTCTGGCGGGCGCCGTAGAGCCGGGCCACGGCCGACTCCTCGCCCGGCCGCAGCAGGCTTTGAAAGACGCCGCCGCTGGACTCACGCTGTTCGGTGCGGACGGTGCGCGTGTCGGGCTGGAAGATCACCACGTCGTTGTTGTGGCGGTAGGTGGCGCGCGGTGGGCCGGAAAGCGCTTCCACGCGCTCCAGCTGGTCAGGTCCGTGGCAGACGTGCCAGATACGTGCACTGGCCATGGCGCCCGCGGCGGACGAGACGACAAAGGTGCCGGTGTAAGAGGGCACGCGCGCGGCTTGCTGCAGCCGCACCAGCCACTCGACCACGCTGCGCTCGGGCGGGCCGGCCAGCAGGGCGTTGTCGTCGGACGGCCCGGCATGCGCCGGGAGCGCCAGCAGGGCCAGGCCCGCCAGCGCGCCGCTGGCGCAGCAGAGGGCGGCCAGCCCGTGCAGGGTGCGTGGCAGGCGGCGGGCGGGCATGCGGGTGCGGGGCAGGGCGGAAGGCGGTGGGAAAGCCGGGCTCATCAGCGTGCCGGGCCGTCGAAGGTGGCGTTGCGCAAAAAGCCTTGGGCGTGGCCCCAGGCGGGCGCGCCCGCAGCCTGCCGGTGCGCGGCTAGCAAATCGTCCAGACGCGGGTCGCGCAGCACGCCGCTGTCGGCAGCGGCCAGTGCCGTGGCGCGTGGTGCGCGGGCGGCGGGCGCTTGCGCAGCGGCAGCGCTGGTGCTGCCGCTGCCGTTGTGGGCCAGTTGCGGGCCGGCCGGTTGCGGGCCGATGGCGCCCAGCGTGGTCCAGCCAATCGCGGCGACAGCCGCGAAGGAGGCCAGCCCGGCCACCAGTTTCCAGCGGAACACGCTGTCGTTGGCGGCAGTCTGCTGAGACAGGCCGGGCATGGCCTCGGCAGGGGCTGCAGGCAGGGGCAGGGCGGCAGGGGCGGGGGCTTCTTGCTGCAAGCGCTGGCGCAGGCGCAAGAGAAAAGCCGCGTCGTGCGTGCAGGCCGCCAGGTCGGTGGAGCGCATCACGTCGCCAATCACATGCCAGGCGTGCCAAGTGGCGCGCGCGTGGTCGTCATGCGTGACCAGGCGGAGGGCGTGGGCGAAATCGCTGCCGGTCAGCCGACCATCCATCAGGTCGCACACGCAGCCGTGGAGAGTCTCGCTTTCATGGGCCGCCGCAGCGTTGGCGTGCAGTTTGCCGTGTTCGTTCATCTTGGGCACCGTCAGGCGTTCGTGCTATGGTTTTTCAAGCAGCCGTTACCAGCGCTTTCCCGTCTGGTGGCTCAGCAAGGGCTTGACCCTGGCTGAAATGGCTTCGCGCGCCCGGAAAATCCGGGAACGCACCGTACCGATGGGGCAGTTCATGGCTTCGGCGATTTCTTCGTAGCTCAAGCCTTCGATCTCGCGCAGCGTGACGGCCTGGCGCAGATCAGGGGGCAGAGCCTGCAGGGCGGCGTTGACGGCTTCGGCGATTTCGCGGGCCGCCAGCTCCGACTCCGGCGTGCTTTCGGCGATTGGTTCGTTTTCGCGCCGGGAAGTTTCATCGTCGTCGGAAGATTGCAGCGCGGCTTCGACCACGAGCGGGTCGCGCTTCATCGACAGCAGCGTTTTCTTGGCCGTGTTGACGGCAATGCGGTAGAGCCAGGTGTAGAACTGCGCGTCGCCGCGAAACTGGTGCAGCGCCCGCCAGGCGCGGATGAAGGTTTCCTGGGCGATGTCCTGTACCAGATCCACGTCGCGCACCATGCGGCCAATCAGCCGCTCAATGCGGCGCTGGTATTTGATGACGAGCAGCTCGTAGGCGCGCTGGTCGCCTGCCGCGGCACGCTCCACCAGCAGTGCGTCGCTGTCGGTTGGGGCGGGTGGGTCGGCGGGGGGCGTAGACACGGGCGGGGGCAGGGCGTGAAAAAACGTTGGGCCGTGTCAGGCAGGCGGGAAGCCGTCTGTCACGTCAGAGGGCAGGCGCTGATTGGCGGGCGAATATAGCGCACAGCGCAGCCGGTGCCAGCTGGCGGCGTGGCGGCCCGCCTCGGCCCACAACCAGATGCCGCAGATACGGCCATCTGCGGGTTTTTCAAGCCGCAGCAAGGCAAAGCGCTGGGCATCCAGGGCCACCCGCACCCTGGGTGCGCCAATGCTCGCCATGCCGCTGGCCTTCAGCAGCCAGGCGTTGCCGTCAAAGCACAGCTCGCGCGGCGTTTGCTGGCGCCAGAAGCGCCAAAGCCCGCCGCCAGAGGCAAGCCAGGCGGCCAGCAGCACGGCCACGCGCCAGCCGTAACCGGGGCCGGGTGCAACCCATGCCAGCCAGGCCAGCACGGCGGCAGCGCCCGCCAGCCATAGCCCGGCCAGCGCCGTTGCCAATGTGGCGGTGCGGCCGACAGGGTGATTCACGGCAGGGGCGTGGCGCATGACTTAAGAGAGGTCTGACGGTTTGAAAGCGGGGGGCACAAAAAGGAGAGGGAAGGCTGCAGCCTGGCAAGCATAGAGATAAAGGGCTTGCGGGGTTATGGGGCGGTGTGTGTATAGGGAAGCTGCTGGCCAGGCCATGTATGCCGTCTGATGTCGTCTGGCACGCGACTTTCATGGCCAGCCTCAGGCTGCCCATGAACGCAAGGGTGCCTTGGCCTTTGAAGGGCTTACTGGTCTGGCTCAGGGGCATGAAGCGCTGCCCAGCTCAGCCCGAAGCGGGCCAGGTATTTGCGCAGGCGGTCGCTGTCGTTGGCGGTGCTGCGCCGGGTGCGCGAGTGGTTGAAGAGCTGGCGGCCCGCGTCGGCCAGGCTGGCGCTGCGCTGGCACAGGGCGATGACGGCGCGCAGTTGCAGGCGGTCGAACAGGTCCAGCGCGGCCAGCCGTTCGGGCCCGAGCAGGGCGTGCAGCAGTGCGTCTTCGTCGTGGCCGTGGTTGGCGGTAGTGCCATCGGCGTCATTGCCCGCGGGCGCGGTATCGGCACCGGCTTCGGCCTTGCCATGCCACAGCCATTCGAGGCGGGCGATTTCGGCTTCGACCAGGGCGCTGCCGATGCGGCCGCCTTCGGCCAGGGTGGCCAGGCGGGTGATGCTGGCGGCCAGGTCGCGGAAGTTGCCGCGCCAGAGCGCCCTGGACGATTGGGCAAAGGCGAGATAGCGCGCCCGCGCCTCGCTGCTCAAGCGCGCCAGGCGGCCGTCTTCGCTGGCGTGGCGCGCGAGCAGGTGGTCGATGTTGGGGGCGATGTCTTCGGGCCGCTCGGCCAGGCCGGGCAGGTGGTAGGTCCAGAGGTTGATGCGCGCGAACAAGTCTTCGCGAAAGCGCCCGGCGGCTACCTCGGCGCGCAGGTCGCGGTGGGTGCCGGCGATGAGCTGGAAGTCGCTTTCCACCTCCTGGTCGCTGCCCATCGGGTAGAAGCGTTTTTCTTCCACGGCCTTGAGCAGCATGGCCTGTTCGTCCAGGCCCAGCTCGCCGATTTCGTCGAGAAACAGCACCCCGCCATCGGCGCTGCGCAGCAGCCCGGCGCGGTCGGCGGCGGCGCCGGTGAAGGCGCCGCGCTTGTGGCCAAACAGGGTGGAGGCGGCGCCATCGCCGCGCAGGGTGGCGCAGTTGACCTCGACAAAAGCGCCTTGCACCTGGTGGCGGGCTTTTTTCAGCTCGTACATGCGCCGCGCCAGATGCGATTTGCCCGCGCCAGTGGGGCCAGCCAGCAGGATGGGCGCGCGCGAGCGCACGGCCACGCGCTCGATTTCGTCGATCAGCGCATTGAAGCGCGCATTGCGCGTGGCGATGCCGCTTTTGAGGTGCGCGCGTGCCTCGCGCTGGGCCTGACGGAAACGCTGGGCCAGCGCGTCGTAGCGCGAAAGATCGAGGTCGATCAGGGTCAGGCTGCCGGGCTGCTCGCCGTTTTGCCGCCGGGGCGGGCTGGTTTGCAGCAGCACGCCGGGGATGAAGCGCGCCTCCACCAGCAGGAACAGGCAGATCTGCGCCACGTGCGTGCCGGTGGTGATGTGCACCCGGTAGTCCTCTCGCGCGCTGTCGAAGGGGTAGCTGCGCGCCCAGTCGTACAGGCCGGCATAGACCTCGCCGAAGTCCCAGGGGTCGCTCACTTCGATGGGAACGAGGTTGACCTGGGTCGCGGGCGACAGCTCGGCAATGTCGGCCAGCACGCGGTCTGCCAGGCGCTGATAGCGGCTGGCGTAGAACAGCTCCAGCCTGTCCACTGGCCAGGCCGCCTGCTGCACCAGCGACACCGTGGGCCGCCAT
Source organism: Comamonadaceae bacterium OH2545_COT-014 (assembly GCA_003859965.1). Classification (GTDB taxonomy): domain Bacteria; phylum Pseudomonadota; class Gammaproteobacteria; order Burkholderiales; family Burkholderiaceae_C; genus Ottowia. The sequence goes on along the minus strand of RQYR01000010.1, from coordinate 30,561 downwards.
TTCTCCCACCGGCCCCGGCCGCCGCCTGCATCAAGCTGTGTGCCCAGGTAGCCGATGACGACGTTTTTCTTGCGCATATCGAATCTAGATCAAAGGATAGAAATGACGGATTGATTCGCCAATATTCTATTTTCAGCCATGCAGCCCATCACCCCTGCGCCCTTGCCCAAATCGGGCTAGAAAAATAATTTCTCTTTCAAATCAACGGGTTGAAGATGATTTGTGCCCGTTTTGGGCGACCTGGCACGGCCTTTGCATTCCACCAGGGCGTCAGGCGCAGGCGCCAGTCGCTCGCAGGCTAGGGTTGGGGCCCAAGGCCCGTCCTGCCGGTGCCGGTGGCCGCCCGCTGAGGCTGATGAGGCTGACATGGGCGTTGCGCATCCGGTATGCCGCGCGGCGCGAGCGTCTGACACGGCATGGGCCGTTTGGGGCCACCTTCGTGTCCGGTTCGACTCCGGGCATGCCTCCACTGGTAGCTCAGTTGGATAGAGCAACGTGCTGATCACACGTGTGTCGCGGGTTCGACTCCCGCCCATCCTTCCCCAGCTGCAAGGCTGGCTACAAGTGAAACGGTCGCAAGACCACCCGCCGAACCGTGGCGGGCCGGGCAGGGCAGGGCCTTTGGGCCTTGAACTGCACCGGCCAGCCACACGCCCTGGCGGCTTTGCGCTGGCGGCGCCCGGCTGCGTGCGGTAGCACGTGGCCAGGCGCAGGCCGCAGGGCCGTGGCGGCATGGCCAGCCGGGCCGGATGCGCGTGTTTTGTCGCGCCATCCACCCCGGCCCGCCATGCCCCGCGCCCGCGCCACGCCAGCCCGTCGCCAGAGCCTGTTCAGCGTCTCGGAGCGAGTGGGCAAGAAGCGGTTTGGGATGGGCTGCAAGGCGCAAAACGCAGCCGGGCCGGTTGGCCCGGCGAGGCTTTGCAACGCAGCAGATCGCCCAAATCCGCTTATGGCCCGCCGTGCAGAGACGTTGAACAGGCTCTTGGGCGAGGTTCGGCACCTTTTGATGTTGTTGTTGCGAGAGAGAAGAAAACCATGAAAACCTACGGCTTCAAGACCTTCCAGGTGAACAAAAACGAGCGCGGCCTGTTGCTGCGTGGCGGCGACTTCGCGCGCGTGCTGGGCCCCGGCAAGCACCGCATCTGGGCCTTGGGCGAGACGCTGCAAGTGCAGCGCTTCGGGCAGGACGCGCCAGCCTTCACCCACCCGCTGGCCGACTACCTGATGGCGCACGAGCCCGAGGTGCTGGCCCAGCACTTCGTGCGCGCCGAGCTGGGCGAATCGGAAGTGGGCCTGCGCTACGAGGACGGCCTGCTGGCCGAAGTGCTGCCGCCCGGCGCCCGCCGCCTGTACTGGAAGCACCTGCACGAAGTGCGCGTGGAGGTGCTGCCGTTGCCGGCTGACGCCCGCATCGCGCCCGAGCTGGCCGCGCGCCTGCAGCAACTGGCCGAGCGCCGCGGCCCGGCCAGCCTGGCCGGCGGCGTGCTGCTGACGCAGGTGCCGCAGTTCCACACCGGCCTGCTGTGGCTGGACGGCCAGTTGCAGGCCGCGCTGGCGCCCGGCGTGCACGGCTTCTGGCGCTTTGGCCGCAGCCTGGCGGTGGAGGTGGTGGACCTGCGCGCCCAAACCGCCGAGGTCGCCGGGCAGGACATCCTCACCCGCGACAAGGTTGGCCTGCGCCTGAACCTGGCCGCCGTGTGGCGCTATGCCGATGTGCAGGCCGCCTTCGCGCAACTGCCCAAGCCGGCCGAGCACGTCTACCGCGAGCTGCAATTCGCGCTGCGCGCCGCCGTTGGCCAGCGCACGCTCGATGCGCTGTTGGACGACAAGGCCGCCATCGACAGCGCCGTGCTGCAAGCCGTGCGCGCCAAGCTGGCCGGCTGCGGCATCGCGCTGGAGAGCGTGGGCGTCAAGGACATCATCCTGCCCGGCGAGATGCGCAGCATCCTGGCGCAGGTGGTCGAGGCCGAAAAGGCCGCCCAGGCCAACGTCATCCGCCGCCGCGAGGAAACGGCGGCCACCCGCTCGCTGCTCAACACCGCCAAGGTCATGGAAGACAACCCCGTGGCCCTGCGCATGAAAGAGCTGGAAACCCTGGAGCGCGTGGCCGAGCGCATCGACAAGATTTCGGTGGTCGGCGGGCTGGATCAGGTCTTGAACGGGCTGGTCAAGCTGCGCTGACAGCGCCCCCTGCGCGCCCGTCTCCACGTGCCACGCCGCCTAAGCGCGGCGTGGCTCCAACCCCCTACATCGCCATGAAAAAAACACGCCAAAAACACACCCGCCCGGGCTGGCATGAGGCCGACAGCGCCCCTGCCTGGACGCCCGAGGCGCTGGGCTTGGCCCCTGCGCAATACGCCGCCGCCCTGCACTATCTGTTTGACCGCCCCGTGCCCGAGCAGCGTGGGCAGGAGTGGTTTTGGTCCATCGACGAGGCCGAGTTTCACGCCACGCCGCTGGAGTGGACGCGCATCCAAACCGTGCTGTTTGCCAACGCCGGGCTAGACCTGGCCCCCTACAACGACGAGCAGGTGGGCATGGGGCTGAACTACCTCATGAGCAACTGCATCAGCGACGTGCCCTACGCCGCCATTGACGAGAGCGTGCCCCTGGCCGATGCCATGCGGATGATGCAAGCCTTTCCCCGGCTATGGCAGGACTGCATCGGCCCGCGCCTGGCGCACGTGCGCACCGCCATCGGCCAGGGCACGGGCCCCCTGAACTTTGTCTGCCACATGTGGTTTGACGTGTGGCCCACCTTTTTTCGTGCGCGCCATCAGCCCGAATGGCGCGATGCGCACTGGCACGTGCTCAGCGCCCTGCTGGACGTGCCCTGCCGCGCCGTGCAAATCGCCGCGCTGCACGGCATCGGCCACGACGGCGAAGATTTGCAGCGCGATGAGACGATTGATCGCCGCATCGACGCCTTCATCCGGTCACTGCAAGGCCAAGATGAAGAACTGGCCCACTACGCCCGCGCCGCCCAGGCCGGCATGGTGCTGTAAGCGCCGACCAAACCATTGGGCTCAAAAACCTACCACCCCTTTTTCAAAAACAGCAAAGCACGGAAATGCTCAGACTTTTCTATCACTCGGCATCAGGCACAAAAGAATTTTCTCTGGATGCCGATGACCCCAGCATCGCCAGCATGATCGAACACCTGCGGGGCAAGACGGGGGTGTACCTGGACCCCTACGCAGACTCCCGGCTGTATCCGGCGCATCAAGCCCTGTGCATCGCTTTTCTGCGCAGCCAATCAGCCCCCCACACGGATTTCATTGCGTTCCTGCAGGAAGCCGCTGCACTGGACGAAGTTGTGCATTGCATGGGCGACTGAAATCCCTGCCGGCAAGGCGGCTTGGCAGCGCATCGCTGCAGTGGCCATGAGAGATGGAAAGCGCCTGGCCCCATACGTTTTCAGGCGTGACCGCCATGCGCCTTTGCCCCCAGCTACGACGCAGCAGCACCACAAAGCCGCCGGGGCGCAGTCCCGGCCCGCCCATTCCCGCAGGCTGATCTCCCGGCACAGCAACGGTCTTTGCCGCAGGCATCAGCCTGATAAATACAGATATGTTGCTATCTAAAAATCTATATTTATCCTGAAAAAAGTAGATGCCACACAAGCACTGGACACGGCGGTCAAAAAAGAAAAATCCAATGCTTCCAGTTACTTAGGATCGCCAGCCCCCGTCTTCTGCCAAGCTGGCACGCCCCCTGCAATCACACAGGACTGCCAGTCAATCAAAAAACAACAGCCGTCACATGGAACCGCACATGAACACCGAACAAAACACCCCTGTCGCCGCCCCCGCCGACGACATCACCGTCGCCCGCCTGGCCCGCCGCCTGGCCGCCGCGCAGTCGCGCCAGGCCTCGGCTGAAGAACAAGCGCCGCCCGAAATCGTGGAAATCAATAGCGAGCACGGCCACTACCTGCAAATGCAGCAAGGCAGCGCCGTGCCCGTGAAGATGTGGACGCGCGGCGTGCCGGTGGAAGATGAAGCGCGCCAGCAGCTGCAAAACGTGGCCAGCCTGCCCATCGTGTTCAAGCACGTGGCCGTGATGCCTGACGTGCACTACGGCATCGGGGCCACCATTGGCTCGGTCATCCCCACCCTGCGCGCCATCATCCCCGCCGCCGTGGGGGTGGACATTGGCTGCGGCATGATCGCCTGCAAGACCACGCTCACCGCCAGCGACCTGCCCGACAACCTGGGCCCGCTGCGCGCGGCCATTGAAAAAGCCGTGCCCCACGGCATGACGCCCAAGCGCTACGGCCGCGACAAAGGCGGCTGGGAAACCCCGCCCGAAGAAACCGACCACGCCTGGGCCCAGCTGGTGGATGAATTCAACGCCATCTGCGACAAGCACCCGCGCATCAAGAACACCAACAACTACAAGCACCTGGGCACGCTGGGCACGGGCAACCATTTCATCGAAATCTGCCTGGACGAGCAGCAAAGCGTGTGGATCATGCTGCACAGCGGCTCGCGCGGCGTGGGCAATGCCATCGGCACCCACTTCATCGAGCTGGCCAAGAAAGACGCCGAGCTGCACCAGCGCAACCTGCCCGACGCCAATCTGGCCTACTTCGAGGAAGGCGCGCAGTACTTTGGCGACTACGTGCAGGCCGTGGGCTGGGCGCAAAAGTTTGCCGCCGCCAACCGCGAGGTGATGATGACGCGCGTCATCCACGCGCTGCGCAACGTCATCGCCAAGCCCTTCGACACGCACGTGGAAGCGGTCAACTGCCACCACAACTACGTGCAGCGCGAAACCCACTTCGGGCAAGACGTGTTCGTCACCCGCAAGGGCGCAGTCAATGCCGAAAAAGGGCGGCTGGGCATCATCCCGGGGAGCATGGGCGCCAAAAGCTACATCGTGCGCGGCAAGGGCAACCCCGACAGCTTCAACAGTTGCAGCCACGGCGCAGGCCGCACCATGAGCCGCACCCAGGCCAAAAAGCAATTCACCGTGGCCGACCAGATCGCCGCCACCGCCGGCGTGGAATGCCGCAAGGACGAGGCCGTGATCGACGAAATCCCGATGGCCTACAAGGACATCGACGCGGTGATGGCCGCCCAGCGCGACCTGGTGGACGTGGTGCACACGCTCAAGCAGGTGCTGTGCGTGAAGGGGTGAGTGACGCAGCACGGGCCGCTCAGGCCGCCGATGGATGGCGATGGAAAGTCAGGCGTTGAGCGTTTTGCCGCCAGCCGCGCGCCGTCGCCACGTTACTGGCTTGGCCAGCGACGGCCAGCCTTTCTTGTTCTACCGTGACGCTTGGAACGGGTTTGATGTCTGGTTCTACGACTTTGCGTAGCGCCAGTGGCAATTCGGACCCGATTGAAACGGTTGAGAACAAAAACGCCCCGGCGGCCGGCGCACCAAGATTGTCAAGTGATCAAAACAAGAGTTGTGGCCATGTGGCTTGCGCATGGCGCGGTCATACTCCCCAAGAACAGATCCAATAGCCACCATGCACTACATCTGCAATGCCAACGGCGACATTACCTGGACTGCCTACGAGGCCTATCTGGACAGCATTCGCGCACAACTGCCACCGCATGTATGGGCCTTTGCCGTGGATGAGCGGCATTACAACCTGGATGCCCGGCAATCCCTGCACGATGCGTGGTTGCAAGAGTGCCGCGTGGTGGAGACCGCCACCGGCTCGCGGCAGGAAATCCGCCAGACCGAAATTCACCTGCGTCTGCTTGGCCCCTGGCACGACCGGCTGATTCATTTGCACTACCTGGGCGTGCGCCAGTACACCATGATTCAGGGGGATTCGGCCGATTGGCATGGCGATCTGCTGCTGCATGAGGTGCGGCTGAATGATGGCCTGATCGTGCATGAAATGGTCTTTGACCATGGCGCACGCATCCAAATCGCCTGCACCGACTTGCGTCACACCCAGACGATGCTGGACAGTCCAGCCCCTTGAATGGCCACCCCGGAAGCGGGCGCGGAGCGGGGCCACCTGGCAGGTTGTCCGTACCTTTTCATCTTGCGCCACAGGCCGTGTTAACCAGGCTGCACGCTGGGTGGCGGAGGTGATCCGCTGCCACCGGCAAGGCGCGTGGCAGGGGCACACAAGGGCACCCCATCAGGGGCGCGGCGTCAGGTAGAGCTTGTCAGACCAGGTGGCGAGCCAGTGCGGGCGGAAGGCCACGAAAACGGCCGTGGCGCCGCCGGTCATGAACGCATCGCCCCAGGCAATGAGCCAGCGCGCCACCAGCGCCAGGCCGGGTTCCACGCGGGCCAGCGATTGCTGTCCCACATACTGCGCCAGCGCCCCGGCGGCAAACATGCAAACCGCCGTACCCAGAAAGGCCCGGCCCAGGATGTAGATGAACATGTTGGGGCCGGCCCAGCGCCGCAGCGCGGCTCCCAGCAGCACCGACAGCGTGGCGGGCGCCAGCCCCAGCCATACGGCCATGCTGGCACGTTGCGCCCAGTCCACGGGGGCGATCAGCCCTGTCAGTGCTGCCACCAGGCACAGCACCGGCACCGCCAGCGGCCAGCCAAGCAGCAGCGTGATGAGGCAGGCGCCCGAGAGCTGCAATTGCAGCGGCATCTGGTGCAGCCAGGGCAGCGCCCATAGCCAGGGGGTAATGACCAGCGCCGCCAGCAGCGGCGTGATGAGCCCCGGGTTGCGCAGCAGGCGCCAAGGGGCCATGAGCAGCGCCACGGCCAGCGCCAGCGCAATGATCAGCCAGTGTTCCATGTTCGATACGCTACACCAAGGCCCGTCGCACCCAGCCGGCATGGACGCCGGCAGGCGTCGGGGCTGGCAGGTGCCTGGCGGGCGGCATGCTGCGCCGCTTCATGCCGTGGCGCTGCTGGTGGCGGTCATGTCGGTCTGCGGGGTGCGGTCGCTGCCGTCACAGCCGGCGATGGCCTGCGGTGGCAAGTGTTCGGGGTAGGCGATCTGGCCCGTGGCCGGGTCGTAGCCCACACGCTGCAAGTGGCCGGCCAGGGTAGCGTCCATGGTGTCAGCGTGGTGCACGAACCAGGTGGCCAGCTCGCGCGTCATTTGCCGGATGGGGGCCAAATCGCCCGCCTGCCCACGGGCCAGCCCGTGGCGCAGCACGTCCAGCACGGCCTTGTGGTGCGTGGTATGGCAGTTTTCCGCGAAAAAGCGGGTGTCGCGCATGTAGCGGTCTTCGGCATCGAAATGGGCTTGTGTGTGCATGACCAGTGCTTGCCATCGGGGCAGCAAGTCGGCGTCGCTGGCGGCTTCGGCCTCGGCCAGCAGGGCAATGAACTCCTGATGCGTGGCATCCATCGGGGCAACGCCCACTGACAGCGCATCAGACCAGATCAGTGTAGGCATGTGTGCAAAGGCAAAAGAGATGGCATCAAGGCCGTAGGTCGCCAAGCGTAGCGGGCCGCCGGGCGGGCGGCCTTGACGCACGTCATGCCGATGCCGCTGTCGCGGGCCGTGAGCCGTGCCAGGCATGGGCGACACTGTTATCGCCGCCAGAACCGCAGGGCATGGGCATGAGCCGTTGGCAGGCCGCGCGGGCAGATCGCGAACCCCATCGCGCCCAGGCGTCCGGCGCGCGCGCTTGGGCTGAACAACGTACGCCATGCATCTGCTGATAATTTTCCGGCTTCCCAAACAAGCTGTTGTTTCACCCGCTTTGTCATGCCGCCCTGTTTGCACCACCGCATTCCACCGCCCGTGATCGACGCCGCCTTCGCCCTGCTGATGTGGGGCGTGGCGCGTGCATGGCCCGCCGCGCAGCTCTGGCCAAGGGGGCAACGCCCCTGGGCGCTGGGGTTGGCGCTGGGCTTGCTGCTGGCTGGCGTGGCCCTGGCATTGGCCGGAGTGCGCGAATTTCGCCGTGCTCGTACCACGCTCAACCCGCTGGCGCCAGCGCGCGCCCGTGCGCTGGTGACCACGGGGGTGTATCGCCTGAGCCGCAACCCCATGTACCTGGGCATGCTGCTGGCGCTGGCCGGCTGGGGCGTTTATCTGGGCCACGCGGCCGCTTTTGCCGCGCTGCCGCTGTTTGTGCTGACCCTCAACGCCTTGCAGATCAAGCCGGAGGAGCGCGTGATGCGGGAACGCTTTGGCGAGGCGTTCACGCGCTACGCGGCGCGGGTGGGGCGCTGGGTGTAGGGGCTGGACGTAGGGGCTGGGTGCGGGCGCTGCTGTAGAACCAGCCAAGAGGGCGGTGCACTCAGGCGCTGGCGCGTTCGGCCGCTTCCAGGGTGTTGACGAGCAGCATGGCGCGTGTCATGGGGCCGACGCCGCCGGGCACTGGGGTGATCCAGCCGGCCACGTCTTTCACGCGGTCGAAGTCCACATCGCCGCAGAGCTTGCCGGCGTCGTCACGGTTCATGCCAACGTCGATGACCACGGCGCCGGGCTTGACCATGCCGGCGGTGAGCACATGGCGTTTGCCGACGGCGGCGACGATGACGTCGGCCTGGCGGGTGTGGCTGGCCAGGTCGGCGGTGGCGCTGTGGCAGATGGTGACGGTGGCGTTGGCGGCCAGCAGCATCATGGCCATGGGCTTGCCCACGATGTTGCTGCGGCCGATGACGACGGCGTGCTTGCCGCGCAGGTCATAGCCAATGCTTTCCAGCATCTTCATGCAGCCATAGGGCGTGCAGGGGCGAAAGCCGCTTTGGCCGACCATGAGGGCGCCGGCGCTGGCGACGTGAAAGCCGTCCACGTCCTTGTGCGGGGCAATGGCTTCGATGACGGCCTGCGCGTCCAGGTGGGCGGGCAGGGGCAGTTGCACCAGGATGCCGTGCACGGCCGGGTCGGCGTTGAGCGCGGCGATGCGTGCCAGCAGCGCGGCTTGCGTGGTGTCGGCGGGCAAGCGCTCCAGCGTGGCTTGCAGCCCGGTTTGTTCGCTGTCGGCAACCTTGCTGCGCACGTAGACCTGGCTGGCGGGGTTGTCGCCCACGAGCAGGATGGCCAGGTGCGGCTGCACGCCGCGCGCTTTCAGGGCGGTGACGCGGTGGGCGACTTCACTGCGGACCTGTGCGGCGAGGGCGTTGCCGTCGATGAGCTGGGCGGTCATGGGCTGTCTGCAAGAGTGTGAGTGAAAAAGGCGTTCAAGGCCGTGATAAAGCCATTGGGTGCTTCTTTTTTGATAGCTTTCGGCGGGCCGTGCCTGCGCTCATCCGTGAGCGGCTGCCGTCAGCGGCCGGCGGGCGTGCCTTGGCCCAGGGCGATTTTCAGCAGGTCGGCCACGGTGTTGGCGCCCAGCTTTTCCATGATGTTGGCGCGGTGCGCTTCCACGGTCTTGATGCTGATGCCCAGATCGTCGGCAATCTGCTTGTTCAGGCGGCCGGCGACGATGCGCTCGAGCACCTGTTCCTCGCGGCCGGTGAGCTTGGCCAGCAGCGCGTCGCGGCTGGCGGCCTGCTGGTGCTGGGCGAAGGCGGCGCTGGCCTGGGCCAGCAGGCGTTCGACCAGGGAGACCAGGGCTTCTTCGTTGAAGGGCTTCTGGATGAAGTCCAGCGCGCCTTTTTTCATGGTGTCCACGGCCATGGGAACGTCGCCGTGGCCGGTGACGAAGGCCAGCGGCAGGGGGGACTGGCGTTCCAGCAGCTTGTCTTGCAGTTCCAGGCCGCTCATGCCGTTCATGCGGATGTCCACCAGCAGGCAGGCCACTTCGCGCGGGTCGAAGCGGGAGAGGAAGGTTTCGGCGGATTCGAAGCAGCGCACGCGGAAGTCCTTGCCTTCCAGCAGCCACTGCACGGAGTCGCGCACGGCTTCGTCGTCATCGACGACGTAGACCGTGCCTTTCTTGGGGATCAGGCTCATGCCTTTTGTTTATCCGGGGATGGGGGAGGGGAGGGTATCTGCGGGTTCTGGCCAGGCGCTGGCGGCAGCGGCTGGAATCCAGAAGGAGAAACGGCAGCCCGCGATGTGGCCGGCATTGTAGAGGTTCTCGGCCTCGATGCGGCCCTGGTGCGACTCGACGATGGAGCGGCACAAGTTCAGCCCGATGCCCATGCCTTCGCGCTTGGTGGAGAAGAAGGCTTCGTACAGGCGTTCCAGTACTTCGGGCGGCAGGCCGGTGCCGCTGTCGGTGACGCTGAACTGCACGGCGGGCGGGCCGCTGGCGCCGGGCGCGGCGGCCAGCGCGGTCACGCGCAGTTCCACGCTGCGCTGCGCGGGCGGGCGGCGGGCAGCGTCCACGGCTTCGGCGGCGTTCTTGATGAGGTTGAGCAGCACCTGTTCGATGAGGATGGGGTCGGCATGCAGCGGCGGCAGGCCCGGCGCGACGTGGTGCGTCAGGCGCACCTGGCGGCGGCGCGCTTCCACTTCGGCCAGCTCCATCACCGCCTCGACGATGGCGGCGGCCGAGGTGAGCTGGCGCTTGGGTTCGCTGCGCTTGACGAAGCTGCGGATGTGTTGCACCACCTGGCCGGCGCGCTGGGCCTGGCGGGCGGTTTTCTCCAGCGGGGCAAGCAGCTCCTGCGGGCCAATGCTGCCGCTGCGCAGGCGCGAGAGCATGCCGGTGCAGTAGTTGCTGATGGCGGTGAGCGGCTGGTTCAGCTCGTGCGCCACGCTGGAGGCCATTTCGCCCATGGTGATGAGGCGGCTGGCGGCTTCGGCGCGTTCGGCCTGTTCCTCGGCCCGCTGCTCGGCCAGGCGGCGCGCGGTGATGTCGGTGGCGATCACCATCTGGGCCAGCCGGCCGTCCACCCAGTGCAGGTAGCGCGAGCGCACCTCCAGCCACTTGTCCAGCTCGGGCAGGTAAATCTCGGCGTTGTCGGCTTGCGAGCCGGGCAGGTCACTGGTGGGCATGCCGGCAAAGGCGTCCACGGCGTCCTGGCCGTCGTCATCGGCGGCGGTGGCGCCTTGCAGCGAGCCGGCGCGCGCCACCAGCCCCAGGTGGCCCGCCGTGGTGGCGCCGAACCACTGGCGGTAGAGCTTGTTGGCGAACAGCAGCTCCTGGCTGCCCAGCGGGGCCACGGAGACGGAGGCGTCCAGCGCCTCCAGCACGGTGGTGAAGCGGTCGTGCGAGGCCGACAGCTCGCGCCGCACGCGGTTGGGCTCGGTGATGTCGGTCATGGACGCCATCCAGCCGCTTTGGCGGCCGGCCGCGTCGATCAAGGGCGAGACGTAAAAGCGCGCGTCGAACAGCGAGCCGTCTTTGCGCAGCACGCGCATCTGGAAGTCGGTGGCGCTGGCGCTGCCCATGAGCTCGTCGCGCAGGCGGGCCGAGAGCATGGCGTGGTCGCCCTCGGGCCAGTAGGGAAACGGCTCGGCGCAGCCCACCAGTTCTTCCTCGCTCCAGCCGGTCATCTGGCAGAAAGCGGGGTTGACGTAAGTGATGCGGCCTTGCATGTCGAGCGCGCGCATGCCGGTGCGCATGGAGTTTTCCATGGCGCGGCGGAACGTGGTTTCGGCCAGCAGCGCGGCCTGCGCCTGCTGGCGCGTGCGGGTGTGGCGCCAGTTGGCGATGAGCATCCACACGGTCAGCGCCGACAGCGCCGCCACCAGCCAGAACAAGGCATTGCTCACCACGCTTTGCGAGGTGCGCCAGGCTTGCGCGCGCAGCGCCAGGCCATTGGCCAGCGGGGTCACGGGCAATGTGAAGGCGTTGATGCGGTTGGCCCAGGGCAGGTAGCTGGCCAGCCCGTGGCGGGCCGGAATGCTCTGGCCAGCCAGCAGGGCGCCCTGGCCGTCCAGCAGGGCGACGGCGTAGCGCGCCAGCACTTCGGCGGGTACGCCGTAGCGCAGCAGGGCGTCCAGCGAATATTCAGCCAGCACCGTGCCGCCGAACTCGCCGCCTTGCAGCAGCGGCACATGCAACTGCAGCGAAGGCGGCGCCGAGGGCGGCGCGGCGGGCGTGCCGCCAGGGCCGGTGTCGGCCGGCATGACGGGGGGGGAGTAAACGGGTTGCAGTAGGCGGCGGGCCTGCTGCCAGGTGTCCCGGGCCATGCCGGGGGCCAGAGCGCCGCCCTGCATCCAGCCGCGCGCCGCAGGTTGGCTGGGCGAGGCCTGCGTGACCTGCACCTGCCCTTGTGCGCCAATCCAGCTGACCGCCAACAGGTCCGGAAACTGCGCCAGCAGCGCTTCAGCCTGCCCAGCGAAGCCGTAGGCATCCAGCTCCCCGCTGGCGGCGGCGCGCGCCAGCCGCATCAGCTGCTCCTGGCGCTCCAGCAGGCGCAGGCGCAGGCGCTGCTGGCCGTACTCCAGATCGCGCTTGACAGCCTCTTGCTCGCGCTGCACTTCCTCCGAGCGCAGATACCAGAACGACGCCGCGATGGCCGCCAAAAACAGCAGCACCGCCGCCAGCGGCGCCGCGGCCGTGAAGCGTTCATGGCTGAACAGGCGCCGCTGGCGCCAGCGGCCGGCAGGCGGGGCGGCCGCTGGCGTGGCGCCGTGGTCTGGAGGAAGGGGGGCAATCGGCATGGCGGGCAGTGTAGGCGAGGCGTTTGCTCACGGGCCGCCGTGCGCCGGCCCGGCCCGCTCCGTTTTTTCATGCCACCTGCTGCATGCCGCTTGCTGCATGGCGCCTGCGGGCACGCGTACAACGCGTACAGTAAGCCCCCCATGTACGCCCCGCCGCCATTTCGCTGCACCGATGCTGCCTTGGCCGCACGGCTGATGCGCGAGCACCCGCTGGCGAGCCTGGTTTCCAATGGCCCCGACGGCTTGCCGCTGGTCACGCACCTGCCGCTGCAACTGCAAGTGCATGAGGCCGCGCCGCCCCAGCCACAGGCGCGGCAAACGCCGCCAGAGGGCGGGCCGGCCTTCGTTCTGCACGGCCACATGGCGCGCGCCAACCCGCACTGGCGCTGGCTGGCGCGGCAGCCGCGCGCGCTGGCGGTGTTCATGGGGCCGCATGCCTACATGTCGCCCGCTGTTTACCCCGACCGCGAGCGCGTGCCTACCTGGAATTACCTGGCCGTGCATTGCACCGTGCAGGCCCGGCTGCTGGAAGGCGAGGCCGCCAAGGACGCGCTGCTCAAGCGCCTGATTGCCAGTCATGAGCGGCCCTATGCCGCCCAATGGCGCAGCCTGCCTGAACGCTACACGCGCCAGATGCTGGCTGGCATTGCCGCCTTCCAGCTCGATGTGACCCATTGGCAGTGCACCTTCAAACTCAACCAGCACCGCCCCGAAGCCCATGACGCCATGCACGCCGCCTATGCCGGGGGCGCACCTGAAGCGCGCGCGCTGGCCGCGTGGATGCGCACCCTGCGCATGGTGCCCGGCCACGCCGGGGACAGTCAGGCAGATCAAGGAGCCACTGAATCATGAGCCGTTTTGTGTTTGGCCTGCTCGGCCTGCTGGTGGTGCTGGCCGTTGTTGGCAAGCTGGCTGGCCAGGCTGCCAAAGGCTTGGGCGCGCGACCCGAGCCTGCACCGGCTGTGGCGGCCCCGGCATCAGGCGCGGAGGCGGCTGCGGACGCCGGCCACGCGCGCGGGCCGGCCGCGCTGCAACGCCCGCAGCATTACCAGAAGGCGCTGGAAGAAGCTCTGCAACAGGGCCGCGCCCGCATGCCGGACGATACGCCTTGATGCCTGAGCGCCGCCCAACACCGCTTGCGCCCATGGCCCATATGCATGCGCAGGCGGGGCGCTGCACAGGCGCCGCGAGTCTTTTCAATGGAAAAGGCCGTTGCGGCAAACCAGTTAAGCGATAGAAGCTACTTTTTGTATAGCAATCCGATGTCTGCCCCTTCCCCGCCTGATGATGCGCACTGGATGCGAGAAGCCCTGGCCGCCGCGCGCGCCGCCGCTGCCGCGGGCGAGGTGCCGGTGGGCGCCGTGGTGGTGAAAGACGGGCGCTGCGTCGCCCGCGCGGGCAATGCCCCGGTGGCCACGCACGACCCCAGCGCCCATGCCGAAATGCGGGCGCTGCGCGCCGCCGCCCAGGCGCTGGGCAACTACCGGCTGGACGGCTGCACGCTCTACGTCACCCTGGAGCCATGCCCCATGTGCGCCGGCGCCATGCTGCACGCGCGGCTGGCGCGCGTGGTCTATGGCGCGGCCGACCCCCGCACGGGCGCCGCCGGCTCGGTACTCAACCTGTTTGCCGAGCCGCGCCTGAACCACCACACCGCCGTGCAAGGCGGCGTGCTGGCGGCCGACAGCGCCGCCTTGCTGCATGCCTTTTTCAAGCCGCGCCGGGCCAACCCGGAACCGCTGCGGCCCGATGCGCTGCGCACGCCTGCGGCGCGTTTCGCCCATCTGCCCGGCGACCCGTGGCCGCGCCATGCCGTGAGCGATTTGCCCGCGCTGGCCGGCCTGCGCCTGCGCTATCTGGACGAAGGCCCGCGCCAGGCCCCGCTGACCTGGCTGTGCCTGAGCGGCCCGCCCGTCTGGAGCCACCTGTGGCGCCACATGATTCCCGCCTTTCTGGCCGCCGGGCACCGCGTGGTGGCGCCCGATTTGATTGGCCTGGGCCAGAGCGACAAACCCAAGAAGGAGCTGGCCCACCGCTTTGACTGGCACCGCCAGGTCTTGCTGGAACTGGTGGAGCGGCTTGACTTGCAGCGCGTGGCGCTGGCGCTGCACGGTACGGGCGGCCCGCTGGGGCTGACGCTGCCGCCCGCCGCTCCGGCGCGCTACGCCGCGCTGCTGGCCATCAACACCGCGCTTGCGCCCGCGCCCGCCAGTGCGGCGGCGGCTGCCGCGCCCAACGCGGAACAAGCGGCTGCCCCCGCCGCGCCGCGCCAGCAGGGTCGCCCGCGCCGCCAGCGCCTGCCCGTGCCGCCGGCCGGGGCGCTGGCCGCGTATGAAGCGCCGTTCCCTGATGCCGGGCACCGCGCCGCCCTGCGCGCTGCCGCGCAACTGGCACCCGGCCTGGGCGCTGCGCTGCCGGGCGGTGGCGCTTGCGCCCCCACGGCGGACGCCATGGCCCCAGCCCTGGCCGCCGCCTGCGCCTTCTGGCAGGGGTGGCAAGGCCCGGCCCTGCTGGCCTGCGGCACGCCGGATGCGCTGTTTGGCCCCGCCGCCATGCAGGCGCTGCAACGCTTGCTGCCCGCCCAGCCGCCGCTGTGGCCGCTGGAAGGCGCGGGCCACTACAGCCCGGAGCAGGCCGGCCCGGCCATTGCCGCGCACGCGCTGGCGTGCCTGTCACCGGCAGGGGGCCCTGCGGCAGAACCGGCGTGAGCACCTGCCTGGGCGCGGCAGGGCTGGCCCACACGGATCATGCGTGCGGATCACGCACGCGGGGCACAGCCCATGCTTGCCCATGATGAAAGAAAAAATGGCGTTTTGGGCCGTAGATACGGCCTGAGGCGCTATGAATTTTGATTAAACGGGTTGGTCGGAGTGGTGGCGAACCTATGCGTGTGCTGCCCGGCCAAGTCTGGCCGTGGTCACTGGCGGCGGGCCTTCTGGCCATGGGCGCACAGAGCTGCTGGGCCAAGCTGGCGAACGCGGCGGAAACCGGCTCTGGAGCCGGAAGCAAAGGCCGCTTTATTTGCCCACCAGCTCGTTCAGCCGATCGGCCTCGAACTGTTCACGGCGGGCCGCGTCGCGCGGCACGCAGTCGGCGTCCTTCAGCTGGGCCGAGAGCTTTTCCACCGCTTGCCAGAGCAGGGCGATCTGATGCTCGTGTCCGGCGGTGCCATCAATCAGGCCGCGCAGCGCCTGGCTCACCGGGTCATCGCTTTGCGTGACGCCGTAGGCGGAAAAGCCCATGCGGGCGGCCGCTTCCTCGCGCCGGGCGTCTGATTCGGCCTGGATGATGCGCGCCGGGTTGCCCACGGCGGTGGCGCCAGCGGGCACGGGCTTGGTGACCACCGCGCCAGAGCCGATCTTGGCGCCGTCGCCCACGGTGAAGCCGCCCAGCACCTGTGAATTGGCCCCCACGATGACGCCCTTGCCCAGCGTGGGGTGGCGCTTGGCGCCCTTGGCGAGCGAGGTGCCGCCCAGGGTCACGCCCTGGTAGATGGTGCAGTCGTCGCCAATCTCGGCGGTTTCGCCGATCACCACGCCCATGCCGTGGTCAATGAACACGCGCTCGCCAATGGTGGCGCCGGGGTGAATTTCGATGCCGGTGAGCCAGCGCCCCCAGTGCGACACCCAGCGCGCCAGCCAGAGCCAGCCTCGCCGCCACAGCGCGTGCGCCACGCGGTGCAGCACCAGCGCATGAAAGCCGGGGTAGGAAAACACCACGTCCCAGTGGCTGCGGGAGGCCGGGTCGCGTTCAAGAATGGCCTGGATGTAGGAGCGGATGCGGGTGAGCATGGTGGGCAGCGCGGGAATCAGTGCCGGGGCGGTGTGGATTGAAGCACGGCCTTGGCCACGCCGCGCAGGATGTGAATGTCCTGCGGCGTGGGCTGGGCACGGTTGGAGAGCTGCTGCAAGCGGGGCATGAGCTTTTTGGGCACGGCAGGGTCGAGAAAGCCGAGGTGAATGAGCGCCTGCTCCCAGTGCGCCAGCATGCCGTCAATTTGCGCGGCATCGGCCAGTGCGGGCGCGGCGGCGTGGCCGGCGCGATCAAAACCGCCCAGCGCCTGCCGCCACTCATAGGCGATGAGCTGCACGGCGGCGGCCAGGTTGAGTGAACCGTAGGCTGGGTTGGTGGGGATGCTCAGCGCCACATGGCAGCGGTAAACGTCTTCGTTGCGCATGCCGTAGCGTTCGCAGCCGAAGAGAAAAGCAACGCCTGCTGGAGCGGGGCTTTGGGCAGGCAGGGAAACGTTTGTTTGCTCTTTATTTAGGAGCGTTTGGAAGTGCGCGCGCGGGCTGCGCGTGGGCGGGCCGAAGTCGCGCGCGGTCATGGCGGTGGCGCACAGGTGGGTCATGCCGTGCAAGGCCTCGGTCAGCGTGGGCACGGTGCGGGCGGCGCGCAGCACGTCGTCGGCGCCGCTGGCGCGCTCAATGGCCTCGGGGCGGCTCAGCACGTCGGGCCAGCGGGGGGCGACGAGCACCAGGTCGTCAAACCCCATGACCTTCATGGCGCGCGCCGCCGCGCCCACGTTGCCGGCGTGGCTGGTGCCGATGAGGACGAAACGGGTGCGCGGCAGCGTGGGGGCGGTTGTCATGGGGCGCGATTGTCGCCGCCGGGCCATTGGCTCCTGGCCGGTGTGGTGGCGCAGCGGTGGCGAAACAGTGGCCGAACCGGCGGAAGGGGCAGGGCAGGTCGGCGGGCTTACATCAGCAGGTGTTCACCCGCGTTGTCGCCGCCCAGGATCACGTAGTTGACTTTGCGGATGTCCATCAGCTGCCGGCCGCCGGCGTAGCTGATGGAGCTTTGCACGTCCTGTTCCATCTCGGCCAGGGTGTCGGCCAGCTTGCCCTTGATGGGCTCCAGAATGCGCTTGCCCTCTACATGGCGGTACTCGCCCTTGTTGAAGTCGCTGGCCGAGCCGTAATACTCCTTGAACAGCTCGCCGTCCACTTCCACCGTGCGGCCGGACGACTCCTCATGGCCGGCGAACAGCGAGCCGATCATCACCATCGTGGCGCCGAAGCGGATGCTCTTGGCAATGTCGCCATGGCTGCGTATGCCGCCGTCGGCGATGATGGGTTTGGTGGCCACGCGCGCGCACCACTTCAGGGCGCTGAGCTGCCAGCCGCCGGTGCCAAAGCCTGTTTTCAGGCGCGTGATGCAGACTTTGCCGGGGCCGATGCCGACCTTGGTGGCGTCGGCGCCCCAGTTTTCCAGATCGATCACGGCCTCGGGCGTGCCCACGTTGCCGGCGATGACGAAGCTCTGCGGCAGCCGGTTCTTGAGGTGGGCAATCATCTTCTGCACCGTGTCGGCGTGGCCGTGCGCGATGTCGATGGTGATGTATTCCGGCGCCAGGCCTTCGGCGGCGAGCTGGTCCACCGTGGCGTAGTCGGGCGCTTTCACGCCCAGCGAGATACTGGCCATGAGGCCGCGCGTTTTCATGTCGCGCGTGAAGGCCACGTTGTCCAGGTCAAAGCGGTGCATGACGTAGAAATAGCCGTTGGCCGCCAGCCATTGGCAGGTGCGTTCATCCACCACGGTTTTCATGTTGGCCGGCACCACGGGCAGGCGAAAGCGCTGCGGGCCGAAGGCGACCGAGGCGTCGCACTCGCTGCGGCTTTGCACGCGGCACTTGCGCGGCAGCAGCAGCACATGGTCGTAGTCAAAGATTTCCATGCGGTTTCCAAGCTCCATCAGGTTGATTGCACAGGTGGGCGCTTGGTCCGGCGGCCGGTTTTTAGAACCTGTTCAAAGCCCCTGCACGGCGGGCCATCCAGCGGATTTGGGCGGTCTGCGGCGTTGCAAAACTGGCCAATAGCCCGTGCTATTGGCGGCGTTTTGCGCCTTGTATCCCATCCCAAACCGCTTGCTGCCCACTCGCGCCGAGACTTTGAACAGGTTCTTATGTGGCGCGCGGCCACAAAAAACCGGGCCAGAAAAACTTGGGCCCGGTAGCTAATTTTACGGTGGCAGCCAAACGCCAGCCAAGCAGCAGCATTTGGCAGGGGCAGGGCGGGGCACTGTGCGGCGCCCGTGAAAAAGCGCCCCTGGGCCGCTACCAGAAAGTGGCCAGGGGCGCGTGGTTCATGCGTGCCGCAAGGAGGCGGCCCATCAGGCGCGCCGGTAAGCCGTGTGCTTACATGTTTTCGATCATCACCTGGCCAAAGCCGGAGCAGCTCACTTGCGTGGCGCCTTCCATCAGGCGGGCGAAGTCGTAGGTGACTTTCTTGCTCTGGATGGACTTTTCCATGCTGCTGATGATGAGATCAGCCGCTTCCTTCCAGCCCATGTGGCGCAGCATCATTTCGGCGCTGAGGATTTCGGAGCCGGGGTTCACGTAATCCTTGCCCGCGTACTTGGGCGCGGTGCCGTGCGTGGCCTCGAACATGGCCACGCGGTCAGACAGGTTGGCGCCGGGCGCGATGCCGATGCCGCCCACCTGCGCGGCCAGTGCGTCGGAAATGTAGTCACCGTTGAGGTTGAGCGTGGCGATCACGCTGTACTCGGCCGGGCGCAGCAGGATTTGTTGCAGGAAGGCGTCGGCGATCGAGTCCTTGATGATGATGTCCTTGCCCGTTTTCGGGTTGGTGAACTTGCACCACGGACCGCCGTCGATTTCCACCGCACCGAATTCCTTCTTGGCCAAGGCGTAGCCCCAGTCGCGGAACCCCCCTTCGGTGAACTTCATGATGTTGCCTTTGTGCACGAGCGTCACGCTGGGCTTGTCGTTGTCAATAGCGTACTGGATGGCCTTGCGCACCAAGCGCTCGGTACCTTCGCGCGAGACGGGCTTGACGCCGATGCCCGAGGTTTCGGGGAAGCGGATTTTCTTGACCCCGAAGTCGTCCTGCAGGATCTTGATGAGCTTCTTGGCTTTCTCGCTCTCGGCCTCGAACTCGATGCCGGCGTAAATGTCCTCGCTGTTTTCACGGAAGATGACCATGTTGGTCTTTTCCGGCTCTTTCACGGGCGAGGGCACGCCCTTGAAGTACTGGATGGGCCGCAGGCAGACGTAAAGATCCAGCTCCTGGCGCAGCGCCACGTTCAGGCTGCGGATACCGCCCCCCACGGGCGTGGTCAGTGGGCCTTTGATGGAAACCACGTAATCGCGCACGGCTTCCAGCGTTTCCTCGGGCAGCCAGACATCGGGGCCGTAAACCTTGGTGGACTTTTCACCGGCATACACCTCCATCCAGTGGATCTTGCGCTTGCCGCCGTAGGCTTTTTCAACCGCGGCATCTACCACCTTGAGCATGACCGGCGTGATATCGAAGCCCGTGCCATCGCCTTCGATATAGGGAATGATGGGCTGGTCCGGCACATTGAGGGACATGTCGGCATTGACCGTGATTTTTTCGCCTTGGGCAGGCACCTTGATGTGCTGGTACATTGAAAAGTCTCCTCGAAATGAAGGGGGTGAAAAACATGGGGCGCAGCGCCCCCAAGCGCCCGGCATTCTACCTGTGGCCCCGTCACGCACGGCCTGCATGCGGGTCGTTTTTGTTCTGGTTCGGCCCTGGGCCCAGGCTCCGTTTTGCCCCCCGTTTCCGCGATTGCGTTGTCATCCATTCATGAAAAAACACGTTCACTTCTTGCCCGCCGCACTGACGGTGGCTTCATTCATGGCGCTTGCACAGCCAGCACGGGCGCAAGGAGCGGCGCCTTCTGGTCAACCACAACTGGATTTGCCGCGCGTGACGCTCACGATCGGCATGCACCGCATTGAGGCCCAGGTGGCCCAAACCCACGCGCAACGCCAAACAGGGCTGATGCACCGTCGCGAGATGCCCCAGCACGAAGGCATGCTGTTCGTCTTTGAGCAGCCTGGCGTGCAGTGCTTCTGGATGAAAAACACGCTGCTGCCGCTGACAGTAGCTTTCGTGGCCGATGACGGCGCCATCGTCAACCTGGCAGACATGCAGCCGTTGGACGAGCGCAGCCATTGCTCCGCCAAACCCGTGCGCTATGTGCTTGAGATGAACCAGGGCTGGTTTGGCCACCGCCACATCCAGCCCGGCGCGCGGCTCAAGGGGCGGCCCTTCCAGGCAGCCAAACCGCCCCAGGGCGGCGCGACGGCCGGGCAAAACGGGTAGGGGATCCGGGCTCTGGCTCCCAGACGCGAAAAAGCCGCCCGAAGGCGGCTTGATTTCATTCAGGCAATTGACAGGCTGTCCTGAGTGCGCTGGCCTTGGTGCCCGGGGCCGGAATCGAACCGGCATGGTGTTGCCACCGGCAGATTTTGAGTCTGCTGCGTCTACCTATTTCGCCACCCGGGCAGCGGGGTCAGACAAGCCGATAATTATGGCACATTGGCAGGCCGCAAAAAACGTGACGCGCAGGGCGCGGCGCACGGCTGCTTGCCGCATGAAGGCAGCAGATGAATTACCTGACGATTGAAGACACGGTTGGCCGCACACCGCTGGTGCGCTTGCAGCGAATGGCGGGCGACGCCGCGCGTGGCAACGTGATTCTGGGCAAGCTGGAGGGAAACAACCCCGCCGGTTCGGTCAAAGACCGCCCGGCCCTGGCCATGATTGCCGGCGCGCAGTCTCGCGGGGAAATCAAGCCGGGCGACACGCTGATAGAGGCAACCAGCGGCAACACGGGCATTGCGCTGGCCATGGCGGCGGCCATCAAGGGCTACCGCATGGTGCTGGTCATGCCGGAAGACTTGTCGGTGGAGCGCGCCCAGACCATGAAGGCTTTTGGGGCAGAGCTGATTCTGACCCCCCGCTCGGGCGGCATGGAGTACGCGCGCGATCTGGCCGAGAAAATGCAGCGGCAGGGCAAGGGGCGCGTGCTGGACCAGTTTGCCAATGCCGACAACCCGGATGTCCACTTCGACACCACTGGCCCCGAGATATGGGAGCAGACAGGCGGGCGCGTGACACATTTCGTGAGTGCGATGGGCACCACCGGCACCGTGACAGGCGTGTCGCGTTACCTGAAGGCGCGCAACCCGGCGGTGCGGGTGATTGGCGTGCATCCGGCGGAAGGCGCGCGCATTCCCGGCATCCGCCAATGGCCCAAGGCCTATGAGCCGCGTATTTACGACCCGTCTGCCGTGGATGAGCTGATGCCGGTAACGCAAGGCGATGCCGAGGACACTTGCCGCCAGCTGGCGCGGCAGGAGGGAATTTTTGCCGGCATCTCCGCTGGCAGCGCTTGCTGGGCCGCGCAGCAGATTGCGGCGCGGGAGCAGGGCGCCACGATCGTGTTCGTGGTGTGTGATCGCGGAGACCGCTATCTGTCCACCGGAGTGTTTCCTGCGTGACAATAGTGAAAAAAGCCGTTTTGGGCCGTAGATACGTCCTGATGTGCTATTGAAATATGAGCATTGATATGCATTGGGGGCGGCTGGCCATACGGGCTGGCGCACGGCCCGGCCTTGAAATCGGATGACCATGGACATTGCCAAGGAAGTGGATGCGCGTGGCCTGAACTGCCCGCTGCCTATTTTGAAAGCCAAGAAAGCGCTGGCTGAGCTGCAAAGCGGCCAGCTGCTCAAAGTGCTGTCAACCGACCCCGGCTCGGCCAGGGATTTTCAAGCTTTTGCCGAGCAGACAGGCAATGCCCTGGTGGCGCAAAGCGAGGCGCAGGGCGAGTTCACGCACGTGCTTCGGCGGCGCTGAAGCGCTGAAGAAAAAGCGCTTCCGCTTGCCTCCGACTTGTCTGGCTCTTGAGCGATGCCTGGGCTATGGCCGCAGCCCCGCTTGGGGCGGGAGGCAGGCTTTTTCCATCAGGTCTGTTCTCAGAACCGGTTCAAAGCCTCGGCGCGCGTGGGCAAGAAGCGGTTTGGGATGGGGTGCAAGACGCAAAGCCGCAGACCGCCCCCATCCGATTCATTGCCCGCCGCGCAGGGACTTTGAACAGGTGCTCAGAGCGCCAGTGTCTGCAGGTAGCGGCGAAAACCATCCGCCATTTGCGGATGTTGCAACGCCAGTTCCACCGTGGCTTGCAGAAAACCTTCTTTGCTACCGCAATCGTAGCGCTTTCCCTTGTATTGATAAGCGTAAACACGCTCTTTTTCCATCAGCCGTGCAATGGCGTCGGTGAGCTGGATCTCGCCGCCAGCGCCCGGCGGCTGGGTGCGCAGTTCATCGAAGATGCGCGGCGTCAGCACGTAGCGGCCGGCCACACCCATGCGTGAGGGCGCTTGCTCGGGGGCGGGTTTTTCCACGATACGTTCGATGGAGAGCAACTGTTCGCCTGCCGGCTGCCCGGCCACAATGCCATAGCGCCGCACATGCTCGGCTGGCACTTCCTGCACGGCCAGCACCGACCGGCCCAGCGCCGCATGCGCCTGCACCATTTGTGCCAGCACCGGCAGGCCGCCGGGCGGGCCGACCATCAGGTCGTCGGCCAGCAGCACGGCAAAAGGCTGTCGGCCCACGATGTGTTCGGCGCACAGCACGGCATGGCCCAGGCCCAGTGAACGGGGCTGGCGCACGTAGGTGCAGTCCATGTCGGCGGGCTGCACGGCGCGCACCAGGGCCAGCAGTTCGGCCTTGCCGGCGGCTTGCAGTTCGCTTTCCAGTTCGTAGGCGGTGTCGAAATGGTCTTCAATGGCGCGCTTGCTGCGCCCGGTCACGAACACCATGTGGCGCACGCCCGCCGCGTAGGCTTCTTCCACGGCGTATTGGATGAGCGGCTTGTCCACAATGGGCAGCATTTCCTTGGGGCTGGCCTTGGTGGCGGGCAGAAAGCGCGTGCCCAGGCCCGCCACGGGGAAAACGGCGGTGGTCACGGAGCTGGCGGACAGGCTGCTGTTTGGCATGGGGGGCGCGTGGTGAATGGTAAAGTTGGCACCCTTGCGAGCAAACGCAGCCCATGCGCTGGAACACACGAAAAACGGCTCGCCAAAGGGCTAGGGAGATCAGAAATTGGAAATCCTGCTGCTAGAAGACTTGGCGCCTGACGCGCGGCAATGGCTTGAAGAGCGGCACCACGTCGATTATCAGCCACAACTGGCGCACGATGCGGGCGCACTGCGTGGCCAGCTCTACAAGACCGAAGCCCTGGTGGTGCCGCCGCATGTCAAGGTCAACAGCCAGTTGCTTGATTTCGCGCCGCGTCTGGCCGTGATTGGCCGCCTGCATGACGACGGTGAAAACATCGACTTTCATGCTTGCCAGCGGCGCCGCATCCGCGTGGTGCAGGCCACTAACGCGGCAGTGCGTGCCAATGCGGAATTTCAGCTGGGCGCGCTGCTGTCCCTGTTGCGCCCGGGTCTGATGCGCGACACCGTGCCGCGCCCAGGCCGGGAGATCAACGACAGCGTGATTGCCCTGTTCGGCATGGGGCCGGCGGCGCACTTGCTGGCCACCATGCTGGTGTCGCTGGGCGCGCGCGTGGTGGGCTACGACCCCGCCGTGCACCGCACGGCCGAGCTGTGGCAGCGCCTGGGTGTTCAGCCGCTGGCGCTGCCTGAAATGCTGGAAGTGGCCGATGCGGTGGCGGTGCAGATGATCTATGCCTCACGCTACAAAGGCATGATTGGCGAGCGTGTGCTGGCGGCGTGCAAGCCGGGCCAGCTCTGGACGAGTATCAGCCACCCCGACCTGTTCCAGTGGCCTGCACTGGCCGATGCGCTGCGCACCGGCCGCATGGGCGCCTGCGTGATGGACAGCGACGATGCCCGCTTGCAGGAGCCGGGCGCCTTGCTGCGTGGCGTGCCTCATCTGCACCTGACGCCGCGCTTGGCGCCCTCTACCGAGGAGGCCAAGCTGCGCGGAAGCTGGTATGTGGCAGACCGTATTCATGAAACGCTTCAGCTGACCGAAAGCCAGCGCGGCATGCTGGACAGCGCCCCCATGCCGCCGCCGCAGTACGCCTGACGGCGCGCGCGGCATACGCCTGCCTTTTGGGAACCTGTTCAAAGTCCCTGCGCGCGGCGGTCGCTCAAGCGGCTTTGGGCGGTCTGCTGCGTTGCAAGGCCTCGCCATAGCTGGGGCGATGGCTGCGTGATGTGCGCAAGAGGCGGCGCCTTGCATTCCATCCCGAACTGCTTGTGGCCTGCTCGCGCCGAGACTTTGAACAGGTTCTTGCCACGACGCGGCAAGAGGCCGAGCCCGGCTCGGGCGGCGCGTTAACCCGGGCCTTTGCCGGGCCTCCCCCGGGCCGTTACCGCGCCTTAGCCGCAACTGCCCACGAAACCGCACTGCGTGCAGTAGTCGCAGCCGTCTTTGCGGATCATGGCGTGCGCGCCGCATTCGGTGCATTTTTTGCCGGCCATCACGCCTGGCGGCACGTTGGCCGCCGGAGCCACGGCCGGTTCGGCGCGGGGCAGCTCATCGGGCGTGAACAGGCTGGCCTGGGCGGCCTCTTGCCGCTTGGCGATGAGGTTTTCAATGGCGTAGCCAATGGCGGCCACCTCGCTGTCGTGCCAGCGCGGCACGTGGGTGCCGTCGGCCTTTTCGTAGGTGCCCAGGCGCACGGGGCCGCGGTCCCAGGTGACTTTCTGCATGTCGGACAGGGCGCGGTCCAGAAAGCCGCCGCGTGCGGCCAGGCTGAGCATGCGCATGGTGGCGGTGATCCACTGCTGCGACTCGCCGCTTTGGCCCACGGGCATGAAAAATTCAATGGCGCGCTCCACCACGCCCTTGCCGTCGGCGCTGGGCATGGGCAGGAAGGTGACGATCAAATACAGCCGCTGCGGGCCTTCGCTGGTCCAGTATTCGATCTTCTCGGCCACGGCGGGCAGGCCGCCGGCGGGGCGCTTTTCAATCACCGTGCGCATGGGGTCGCTGGCTGGCGCGGGGGCGGCGGCAGCAGCGGATGGCTCGGCCTTGGGGGCGGGTTCGGCCTCCAGCACCGCGCCCAGGATGCTGTTGGGGCGGTAGGTGGCCAGCCCTTTCAGGCGCGCCTGCCAGGCCTTGGCGTACAGGTCTTTGAAGTCCTCGTACGGGTAGTCGGCCGGCACGTTGACGGTTTTGGAGATGGAGGTGTCGATGAAGGGCTGCACCGCCTCCATCATGGCCACGTGTTCCTCGGCCGTCATGGCCAGGGCGTTGACGAAATAGTCGGGCAGGGCGTTCACGTCGCCGCCCAGCGCCTGGTAGAGACGCCAGGCGTGGTCTTGCACCTGGTATTCGCTCTTGCTGCCGTCGGCCTCACGCTTCTTGCGCGTGTAGGTCCAGGAAAAGGGCGGTTCAATGCCGTTGCTGGCGTTGTCGGCGAAGGCCAGGCTGACGGTGCCGGTGGGGGCGATGGACAGCAGGTGGCTGTTGCGGATGCCGTGCTTGCGAATGGCGGCCTGGATGTCCGCCGGCAGGCGGCTGGCGAAGCGGCCTTCGGCCAGGTACTGCTTGGCGTCGAACAGGGGGAAGGTGCCTTTTTCCCGGGCCAGCTCGACCGAGGCGCGGTAGGCCGCATTGCGCATGGCCTCGGCAATGCGGGCGGCCATCTCGCGGCCTTCGGCGCGGTCATAGCGCAGCCGGAGCATGGCCAGCGTGTTGCCCAGGCCGGTGAAGCCCACGCCAATGCGGCGCTTGGCGGCGCTTTCGGCGCGCTGCTGTTCCAGCGGCCAGAAGGTCACGTCCAGCACGTTGTCGAGCGCGCGCACTTGCGTGGCCACCACTTGCTCGAAGGCGGCGAAGTCGAACGCGGCCTCGCCGCCCGCGCCGAAGGGATGGCGCACGAAGCGCGTGAGGATGATGGGGCCCAGGTCGCAGCAGCCGTAGGGCGGCAGCGGCTGCTCGCCGCAGGGGTTGGTGGCCTCGATGCGCTCGCAGTAGCTCAGGTTGTTGTCGCGGCGGATGGCATCAAGAAACAGAATGCCTGGTTCGGCAAAGTCGTAGGCCGACTTCATGATGGTGTCCCACAGCTCGCGCGCGGGCACGCGCTTGTAGACCCACAGCCCATCGGCGCGCTGGTGCGCGCCTTCGGCCACCAGTGCGCGGCCGGGGCGCGCCTTGTGTACCAGCTCCCAGTCGGCGCCCGATTGCAGCGCCTGCATGAAGGCGTCGGTGACGCCGACGGAGACGTTGAAGTTGTTCCAGCGCCCGGGCGTGCGCTTGGCGGTGATGAAGTCCAGCACGTCCGGGTGGTCGATGCGCAGCACGCCCATTTGCGCGCCACGGCGGCTGCCTGCGCTTTCCACGGTGGAGCAGCTCTGGTCGAACACGTTGATGTAGCTGCACGGGCCGGAGGCGATGGAGTGCGTGCCCTTGACCTCCGCGCCCTTGGGGCGGATGCGGCTGAAGTCGTAACCCACGCCGCCGCCCCGGCGCATGGTTTCGGCGGCCTCGCGCAGCGCCTCGTAAATGCCGGGGTAGCCGTCGTCATCCTCGCCCTGGATGCAGTCGCCCACGGGTTGCACGAAGCAGTTGATGAGGGTGGCCTGGATGTCGGTGCCGGCCGCGCTCATGATGCGCCCGGCGCCAATGGCGCCGGCGTGCAGGTTGGCCAGAAACTTGGCCTCCCACTCGGCGCGCACGGCCGGCTTTTCGGCCGCGGCCAGCGCGCGCGCCACGCGGGCGAACAACTCGTCTTGCGTGCTCTCGCCGTGCTTGAGGTATTTCTCGGCCAGCACGTCCTGGCTGATGGGCTGGACGGCCAGCGCGGGCATGGTGGCGGCAAGGGCATCGCGTTTCATGATGTTTCAAACTCCACGGCAATCAAAGGTGCGGAAACAGCCCGCAAGAACGGGGCTGCAAGAACGGGCTGCCCCCGCGCGGAGGCAACCGGTTGGAAAAGCAGAACACAGCCTGAAACAGGGGCGTCTGGCGGGCAGTTCTTCAGTGTCTTTTTTGGCTTTTAGGACCGATACATAAGCCTTGAAAGCTACCAAAAAGATAGCTGAAGGGGCCGTGTAGCGGGTTTCGACCTGCGAATTTTTGCACTCCGGCAGTTCGCCATGCGGAAGGCGAAGCCTTGCGGTGCGGAAAACTACGCTTTTGATAGCTTGACGCCGCGCCAGGCTGGCGGCGGCGTCAAAGTTATTCAAAACGTATCAGGCGGCGCTGCCTTCGTAATGCGGCGCCTTGTCTTTGTGATCGGGCAGCCACTGCGGCGCCAGCGAGCCGAACAGCATGCCCGCCACGGCGGCCAGCACGCCCGCCAGTTGCTGCGGGAAGGCCTCATTCAGCATGGGGCTGGCCACGAACAGCAGCCACACGCCAATGCCCATGACCACGGCCAGCAGCGCGCCCTGGGTGGTGGCGCGCTTCCAGTACACGCCGAAGGCCAGCGGCACGAAGGCGCCCACCAGCGGCACCTGGTAGGCGCCGGAGACCAGTTCGAAAATGGAGGAGCCTTCCATGGTGATGGCGTAGGTAAGCACGCAGATAGTGAACACCAGCACGCTCACGCGCATGGCCTTGAGCGTGTGCGCGTCGGTCATGCCGGGGCGCAGGTTGCGCAGGATGTTCTCGACAAAAGTGGTGGCCGGCGCCAGCAGCGTGGCCGAGGCGGTGGACATGATGGCCGACAGCAGCGCCCCAAAGAAGGCCACCTGCAGCAGCACGGGCATGTGCTTCATCACCAGCGTGGGCAGCACTTTCTGCGGGTCGTCAGCCAGCACCGCGCCGGCCTCGGGCATGACCATCAACCCCGCCATGACGATGAACATGGGCACGAAGGCGAACAGGATGTAGAGCGAGCCGCCAATGATGGGGCCGCGCCGCGCGGTCTCGACACTGTTGGAGGACATGACGCGCTGGAACACGTCCTGCTGCGGGATGGAGCCCAGCATCATGGTGATGGCGGCGGCGATGAAGAACAGCCATTCCTTGAGGCCACCGGTGGGCCAGAACTGGAACTTGCCCTCGCGCGCGGTGTATTCGATGACCTTGCCCGCGCCGCCCGCCATGCCGGCGGCGAACCAGGCAATGGCCAGCAGGCCCAGCACGATGATGATCATCTGCACGAAATCAGTCAGCGCCACCGACCACATGCCGCCATACAGCGTGTACAGCAGCACCACGGCCGTGCCGATGACCATGCCCCAGGTCAGCGAGATGGCGCCCTGACTCAGCAGGTTGAACACCAGTCCCAGCGCCGTGATCTGCGCCGCCACCCAGCCCAGGTAGCTGAAGATGATGATGATGGAGCACAGCACCTCCACCACGCGCCCGAAGCGCTGGCGGTAGTAGTCGCCCAGCGTGATGATGTTCTGCTGGTACAGCTTGCGTGCGAAGAAAAAGCCCACCAGCACCAGGCACAGGCCAGAGCCAATCGGCTCTTCCACCACGCCGCCCAGGCCGCCTTCAATGAACACGGCGGGCGCGCCCATCACAGTCTCGGAGCCGAACCAGGTGGCAAAGGTGGTAGCAATCACCACGGCCAGCGGCAGGCTGCGGCCCGCTACAGCGTAATCCGCTGTGTTATGCACGCGCCGCGCGGCGTAAAGGCCCACGGCCACGGATACCAGCATGTACAGGACGATGAAGCTCACCAGCATGGCGATCCTCTTTGGCAAAAAGTTGCAAGAAAAAGAAACGCGCGATTATCGCCACCTTGGCTGCTGCGCCGTGCGCCCCAATGCCACCCGGAAGGGTGCAGGAAGGGGGCAATGCCTGCCATGGCTACCCTGCGCGCCGCTGTGGCAAGGCGCGCGCTTTTCCACGCCGGGCCATAGCAAGCGGACTGTACTGCCCGGGTCATTCTTCAGCAGCCCTGGCTGCAAGGGCCGGGTGACCAAGGCTCTGGCTTGCGTCAAAAGCGCATGACCGGGCTTGCGCGCTATACCCCAATCAGCTGGTAGCGCACCATGCGACAAAAGACATTGCGGATGCTTGGGTGTGAGCTGTATATTTAAACAGTGGATATTGCCGAAAAACTCGCTGTTCTGGCCGATGCCGCCAAGTACGACGCCAGCTGCGCCGCCAGCGGCGGCACGCGCCGCCATTCCCTCCAGGCCGGTGGCGGCCAGGGCGGCATGGGCAGCCACGAAGGCACGGGCATCTGCCACAGCTTCACGCCCGACGGGCGCTGCGTCTCGCTGCTGAAAATCCTGCTCACCAACTTCTGCCTGTACGACTGCCAGTACTGCATCAACCGCCGCAGCAGCGACGTGCGGCGCGCCCGCTTCACCCCGCAGGAGGTGGTGAACCTCACGCTGGACTTCTACCGCCGCAACTGCATTGACGGGCTGTTTCTCTCCAGCGGCGTCATCCAGAGCCCCGACTACACCATGGAGCAGCTCGTGCGCGTGGCGCGCACGCTGCGCGAGACGCACGACTTTCGCGGCTACATCCACCTCAAGACCATCCCCGACGCCTCGCCCGAGCTGCTGGCGGCGGCCGGGCGCTGGGCCGACCGCCTGTCGGTCAACATCGAGCTGCCCACGCAGGCCGGCCTGAACGCGCTGGCCCCCGAGAAAAACGCCAGCCGCATCCGCCACAGCATGGGGCTGCTGCGCCAGTGCATCGACCAGGCCCGGGCCGAGCGCCGCGCCGCTGCCGCCCAGCCCATCCGCCTGCTGCCCGGCGCCCGCCCGCGCCGCGCCCAGGCGCCCGGCTTTGCCGCCGGCGGCCAAAGCACGCAAATGATCGTGGGCGCCGACGGCGCCAGCGACGCGCAAATCCTCGCCACCAGCGCCGAGCTGTATGGCGGCTACCGCCTCAGGCGCGTGTACTACTCGGCCTTCAGCCCCATCCCGCACGCCGCGCCCGCCTTGCCCGCGCAGGCCCCGCCGCTGCTGCGCGAACACCGGCTCTACCAGGCCGACTGGCTGATGCGCTTTTACGGCTTTGCCGCGCATGAGATCACCCCCGCCGCCAGCGGCATGCTGGCCTTGCACGTGGACCCCAAGCTGGCCTGGGCGCTGGCGCACCCCGAGCGCTTTCCGGTGGACCTGAACCACGCCCCGCGCGAGCTGCTGCTGCGCGTGCCCGGCCTGGGCGTGCGCAGCGTGCAGCGCCTGCTGGCCGCGCGCCGCGTGCGCCCGCTGCGCGCGTTGGATCTGCGCAGCCTGCGCGTGCCCGTGCGGCGCGTGCTGCCCTTCGTCGTGCTGGCCGACCACCGGCCCGCCCCCGGCGCGGCGCGGCAATGCGCCGAGGCGGCGGTATCCGCATCAAAAAGGCTGCCAGGGCAGGCAGATATTGCCCAAGCAGCTCTTTTTTAAATAGCAATCTAGTGTGTTGTCTCAAAAATGAATTGAACTATATGGTTATGCGGCCATCAACGTATTTCCCGCATAGGAGACTACGCCGATGGCACGT
>RQYR01000086.1 GCA_003859965.1 Comamonadaceae bacterium OH2545_COT-014 | reverse complement strand
TACTGCCCCGGGAACCTGAGGTTCATCTCGATCGTTGTCTGGCTCTGGATGATGCCGGCCGCCCCGAAGGCTTCCGATTGGGCCTTCCAGCTCGTCTGCCCTTCCTTCGTCGTCTCCAGCTGCGGCGTGCCCAGGTGGTCGGTGTGCAGATAGTGATAGCTGGTATCCGTTGCCGTCAAGCTGGCATTTGTGACTTCCGCCTGCCAGAT
>RQYR01000085.1 GCA_003859965.1 Comamonadaceae bacterium OH2545_COT-014 | reverse complement strand
GCCGACAGGCCCAGGGCCAGCACGCGGCGGGTGTCGATGGGGTCGATCACGCCGTCGTCCCACAGGCGGGCGCTGGCGTAGTAGGGGTGGCCCTGCTCTTCGTATTGCTGGCGGATGGGGGCCTTGAAGGCTTCTTCTTCCTCGGCGCTCCACTGGCCGCCCTTGGCCTCGATGCCGTCGCGCTTGACGGTGGCCAGCACGCTGGCGGCCTGCTCGCCGCCCATCACGGAGATGCGGGCGTTGGGCCACA
>RQYR01000084.1 GCA_003859965.1 Comamonadaceae bacterium OH2545_COT-014 | reverse complement strand
ATCGTCTGCTTTAGTTAGCCTACTGCGTCCCTCCATCACTACATACTCTAGTACAGGAATATCAACCTGTTGTCCATCGGATACACCTTTCGGTCTCTCCTTAGGTCCCGACTAACCCAGGGCGGACGAGCCTTCCCCTGGAAACCTTAGTCTTACGGTGGACAGGATTCTCACCTGTCTTTCGCTACTCATACCGGCATTCTCACTTCTATGCGTTCCAGCACTCCTCACGGTATACCTTCATCACACATAGAACGCTCTCCTACCATACCTATAAAGGTATCCACAGCTTCGGTAA
>RQYR01000083.1 GCA_003859965.1 Comamonadaceae bacterium OH2545_COT-014 | reverse complement strand
CTTTCAGCTCTAGGGCAAAGTAGCACACCCAGAGCAGAAGTCCTACTTCAGCCAGATCAGGCCTGCAAAGAAACTGCGTTTCACAGGCCTTTGGAAGAGATGTTCCCGGTAGGCTGTAAGAGCACTGTGCAGAGCGAGTTGTTTCTTAGCTTCCCAAAGAGCTGGAAGCAAGATGCTGTGGGGCCCAACTCGCCCTTTGGAAAGAAGCCTGCACGTTGTGCCTTTCAGCTCTAGGGCAAAGTAGCACACCCAGAGCAGAAGTCCTACTTCAGCCAGATCAGGCCTGCAAAGAAACTGCGTTTCACAGGCCT
>RQYR01000082.1 GCA_003859965.1 Comamonadaceae bacterium OH2545_COT-014 | reverse complement strand
AGGCCACCCGAAGGTGGTGGTAGGCAAGGGTCTGTACACGAACACCTGGTACGGCTGGGAGCTGCGCGTGCAGCGGCTGGTCAACGGCCAGGTCAGCAGCGGAGCCGATGAAGTGACGGTAAACCTGCGGTGCGTGGCCGAGAGCGTGTGCCGCGTACCGGCGACGGTGACGATTCCGGCGGGCCGCAGCGAGGCGGCGGTACCCATCACAGGCGTGGACGTGGGCACCACGCAGATCGAGGCCACGGCAGCGGGCGCGACGGCAGCCGCGCCGATGCCGGTGGAAGTGGTGACGCCCACGCTGGTCTTTGCCAGCCTGGACGGCCAGCGCACCACGGCCAGCCTGCGCGAT
>RQYR01000081.1 GCA_003859965.1 Comamonadaceae bacterium OH2545_COT-014 | reverse complement strand
CAGGTGATTTCAGAGTGTCCGCCAGGTGGTTCTGGCGTACCCGGCAGGTGATTTTGGCGTGTCCGGCAGGTGTTTCTGGCGAGTCGAGCAGGTGGCTCCGGCGTGCTCGGCAGGTTGTTCAGACGGGTCTGGCAGGTGTTTTCCGTCTGTTCGGGGTGTGGTTCCAGCATCTCATGCACATGGTTCTGGCACGTCTGAGATGTGGTTCCGGCCGGCCCGACAGGTGTTTCCACAGTGTCCGCCAAGTGGTACTGGCGTAGTTGGCAGGTGATTTTGGCATGACCGGCAGGTGATTCCGAAGTGTTCCCCAACTGGTTGTGGCATGGCCGGCAGGTGATTTTTGCGTGTCCGGCAGGTGGTTCTGGCGAGT
>RQYR01000009.1 GCA_003859965.1 Comamonadaceae bacterium OH2545_COT-014 | reverse complement strand
GCATGTTGGCAATGGCCGTGGGCGTGGCGCCCATGCCAAAGCCGCAGTGGCCCGCCGCCAGAATGGCCGCGTCGTAATCCGCGCCCATGAAGCGGAAGGTTACGAACACGGCATACAGCATCATGACCACGGTCTGCACGGCCAGGATGAGCATGACCGGCCCGGCCAGGCCCGCCAGCTCCCACAGGCGCAGCGACAGCAGCGCCATGGCCAGAAACAGAGAGAGGGCGATGTTGCCGAACACGTCGATCGCGCGGTCGAACATGTTGACTTTGAACAGCAGCACCAGGCTGTTGCGCACCAGCACGCCGCCGGCCAGCGCCCAGACGAACTGCGGCAGCTCAATGGCGGTTCCTGCCGTCACGCGCGCCATCACGTCGGAAAACGCCAGGCAGGCGGCGAACATGGCCAGCGTTTCCATGCCGGAGCTGGCGGTAATCAGCCGCACGTTGTGCGGGTGCTCGAACGCCACGTCGAACTGCGGGTTGCCGCCGCCCGCGCGCCCAGGCGGCACCTTGGTAAAGCGGATCAGCCAGCGCGCCACCGGCCCGCCGATCAGCCCGCCCAGCACCAGGCCGAACGTGGCGCAGGCCACCCCCAGCCCGATGGCGCCTTGCACGCCGTAGCGGGTTTCCAGCGTCTGCCCCCAGGCCGCCGCCGTGCCGTGGCCGCCCGTCAGGGTGATGGAGCCCGCCACCAGCCCCAGGCGCGGGTCCAGCCCCAGCAGCGAAGCCATGCCCATGCCCACCGTGTTCTGCACCGCGATGAACCCGGCCACCAGCAGCAAGAAGATGACCAGCGGCTGACCGCCATGGCGCAGCCGGGCAAAGTCGGCCGACAGGCCGATGGAGGCGAAAAACGCCAGCATGAAGGCGTTTTGCAGCGGCCTGTCGAACGACAGCGTGACCGGATACGCCAGGTGCAGCAAAAACAGGCCGGCGGCCACCACCAGCCCGCCCGCCACCGGCTCGGGAATGTTGAAGTCCTGCAAAGGCTTGACCCGCGCCACCAGCCAGCGCCCCAGCAAAAGCACGAACGTGGCGGCAATCAGTGTGTAGTAAGCATTGAGAGTGAAAGTCATGGAAACACCTGTTTCGGCTGCAATCTCGAATCAGGCGATTTTGCGCCATGCCGTTCCGGGAAAATCCCCGTCAGCTCATTCCCTTTTTGTCTTTTGCTTCTTGACGAAGCCCGCCCGCCCATGCATCCGCTCACCCTTTCCCCGCTCCGCGCACTGCTTCCCCGCCTGTCATGCGCCGCCTGGCTGCTGGCCGCCAGCGCCGCCCAGGCGCTCAGCGTCAGCAGCGTCTCGCCCCAGGGCGAAGTGGCGCAAGTGCGGCAAGTCGTCGTCAAGTTCAGCGAAGCCGCCGTGCGCTTTGGCGACCCGCAGGCGCCCGCGCCCTTTGCCCTGCGCTGCAACGACGAGGCCGCCGCGCGCGGCACCAGCCGCTGGACGGGCGAGCGCGAATGGGTGCACGACTTTGCCCGCACCCTGCCGCCCGGCGTGCGCTGCGAGCTGACGCCCGTGCCCGGCTTCAAGTCGCCCGCCGGCGCGGCGCTGAAAAGCGCGGCGGGCTACACCTTCCAGACCGGCGGGCCGGCGGTGCAGCGCATCCGCCCGCACGCCGAAAGCACGGTAGAAGAAGACCAGGTGTTCGTGCTGCACCTCACCGGCCCGGCCACGGCCGCCAGCGTGAAAGACAAGGTGTGGTGCAGCCTGCCCGACGTGGGCGAGCGCGTGCCCGTGCGCCTGTTGGAAGGCGCGCCGCGCGCCGCGCTGCTGAAGGCGCTGGGCCACGAGCAGGCGGCCCAGGCCCAGCCGCAGCAATGGCTGGCCTTGCAGTGCCAGCGGCGCTTCACGCCCGGCACGCAGGTGCGCCTGGTCTACGGCACCGGCGTGGCCACGCCCAGCGGCCTCATCAACCGGGTGGAAAAGCGCTTTGCCTTCACCGTGCGCGAACCGTTCAATGCCGAGATGAGCTGCGAGCGCGAAAACGCCCAGGCCGCGTGCATGCCCATCCGCCCCGTCACGCTGCGTTTCAGCGCGCCCGTGCCGCGCGCGCTGGCCGAAGGCGCGCGCCTGCGGCTGGGCGAGCAGGAGATCCGCCCGCAAAGCGTGGCCGATGGCGATGAAAAGCTCAGCGCCGATTCGCTGGTGGAAGCCGTCACCTTTGCCGCGCCGCTGGCCGAGAACGCGGCCTACACCCTGACCGTGCCGCCCGATCTGCAAGACGCCAGCGGCCGCGCGCTGGCCAATGGCCCCAGCTTTCCGCTCACGGTGCAAACGGGGCCGATGCCGCCGCTGGCCAAATTCGCCGCCGCGCCCTTCGGCATCGTCGAGCGCTTTGCCGACGGCCCGAACGGCACGCCAGCGCTGCCCGTCACGCTGCGCCGGGTTGAGGCCGGCCTGACCGCGCAGGCCATGCAGGTCAGCCGCCTGCAGGCCACCGAGGACGCCGACATCATCGCCTGGCTGCGCCGCGTGGAGCGTTACGACGAAACCCTGGTGCCGCGCGAGCAGGCCACCAAGGACGCCGCCGGCCCCCTGCCCCCGTCCACCGACAAGGACGACCCCGAAGGCCACGTGCAAGCGCGCGCCCTCCCCCTGCTGGCGGGCCGCCCCAACGTGCAGACGCTGGCCCTGCCCGGCGCCGCCAAGGACGACCCGCGCCCCTTTGAAGTGGTGGGCATTCCGCTCACGCCCGGCTTTCATGTGCTGGAAATCGGCTCGAAAGCGCTGGGCCGCGCGCTGCTGGACGACGCCCATGGCGCCGACCGCACGATGTACGTGCGCACCGCGGCCCTGGTCACCAACCTGGGCGTGCATTTCAAGCTGGGCCGCGAAAACGCCCTGGCCTGGGTGACCACGCTGGACAAAGGCCAGCCCGTGCCCGGCGCGCGCGTGCGCGTGTCCGACTGCAAAGGCCGCCTGCTGGCCGAGGCCGCCACCGACGAACAAGGCATTGCCCGGTTCAAGGGCTTGTCGCCCGAAGCGCCCACCTGCCACGACGACGGCCTGTACGGCGACACCAGCAGCAGCTACTTTGTCAGCGCCCGCGCCACCGACCACGGCGTGCCCGACATGGCCTTCACCTGGAGCGGCTGGCAGCGCGGCATCGAGCCATGGCGCTTCAACGTGCCCACCGAAAGCGCGCCCACGCCCAGCCTGCGCGTGCACACCGTGTTCGACCGCCCCCTGCTGCGCGCAGGCGAAACCGTGTCCATGAAGCACTTCGCGCGCACCGAAACCGGCCCCCAGGGCGGCGGCTTCGCCCTGCCCGCCGAAGATGCCGCCACCCTGGTCATCACCCACGTCGGCAGCGGGCAGGAATTCACCCAGCCGCTGGCCTGGCGCGCCACGCCCACCGGCGGCAAGAGCGCGGCCAGCCAGTTCGCCGTGCCGCCCGCTGCCAAGCTGGGCGTGTACCAGGTGGCGCTCAAGCATGGCGATGAACAGATCGACAGCGGCCGCTTCCGCGTCGAGGAATTCCGCCTGCCCGTCTTCCAGGGCAGCGTGGGCGTGGCCGGCCAGGCGCCGCTGGTGGCCCCGGCCCGCGTGCCCGTGCAGGTGCAGCTGGGCTATGTGTCCGGCGGGCCGGCCGCCGGCCTGCCGGTGCGCGTGTCGGCCCTGCTGCGCGGCAAGCACCCGCACTACGCCGGCCATGAGGATTTCAGCTTCGCGCCGCCGCGCAGCCAGGCCGATGAAGACAACGCCCCCGCCACCGGTGCGGACGCGCACGACAGCGACGACGCGGACGCCCCGCCCGCCCTGCCCCCGCGCGTAGTGGCCGACAAACGCCCCCTCACGCTTGATGCCCATGGCAACGCCACGCTCACCCTGGAACAACTGCCCCCCGCCCGCCAGCCGCGCGAGCTGGTGCTGGAAGCCAGCTACGCCGACCCCAACGGCGAAATCCAGACCCTGCGCGGCGCCCGCACGCTGTGGCCTGCCGCCGTGGTGGCCGGCATTCGCGCCGAAGGCTGGGTTTCCGCTGGCCGCCAGCTCAAGCTGCAAGCGCTGGCGCTGGACCTGGACGGCCAGCCCAAGGCCGGCGTGCCGCTCACGGTGCGCGCCGTGGCCCGCATCACCACCAGCAGCCGCAAGCGCATGGTGGGCGGCTTTTACGCCTACGACAGCCACACCGAAACCAAGGACCTGGGCACCGTCTGCACCGGCAGCAGCGACGCGCGCGGCCTGCTGGCCTGCGATGCCCGCCTGAGCGAGCCGGGCGAGGTGGAGCTGATTGCCAGCGCGCGCGACGGCAACGGCCGCGCCGTGGAAGCCGCGCAGAGCGTCTGGGTCACGCGCCAGGGCGAGCTGTGGTTCGGCGGCGACAACCACGACCGCATGGACGTGCTGGCCGAGAAAAAGCACTACGCCCCCGGCGAAACCGCGCGCTTTCAGGTACGCATGCCCTTCCGCCAGGCCACCGCGCTGGTGGCCGTGGAGCGCGAAGGCATTGTGGAAACGCAAATCGTGCAGCTGCGCGGCGACAACCCCACCATCAGCCTGAAGGTGGGCGAGCACTGGGCGCCCAACGTCTACGTCAGCGTGCTGGCGCTGCGCGGCCGCCTGCACCATGTGCCGTGGTACAGCTTCTTCACCTGGGGTTTCAAGAACCCGCGCCAGTGGTGGCAGGCGTTCTGGCATGACAACCCGCACCATGTGCCCCCCACCGCGCTGGTGGATCTGAGCAAACCCGCCTTCCGCCTGGGCATGGCCGAGATCCGCGTGGACAGCCAGGCCCACCGCCTGCAAGTGGCTGTCAAGGCCGACCAGGCCAGCTACCCGGTGCGCGGCACCGCGCGCGTCAGCATTGAGGCCAAGCTGCCGGACGGTCAGCCCGCCGCCCACGCCGAGGTGGCTGTGGCCGCCGTCGATCAGGCGCTGCTGGAGCTGATGCCCAACCGCAGCTGGAACCTGCTGGACGCCATGCTGCAACGCCGCGCCTGGGGCGTGGGCACGGCCACCGCGCAAATGGAAATCGTGGGCCGCCGCCACTACGGCCGCAAGGCCGTGCCCGCCGGCGGTGACGGCGGCGGCGCGCCCACGCGCGAGCTGCTCGACACCCTGCTGCTGTGGAACCCGCGCGTGGCGCTGGACGCCCAGGGCCGCGCCCAGATCGACGTTCCGCTGAACGACGCGCTCACCACCTTCCAGATCGTGGCCGTGGCCGACAGCGGCGCCGCCCTGTTCGGCACCGGCCAGACCGCCGTGCGCACCACGCAAGACCTGCAAATCATCAGCGGCCTGCCGCCGCTGGTGCGCGGCGGCGACCGCTTCCGCGCCACCCTCACGCTGCGCAACACCACCGCACAGCCCATGAAGGTGGACGTGACCCCGCGCGCCACCTTGCTCGACGTGGCCGCGCAAACCGTGGACGTGCCCGCCGGCCAGGCGCGCGAAGTGCATTGGGACGTCACGGCCCCGCCCACCCTGGCCGCGCTGCGGCCCGAGGAAATCCTGTGGGAGATCGAGGCCAGGGACCAGAGCAGCGGCGCGCGCGACGCGCTCAAGCTCAGCCAGCGCGTGGTGGCCGCCGTGCCCACGGCCGTGCAGCAGGCCACGCTGACCCAGCTGGACGGCCTGTTCACCCTGGGCGTGGCCCCGCCCGCCGGCGCCCTGCCCGGCCGCGGCGGCCTGCACCTGGCCTTGCAGCCGCGCCTGGCCGACGGCCTGCCCGGCGTGCGCGACTGGTTCGCGCGCTACCCCTACACCTGCCTGGAGCAGAAAACCAGCAAGGCCATTGGCCTGCGCGACGAAGCCCTGTGGCGCCAAACCGCCGCGCAACTGCCCGCCTACCTGGACGCCGACGGCCTGGCCAGCTACTTCCCGCCGCGCGCGGGCAGCGGCGCGCGCGGCAGCGACAGCCTCAGCGCCTGGCTGCTGGCCGCCACGCACGAGGCCGCCCGCCTCAACCCCGCCTTCACCCTGCCGCCCGAGGCGCAAAAGCAGCTCATCACCGGGCTGACCCGCTTCGTGGAAGGCCGGCTCGAACGCCGCCACTGGTCGCCGCGCGAAGACCTGGACGTGCGCAAGCTCGCCGCCATTGAAGCCCTGGCGCGCCACGGCGCCGCGCGCGCGCCCATGCTCGCCAGCCTGACCGTGGCCCCCGCCCAGTGGCCCACCAGCGCCCTGCTCGACTGGATCAGCATCCTCAAGCGCGTGCCCGGCATCCCCGAGCAGCGCACCCGGCTGCAAGAGGCCGAGCAGGCGCTGCGCACCCGCCTGTCGTGGCAAGGCACGCGCCTGGTCTTTTCCACCGAGCAAGACGACCACTGGTGGTGGCTCATGGCCGGCGGCGATGTCAACACCGCCCGCCTGCTGCTCACCGTGCTGGAAGAACCCGCCTGGCAGGGCGAGCTGGGCCGCATCGTCACCGGCTTCATCGCCCGCCAGCACGGCGGCGCCTGGGGCACCACCACGGCCAACCTGTGGGGCAGCCTGGCGCTGGAGCAGTTTTCCAAACGGCATGAAGCCGCCCCGGTCAGCGGCGCCACGCAGGCCACGCTGGGCGGCCAGCGCGCCGAGGTGGACTGGGCGCAGGTCACGCGCCTGAAGGCAGGTGACGCGGCCCCCGCCACACGCGGCAGCAACGCCAGCGCCTGGGGCGCCCCGCCCGCCGCGGGCCAGTTCATCAACAACACCATGCTGCTGCCCTGGCCCGCCAGCGCAGGCCCGAAAGACGCCAAGGCCGGGGCCAAGCCAAACGCCCCGCCCGGCAGCGAAGCCACGCTGGTAGTAGCGCACCAGGGCAACGGCAAGCCCTGGCTCACGGTGCAATCGCTGGCCGCCGTGCCGCGCACCGCGCCGCTGGCGGCGGGTTACCAGATCCGCAAAACCGTCACTCCCGTTGAGCAGGCCGGCAAAGGCCAGCCCGCGGGCCGCTACGCACGCGGCGACGTGCTACGTGTGAAGCTGGAAGTGACCGCCAGCGCCGACATGACCTGGGTCGCCATCACCGACCCGGTGCCCGGTGGCGCCACCATTCTGGGCAGCGGCCTGGAGCGCGACTCGGCCATCGCCACCGAAGGCGAGCGCCGCAGCGGCCACGGCTGGCTGGCCTACGAGGAGCGCAGCTTCGAGGCCTTCCGCAGCTATTACGAATACTTGCCCAAAGGCACGACCACGGTGGAATACACCGTGCGGCTGAACAACCCCGGCGCCTTCCAACTGCCGCCCAGCCGCGTCGAGGCGCTGTACGCCCCCGACATGTTTGGCGAAACGCCCAACGCGCCCATTCAGGTGGAATAACCGGGGCATGGCGGTTTTTCAGCCCCAAAAAAGAAAAGGCGCCATTTCTGGCGCCTTTTCAAAATCATGCAGAAACTGATAACGGTCAATACCTGAAAAAAGGCATGAACCGTTTCAGCT
Organism: Comamonadaceae bacterium OH2545_COT-014; assembly: GCA_003859965.1. Lineage (GTDB taxonomy): Bacteria > Pseudomonadota > Gammaproteobacteria > Burkholderiales > Burkholderiaceae_C > Ottowia. Next base: position 101,976 of record RQYR01000009.1, on the reverse strand, counting down.
CCTTTTCACGATTATCAAACAGCCGTGCGATGGCGCTTGGCGCGCTCCCAGGCTGCGCGGGCGGCGGGGCTGGCTTCTTCCCAGGTCAGGCGCGAAGGGCCACGGCGGGCGTCCCATTCGCGCGCCAGCTCGGCTTCATATTCCTGAAAATCCCGGCCTTCATATTGGCTGACCGATCCCACGCCCAGGTCATAAGCGGGTGCGTAATCATCGTAGGCATAGCCGTCACGGTAATACGGCTCTTTGCTGTAGGCATCGCGCCAGTAGGCTTGCTCTGCCGTAGGGTCAATGGCTTCGGCCGCGGCCTTGCCGGCCAGGCCGCCCACCACCGCGCCCACCGCAGCGCCCACGGCCGTGCCAATGGGGCCAGCCACGGTGCCAATGGCCGCGCCTGTGGCAGCGCCGCCAGCCAGGGCGCCAATGCCCGTGCCCACGGGGTGCGAGCCCGGCTCGCCGGTGATGGGGTCGCGGTTCAGGTCGCGGTTCAAATCCTTGTCAGTCTGTGTCATTTCAAATCTCCTGGTGATTCCGGGAAAGAAAAGCTGCCCTGGCAGCGCTTCGAGACGCCGTCAAACGCCCTTGACGCAAGATTAGGCCGCATGCATTTGAAACCCTGTAGGACAAGCCCATGCCTGCTTGTCGTCAGCGCCATCAAAACGCCGCGGCAGCGCCATGAAAATGTCAAAAGACATATTTCAAAATACATTGCACTGAAAATCCGGGCTGTTTTCATTTTGCTCCTGGTTTCATTCATGCCTTTCATGCATTCTTCAAACCCGAGCCGCGTTTTACCGGCAGTCAGTCACTGATATGCCCGCCACTCGCTTCGGGAACCGTTCGCGCCAGGGCGGCAGGCTGGCCCTGGCCGTGCTGGCCCCATTGGCCCTGAGCCTGCTCGGCAGCCTGGCGGGGAGCGGCGCGCAAGCCCAGCCGGCGTTTCAGGACGTGCGGGCCGCCTTCGTGTCCTCGGAAACCATCGTCACCGACCGCCACGGCGAACCCATTCACCGCCTGCGCACCAACCGGCACGTGCGGCGCGGCGAATGGGTGCCGCTGGCGCGCATGTCGGCCGCGCTGCGGCAGGCGCTGGTGCTGTCGGAAGACAAGCGCTTTTACGAGCACAGCGGGGTGGACTGGCGCGCCGTCTCCGCCGCTGCTTGGGCCAACCTGTGGAACACGCGCACGCGCGGCGCCTCCACGCTGACCATGCAGCTGACCGGCCTGCTCGATGAAGACCTGCGCCCCGGCGCGGGCCGCCGCACACTGGCGCAAAAGTTTGGCCAGGCGCTGGCGGCCGAGCAACTGGAGCGGCGCTGGCAAAAGCACGAAATCCTGGAGGCCTACCTCAACCTTGTGCCCTTTCGCGGCGAGCTGGTGGGCGTTGACGCCCTGTCGCGCACGCTGTTTGGCAAAGCGCCGCATGGCCTGAATGAAGCCGAAGCCGCTTTGGCCGCCGCCCTGCTGCGCGCGCCCAACGCCCCGCGCGCGCGCGTGGCCGGGCGCGCCTGCGGCGTGCTGCGCCTGATGCGCCCCGGCGCCGACTGCCTGGCGCTGGACATGCTGGCCCAGGCCGCGCTAACGCGCCGCGCCTGGGCGCCCAGCGAAGGCATCGCCCCGCACCTGGCGCGCCGGTTGGCGGCATCGGCGGCGGCATCCGCGCCAGCCGCGCAGACCGGGCCAGCCACCTTGCCCACCACGCTGGACGCCGCCACCCAGCGCGTGGCCCTGCACAGCCTGCGCCAGCAGTTGCGCGAGCTGCGCGGCCGCCAGGTGGAAGACGGCGCGGCCCTGGTGCTGGACAACGCCAGCGGCGAAGTGCTGGCCTGGGTTGGCTCCAGCGGCCACGGCCTGAGCCGCGCCGCCGAGGTGGACGGCGTGACCGCCCCGCGCCAGCCCGGCAGCACGCTCAAGCCTTTTCTCTACGCGCAGGCCATCGCCGAACGGCGCCTCACCGCCGCCTCGCTGCTCGAAGACTCGCCCGCCCACCTGCCCACCGCCAGCGGCCTGTACATCCCGCAGAACTACGACCGGCGCTTCAAAGGCTGGGTGTCCGTGCGCACGGCGCTGGCGGCCTCGCTCAACATTCCGGCGGTGCGCGCGCTGGTCATGGTCTCGCCCGAGGCCTTTCACCGCCAGCTCGGGCGGCTGGGCATGCCGCTGCCCGAAGGCAGCGGCTACTACGGCTACAGCCTGGCGCTGGGCAGCGCCGAAGTCACGCTGCTGCAACTGGCCAACGCCTACCGCGCGCTGGCCAACGGCGGCCGCCTGTGCTCAGTGCGCTGGCAGCCCGCCGCCGACCGCCACGCCCGCCCCGGCCACGCCGACGGCGCCCACGGCACCGGCTGCACCGCCGCGCTGGACGCGGGCGCGGCCTTCATCGTGGGCGACATCCTGGCCGACCGCCACGCCCGCGCCCTCACCTTCGGCACCGATTCGGTGCTGGCCACGCGCTTTTGGAGCGCCGTCAAAACCGGCACCAGCAAGGACATGCGCGACAACTGGGCCGTGGGCTACAGCCGCCGCTACACCGTGGCCGTGTGGGTGGGCAACGCCAGCGGCCAGCCCATGCATGGCGTCAGCGGCACCAGCGGCGCGGCGCCCGTGTGGGCCGCCCTCATGCGCCACCTGCACGCGGCCACCCCCTCGCGCCCGCCCGCGCCGCCGCCGGGCCTGGCGCCCATGGCGGTGCGGTTTGGCGACGGTCTTGAGGCCGCGCGCGACGAGTGGTTCCTGCCCGGCACCGGGCAAGCCGTGTTTGCTATTGATTCAGGAGCTTTCCAGGCCGTGGATACGGCCCGGAACGCCAAAAACGCCCCCAACATTCAAGGCACGGCCCAGGCCGCGCATTCCCGCCCCGGCGAGGCACGGGCGGCTGCCAGCGCGCCCGCCGCCCGCATTCGCGCCCCGGCCGACGGCAGCATCCTCGCGCTGGATCCGGACATTCCGCCGCGCCACCAGCGCCTGCGCCTGAGCGCGCAAGTCACCGGCACGCCCGCCCCGGCGCTGCGCTGGCGCATTGGCGGGCGCGAGGTGGGCCGTGGCCCGCACGCCGCCTGGCTGCCCTGGCCAGGCCGCCACACCGTGCAACTGCTGGACGCCCAGGGCCGCGTGCTGGACGAAGTGCGCCTGCAAGTGCGCGGCGCGGGCGTGAAGCCGGGCGCAGCGCCCCACACCACCGCGCCCCCACCGCCCTCCCGGCCATGAAAAAGCCCGCCCGCAGAAAGCGGGCGGGCCGGCCAGCCCCAGCCGCCATGGCCGGGGCGCCAAGACGGCAGCGCCTTGGCCGAGAACGCTCAGGCCGTGGGCAGCTTGTAGTCCTTCAGCACTTCGCGCAGGCGGGTCTTGAGCATCTTGCCGGTGGCGCCGATGGGGATGGCATCGACGAACACCACATCATCCGGCACCTGCCACTTGGCCACCTTGCCTTCGTAGAAGGCCAGCAGTTCATCGCGCGCGAGTTCGGCGCCGGGCTTGAGCGCCACCACCACAATGGGCCGCTCGTCCCACTTGGGATGCGGCATGCCCACGCAGGCGGCCATGGCCACGGCGGGGTGCGCCATGGCGACGTTTTCGATGTCGATGGAGCTGATCCATTCGCCGCCGGACTTGATCACGTCCTTGCTGCGGTCGGTGATCTGCATGTAGCCGTCGGCGTCGATGGTGGCCACATCGCCGGTGTGGAACCAGCCGGCCTCGTCCAGCGCGCTGTCGTCTTGCTTGAAATAGCGCTCCACCACCCAGTGGCCGCGCGCCATCAGGTCGCCGTAGGTCTTGCCGTCCCAGGGCTGCTCGGCGCCGTTTTCGCCAACGATCTTGATGTCCACCCCGAAGAACGGGCGGCCCTGCTTGAGCAGCAGGTTCATCTGCTCGGCTTCGGGCAGGCCGCGGTGCTTGTCTTTCAGCGTGCACAGCGTGCCCAGCGGGCTGAGTTCGGTCATGCCCCAGGCGTGCAGCACGTCCACGCCGTATTGGTCGCGGAAGGTGGCGATCATGGCGGGCGGGCAGGCCGAGCCGCCGATGACGGTGCGGTTGAGCTTGGAAAAGCGCAGCTGGTTGGGCGCCATGTAGCCCAGCAGCATCTGCCAGACGGTGGGCACGCCGGCGGCGAAGGTCACGCCCTCGCCCTCGATGAGTTCATAGACCGACTTGCCATCCAGCGCCGGGCCGGGAAACACGAGCTTGCTGCCCGTCATGGCCGTGGCGTAGGGCAGTCCCCAGGCGTTGACGTGAAACATGGGCACCACGGGCAGCACCGCGTCGCGCGCGGAAAGGTTCATCACATCAGGCAGCGCCGACGCGAAAGCGTGCAGCAAGGTGGAGCGGTGGCTGTAGAGCACGCCCTTGGGGTGGCCGGTGGTGCCGCTGGTGTAGCACAGGCTGGAGGCGGTGTTTTCGTCCAGCTCGGGCCAGGCGTATTGCGTAGGCTGGTGGGCGATCCATTCCTCGTAGCTCACCAGGTTGGCAATGCCCGTGCCCTCGGGCAACTTGCCGGCGTCGCACAGCGCCACCCACAGCCGGACGGTGGGGCACTGCGCGGCAATGGCCTGGATGATGGGCAGAAAGCTCATGTCAAAGCACATCACCTGGTCTTCGGCGTGGTTGACGATCCAGGCGATCTGCTCGGGCAGCAGGCGCGGGTTGACGGTGTGCAGCACGCGCCCGGAGCCGCTGACGCCAAAGTACAGCTCCAGATGGCGGTAGCCGTTCCAGGCCAGCGTGCCCACGCGCTCGCTGGCCTGCACGCCCGCCTTGTCCAGCGCGCCCGCCACCTGCATGGCGCGCACGCGCACCTGGGCCCAGGTGGTGCGGTGAATGTCGCCCTCCACCCGGCGCGACACCACTTCGCCATCGCCGTGATGGCGGGCGGCAAAGTCGATCAGCGACGAAATGAGCAGCGGGTGGTTCTGCATCAAACCCAGCATGAAACGGTCTCCTTGTTCACATTGAAAATCCCGGAAGCCTCTCCTCCAAGAACCTGTTCAAAGCCATCGCGCACAGCGCGATCGCCCCAGGCCGGGATGGGCCGCAAGGCGCCACCCGCGGCACACATCACACCGTTCATGGCGCGTGCCACGGGCCGGTTTTGCCTTGGCTGCAGGCCGCCCGAATCCGGGGGATAAGCACAGCGCCGGGGGATAAGCACAGCGCGAGAATGGGGAGGACAAACTCATCAGGCCGCGCATGATAAGTGCGTACCCGCGCGGCCCGGCGTGCAGGCGCGCCCGCCCGGCCCGGGGTTTTCACCGCCGTCACCGCCACGGAACGCCAAGCCGCGCCAGGGGCATTGCCGCCCCGGCCTGCGCCGCCGCGCGCCCGGCAGGACAATGCGCCGCATGCACCGCCCGCACACGCCCGCGCCGCCAGCCCCGGCCCCGTCGTCCGCCGCCTTTGACCTGCTGCCGCCCGGCGCCCATTGGCGCCACCGCTTCGCCGCGCTGGGCCCGGCCTTCTACACGCCCATGCCGCCCGCGCCGCTGCCCGCCCCGCGCCGGGTGGCGCAAAGTGCCGGCATGGCGCGCGAGCTGGGCCTGGCGCCCGACTGGTGGGACGCCGACGCCGCCTTGCAGGCGCTGGCCGGCAACGCCCCGCTGGCTGGCGGCCAGCCGCTGGCCAGCGTGTACAGCGGCCACCAGTTCGGCGTGTGGGCCGGCCAGCTGGGCGACGGCCGCGCCCTGCTGCTGGGCGAGCTGGACGCGCCCGACGGCCGCCCGTGGGAAATCCAGCTCAAGGGCACGGGCCGCACGCCCTATTCGCGCATGGGCGACGGGCGCGCGGTGCTGCGCTCGTCCATCCGCGAATTCCTGGCCAGCGAGGCCATGCACGCGCTGGGCATCCCCACCACGCGCGCGCTGGCGCTGGTGGCGTCCGACCTGCCCGTGCAGCGCGAAACCGTGGAAACCGCCGCCGTGCTCACTCGCGTGGCGCCCAGCTTCATCCGCTTCGGCCACTTCGAGCACTTCAGCCACCACGGCCAGCCCGCCGAACTGCGCGCGCTGGCCGACTTCGTCATCGACCGCTTCTACCCCGCCTGCCGTGACGCGCCCCAGCCCTACGCCGCCCTGCTGGCCGCCGTGACCGAACGCACCGCCACCTTGATGGCCCACTGGCAGGCCGCCGGCTTCATGCACGGCGTGATGAACACCGACAACATGAGCATCCTGGGCCTGACCATCGACTACGGCCCCTTCCAGTTCATGGACGGCTACGACCCCGCCCACATCTGCAACCACAGCGACAGCGGCGGCCGCTACGCCTTCGGCCGCCAGCCCGCCGTGGCGCAGTGGAACCTGCTGGCGCTGGCCCAGGCGCTGCTGCCGCTGATGGACGAAAGCACCGACCGCGCGCTGGCCGCGCTGGAGCCATACAAGCAACTGTTTCCCGCCGCGCTCGACACCCGCCTGGCCGCCAAACTCGGCTTCGCCCAGGCGCAGCCCGCGCACCGGCCGCTGGCCAACGCCCTGCTGGCGCTGATGGCGCGCGAGCGCACCGACTACCCGCTGGCCTGGCGCCAGCTGAGCCGCCACCAGGCCGGCGAACCCGCCAGCGTGTTCACCCGCCTGTTCGCCGACCAGGCCGCCGCGCAGGCCTGGCTGCTACAGTATCAGGAGCTGATTGGGCAAGACCCGTCTGCCCACAGCCCTGATTTGATGCTCAAAACCAACCCGGCCTACGTACTGCGCAACTACATGGCCGAAGAAGCCATCGCCGCCGCCCAGGCGGGCGACTTCGGCCCCGTCAACACCCTGCACGCCGTGCTGGCCCAGCCCTTCACCCCGCAGCCCGGCCACGAACGCTGGGCCGGCCCGCCGCCCGACTGGGCGGCCTCCATCACCCTAAGCTGCTCGTCATGACCTACCCCATCCAGAAAACCGAAGCCGAATGGCAGCGCCTGCTGGCCGGCAAGAACACCGAAGCCCCCGCCTTTGAAGTCACCCGTCATGCCGCCACCGAACGGCCGTTCACCGGCCGGTACGAGCAGCACTGGGCCACGGGCCGCTACCACTGCATCTGCTGCGGCGCGGCCCTGTTCGAATCCGGCGCCAAGTTCGACGCTGGCTGCGGCTGGCCCAGCTTTTCGCAGGCGCTGCCCGGCGCCATTGCCGAAAAGCGCGACCTCAGCCACGGCATGGTGCGCCAGGAAACTGTGTGCGCCCGCTGCGGCGCCCACCTGGGCCATGTGTTCCCCGACGGCCCCGCGCCCACCGGCCTGCGCTACTGCATGAACTCCGCCGCCCTCGATTTCGCGCCCTCCGGCACGCCCGCGCCGCCGAAAGACGCGCCGCAAGACACGCCGTGAGCGCCCGGCGCCATCGTGATCAAGCCCCAAAAACCGGTTCAAAGTCCCTGCGCGGCAGGCAAGAAAGCGGATTGGGGAAGTCTGCGGCGCAAGCAAAACTTGCCAATAGCCCAGCTATTGGCGACGCTTTGCGCCCTGCATCCCATCCCCCAACCGCTTCTTGCCCACTCGCGCCGAGACTTCGAACAGGTTCTAAACTCCACGCCCGATGAAAATCCTGCTCGACTTCCTGCCCATCGTGCTGTTCTTCGCGGCCTACAAGCTGCACGGCATCTACGTCGCCACCGCCGTCATCATGGCCGCCACCGTGGTGCAAATGGGCATCGTGTACTGGCTCGACAAGAAACTCAGCGCCATGCACAAGGCCACGCTGGCGCTCATCCTCATCTTCGGCGCGCTCACGCTGGCGCTGCAAGACGAGCGCTTCATCAAATGGAAGCCCACCGTGCTCTACGCAGCCATGGCCGCGGCCCTGGCCGTGGCGCTGTGGGGCTTTGGCAAGAACTTCCTCAAGATCATGCTGGGCAGCCAGCTCGCCCTGCCCGATGGCGTGTGGCACCGGCTGACCATCGCCTGGATCGCCTACAGCCTCTTCATGGCCGCGCTCAACGGCTACGTAGCGGCCTACTTCTCCACCGACGCCTGGGCCAGCTTCAAGCTCTGGGGCTACGTGTTCCCGCTGGCCTTCATTCTTGGCCAGGGCTTTTACGTAGCGCGCCACCTGAGTGACCCGGCCGACCAGGCGCCACAGGACCCCACCCCATGACCACCCGCGACACCGCCCCGCAAGCCCCACTGGCCGACCGCATGGCCGACGCCCTGCGCGCCGCGCTGGCCCCCGCCGCGCTCGAAGTGCTGGACGAAAGCTGGCGCCACGAAGGCCACGCCGGCGCCAACGGCACCGGCTTCGGCACGCATTTCCTGGTGCGCATTCGCGCCAGCGCCTTCGCCGGCAAGCCCCGTGTGGCCCAGCACCGCCTTGTGTATGATGCGCTGCGCCCTTTCATCGACCACGAAGGCGTGCACGCCATCGCCATCGAAGCCACGGTCGCCTGAACCCAGGCCACGCCCTTGGCGTAGCCCCTTCCCCCATCCACACTCTCCCCTTTTTCTTCATGCAAAAGCACTTCATCGCCACGGCCCTGCTGGCCGGCCTGCTGGCTGCGCCGGCCCTGGCCCAGAACGTCGCCATCGTCAACGGCAAGCCCGTCTCCAAGGCCCGGCTCGATGCCCTGACCGCCCAGGTCAAGGCCCAGGCCGAGCGCAGCGGTCGCCCGCTGCCGCCCGAGATGGAGCAGCACCTGAAGGAAGAACTCATCACCCGCGAGGTCTTCCTGCAAGAAGCGCAAAAGCGCGGCCTGGACGGCACCGAAGACTTCCGCAACAAGCTGGAGCTGGCGCGCCAGGGTCTGCTCATCAACGAGCTGTTTGCCGACTACCAGCAGAAAAACCCCGTCAGTGATGAAGAGGCGCGCGCCGAATATGACCGTGTGGCCAGCGCCGAGCGCGCCGCTGCCAGCGGCAAGGAATACAAGGCGCGCCACATCCTCGTCGAGAAAGAAGACGAGGCCAAGGCCCTCATCGCCCAGCTGAAAAAAGGCGCCAAGTTCGACGACATCGCCAAGAAACAGTCCAAGGACCCCGGCTCCGGCGCCCAGGGCGGCGATCTGGGCTGGTCCGCTCCCGGCAACTACGTGCCCGAGTTCGCCGACGCCATGCAGAAGCTGAAAAAAGGCCAGCTCACCGACGCCCCCGTCAAGAGCCAGTTCGGCTACCACGTCATCCGGCTGGACGACGTGCGCGACGCCAAGGCGCCCGAGCTGCCCCCGTTCGATCAGGTCAAGGCCCAGGTCAAGCAACAGCTGGAGCGCCAGAAGCTCACCCAGTTCCAGGAAGAGCTGCGCGCCAAGGCCAAGGTCGAATAAGGCCCGCCGCCTGGCCCCACGCGCCGGTTTCCCGGCACCAATCCGCCGCCTGCCGCCGCGCCCTGCGCGCCGCAGGCGGTTTTTCATGCGCCGCTGCCCCAGCCTGACTGCCCATGCCCCACCCGACCGACGACCACGCCACGCTGCAAGCCCTGCTGGCCGCCACCCTGGCCGCGCACTTGCCTCATTCGCCTGACTCGCCCGCGCCGGACAGCCACGCCCCCGCGCCCCTGGCCGTGCTGTGCCTGTGCGCCGCCTGGTGCGGCGCCTGCCGCGAGTGGCGCGCCGTGTTCGACGCCGCCGCCCGCGCCCACCCGGCCCTGGTCTTCCGCTGGGTGGACGTGGAAGACGAAGCCGACGCGCTGGGCGAGCTGGACGTGGACACCTTCCCCACCCTGGTCATCGGTGACGCCCGTGGCCCGCGCTTTCACGGCCCGGTGCTGCCGCAGCCCGGCCAGATCGAGCGGCTGCTGCGCACCCTGGGCGGCCCTGACTGCAGCACACCGCCGCCGCCACGCTGACCGCGCGCTACAGTCGGCACTTTCCCCCTCAACCGAAAAGGAGCGTTGCGCCATGCAAGGACAGATGATCGACATCACCGCCACCGACGGCAGCGGCACATTCCAGGGCTACCTCGCGCTGCCGCCCGCCGGGCGCGGCCCCGGGCTGGTGCTGGCGCAGGAAATCTTCGGCGTCAACGCCACCATGCGCGAAACCGCCGACGCCTTCGCCGCCCAGGGCTACGCCGTGCTCGTGCCTGACCTCTTCTGGCGCCAGACGCCCGGCGTGCAGCTGGGCTACACGCCCGAGGACTGGCAACGCGCCTTCGACTTCTACAAGGGCTTTGACGAAGCCCTGGGCGTACAGGACATCCAGGCCGCGCTGAACACGCTGCGCCAGCGCCCCGAATGCAGCGGCACGGCCATCGGCGTGGTGGGCTACTGCCTAGGCGGCAAGCTGGCCTACCTGGCCGCCTGCCGCACTGATGCCGCCGTTTCCGTGGGCTACTACGGCGTCGGCATCGAAAACAACCTGGACGAAGCCAAGCACATCCGCGGCCAGCTCACCCTGCACCTGGCGGAAAACGACAGCTACTGCCCGCCCGAGGCGCGCCAGAACATCCTGGCCGCGCTGGCGCCGCTGCCCAACGTGCAATGCTTCACCTACCCCGGCATGGAGCACGCCTTCGCCCGCATCCGTGGCGAACACTACGACGCGGCCGCCGCCACCCTGGCCAACCAGCGCACCGCCGACGCCTTCCGCCGCGTGCTCGGCCCGCACTGAAAGCTCGCTGGCCGTTCGCCAGCGCTGCGCTGGCCACGTGCCACGGCGCCGGCCGGCCTTGCGCAACGCATCACTCCTAAAAAAATAGCTGCTCAGGCCGTCACGACGGCCCTGGGGCCGGATTCAGCCCCAAACCCCGCAACGAAGCGCGCATCTGCGCCCGCAACCAGGCCAGCAGCGCCTGCTGGCGCGCGTCCGCCGCCAGCGGACGGGGAGACAGCAGCACGTAGCCCGTGCCGTCATCCACAAAACCGAACGGCGCCACCAGACGGCCGGCGCGCACATCATCCACCACCATGTATGCTGACGCCATGGCCACGCCCAGGCCAGCGCCCGCAGCCTGCAGGCTGAGATAGAAGTGTTCGAACTGCTGCGCGGCCAGCCCGCGTGCATGCATGCGTACGCGCGGCAGCGGCTGGCCGCTGGCCGTACTCCAGCGCGCCCAGGCTTGCGGCCGGGTGCGGGTATGCAGCAGCGGCACACCCGCGCCTAGCCCGCCCTGCCGGATCAGGGTTTGCGCCACCGGCTCCGTGCAGACAGGCGCCATCCACTCGGGCGCCAGCGGCTCGGCAAAACCATGGCTGCCCCATGCAAAATCATTGCGGCGCAGGGCCACGTCCACCCGGTCGGCCGCAAAGTCCACAGGCCCGCCGGCCGTCAGCAAGTGCAGGCGCAGCATCGGCAAGTCAGCCTGCAACGCGGGCAAGCGCGGAATCAGCCAGCGCATGGCCAGCGTGGGTTCGCAAGAAAGCACCAGCGGCGCGGGTTGCGCCGTGGCCCGCAGCCGGGCCACGGCCTGCGTCAGCGTGCCCAACGCATCGGCGCACGCCTCCTGCAATGCCTGCCCGGCGGGGGTGAGGTGCAGGGCGCGGTTGCGCCTCTCGAACAGCAGCAGGTCCAGCGCCTCCTCCAGCTGCCGCACCTGGCGGCTTACCGCGCCGGGCGTCACATGCAGCTCGGCGGCGGCGCGCACCACGCTGCCCAGGCGCGCCACCGACTCGAAAGCGCGCAACGTGCCCAGCGGCGGCAGCTGGCCGGGAACCATTGCGTTTTTCTCAATCATTTGCCGAAGAATAAATCGCTTTTCCCCTGGGGGCAGCGCAAGAACAATGCGTAAAACCAATGAGTCAGAAGCACATGCAGAGACGGTTCATGATTTCGGCACGCGCCAGCCGGGCGCAGGGCCGGGGGCGCACAGACAGGCACGCCAGGCGACTGACGCCTGGCGGCCCCAGCGGGCCGCTGAAAGCGGCCTTGGCCGGGCCGCCAAGACATCCATGCACCGTCTCCAGGAAAGGAGGAAGCCCATGCCCACCTGGTTTGACGCGGGCGCCGTGGCGCTGGTGACTGTGCTGGCCGTCATCAGCCCGGGGCCAGATTTCGCCATGGTGACGCAGCTCAGCCTGCGTCATGGCCGCCGTGCCGGCCTGCTGGCCGCGCTGGGCATTGCCGCTGGCGTGCAGTTGCATGTGTTTTACAGCCTGGCGGGCGTGGGTTTGCTGCTGCGCAGCTCGCCTGCTTGGCTAACCGCATTCAAGCTGGCGGGCGCGGCCTATCTGGTGGCAGTGGGCTGGCGCACTTTTCATGCCTCTCCCATGCCCCACGGCAGCGGCTCGCCCCACTGCTCCCATGAGCACACGGGCTGGCAGTCCTTGCGTGCAGGCTTTCTGACGAATGCCCTCAACCCCAAAACCACGCTGTTCGTGCTGAGCGTGTACACCCAGCTCGTTCACCCGGACACGCCCTGGCTGCTGCAAGCGGGCTACGGGCTGTTCATGTCATTGGCTCACCTGCTCTGGTTCAGTCTGGTGGCCACCGTGTTTTCGCACGCGCCATTGCGCCGCCGCGTGCTCGAACGGCAGCGCACGCTGAACCGCTGCATCGGGCTGGCCCTGATGGCCCTGGGCGCCGGGCTGCTGTGGCCATGATCCAGCTTCGCCCTAAAAACACGCCTGAGCCACCGGCTGCGCTGCGCGTACCCGCCGATGGGTTGTATTGGCGGCGCTGACGGGGCAGCCACTCGCGATCAGCCACGGCGGGGCACAGGCAATCACCGACTTAGCCGCGCGGATGGTGCTCGGCGTGCAGCGCCTTGAGCCGGGCGCGGGCCACGTGAGTGTAGATGGTGGTGGTGGAAATGTCGGCATGGCCCAGCAGCATTTGCACGGCGCGCAGGTCGGCGCCGTGATTGAGCAGGTGGGTGGCGAAGGCGTGGCGCAGCGTGTGGGGTGACAGCGGCGCGGTGATGCCGGCCTGCGCAGCGTAGCGTTTGACCAGGTTCCAGAACATCACGCGCGACATGGCGCGGCCGGGCGTGCGGCCAGCGCTGGTGACGAACAGGTCGTCGCTCTGGCGCGCGCCCAGCAAGGCCGCGCGCGCGTCGTGCAGATAATGGCGCAGCCAGTCGCCCGCCACTTCACCAAAGGGCACCAGGCGTTCCTTGCTGCCCTTGCCGGTAACGCGCAGCACGCCGTCGGCCAGCCCCAGGTGAAAGGTTTTGAGGCCCACCAGCTCGCTCACGCGCAGGCCGCTGGCGTACATCAGCTCCAGCATGGCGCGGTCACGCAGGCCCAGCGGCTCGGCAGTGTCGGGCGCGGCCAGCAGGGCCTCGACCTGGGCCTCGGTCAGCGTGCGGGGCACGCGCAGCGGCTGACGCGCGGGCAGCAGCTTGAGCGTGGGGTCTTGCGTGACGCGGCCTTCGCGCAGCGCCCAGCGGAAGTAGCGCCGGAACACGGCCAGCCGCCGGTTGGCGGAGGTGGCGCGGGTGGCGGCGTGGCGGGCGGCAAAGTAGTGTTGCAGGTGATGCTCTTGCGTGGCGGGCAGGGCCACGCCGTGTTCGGCGCGCAGCCAGGCGGCGTACAGGCGCAAATCGCGCCGGTAGGCAGCCAGGGTGTTGGCCGCCAGGCCGTCTTCGAGCCACAGGGCGTCGATGAAGGGGTCGATGAATGCGTCATCCGTGGCGGCGTCACCAGGGGCGCTGGCAGCCGCGGTGTTAGCGATTTGGGCAGGCAGGGGCACAGGCGGCAAAGACAGCGGGGCGGACATGCGGGCAGACGATAGCGCAAAGGCGCGTTGGCAGGCGCTGTTGGCGCAGAAGCCGTACCGTGGGGCCAAGCCAAGCCCTGGCCCATGAAAAAAGCCACCGGCGGCATGCAGCGCCGGTGGCCAGGCTGAAAGCCCGTGCAGGCTCAGTTCAGCGTGAGCTTTTGCTTTTGCACCACTTGCTTGTAGGCCTCGAATTCGTCCTTGATCTGCTGGGCGAACTGGTCGGCCGTGTTGGCGATGACGATGGAGCCGGTGTCTTCAATGCGCTTTTTCACGGCCGGGTCGGCCAGCACCTGGCGGGTGGCGGCGTTGAGCTTGTCCACGATGTCCTTGGGCGTGCCCTTGGGGGCCAGCAGCCCGTAGAAAGCCATGCGGTTGACCGGCTCCATGCCCACTTCCGCCAGCGTGGGCACATCCGGCAGGGCCGGCAGGCGCTGGGGCGCGGCCACCACCATGGGCACCAGGCGCTTTTGCTGGATGAAGGGCAGCGAGGAGGCCAGGTTGTCCAGCATCAGCGGCACCTGCCCGGCCACCACGTCATTGAGCGCCGGGCCCGCGCCACGGTAGGGAATGTGCACGATGTCCGCCCCGGCCAGGCTCTTGAACAGCTCCATCTGCATGTGGCTGATGCCGCCCGTGCCGGTGGAGGCGTAGGAGTATTTGCCCGGCTCTTTCTTGATGGCGGCCAGCAGCTCCTGATAGTTCTTGGCCGGGAAGCTGGGGTGCGCCGTGATGACGTTGGGCGCGGCCGCCACGTTGACGATGGGCACGAAGTCCTTGATCGGGTCGTAGGGCAGGTTCTTGTTGATGGCTGGGTTGGTGGCAATGGTGGACACCGTGGCCATGCTGAGGGTGTAGCCGTCCGGCGCGGCGCGCGCCGCCTCGGCCGCGCCAATGGCGCCGCCCGCGCCGCCCTTGTTGTCCACCACCACGCTCTGGCCCAGCGCCTTGGACAGCGGATCGGCCAGCACGCGGGAAATGATGTCAGTGGTGCCGCCCGGCGCGAACGGCACGATCAGGCGGATGGGCTTGGCGGGATAGGCGGCCTGGGCAAAGGCCCCGCCCGCGAAACAGGTGGCGGCGGCCAGGGCGATCAGGTGGCGTCGTTGCATGGATGCGTGCTCCTTTGTGCAGCAAAAAAGTGTTGAGACGTTTGAATTTCAAGGCGCCGGATGCTAACCGCTGGCAGGCAGCGCGGCCGCCAACGCCGCTTCAGGGAAAACCCTTGCTTCTTCCCTCAGGGAGGGCAGGTGGGCGCGCGGGCGTGCTCAAGCCTCTTCGCGCGCAGCCCCACGGCCTTGCGGTGCCTTCATTCTTCCGTCTTGCGCCACACGCCCGCCTTCACGGCCCGGTCGGCATCCACATCGGCAAAGGAAGGCGCGTTGGGCACGCGCTGCACAAAGCGCAAGCCGGGGGCATGCTCGCGCACCTGTTCGCGCAGGAAGTCCATTGGCAGCTCAGGCGCATTCAGGCACAGCAACGCATGGCCGCCGGAAGACAGCAGGCCTGGCAGGCGGCGCAGCACGCGGGCGTAATCCTTGCGGGCAATGAAGCTGCCTTTCTGATAGCTGGGCGGATCGGCAATCACCAGGTCATACGGGCCGGCTCGCGAGAGCTTCGCCCACGAGTTAAAGACATCATGGGGGAGAAAGCTCACCCCTCGCATCAGCCCGTTGAGCTGGTGGTTTTGGCGGCCAATGGCCAGCGCGCCCCGCGCCATGTCCACGTTGATGACCTGTGCCGCGCCGCCCTGGCAAGCCGCCACCGAAAACGCACAGGTATAGGCAAACAGGTTCAGCACCTGCGCCCCCCGTCCTTCGCGCGCCGCGAAGGACGCCGCCCATTCGCGCACCCAGCGGCGGCCCCCGGCCATGTCCAGAAACAGGCCATGGTTCTGGCCCCGCAACACATGCACCCGATAGCTGGCGCCGGCTTCGGTCACGGTGTGCATGTCCGGGACCTGTCCAGCCATCAGGCGCGTGTCTGTCCGGGCCTGCAAGCGCAACGCCTCACCGCGCTGCTGGAACACCCAGGTCAAGGGCGCGGCCCCGGCAGGGGTGATTTGTGTCCAGCGCGCCTGCAAGGCACGGTCAATGGTTGCCAGCTGTGCGTCGGTGGCGGGCGCAAAGCTGGTCAGCACGAAAACAGGCGGGTAGGCATCCAGCGTCCACGGTTCGCATCCGGGGTACAGGCCGCCGCGCCCATGGAACACGCGCCCGGCCTCCGCGGGCCAGGGCATGGCGGCAATCGCATCAAGCAGGGCGTGCATCGTGTATCAAGGGCTCAAGGGTTCCTGGCGGCTGGCACTGCGCTCGCCTGCCGCGCGCACCTGAGATTACTGGCGGGCGAACTGGCGGATGGCTTCGTAAAACGCGGCCGCCCCTTCCTTGGGGTTGTCCGGTCGCAGCTCCATGCGATTGACCCCATGTTCTGCGCTGCCACGGTACGAGTCCGCGATCAGCGAAAAGTAGTAGGGGCTGATGAAGCGCGCGCCCGCCTCGTAATGCGCGCGCATCGCGGACAGATGCACGTCGGCCCGCTTCCACTGCTGCGGGTTGAACTCCGGAACGCCATAGTCCGTGACGGAACCGTCATGCAGAAAACGCGCCAGCCACGGGCCTTGCGTGCTGCCGCCGTAGAGGTTGAACCCAGGCTTCCAGAACTGCGGGCCGCGCAGGGTCTGCTCCGTGGCGAATAGCTGCGCGTTCCAGGACGAATTGGCCTGCGGCACGACCTGGTGGGAGTAGAGCTTGTCCGCCGGCAGACCCGCCTCGACAGCCTGGCGATGGAAGGCCGCCATGAACTGCGCCACTTGCCATGCACGGAAGGTGTCCCAGTCCCGCGCCAGCGGGTTGTAGTACACGTCCAGCGCGTCACCGGGCATGTCCACCCAGAAATGAACGCTGCCGGAGAGCGCCCCTGGCAGGCCGCTGATGGCGGCCGGATGGAGCCACCCACGGCGCGCCAGCCAGTCATGCAGTCGGCGCGGCAAGAAGCGCTGCCAGCCCTTGGCGCCAGGGCCGGCCGGCGCCAGCCCTGACGGCACGTCGCCGGGCACCTTGCCCTGGTCGCGCGGCACCAGCAGCAGCACCCGTTCCGCCAGCAGGTATTGGCGGTCTTGACTGCGGGCCACCACCTGCAGCCGGTAGCGCCCCGGCGCCCACTGCGAAAAATCCAGGTCATGCCGGAAGCCGACGTTCGGCGTGGTCACGTCATCACGCGCCCGGTACACGTCGAGCCGGTTGAAGCCGCGCTCAATGGGGCCGGCGTGGCGGCCGTTGACGTAGAGGTCCAGCCCGTCCAGCTTGCCCTCCGGATCCCACAGCCAGCCGGCCACCGGCAGGCGGCCCGCCGCGTAGGCGTCGTAATGCTCGCCATAGCGCGACAGGCGCTCGCGCCGGATGTCCTTGGATGGCGCGTCCACCGCCTCGAACGAGGCGTAGTCGAAGCCATGCGTCTGGTTGAACCGCTCAATGCTGCCGTACTGGCGCCGCAGCCATTGCCTGAACGCGGCGATGGAGGCCGGATCGTAGTCCGTGACCTGCACGTTGCCAAAATTGCCCGTGCCGTTTTCAAAGTCAGGAAAGAGGTGATGTACCTCACCCGCCAGCGTGATGGCCACGATGCGCTGCTGCACCCGCGGCGCCAGCGCCTTGACCCGCGCGGCCATGTGGCGCAGCGCCGCGAAGCGGTAGCGGTTAACTGGAATGTCGGCATCCGGCCGTAGCGTGTAAGGCGCGATCGGATAGCCGAAATAGCCCAGCCTGGGCGGCTGGCCGTCGGCCATCTTCATCAGGCTGGCCGGATCCCTGGCCAGCGCCTCAGGCAAGGGGCCCAGTGAATCGAAGTGGCTGGAAGACAGGTACAGCACCGCCGGCCGCTCCGTCTTTTCCAGCAGGCGCATGATGGCGTCCACGCGCTTGTCGTCGATCGTCCACTGCCCGTCCGGCGTCTGGCGGAAAAGCTCCAGCAGTTGCACCGTCAGCGTGTAGCCCACCTGAACATCACCACTGGGACCACCCGGCTCCAGGGTGTCCAGCAGCCGCTTCAGCGCCGCCGAGCCATCCAGCCCCTTGTCCATGCAGTAGCGGAACGCCTCGGCCGCGTGGACGATTTGCCTGACCTGCAAGGCCTCGTCGCACTGCAGCAGCCCCTCGACGTTGGGCGTGATGTACAGCGGCCCCTGGCGCGCGGCACGCGGCAAGGCCTCTTGCGCCTTGGCCGCCCCGGCAGGCACCACCCCGCCCAGCGCCACGCCCAGCACGCATGCCGCCAGCGCCACGCGGCCCGGTACGGGCCGTCCACACGGGCGCACCGCCTGAAACTGGCTTGTCATTATTTGCTTTCCCTCGTCCTGACCATGGAACGGCCATTGTGCATGGGCAAGGCGCAGCGTTGAGCAGTCCTGCCTTCGAAGATGAGGCCCATGCCTGCCCCCACTCAGGGGCAAATCCCCAGGCAATAGCCGCTGGGCAGCAGGTAGATGCTGTTGTGCCCCACGTCGCCTTCGGGCAAAGGCACGCCCTCGGGCACATAGAAGTGGGCCGAATAGCCGCCGTACATGCCGCTGGGAAAGCGCATGGCTTGCAGGATGTGGTAGTGGTCTTGGACAGGAGCATCCGGTTGGTTGCGCAGATAGGCGCGCTGGCCACGCTGCTCGCGGTTGGCCGCGTATTCACGCTCGGTGGCCTGGCGCACGATGCCGCGCTGTTCTGAAACGCCCTGCACCGTGCGTTACACCGCCCAGCGGGCGCGATCTGCACTCAGCGCGCTTGCGCAGCGCCGCTATCAATGGCGACCAGTTGCGCGCCGCTGGCAGGCACGTAGCAGGTCACAGCCCAGCCCAGACGGGCGGATAGGCATCGAGCGTCCATGCCTTGGATCCCGGATAACGCCCGCCGCGCGTGGAAGATGCGGCATGCATCCACGGGCAGTGGCATAGCGGCAATGGTTTCGAGCAGGGCTCGCATGAGAAAAGCGTTTTGAGGGCAAGTATTTTTTAGCCCGTTTACGCAGGACTGTCGGGGGTTTCAGCTATTAAAAAATGAGTTTATACGGCCCCAGCCGCAGCCTGGGGCGACGCCCTTCACAACGGCCGCGCGCCCCGCGGCACCTCCTCCTGATCCGGCACGCACAGGGCCACGTGGCCTTGGGCGTTGTGAAAGCCGGTGAGCAGGCATTCCGACATGAGCGGGCCAACCTGTTTTTGGGAAAGTTGGCCACCGCCACCATCAGCTTGCCCATCAGGTCTTGCGGCTGGTACAGGTCGGTGATCTGCGCGCTGGATTTCTTGACGCCCAGCTCAGGCCCAAAGTCCACGTGCAGCACGTAGGACTTGCGCGCCTGCGGAAATTCATCAGCCTGCACGATGCGACCCACGCGCAGCTCTACTTTCAAAAAATCGTCAAGCTATTTGTTCCATAAGGGAATTGCTTGGCAGTAAAGGGGAAAGAGGTGACAGCAGTCGTGACCAACTCAGCCACGCAGCGTAAGCAGACAAGCGCACTGCCGAGACGATTGGCTTGAACGAATTGTCAAACGTATCGAGACGACATCACCAACCTCGTCTATCGGCAAGCTGTTCACGCTCCTCGTCAACTAGTGTCACAAGCTCGCCTAGGCTTTGGGTCAACTCTTCGTGACTCTTGTCTGGGGAGTACTCCATGTACCGTAACTGCATGAAAGAACCGAGCTCCTGAAGCACCTCGGGAGCCGTCTCACCTCGCGGTGTTGTCATGTAATGAAGAGGCGTGCGGCCATAAGCGAACTTTATATCTTCGAATAACATACGAAGATCGGGATCTTCCACGCCACAGCCAATAAATAGAAACGTGTGAGTTAGAGCAAGGGAGCGTACAACATCGTAAAAAAGTGAGTATTTAGTTCGCGCCTTAGAGTAATCTTCTGCAGTAAAAATTATTTTATCAGGATCATTGGCTGACCCATGGTTTCTAATCAGGAGCCGTACATCAGATTTATTTAGATATGAAATGATATCCGCGCTTGTATGATCCTTAATTACAAATGACCCACTCGAGGCGCAACGACAGTAATCATCATAAATGTTATCAAAATTTGGGGAAATAGTGATAGAGCAATCCAGATTATAGAGGTGTTCATGAATAAGCGCCGGCTTATACCCTTTAAGCTGAAATTCCTTCTGCACCATCTCTAAAAATTTATCTGACCCAATCTTCTTTTTAATCAACTGGCAAGCAAGCAAATAATCGCGACGCTGTATCAAGTCTTCTACATAATCGAGTTTACCAATTTCACATGAGCACTTCTTCAAGAAGTCTTCCCAGCTGGCTGGCCTATCACCCTTTTCGTTGATGGAATTTCTGGATACACCCGATCCTACGACGAGGACTGCGCGACGTCTCGCGATGGACGTTACTAGTTCATTTTCCCACTGAATCACTGGGGGACCCTCTCGACAAAACGCTGCGCTATACGGTCAAAAAATTGTTTCGCCTCAGAAACTCTTGTGTATTGTGAACCCACAACTCCATCTTTGGCACCAAGGTCAAAAATGGGTGCATGGGCTTGCTGGGAGAGCGGTATTACGCTACTAAGAGTGGGCAGCTCCCCCAGCTTAGCAGATTCGTAATCTGAATCGAAAAACTCACAAAGCTGCTTTAATTCTTCTGTTTGCTCTTTAATTATCCGTTCAAATGCTGCCACTGGCACCCGCTCACCAGACACAACTTTCGCTTTGTATTGCTGCATAACATATCCTACAAACTTGAGATTCCAACCCACTTTGATTTCATCAACCATATAATCCCTCCCCTCGGTCTCCTTATGCTTTCTAATCGCATCATCCAGAGATATTTTCCACGAATTAAATGATTTCAAAATATTGCCGATTGCCATTAAACTAAAAATGTCCACAGAAAGCGGCATCAGAAATGCATCTGCTCCGAGCAGCACAGAACGATTAAGCGCCCCAAGAGAAGGACCCATATCGATTAAAACATAGTCATAATCCGCTAGTTTGGAGAGTAGATATCGGATTGCAAAAGTAGTTTGAAATCCACGAGGCTCGCCGTTTCTTGTTGCGGCCCAGTCAGTGGCCAACAAATCCTCCCTAATTGAGAGTCTCGGATCTCCAACAATCAGATCCAGGCCGAATCTCTGACTCTTCATAATGGTTGGTAAATCTGTCGGGTATCCTTGGCCCTTTCTGATCGGCTCATAGAACGCATCAAGACTCTTATGCTGACTTTCACGTAAAATTTTCTCAAGCTGATCTTCTGCAAGCAAATATGCAGACGCATTACATTGCGGATCCGCATCTAGAACCAGAACAGATTTTTTCATCTCCTTTGCCAGAAATGCTCCAAGGTTGCAAAGAAGCGTGGTTTTTCCGACCCCACCTTTATTATTAAAAAAACTAATACTCTTCACGATCTTCTCCAATAAATCCGTTAGAACTTGATAAATGAAGCCCCCACTCACGAAGGCGCTTCTGGGTTTGCGTTCAATGAAAATTCTCCACGTCGCCGACTCTATTGGGTGCGCTCACGTAATTGCACGTTGCATTATTCGCTTTACACGAAGGCCGCGTATATAAATAGGGCGCAGCGGCTTGATTGACGCCATTCAGGCGTATTTTTAACACAACCGTTCGGCCTAACCGCGGAAAGCGCCATAACAAAAGAAAAACGCCACCGCACGCAATAGTGCGTTGGCGCCCGATGCGTAGCGGCAGATTTACTTTTTCTGTGGTGGCAAATCGGTACAACTGCCGTGGGCCACCTCGGCGGCCATGCCGATGCTTTCGCCCAGCGTGGGGTGGGGGTGGATGGTTTTGCCGATGTCGATAGCGTCCGCGCCCATTTCGATGGCCAGGGCGATTTCGCCGATCATGTCGCCCGCGTGCGTGCCGACGATGCCGCCGCCCACGATCTGGTGGGTGGCTTCGTCAAACAGCAGTTTGGTAAAGCCTTCGTCGCGGCCGTTGGCAATGGCGCGACCGGAGGCGCTCCAGGGGAACAGGCCTTTTTTCACCTTCACGCCCTGGGCCTTGGCCTGGTCTTCGGTCAGGCCGACCCAGGCGACTTCGGGGTCGGTGTAGGCCACGCTGGGGATGACGCGGGCGTTGAAGGCGGCGCGGGCCAGCTTTTCGTCGCCCTTGAGCTCGCCGGCGATGACTTCGGCGGCCACGTGCGCCTCGTGCACGGCCTTGTGCGCCAGCATGGGCTGGCCCACGATGTCGCCAATGGCGAAGATGTGCGGCGCGCTGGTGCGCATGTGCACGTCCACGGGGATGAAGCCGCGCTCGGTGACGGCCACGCCGGCGTTTTCGGCGCCGATTTTCTTGCCATTGGGGCTGCGGCCCACGGCTTGCAGCACCAGGTCGTAGGTTTGCGGCGGCGGCGCGCCTTCGCCCTCGAACGTAACTTCAATGCCCGCGTCGGTGGCGCGGGCGGCCACGGTTTTGGTGCGCAGCATGATGTGGTCAAAGCGCGGGGCGTTCATCTTCTGCCAGACCTTGACCAGATCGCGGTCGGCGCCTTGCATCAGGCCGTCCATCATTTCCACTACGTCAAGCCGCGCGCCCAGGGTGCTGTAGACGGTGCCCATCTCCAGCCCGATGATGCCGCCGCCCAGCACCAGCATGCGTTTGGGCACGCCCTTGAGGGCCAGCGCGCCGGTGGAATCGACCACGCGCGGGTCTTCGGGCATGAAGGGCAGGCGCACGGCCTGGCTGCCCGCGGCGATGATGGCGCGCTGGAATTGCACCACTTGCTTGGCGCCGGTTTTGGCCTGGTCGCTGCCGCTGGTTTCTTCCACTTGCAGGTGGTTGGCGCCGACGAAGCTGCCATAGCCGCGCAGCACTTTCACCTTGCGCATCTTGGCCATGGCGCCCAGGCCGCCGGTGAGCTTGGCGATGACTTTTTCCTTGTGGGC
This sequence comes from Comamonadaceae bacterium OH2545_COT-014, assembly GCA_003859965.1. GTDB lineage: Bacteria > Pseudomonadota > Gammaproteobacteria > Burkholderiales > Burkholderiaceae_C > Ottowia. The sequence continues at coordinate 79,509 of RQYR01000009.1, read as the reverse complement.
GCGCAGTTTGTCGATGTCGAGCTTGGGCGCGCCGTAGTCCACGCCCAGCGCGGCCAGGTGGCCCACTTCATCCATCACGGCGGCCACGTGCAGCAGCGCCTTGGAGGGGATGCAGCCCACGTTCAGGCACACGCCGCCCAGCGTGGCGTAGCGCTCGACCAGCACCACGTTCAGGCCCAGATCGGCGGCGCGGAAGGCCGCGCTGTAGCCGCCGGGGCCGCCGCCGAGCACGAGCACGTCGCATTGCACATCGGCGCTGCCTTGGTAGCTGGCGGCCTGGGGCGCGGGTTGGGGTGAGGGCGCGGCCACCGCCGCTGGGGTGGAGGCGCTTGCCCCCACCCTACCCTCCCCCAGCGGGGGAGGGTTCGCCGCAGCACTGGCCTCGCTGGCCTCCAGCGTCAGGATGACCGTGCCTTCGCTCACCTTGTCGCCCAGCTTGACTTTCATCTCTTTCACCACGCCCGCGTGGCTGCTGGGAATTTCCATGCTGGCCTTGTCGCTTTCCACGGTGATGAGCGACTGCTCCACCTTCACCGTGTCGCCCGGCTGCACCAGCAGTTCGATGACGGCCACGTCGGCAAAGTCGCCGATGTCGGGCACTTGGATGTCGATGGTGGACATGGAAAGTCTCCTGTTTTTGTTCAATTCAAAGTTGGGCAGGCAGCGGCGCGGGCAGAACTTGCACGGCGTGCACGGGTAAGCTCACGCCCAGCCGCGCCAGCATGTCTTGCAGGCCCGCCAGCGGGTAGGCGGGCGAGGCGGTGGCCAGGCAGACCACGCGGCCAACGCCATCAGCGCCATCAGCAGGGCCAGCGTGCGCCGCCGCGCCCTCCAGCGGCGGTGCGGGCAGGCGCGCGGCCAGCTCGTCCACCACGGTCTGCGCCGGGTCCAGAAAGGCCAGGCCGGGCGCGGCCTGCTCGAAAAAGGGGCGCAGCCAGGGCAGATGGGTGGACGAGAGCGTGCACACGTCCAGCCCCGGCTGCTGCTGGCGCAGCGCCTGCATGAAGGCGCTGACCTGCGCTTGCGTGCCGGCCGGGTCAGTCAGGAAGGCGCCGCTTTCCACCAGCTCGACCAAGGGCGAGGCATTGACCACCCGCACCGGGCGGCCCTGGGCCTGGCGCGCCACGTAGTCGGCGATTTGCGGGCTGCCAGCCAACGAGGCCACGCCCAGCAGCGCCACCTGGCCGCTGCGCGAGCGCGCCAACGCTTCGCGCACGGGCGGCAGCACGCCCAGCACGGGCACGGGGCTGCGCGGGCGCACGGCGTCCAGCACCATGACGGAGGGCGCGTTGGAGGCCAGCACCACCGCCGCCGCGCCCCAGCGCGCCAGGGCGGCGATGGCCGCTTCCACGGCATGGGCCAGCTCAGCAGGCGTTTTGCCGCCATAGGGGAAGCTGGCGCGGTCGGCCAGGTAAATCACGTCCTGCCACGGGCAGCGCTGCTGGATGAGCCGCACCAGCGCGTAGCTGCCAATGCCCGCGTCGAACACGCCCACGGGAGCGCGCAGGCCGCGCAGGGCCGCTTGCACAGCCTGCACGGCCGGCGCATCAGGCATGTCAGGCACGCCAGACGCGGCTGGCGCGGCCGTGGCGGCGGCAGAAGCAAGGCTCACAGCATCACCCGGCGGAAGTCCGCCAGCACCTGGGCCAGATAGGCGTTGAAGCGCGCGGCGGCCGCGCCGTCGATGACGCGGTGGTCGTAGCTCAAACTGAGCGGCAGCATCAGGCGGGGCTTGAATTTCTCGCCGTTCCAGCGCGGGCGCATTTCGCTGCGGCACACGCCGAGAATGGCCACCTCAGGCGCGTTGATGATGGGCGTGAAGTAGGTGCCGCCAATGCCGCCCAGGCTGCTGATGGTGAAGGTGGCGCCCTGCATGTCGGCCGGGCTGGCTTTGCCGTCGCGGGCTTTTTTGCTGAGTTCGGCCAGCTCCTGGCTGATTTGCATCACGCCCTTGGCGTCGGCCTGCTTGATGACGGGCACGACCAGACCATTGGGGGTATCGGCGGCGAAGCCGATGTTCCAGTACTGCTTGTAGACGAGGTTGTCGCCGTCCAGGCTGGCGTTGAATTCGGGGAATTTCTTCAGCGCGGCCACGCAGGCCTTGATGAGGAAGGCGAGCATGGTGACTTTGACGCCGCTCTTCTCGTTCTCCTTGTTGAGCTGCACGCGCAGGGCTTCGAGCTCGGTGATGTCGGCATCGTCGTGGTTGGTGACGTGGGGGATCATCACCCAGTTGCGCGCCAGGTTGGCGCCGCTGATCTTCTTGATGCGGGACAGCGGCTTGGCCTCGACGGGGCCGAACTTGGCGAAGTCCACCTTGGGCCAGGGCAGCAGATCCAGCCCGGCGCCGCCACCGCCTGCACTGCTGGCGGGCGCGCGGGCGGCCTGGGCCTGGGTTTGCAGGCTGCCGGCCATGACGGCCTGGGTGAATTGCTGCACGTCCTGCTGCGTGATGCGGCCCTTGGGGCCGCTGCCCTTGACTTCGGCCAGCGGCACGCCCAGCTCGCGCGCGAACTTGCGCACGCTGGGGCTGGCGTGGGGCAGGCCCAGCGGGGGTTTGGTGGGGTCGTGGGCGGGGGTGGCCGCCCTGCCCTCTCCCGCCTGGGCAGGAGAGGAAGAAGATGCGGCGAGGGCTGCAGCGGGCGCAGGAGCCGGGACGTTTTCACGCTCAACGCCGGACGCTGAACGCTGAACCGGCGCTGCTGAATCCGCCGCGCCTTCCAGCACGGCGATCACGTCGCCCATGTTGAGCTTGTCGCCCAGCTTGACCTTCATTTCCTTGACCACGCCCGCATGGCTGCTGGGGATTTCCATGCTGGCCTTGTCGCTCTCGACGGTGATGAGCGATTGCTCCACCTTCACCGTGCCGCCGGGCTGCACGAACACCTCGATCACGGCCACGTCCTTGAAGTCGCCAATGTCGGGCACGCGCACTTCGACCGGGCCGCTGGCGGCGGGGGCTGCCGTTGCCGGTGCCGGTTCCGCCGGCGCGGCGCTTGCTTCGTTTTTGATAGCTGCTTGCGCTGGCGCAGCGGGCGCTGGGGCCGTTTTTTCTTCCGCCCCTTCGGCCTCCAGCAGCAGCACGACGGCGCCTTCGCTGACCTTGTCGCCCAGCTTGACTTTCAGCTCCTTGACCACGCCGGCGTGGCTGCTGGGGATTTCCATGCTGGCCTTGTCGCTCTCCACGGTGATCAGGCTTTGCTCGGCCTTCACCGCGTCGCCGGGCTGCACCAGCAGCTCGATGACGGCCACGTCCGAGAAGTCGCCAATGTCGGGGACCTTGACTTCAACCAATGCCATGTGTTGTCTCCTTCCTGGCCGCCTCAGGCGTGCAGCGGGTTGATCTTGTCGGCCTGGATGCCGTATTTGGCGATGGCCTCGGCCACGCGCGCGGCGGGCAGCTTGCCCTCGTCGGCCAGGGCCTTGAGCGCGGCCAACACGATGTAGTGGCGGTCCACCTCGAAGTGCTCGCGCAGCTTGCGGCGGAAGTCCGAGCGGCCAAAGCCGTCGGTGCCCAGCACGGTGTAGCTGCGGGCTGCGCCTTGCTCGTTCTTGGGCATGAAGGGGCGGATTTGCTCGGCGTAGTTCTTCATGTAGTCGGTGGCGGCGATCACCGGCCCCTCGTGCCCGGCCAGCTGCTGCGCCACGAAGGGCTGGCGCGGCGTCTCGGTGGGGTGCAGCAGGTTCCAGCGCGCGCAGTCCTGGCCGTCGCGCGCCAGTTCGTTGAAGCTGGGGCAGCTCCACACGTCGGCGGCAATGCCCCAGTCCTGCGCCAGCAGGGCCTGGGCGGCGATGCTCTCGCGCAAGATGGTGCCGCTGCCCAGCAGCTGCACGCGCTGCACGGGCGCCTGCGCGCCGCGCTGGCACAGGTACATGCCGCGGATGATCTGCTCCTCGGTGCCGGGCGTGAGGCCGGGCATGGCGTAGTTCTCGTTGAGCAGGGTCAGGTAATAGAACACGTTGTCCTGCTTTTCCACCATGCGCTTGAGGCCGTGGTGCAGGATGACGGCCACTTCGTGCGCGAAGGTGGGGTCGTAGCTGATGCAGTTGGGGATGGTGCCGGCCAGGATGTGGCTGTGCCCGTCCTCGTGCTGCAGGCCCTCGCCGTTGAGCGTGGTGCGCCCGCTGGTGCCGCCCAGCAGGAAGCCGCGCGCCTGCATGTCGCCCGCGGCCCAGGCCAGGTCGCCCACGCGCTGGAAGCCGAACATGGAATAGAACACGTAAAACGGCATCATGATGCGGTTGGACGTGCTGTAGCTGGTGGCCGCGGCGATCCAGCTGGCCATGCCGCCGGCCTCGTTGATGCCTTCTTGCAGGATCTGGCCGTCGGTGGCCTCCTTGTAGTACATCACCTGGTCCTTATCGACCGGGGTGTACTGCTGGCCGCGCGGGTTGTAGATGCCGATCTGGCGGAACAGCCCCTCCATGCCGAAGGTGCGCGCCTCGTCCACCAGAATGGGCACCACGCGCGGGCCGAAGGCCTTGTCGCGCAGCAGCTGCGTGAGAAAGCGCACAAAGGCCTGGGTGGTGCTGATCTCGCGGCCCTCGGCCGTGGGTTCGAGCACGGCCTTGAAGGTCTCCAGGCTGGGGATGGTGAAGCTCTCGTCGGCCTTGGTGCGGCGCTTGGGCAGGTAGCCGCCCAGGGCCTGGCGGCGCTCGTGCAGGTACTTCATCTCCGGCGTGTCGTCGGCCGGCTTGTAGTAGGGCAGCTTGTCCAGCTCGCTGTCGGGCACGGGGATGCCGAAGCGGTCGCGGATGTAGCGCACGTCCTCGTCGCTGAGCTTCTTGGTCTGGTGCACGGTGTTCTTGCCCTCGCCGGCCTTGCCCATGCCGTAGCCCTTCACCGTCTTGACCAGCAGCACCGTGGGCTGGCCCTTGTGGTGGTGCGCGGCGTGAAAGGCCGCGTACACCTTGCTCGGCTCGTGGCCGCCGCGGCGCAGCTCCCAGATCTCGTCGTCGCTCATGTGCTCGACCAGCTTGGCCGTCTCCGGGTACTTGCCGAAGAAGTGCTTGCGCACGTAGGCGCCGTCGTTGGCCTTCAGCGCCTGGTAGTCGCCGTCCAGCGTCTCCATCATCAGCTGCTTGAGCTTGCCGCTCTTATCGCGCGCCAGCAGCTCGTCCCATCCCTTGCCCCAGATCAGCTTGATGACGTTCCAGCCGCTGCCGCGGAACTCGCCCTCCAGCTCCTGGATGATCTTGCCGTTGCCGCGCACCGGGCCGTCCAGGCGCTGCAGGTTGCAGTTGATGACGAAGATCAGGTTGTCCAGGTTTTCGCGCGCGGCCAGGCCAATGGCGCCCAGGCTCTCGGGCTCGTCCATCTCGCCATCGCCCATGAAGGCCCAGACCTTGCGCCCCTCGGTGTTGGCGATGCCGCGCGCCTGCAAGTACTTCAGAAAGCGCGCCTGGTAAATGGCCATCAGCGGCCCCAGGCCCATGCTGACGGTGGGGAACTGCCAGAACTCGGGCATCAGCTTGGGGTGCGGGTAGCTCGACAGGCCCTTGCCATCGACCTCCTGACGGAAGCTGTCCATCTGCGCCTCGGTGATGCGCCCTTCCAGATAGGCGCGCGCGTAGATGCCCGGCGCGCTGTGGCCCTGGATGTAGAGGCAGTCGCCGCCGTGGTTCTCGCTCTCGGCGTGCCAGAAGTGGTTGAAGCCCGCGCCCAGCATGGAGGCCAGCGAGGCAAAGGAGCCAATGTGCCCGCCCAGATCGCCCCCGTCGTCGGGGTTGAGGCGGTTGGCGCGCACCACCATGGCCATGGCGTTCCAGCGCATGTAGGCGCGCAGGCGCTTCTCGATGGCGATGTTGCCGGGGCAGCGCGCCTCCTGCTCAGGCTCGATGGTGTTGACGTAGCCCGTGGTGGCCGAAAACGGCAGGTCGATGCTGTGCTGGCGCGCATGCTCCAGCAACTCTTCGATCAGAAAGTGCGCCCGCTCGGCGCCCTCGCGGTCGATCACGGCGGACAGCGCATCCAGCCACTCGCGGGTTTCCTGGGCGTCGGTGTCCACGGCATGGCGCGCCGCTGCGGTTTTGTCCGGGCTTGCTGACATAGGCGTTTGTCTCCTTATGGAATGAATGGCTTTGCAACTTATTGTGGTGCATGCGCAGAGGCATCATCGCACAGGCGGCGTTCGTTTTTCCGAATAACGACCACTCTTTTCACATTAAGATAATTTCAGCCAAACAAAGGGCGCCGCCGATTATCAAAAACATAGCAAGCATGGCCGTAAAGATGGGCCATAACCGCCATTCAATCCCCCAGAGCAACTCTGTCGGCGACAATAACCCGATGACTGAACCCACTGTTTTGCCCTTCTCCAGCCACAACCTGATCTGGCTGGACTGCGAGATGAGCGGCCTGGACCCCGAGCGCGAGCGCCTGCTGGAAATTGCCGTCATCGTGACCGACCCTCAGCTGCAAACCCGCGTGGAAGGCCCGGTGCTGGTCATCCACCAGAGCGACGCCCTGCTGGACAGCATGGATGCCTGGAACAAGGGCACGCATGGCCGCAGCGGCCTGATCGACAAGGTGCGCGCCAGCGCGCTGACCGAGGCGCAAGCCGAGCAGCAGCTCATCGATTTTCTCGCCCGCCACGTGCCCAAGGGCGCCTCGCCCATGTGCGGCAACACCATCGGGCAAGACCGGCGCTTTCTGGTCAAGTACATGCCCCGGCTGGAAGCTTTCTTCCATTACCGCAACGTGGACGTGAGCACGCTGAAAGAGCTGGCACGCCGCTGGCGCCCCGAAGTCGTGAGCGCCTTCAAGAAGCAGCAGGCCCATACCGCGCTGGCCGATGTGCATGAATCCATTGACGAGCTGGCGCATTACCGCACGCATTTCATCCGGCTGGATTGAGGCGGCCGGCGGGAGCTGGCCAGTGGCACTGGCACAATGGCCGCTGCGTTTCCACTTTCTGCCGCGCCCCGCGCCCGGCAGCGTTTTTGCTTCATGCCTGCCTTTCTTTCCACCCTTGCGGCCTACCTGATCGGTTCGCTCAGCTTCGCCGTCATCGTCAGCCGCGTCATGGGGCTGGCCGATCCGCGCAGCTATGGCAGCGGCAACCCGGGGGCCACCAATGTGCTGCGCTCGGGCTCCAAAAAAGCCGCCGTGGCCACCTTGCTGCTGGATGCCGCCAAGGGCTGGCTGCCGGTGGCGCTGGTCCGGCACTTTGGCGCCAGCCATGGCCTGGGCGATGGCACGGTGGCGCTGGTGGCCGTGGCGGCTTTCCTGGGCCATCTGTACCCGGTCTTTTTCGCCTTCAAGGGCGGCAAGGGCGTGGCCACGGCAGCCGGCGTGATTCTGGCCCTGCAACCCTGGCTGGGCCTGGCCGTGCTGCTGGCCTGGCTGGCGGTGGCCTTTGTGACGCGCTATTCCTCGCTGGCCGCGCTGGTGGCCGCCGTGCTGGCGCCAGCGCTGTATTTGCTGGGCGATGGCCGGCTGTGGCCGGTCTCGGGGGCTGTGTTGCTGGCGCTGCTGGCCATGGGCTTGCTGCTGATTTGGCGGCACCGCGAAAACATCCGCCGCCTGCTGGCGGGCACTGAGTCCAAGATTGGAGCCAAGAAATCATGAGTCAGACCATTGCCCGCCACGGCGTGGGCGCGCGCCTTTCGGAAGCAGCGGTGTTCAATGGCGTGGTGTATCTGGCCGGCATGGTGCCCGAAAGCGGCGCCACCGACATCCGGGGCCAAACGGCTGACGTGCTGGCGCAGATCGACGCGCACCTGGCCGCCTGCGGCAGCGACAAGACGCGCCTGCTGCGCGTGCAGATCTACCTGGCCGACATCGCTGACATCACCGCCATGAACGAGGTGTGGGACGGCTGGGTGGCGCCCGGCCATGCCCCGCCGCGCGCCACCGTGCAGGCCGCGCTGGCCGACCCGCGCTGGCGCATTGAAATCGTGGCGACGGCAGCGCAGGCGGGTTGAAGGCAACCCTGAAAGCGGTATTTACGCCCCAAGCACCAGCACCTGCGCGCCACGCTTTCTCCCCCATGGGGCATACCGGAAAGCAGGCCTGAAAATCTTCAGCGCCGCTCCAGCGTCATCAGGCTGCCTTCGCGCCGCATGTTGAACTGGTTGAGAAAGCTGTTGCCCAGCAGCGCGGCGGGCATGGGCAGAGGAACCACCACGGTGTCCACATCGTGCGCGGTCACGTCGCCCACGCGCAGTGCCTGCACCTTCAGCAGCCAGCCGCGCGTGGCGCCATTGGCGGTGTGCATCATGACGGGGCGGCCGCGCTTGTAATCCAGCCCCAGGCGGTCTGCTTCGGCCTGGCCCAGCGCCACGGTGGTGGCGCCCGTGTCCACCATGAACTGCACGGGCCGGTTGTTGATGCTGCCCTGCGTGACAAAGTGGCCCCGGCTATCGGCCGTGAGCACGATGCGCCGGCCGTGGCCCGGCGTGCCCGGCCCGCCCAGGTTGACAGGGGTTTCGCCCACGCGCAGGGTGAAACGCTGGCCCGCCGTTTGCACCACGGCGGTATCGCCCGTGGTGGCGATCACCTTGACACCCTGCGCTGCCTCGCCCGGCGCCAGCGCACGCGGCCTGCCGCCGTCGATCACCAGCAAGGCCTTGCTACCCAGCATGCCCTGCAGCGACACCTGCTGCGCCAGCGCCAGGCCCGCCGGCAGCAGCAGCCCGGCGACGGCAGAAAAAAGCAGGGGCGTGCGGCGCATGGGAACAAGGAGGATGGACTATCGGCAGGCGCGCCGCGCCCTCAGTCCCTGAAGTTGTTGAACGACAGCGGCAGCTCGGCCATGTCCTTGCGCAGCAAGGCCATCACGGCCTGCAAGTCGTCCTTCTTGGCGCCGGTCACGCGCACGGCATCGCCCTGAATGGCGGCTTGCACCTTGAGCTTGCTGTCCTTGATGAGCTTCTGGATCTTCTTGCCGTCTTCGGTGGCGATGCCGCTGCGCACCTTGACAACCTGTTTGACTTTGTCGCCGCCCACCTTCTGCACGGCGCCCTTGTCCAGAAAACGCACGTCCACATTGCGCTTGGTCAGCTTGTTGCGCAGGATGTCTTCCACCTGCTGGAGCTGAAACTCCGCGTCGCCCAACAGGGTGATCTCCTTGTCTTTCAGCTCGATGGCGGCGCTGGTGCCCTTGAAGTCGAAGCGCGTGCCAATTTCCTTGGCGGCGTTTTCCACCGCGTTTCTCACTTCCACCATGTCGGGGTCGCAAACCGTGTCGAATGAAGGCATGGGTTTCTTTCCTGTCACAAAAATCCGGGTGCGACAATTCTCCCATGTTCATTGAGCGCAACGTTTCCCTGCAAGCCCTCAACAGCTTCGGCATTGCCGCGCGCGCCGGCACGCTGGTGCGCGTGCGCAGCGAAGACGATGCACGCGCCGCGCTGGCCCACCCGGCGCTGGCCGCCCTGCCCAAGTTCGTGCTGGGCGGCGGCAGCAACATCGTGCTGACGGGCGACGTAAAGGCCGTGGTGCTGAAGGTGGAAATCCCCGGCCGCCGCGTGCTGCCGGGCGCCGCGCGCCACCACATCGTCGAGGCCGGCGCGGGCGAGAACTGGCACCAGTTCGTGCAGTGGACGCTGGCGCAAGGCCTGCCCGGCCTGGAGAACATGGCGCTGATTCCCGGCACCGTGGGCGCCGCGCCGGTACAGAACATTGGCGCCTACGGCGTGGAGCTGCAAGACCGCTTTCACGAGTTGGACGCGATGGATCTGCGCACCGGCCAGGTCTTCACGCTGAACGCCGCCCAGTGCGGTTTTGGCTACCGCGACTCGGTGTTCAAGCACACCCCGGCCGAGCCCGGCGGCCTGGGCCTGGCCGGCCGCGCCCTCATCCTGCGCGTGCGCTTTGCCCTGCCCAGGCAATGGAAGCCTGAGCTGGGCTACCTGGACCTGCAGCGCCGCATGCAGCAAGAAGGCGTGAGCGCGCCCACGCCCCGGCAGATTTTTGCCTGGGTCGTGCAAACGCGCCGCGCCAAGCTGCCCGACCCCGCCGTCATCGGCAACGCGGGCAGCTTTTTCAAAAACCCCACGGTGTCCGCCGAGCAGTGCGCCGACATCATCGGCCGTGACCCCAAGGTGGTGCACTACCCCATGCCCGACGGCAGCGTGAAGCTGGCCGCTGGCTGGCTCATTGACGCCTGCGGCTGGAAAGGCAAGCGTCTGGGCAATGCGGGAGTGTATGAACGGCAGGCGCTGGTGCTGGTCAACTGCGGCGTCCCCGATCAGCCCGCCACCGGCGGCGAGGTGATGACCCTGGCCAAGGCCATCCAGACCAGCGTGTATGAGCGCTTCGGCATCCGGCTGGAGCCGGAGCCCGTGACCGTGCCCGGCTGAACCTCTGCCCCCACGCAAGGCTGTTTTGCACAGACATCGGTGGCAGCGCACCCACAATTAAAAACGATAGCAAAACACCCTACAACCATATACCTTAGCGCCTTTTCTTTGTAGCGCCGGGTATGGCCGTATGGCGGCCTGTGGGGTTGGCTCAGGCCTGGCCAGGGGGCACGTAGCCGGCGGCTTGCTCGGCGCCGGCGCCGAAGAAATGGGCTTCCATCTGGCGCTTGAGGTACTCGCGCGCACGCTGGTCGGCCAGGTTCAGGCGGTTTTCGTTCACCAGCATGGTTTGGTGGCGAATCCACTGCTGCCATGCCTCCTTGCTGACACTTTCCCAGATGCGCTTGCCCAGCTCGCCGGGATAGGGGGGAAAGTCCAGTCCTTCGGCTTCCTTGCCGAGCTTGATGCAGTGAACCATGCGTGCCATGTGGGATGCCTTTGTCGTCTTTGCCTTAGATGGGCGGTGGAATAAGAACAGCACAAAACTGTTGTTGGCGGCGGCTGATGCGCCGCGCAGAATGCGCCGGGTGCCGCGACTGTAGCAAGCTTCGCGATGCCCCCGGAGGCCGTGCCGGTACGATGCACGCCCCTTTGACCCACGCCCTGCGGAGATATTTCTGATGACCCTGCCCTTGCCTGCCCTGCCATTGGAGGCCGCCCTGTTCACCCGCGCCCAGACCCTGCTCAACGAAGAATGGCTGGCGCAAGACCCCGACCTGGCCCCCGTGCTGCCGCTGGTGCTGGCGCGCGGCGTAGGCGAGGACTGGCACAAGGCCGGCACCTTCCGCCACCACCTGGTGGGCGTGGCGCGCTCGCTGGCGCTGTGGGGCCAGCCACGCGAGGTGCGCCTGCTGGGCCTGCTGCACAGCGTGTATGGCAACGCCTTCGTCGATCTGGTGAAGTTCGACGCCAGCACCGAGCGCGAGCGCTTGCAGGCGCTGATCGGCCACGAGGCGGAGGAGCTGGTCTACCAGTTCTGCACCGCCTCGCGCCGCGAGTTCGTGCGCAAGGCGCTGGCCGGGCAGATCGAGGCCGACGGCAGCATGCCCGTGGCGCGCAACGACGGCGGCCAGGTGTTGCTGGCCCCGCGCACCGTGGCGGCCTTTCTCGTCGTCAGCATGGCCGACACCATTGAGCAGTGGTCGAGCTGGCAGGACGACGTGTACTCCTGCTTTCCCGCGCCCAACAACCACCGCACGCAGGCGGCGCACTGGGCCGCCTCGCTGTGGCCGGGGCCGCTGCGTCCCTCGGGCCGCATGTTGCACCAGATCAACCAGCTGGGCCTGGCCTTGCAGCACCCCGCGCTGAAGACCCTGCTGCCCATGCCCCCCGTGTTCGGCGGCTGCACCCAGGCGCTGAGCGCGGCGGACGACGCGGCCTGCGCCGCGCTGTACTGGTCCGTCATCCAGCAGGACATGCCGCTGGTGGACGTGGACGTGGCCACCGCCGTGCTGGAGCAGGCCGTGCGCCACAACCCCTGGGTGGGCGAGCCGCGCATGGTGCTGGCCCAGCTGTACCTGTCTGCCGGCCGCGCGCAAGACGCGGCCCAGGCCGCCGAGGGCGCGTTGGCCGCCTTCTGCGCCTGGGGCAATTCATGGGACAAGCGCGTGGCCTGGGAAGCCTGGGTGGCCTGGACGCGCATCCTGCTGCAAAGCGCGCAGCAGGGCAGCTGGCCCGAGCGGCTGGACAAGTTGAACAACATGGCCTTGAAATGACATCCCCCCTGAGCCGGCCTGCGGCCGTCATCCCCCCAGGGGGACAACGCTGGCGGCCGGGGGGACCCCGGCCACGGCGTTTCCCGAATGGCCTGCTCCGCGGCCTTTTTGGGGGCTTGCTGCGCAGCCCTGCGGGCATTTCCTTCCCCTGCCGGGGGAAGATTGGGGCAAGGCGGGGCTGGCTTTTTCCCTCCCCCGCCGGGGGAGGGTTGGGGTGGGGGCAAGGCCGGTGGGCAGGCCCCTCTTTTTTTATGAAAAACAACGCTTGCGCTTATCCATCAAGCGCAAGCAGCTACTAATTCAATAGCAAACCAGTCACTGAAAAGGAGCGCGCGCATGTCCGAGCAATGGAAGTTTGAAACCCGTGCGGTGCACACCGGCTACAGCCCCGAGCCGACCACCAAGTCGGTGGCCGTGCCCATTTACCAGACGGTGGCCTACGCCTTCGACAGCGCACAGCACGGCGCCGACCTGTTCGACCTGAAGGTGCCGGGCAACATCTACAGCCGCATCATGAACCCCACCTGCGACGTGCTGGAAAAGCGCGTGGCGGCGCTGGAAGGCGGCATTGGCGCGCTGGCGCTGGCCTCGGGCCAGGCGGCCATCACCTACGCCATCCAGACCATCGCGGAAGCGGGCGACAACATCGTCAGCGCCACCGCGCTGTACGGCGGCACCTACAACCTGTTCGCCCACACGCTGCCCCAGCTGGGCATTACCACCCGCTTCGCCGACCACCGCGATCCGGCCTCCTTCGCCGCGCTGATCGACGCGCGCACCAAAGCCGTATTCGTCGAAACCATCGGCAACCCCGCAGGCAACGTGACCGACATCGCCAGCGTGGCCGCCGTGGCGCACGCGCACGGCGTGCCGCTGATCGTGGACAACACCGTGGCCACGCCCTACCTGCTGCGCCCCATCGAGCACGGCGCCGACATCGTCGTGCATTCGCTCACCAAGTACATGGGCGGCCACGGCACCACGCTGGGCGGCGCCATCGTGGACAGCGGCCGCTTTCCCTGGGCCGAGCACAAGGCGCGCTTTCCGCGCCTGAACGAGCCGGACGTGAGCTACCACGGCGTCGTCTACACCGAGGCGCTGGGCCCGGCCGCCTACATCGGCCGCGCGCGCGTGGTGCCGCTGCGCAACATGGGCGCGGCCCTCTCGCCCTTCAACGCCTTCCAGATCCTGCAAGGCATCGAAACCCTGGCGCTGCGCATGGACCGCGTGTGCAGCAACACCCAGGCCGTGGCCGAATACCTGCAACAGCACCCCAAGGTGGCCTGGGTCAGCTACGCCGGCCTGCCCGGCCACGAGGCGCACGCGCTGGCGCAGCACTACATGGGCGGGCAGGCGTCTGGCCTGCTCACCTTTGGCGTCAAGGCCGCCAGCAGCGACGACGCCCGCGCCGCCGGCGCGCGCTTTCTGGACGCGCTGCAACTGTTCACCCGCCTGGTCAACATCGGCGACGTTAAGTCCCTGGCCACCCACCCGGCCAGCACCACGCACCGCCAGCTCTCGCCCGAAGAGCTGGCCAAGACCGGCGTGAAGGAAGAAACCGTGCGCCTGTGCGTGGGCATCGAGCACATCGACGACCTGCTGGCCGACCTGGCGCAGGCGCTGGACCGGGTGTAATGCACCCGTTTGTTCACCCCACAGGAGCAAGGCATGAGCTGGTTCAACAAATCTTCCGACGACTTTTTCCTCTCTACCGTGACCCCCGACGGCCAGGGCGGCAAGCGCGTGGAGCAGTTTCTGGGGCTGGTCAACGGCGAAGCCGTGATTGGCGCCAACATCTTCCGCGACATGTTCTCCAGCGTGCGCGATGTGGTGGGCGGGCGGGCGGGCGGTTATGAACGCGCGCTCTCCGGCGCGCGCCAGGCCGCCCTGGAAGACATGAAAGACACGGCCCGCCAGATGGGCGCCAACGGCATCGTGGGCATTGATTTCGACTACGAGGTGCTGGGCGAAACCAACGGCATGATGCTCGTCTCGGTCACGGGCACGGCTGTGCGCATGAGCTGAAGGCGGGCAAAAGGCCAAGGCCATAAACGGCCAAGGCTATTCATGATTCATTTAAGCACCCGCTTTAGCATGCGGGGCTGCACGGCTGGAAGGGTTTTACGGAACGCCTCTTTCCAGACCCGGCAGCCGCGCCCACGGGTCAGTAAGGCCTGCTTCTTTCACTTTGCACATTTGTCCCCGTCATGAAAAAAATCACCGCCCTGTTAGCCCTGAGCGCCGCCGCCCTGGCCACGCCCGCCCTGGCCCAGTTCACCGGCCCCGGCGCGCAGCCTGCCGCCACGTCGGTCAAAGCCATTCTGGACAACCCCGTGGACGATCAGCGCGTGGTGTTGCGCGGCAAGATCGTGCGCCAGATCAAGGGCGACAAGTACATCTTCTCTGACGGCAAGTCCGAAATCCGTGTCGAGATCGACAGTCACCTGTTCCCCGCCGGTACGCCCGTGAACGCGACGACCGCGGTGGAAATTTCCGGCGAAGTGGAAAAGGATTTCATGGAGTCGCCTGAAATCGACGTGGATACCTTGCGAATCGCGCCCTAACCAGGCTCAGGCCCAGCGCCTGCCCCATCAGCCTATGAAAACGCCCGGCTCCCATGCCGGGCGTTTGTCATGTGACGGGGCGCGCACGGCACTGGCCAGGCCCAATCCAGCTCGTGGCGCGCCTGCCAAAGCCTTGACTGGCCGCTCACCCACCGGACGAAGGCGCTTGCCCTGCCCCGCCGTCGATGGGGGACGTGTCGTGCCCCTTCTGGGCCGCCCGCGCCTCGGCGTTGCGGCGCGCCAAGTCGGCCAGCTTGTCGCCAATCTTGATTTCCAGCCCGCGCGGCACGGGCTGGTAGAAGCCGGGCGGGGCCATGCCCTCGGGCAGGTAGTTCTCGCCGGCGGCAAAGCCGCCCTCTTCATCGTGCGCGTAGCGGTAACCCTTGCCGTAGTCGAGCTGCTTCATCAGCCGCGTGGGGGCGTTGCGCAGGTGCAGGGGTACGGGGCGGGTGCCATCTTGCTGGACGAAGGCGCGGGCGCGCTTGTAGGCCACGTAGGCGGCGTTGCTCTTGGGCGCGGCAGCCAGGTAGAGCACGCATTGGGCCAGGGTCAGTTCGCCCTCGGGGCTGCCCAGGCGTTCGTAGACCTCGGCCGCGTCCAGCGCCAGGCGCAGCGCGCGCGGGTCGGCCAGGCCAATGTCTTCGCTGGCCATGCGGATCAGGCGGCGGGCGATGTAGCGCGGGTCGGCTCCGCCGTCGAGCATGCGCACCAGCCAGTACAGCGCGGCATCGGGGTCGGAGCCGCGCACGCTTTTGTGCAGGGCGCTGATGGTGTCGTAGAACTGCTCGCCGCCTTTGTCGTAGCGGCGCAGGCGCTCGCCCAGCACGCGCAGCAGCCAGGCGTCGGTGATGCGCTCGACCCGCTCGGCGCGGGCCGAGACGAACAGGGTTTCCAGTGTGTTCAGCAGGCGCCGGGCATCGCCGTCGGCATAGGCGATGAGGCGCTCGGCGGCTTCGTCTTCAATGACCGGCGTGGCCGGCCCCGCCTGCGCCCGCTGCAGGATCTGCCGCAGCTCGTTCGCCGTCAGGGCTTGCAGCACGTACACCGCCGCGCGTGAAAGCAGGGCGGCGTTGACTTCGAACGAAGGGTTCTCGGTGGTGGCGCCGATGAAGGTGAACAGCCCGCTTTCCACATGCGGCAAGAAGGCATCTTGCTGGCTCTTGTTGAAGCGGTGGACTTCATCGACAAAGACGATGGTGGCCTGCGGCGTGAGGCTGTCGCGGACTTTTTCGGCCTGCTCCACCGCGTCGCGGATGTCCTTGACGCCGCCCAGCACCGCGCTGATGGTGATGAACTGGGCGTCAAACGCCTCGGCCATCAGCCGGGCGATGGTGGTCTTGCCCGTGCCGGGCGGCCCCCACAGGATGCAGCTGTGCGGCTGGCCGGATTCAAAGGCGATGCGCAGCGGCATGCCCTCGCCCAGCAGGTGGCGCTGGCCCACCACGTCGCCCAGCGTGCGCGGGCGCAGGCGCTCCGGCAGGGGCACATGCGGCGCCCCCGCCGCGCGGGCGGCTGGCGAAGCAGCGGGGCGGTTGGGCAGCATGGCACGCGCCCCTTCAGGCCGCGCAGTGCCGGGCGATCAGCGCCTTGACCTGCGCCACATCAGCGGGCAGCACCTGCACGCGGCGCGGCAGGTTTTCGATGCCTTCCAAAGCTGCCGGGCGCTCGGGCTCGCGGCCCAAGGCTTCGCGGATGGTGGCGGCGAATTTGATGGGCAGGGCGGTCTCCAGCACGATCATGGGCACGCTGGGGCGCTGGTGCTGGCGCGCGACTTTCACGCCGTCGGCGGTGTGGGTGTCGATCATCACGCCGTGCTGCTCGTACACGTTGCGAATCGTGCTCAGGCGGTCGGCATGGGTGCTTTTGCCGCTGGCCCAGGCTTGCCCACGATCGCGCCAGGCTTGCAGTTCGGCGGGCAGGCTGAATTCACCTTTTTGCGCCAGCGCGTCGGCAAACAGGGCTTTGACGCGCGCGCCATCACGGTTCAACACGTCGGCCACGAAGCGCTCGAAGTTGCTGGCCTTGCTGATGTCCATGCTGGGGCTGCTGGTCTCAAACGTGTCGGCGCTGCCGCGCACGCGGTAACGGCCGGTGCGGAAGAATTCGTCGAGCACGTCGTTTTCGTTGGTGGCCACCACCAGTTGCCCGATGGGCAGGCCCATCATGCGCGCCACGTGGCCGGCGCAGACGTTGCCGAAGTTGCCGCTGGGCACGGTGAAATCGACGGGCTCGTCATCGGCTTGCGTGGCCTGGAACCAGCCTGCGAAGTAATAAACCACCTGCGCCAGCAGCCGCGCCCAGTTGATGGAGTTGACGGTGCCGATTTGGTGCTGGCGCTTGAAGGCCAGATCATTGCTCACGGCTTTGACGATGTCCTGGCAGTCGTCGAACACGCCCTCGATGGCGATGTTGTGGATGTTGGCGTCTTGCAGGCTGAACATCTGCGCCTGCTGGAAGGCGCTCATGCGCCCGTGCGGGCTGAGCATGAAGACGCGGATGCCTTGCTTGCCGCGCATGGCGTATTCGGCGGCGCTGCCGGTGTCGCCGCTGGTGGCGCCCAGGATGTTGAGCTGCTGGCCGCGCCGGGCCAGCTCGTACTCGAACAGGTTGCCCAGCAGCTGCATGGCCATGTCCTTGAAGGCCAGCGTGGGGCCGTTGGAGAGGGCCTCCAGATAAAAGCCGCCGCTCAATTTCTTCAACGGCGTGATTTCGGGCGTGCCGAAGACCTGCTGTGTGTAGGTCTTGTCGCAAATGGCGCGCAGATCGGCGGCGGGGATGTCGTCGATGTAGAGGCTGAGGATCTCAAACGCCAGCGCGGCATAGCCTTGCTGCCGGTACACGCCGCGCAGGCGGGCCAGCTCGGCGCTCGTCAATTGCGGGTAACGCTCGGGCAGGTACAGGCCGCCATCGGGCGCCAGCCCTTCGAGCAGGATGTCGCAAAACTGGCGGGGGGTGGCGTCGCCACGGGTGGAGAGGTAGTGCATGAAATGGATCCTGCAGTCAATAGGCAGCCAAGCGAACGGCGCCAAGGGCAAGAAACCAGAAGCGCACAGGCCAGGCGGCAAGAAAGAGGCGGATTCTAGGACGCGCCCCACCGCTGCCGCGGCCGCCACGCACCAGCGCCAGCCCGCACCGGCGCGCGGGTATGCTCGCCTTCCCTATGCATCAGAGCGCCCCCTCGGAAGGGCGCCAATCAAGCATTTTTCAAGAGGAGAACCCTGTTCATGAGTACGCTGGCGATCATTGTTTCGCTGATCTTGCTGATGTATCTGGCCTACCGCGGCATCACGGTGCTGCTGCTGGCGCCGCTGCTGGCGGCGCTGGCGGTGCTGCTGTCGGGCGACGCGGCGCTGATGCTGCCCATCTACACCCAGACTTTCATGGGCGCGCTGGGCAATTACGTCATCAAGTTCCTGCCCATCTTCCTGCTGGGGGCGCTGTTCGGCCAGCTCATGGCCGACTCGGGCGCGGCCAACACCATCGCCCGCTGGATCGTGCGCAAGCTGGGCGAGCGCCACGCCATCCTGACGGTAGTGGCCGCCTGCGCCATCCTCACCTACGGCGGGGTATCGCTGTTCGTGGTGGCCTTCGCCATCTACCCCATTGCCAAGGAGCTGTTTCGCGCGGCCGACGTGCCCAAGCGCCTGGTGCCCGCCGCCATTGCGCTGGGTTCGTTCACCTTCACCATGACGGCGCTGCCGGGCACGCCGGCCATCCAGAACGCCATTCCCATCCCCTACTTCAACACCAACGCCTTCGCCGCCCCGGGGCTGGGCCTGATTGCGGCCGCCATCATGTGCGGCCTGGGCCTGCTGTGGATCGGCTCGCGCGCCAAGGCCGCCCGCGCCGCTGGCGAAGGCTACGGCCAGCATGACGACAGCCTGGAGCTGCACGACGACAAGTTCGGCGACGACGGCGAGGTGAACCTGCACGGCGACACCCGCCGCACCCTGCCGCTGGCCCTGGCGCTGCTGCCGCTGCTGCTGGTGATCGGCGTTAACGCCCTGCTCACCTACGTGGTGTTTCCGGGCATGGACTTCGGCTTCATGGGCGAGCGCTTCAAAGACCTCAAGCCCGCCGGCGCGCAAGGCATCTGGGCGCTCATCATCGCGCTGGTGGTGGCCTGCGCCACGCTCATCGTCACCTGCCTGGGGCGCTGGGCCAACCTGCGCGAAACCATCAACAAAGGCGTTTTCGGCTTCATGCTGCCGCTGTTCAACACCGCCTCCGAAGTGGGCTACGGCGCGGTGATTGCCAGCCTGGCGGGCTTTGCGCTGATCCGCGACGCCGTGCTCAACCTCTCGCCCGGCAACCCGCTGATCTCCGAGGCCGTGGCCATGAACGTGCTGGCCGGCATCACCGGCTCGTCGTCCGGCGGCCTGTCGATCGCGCTGCAGACGCTGGGCAAGGAATATCTGGAGATGGCCCAGGCCGCAGGCATCGCCCCCGAGCTGATGCACCGCGTGGCCGTGCTGGCCGCTGGCGGCTTTGACACGCTGCCGCACTGCGGCGCCATCATCACGCTGCTGTCCATCTGCGGCCTCACGCATCGCCAGTCGTACCTGAACATCGCCATGGTCACCATGGCCATTCCGCTGGTGGCGCTGATAGCCGTCATCACGCTGGGCACCCTGTTCGGTTCGTTCTGACAACCTGGCCACACACGGCGCGGGGGGGCCGAGAGGCCCTCCCCGCCACGGCCACCCGCCCGGCTCGGGTAAAAAACAGCGTGGGTGCGTGCACCATGGCGCGCCATGCGCGAAAATCCGCGCTGCATCGCCCACCCCCACGCATGAACCAGCCATGATCTCCGCCAGCCCCGTGGCCCGGCCGCCGCGCCCGCTGGCCGCCCGTGCGTGACGCCCGGCGCGTGCAGCCTCCCCCGCTTTCACCCCCGCCGCCGCCCGCCCCGTGTCGCCCCAGAACCGCTTCCGCCGCCTTATTCCCACGCGCGAGCAGCTCGCGCAAGGCCGTTTCACGCGCTGGCTGGCGCCTTGGCTGGGCCAGCGCAAACTGTGGCACTGGTCACGCCGGGGCGTGGCCCTGGGCGTGGCCATTGGCATCTTTTTCGGGTTGCTCATTCCGGTGGCGCAAATTCCGCTGTCGGCCGCCGCCGCCATCGCGCTGCGCGCCAACATTCCGGCCGCCATGGGCAGCACGCTGGTGAGCAACCCGGTCACGTTCGCCCCCATCTATTACCTGGCATGGCGCACCGGCGCACGCCTGACCGGCCACCAGGGCCAACCGCCCCCCGCCGCGCTGACGCCGCCGCACAGCAGCGCGCCCGGCGACGCCACGGCGCATGAAGCCAACGCCCCCGCCAGCGCCTGGCAGCGCGTGCAGGCGCTGGGCAAGCCGCTCATCGTGGGGCTGGGCCTGTTTGCCATCGCCGGCGGGCTGCTGGCCTATGCCACCGTGTCCGTGCTCTGGTGGCTTCACGTGCGCCTGAAGCGCCGCAAACGCCGGGCGCATTGACGCCCTTGTCCGTTTCAGGCGCGCCCCTAGCCAGTCACCCGCCAATGACCAGCCGCAAGCGCGCACGCCCCAAAGCCCGCCCCCGCCCCTCAAACCCCATGCGGCCGTGCGCCTCAAAAGCTATCAAAAAAATAGCTGTTCAGGCTTTTCACAAGGGCGTGCAGCGGCAAATCGCTTATAAAAACGCCCATGCAAGCCCATTCAGCCGCCCCTTCCTCCACCGCGCGTTACCCCGGCGCCATCACCGACGTCAAAGGCATTCACGTTGGCCACTTCACCGACACCCGCCGCCCCACCGGGTGCAGCGTGGTCATTGCACCGCAAGGCGCTACTGGCGGTGTGGACGTGCGCGGCGCCGCGCCCGGCACCCGTGAAACCGACTTGCTGCACCCCGCCAACACCGTGGACGTGGTGCATGCCGTGCTGCTTTCCGGCGGCAGCGCCTGGGGGCTGGACGCCGCAGGCGGCGTGATGCGCTGGCTGGACGAGCGCGGCCTGGGGCTGGACGTGGGCGGCGCGCGCGTGCCCATCGTGCCCGCCGCCGTGCTGTTCGACCTGCATGTGGGCGACGCCTGCGTGCGCCCCGGCCCCGACGCTGGCTACGCCGCCTGTCAGGCCGCCAGCGCCGCCGCCCCCGCCGAAGGCAACGCGGGCGCTGGCGCCGGCGCCAGCGTGGGCAAGATGTTCGGCATGGAACATGCCATGAAAGGCGGCATTGGCACCGCCGCCTGCACCGTGGGCGGCGTAACCGTGGGCGCGCTGATCGCCGTCAACGCGCTGGGCGACGTGCGCGCGCCCGACGGCCCCCTGCTCGCTGGCGCCCGCACGCCCGGCGGCCACGCCCTGCGCGACACCCGCCGCGCCCTGCTGGCGGGCGAACCGCCGCTGGCGCTGCTGGCGGGCGGCAACACCACCATTGGCGTCATCGCCACCGATGCCCCGCTCACCAAGGCCGGGGCGCAGCGCCTGGCCACCGCCGGCCATGACGGCCTGGCGCGCGCCATCTGCCCCATTCACACCCAGGCCGACGGCGACACCCTGTTCGCCCTGGGCACCGGCCTGGCTGACGCGCCCTCGCCCGGCCTGAACGTGCTCGCCACCCTGGCCGCCGAAGCCGTGGCCCGCGCCTGCGCCAACGCCGTGCGCGCCGCCTGCGGCCTGCAGGCCGGCGCGCTGTGGCTGCCCGCCGCCGCCGACCTGCGCTGACAACCCCGCAACGCGGCCAGCGCCGCGGGCCGCGCAAGATGCGGCGGCCCGCCAGCGCATGGCAAGCCAGAATGCGAGCTGCCCGCGTTTTGCAAGAGGAATGCCATGACCGCCGACACCCGCCGCCCCTGCCCTGACCGCCCTGACCGCCCTGACCGCCCTGCCGCCCCTTCCCCTGCCCGCACCACGCCACCGCCCCAAGCCCTGGCCGGCCTGCGCGTGGTGGAAATGGGCCAGCTCATCGCCGGGCCGTTTTGCGGCAAGACGCTGGGCGACTTTGGCGCCGAGGTCATCAAGATCGAGGCCACCGGCACGGGCGACCCGCTGCGTAACTGGCGGCTGCTGAAAAACGGCACGTCGGTGTGGTGGCAAGTGCAGTCGCGCAACAAGCGCTCGGTGGCGCTGGATCTGCGCCAGCCCGAAGGGCAGGACATCGCCCGCCGCCTGATTGCCGAGGCCGACGTGCTGATCGAAAACTTCCGCCCCGGCACGCTGGAGGGCTGGGGCATGGCGCCTGCGCAACTGCACGTGATCAACCCCGGCCTCATCATCCTGCGCATCTCCGGCTACGGTCAGACAGGGCCGTACCGCGACTTGCCCGGCTTTGGCGTGATTGGCGAGGCCATGGGCGGGCTGCGCCACCTCACGGGCGAGCCGGGCCGCGTGCCGGTGCGCGTGGGCGTGTCCATTGGCGACACGCTGGCCGCGCTGCACGGCGCCATTGGCGTGCTGCTGGCGCTCTACCACCGCCAGGCGCACGGCGGGCCGGGGCAGGTGATTG
Source organism: Comamonadaceae bacterium OH2545_COT-014 (assembly GCA_003859965.1). GTDB lineage: Bacteria > Pseudomonadota > Gammaproteobacteria > Burkholderiales > Burkholderiaceae_C > Ottowia. The sequence continues at coordinate 57,463 of RQYR01000009.1, read as the reverse complement.
ACGTGGCGCTGCACGAGGCGGTGTTCAACGTGATGGAAAGCCTGATCCCCGAGTACAGCGCCTTTGGCGCCGTGCGCGAGGCTGCGGGCAGCGCGCTGCCAGGCATCGCGCCCAGCAACGCCTACCCCTGCACCGACGGCTGGGTGCTGGTGGCCGGCAACGGCGACAGCATCTTCAAGCGGCTGATGCAGGCCATTGGCCGCGCCGACCTGGCCGACGCGCCCGATCTGGCCCACAACGCCGGACGCGTGGCGCGGGTGGATGAGATTGACGCCGCCATCGCCGCCTGGACGGCCCCGCGCACCGTGCGGCAGGTGATGGACAGCCTGGCCGCCGCGCGCGTGCCCGCCGGCAAGGTTTACACCGCACGCGACATTGCCGAAGACCCCCATTACCAGGCGCGCGAGATGCTGTTGACGCAGACCACGCGCGATGGCGACACCATGCTGGCGCCCGGCATCGTGCCCAAACTCTCAGCCACGCCGGGCCGCGTGCGCCACAGCGCCCCCGGCCTGGGCGACGACACCCTGGCCGTGCTGGCCGAAGCAGGGCTGACACCGCAGCAGATCGCGCTGCTGCGCGAAAAGGGCGTGATTCAGTAAGCCTTTTCAGTGCAGCGCCAGCGCGCGGCGGCGCAGGGACGTTGAACAGGTTCTTACTGCTCGACGAAGGCGCGCTCCACCACGTAGTCGCCCGGCGTGGTGGTGTTGCCTTCGTTGAAGCCGCGCGCCTCCAGCACGGCCTTGATGGACTTGAGCATCTCCGGGCTGCCGCACAGCATCACGCGGTCTTGCTCCGGGTCGAGCGCGGGCAGGCCCAGGTCGGCGGCCATCTTGCCGCTTTCGATCAGATCGGGAATGCGGCCCTGGGTGGCGAACGGCTCGCGCGTGACGGTGGGGTAATACTTGAGCTGCTGGCGCACCATCTCGCCCAGGAACTCGTGTTGCGGCAGCTCCTGCGTGATGTAGTCGCGGTAGGCCAGCTCGCTGACCAGGCGGCAGCCGTGCACCAGCACCACGGTTTCGTATTTCTCGTAGGTGTCGGGGTCGCGGATGATGCTCATGAACGGCGCCAGCCCGGTGCCGGTGCCAAACAGGTACAGGCGCTTGCCCGGCAGCAGGTAGTCGATGAGCAGCGTGCCCGTGGGCTTGTGGCCGACGATGACGTGGTCGCCCGGCTGGATGTGCTGCAGGCGGCTGGTGAGCGGGCCATCGGGCACCTTGATGCTCAGGAACTCCAGCGTTTCCTCGTAGTTGGGACTGACGATGGAGTACGCCCGCAGCAGCGGCTTGCCGTTCACGCGCAGGCCGATCATGGTGAAGTGGCCGTTGGAAAAGCGCAGGCTCTGGCTGCGCGTGGTGGTAAAGGAAAACAGGCGGTCGGTCCAGTGGTGGACAGAGAGGACTTTTTCGTCGTCGAAAGCGGCCATGACAGCGGAAAAGGAAAAAACGGTACAGAAAACAAGGGGCTGCGCCAGCACGGCCCCGCCAGGGCCGGCGGACCCGGAAGGCCCGAAAGAGGCCCGGCACACGCCGCGCGCTCGCCCGCCACGCCGCGCCACAAGCACCAGGCTCGCTGGCGGGCCAGCCGTATTGTCGCACGCCGGTTACACCTGCTTTCCAGGCCGTGGCGGCACATTGCAAAAGGCTTGAAAGCTACCAAAAAAATAGCGGACGGCGGCCAGGCCCGCTACGCCCGTGGCAAGCGCGCCGCACCCGGCTCAGCGCCCTGCGGGCCGGGCCGCCAGCGCCGCCTGCCAGGCTTCGTAGGCCGCGCGGGCCTCGGGGTGGGCCGCCAGCCAGCGCTCGTCGGCCTGACGCACATCGCCCACCGCGCGCGCTGGGCTGCCGGCAATGAGGGCAAAGTCGGCAAACGTGCCGCGCACCCGGCTGTGCGAGGCCACCACGCAGCCGTGGCCCAGCACGGCGCCCGCCTCCAGGGTGCTGTGCGGGCCGATGAAGCAGCGTTCGCCCACGCGCACCGGCGCGCGCACGTCGGCCAGCCCCCGGCCCAGGCGCACGCTGCGGTGGGTGCTGTGGGTGACGATGCTCACGTAATGGGTGATCTGCGTGCCCGCGCCAATGCACACGCCGCCGTTGGCTTCAATAAAGCAGAAGTGGCCAATGAACACGTCATCGCCCAGCATCAGCCCGGCTTCGTGCTCAATGCAGGCGCTGGGCGAGATGCGCGTGCCGGGCAGCCGACGCCCGCCGCTGCGTTCGCCAAACACCATGCGAAACAGCAGCCAGCGCACCACGCGCCGCCGCCAGCGGTTGAGCCAGGCTCTCATGGCGTTTGTCCTCCTTCCGGAACATGGGGCGGCTGCGGCGCCTGCGGCCAGCGCGCCAGCCGCCAGAAATACCAGCCGAAATACGGCAGCATGACGGCCGACACGGCCCAGGCGCCACCCTGCAAACCGCCCGCGTGCAGGCCCGCCGCCAGCGCGGCCAGAAACAGCGCCTGCCCGGCCAGCGCCAGCCGAAACGCCCAGCGCTGCGCGCCCCAGGCCATGGTCACCACCGCCAGCGGCGCGGCTACAAAATGCGCGCCGATGTAGGGTGCCAGCGCGCGCGCCAGCTCCCCCGCCTCGCGCCACGGCTCGCCAAAGGCCAGCGCGAACAGCCACGGCCCGGCCAGCAGCAGCGCCAGCGCCAGCGGCAGCGCCACAGCGGCCAGCAGCGCCATCACCTGCCGCACCGTGCGCCGCGCGTCCTGCGGGGCGGCCTGGGCCAAGCGCGGGTACAGCGCCTGCGACACGGCGCTGCCCACCAGCGTGGCCGGCGCTTTCAGGTAGCGCAGCGCCAGCCCCCAGAAACCCGCCGCCGCATCGCCCGCCCAGGCCGCCAGCAGGGCCACGGCCAGCGCGTCCTGCGCCGTGCCTAGAAAAGCGTGCGGGGTGTTGACGAGGGCAAAGTCACGGTGCCGCCGCGCGGCCTGGGCCATGCGCTGGCGCAGGCCGGGGCCGCCACCACCGCCACCACCGCCACCACCGCCACCGGGCGCGGCCTGCGCCCGCCACAGACCGCGCCAGCCGCCCGCTGGCGCGGGCCGGGCCAGCGGCCCGGCCGCCAGCAGCGCCGCCAGCGCGGCGGCCAGCGGCAGCGTCCAGGCCACGTCCGCCTCGGCCGGGGCGCCACTGGCCTGCCACAGCCACGCGCCCAGCGCCACTTGCAGCACCGCCGCGCCGCCGTACTGCACCACGCGGCTGAAGGCCAGCGCACCAAAGCGGCGGACGCGGTTGGCCCACAGCATGCCCACTTGCAGCAGCCCGCTGGCGGCCACCGCCAGCGGCAGCAGCCAGGGCCAGGGCAGCGCGCCCAGGCGCGCCAGCGCCCAGCCCAGCGGCGCGGCCAGCAGCGCGGCGGCCAGCAGCAGGCGCAGGCACAGCGCCAGCAGGGCTTGCGCCTCGGCCTCGTCGGCGGCCAGCGGCAGCGCCTGTTCATAACGCAGGCTGGCAGCCACCGCCAGCGCGGCGGCCACGGTGGCGAACTGGGTGAACAGGCCAAAGGCCTCGGGCGTGTACAGGCGCGCCAGCAGCGGCCCCAGCAGCAGCGGCAGCAGCTGCGCCAGCGCGCCGCCGCCTAGCAGCGTGAGCACGGCGCGCAGCAGCGGCGGGGTGAAAGCGGGAATGGGAGGACGAGGGAACATGCAGCGCCGGTAAGCCAAGGCTGGGGTGTGGCTGGCAGTGTAGGAGCGGCGGATATGGTTGGTGCTGTCAGGGCAAAAAGCGCCCGCCTGCACCAGCCCCATGTTGCCTTGGCAGGCGTGAGCCCAATGAATGCACCGATCGAACTGGGCGAACGGAAAACGGCACGTCTCCCAGCCCCGTCCACGCGGCAACGCCCTGTTTTGTCATGCGGTGCCATGCAGCACCGGAGCATTGACAGGGTAAGGCGGCCATAAGGCGTAGCGCGCCAGGCGCCGTCAGCCGCGCCGCTGGCGGGCACGGGCCAGGGTTTGTGCGGCGCTGCGCGGCGGCAAGCCGTACATGGCAGCAAACGCGGCTTCGCTCTGGCCGCTGGTCTCGAAGGCGCGCAGCAAGGCCTCGTCTCGCGCGGCCTGCTCGGCAGCTTCGTGCATGGCTTCATCCAGCACGGCGTTGGCCATTTCATTTTTTCCGTGCATGGCCTCAGCGTAGGCTTGGCGCGACAGCCCGCTGGCCGCCCACGCATGCACGATGCGGCGCCGCCATTGGGGGGTCAGATCCTCGGAGCTGCGCTGCTGACGGCGGCGGAATACTTCGGCCAGCGCCTGGTAAACGTGTTCGGGCGCCATGGCCTCGGTCACCTGGCCCAGCAGGTCGCGCCGGGGCTGGCCCTGGGCCACCACGTTCAGGTAACGGGTGGAGCGGGTATGAATTTGCAAGGCCTGCCGTAGCGCCTGCGGCTCCAGCGCATCGGGATGGGCGGCCAGCAAGTCCTGGTAAATGCCGCGCTTGAGTGGCCGCGGCTCGCCACCAAACAGCGCCGGGTGCCATTCGGCCAGTTGCGCCAGCAGCGGATGGTGGCGTGGCATGCGGGCGCGCGGCGCACCGGGTGACGGGGGCGGCGGTGCAGACACTTCGGGCGCTGGGCCCGAATCAGACGCATCAGGCATGGCGACGGAGGTTTCAGCGGGAGAATCGTTCATAAGAGGTAAAGCAACAGGGAGCGACAGACCGCAACGGAGCCGCACAGGACAAACAGCTCACCAAGCCAATGATGATGCCACGCACAGCTTCGCAAGCACCCAAAGACTTGTGAACGCAAGAGGCTCCCTGTCTCCGTTGGTGGCACGGCTAACACAGAGCAAATGGGAGCTTCGGGCATCTGCCCTATCGGTCAGCTGATGACGTAACGCGCCGCCAGGCCTCTCCACAACGACAGCGGGGTTGCCTTCTTCAGCCTGTCTTTCTTGGCGAGACAAGAAAGACAGGTACACCGCCGGGCGCTCATCAGGCTCTGCCCTTTCTGTCGCTACGGCAAGCCATTACGGCGCGGTGCACCACCCCATCGGCAAAGGAAGCACTGCCTTGCCCACCTTCTTCCAACAGGAGAGGGGTGAAATCACCCTAAACGGCCAGCCATTCCTGCTGCACCGCCGCGTTGGCGCGCAGCGCGGCAGGCGTGCCTTCAAAGACGATGCGGCCCTGGCCCATGACCAGCGCGCGGTTGGCGATGTCGAGCGCGATGCCGAGCTTTTGTTCAACCAGCAGCACGGCGATGCCCTGGCTTTGCAGGGTTTGCAGGTAGCGCCCCACCTGGGCGGCCAGCATGGGCGCCAGCCCTTCGGTGGGTTCATCAATGAGGATGAGGGCCGGATCACCCATCAGGGTGCGGCAGAGGGTGAGCATTTGCTGCTCGCCGCCCGAGAGCAGGCCTGCCTCGGTGTGCTGGCGCGCCTTGAGCGCGGGAAACAAGGCGTACATGTCGTCCGCGCACCAGCGGCCGGGCGATTTTTTCAGGCCCAGCCGCAGGTTCTGGTGCACGGTCAGGCGCGGGAAAACGGCGCGGTCCTCGGGCACGTAGCCCAGCCCCAGGCGCGCCAGCTGCCACGGCGCGCGCCCCAGGACGGACTGGCCACGCCAGCACACCTCGCCTTGCGCCGCCACCAGCCCCATGATGGCCTTGGCGCAGGTGGAGCGGCCCGCGCCGTTGCGCCCCAGCAGGGCGACGATTTCACCGGCGTGCACGTCGAAGCCCACGCCGTGCAGCACCTGGCTTTTGCCGTAGCCGGCGCGCAGGCCGCGCACGCGCAGCACGGGCGGCGGCGGGGTGGCGGCACTCATGGCGCGGCCCCGCCGGCGGCCTGCGGCGCTTGCGCCAGCGCCCCGGCGCCCAGGTAGGCGGCCTGCACGCGCGGGCAGGCGCGCACGGCGGCCGGGGTGTCGAAGGCGATGATCTCGCCCTGCGCCAGCACGGCCACGCGGTCGGCCAGGTCGAACACCACGCCCATGTCGTGCTCCACCATAAGCAGGGTGCGCCCTTGCGTGACGCGGCGGATGAGCTGCACGCAATGCCGCGTTTCGCTGGCGCTCATGCCGGCGGTGGGTTCATCCAGCAGCACCACGCTGGCGCCGCCCGCCAGGGTGACGCCAATTTCCAGCGCGCGCTGCTCGGCATAGCTCAGGTGCATGGCGGGCACGTCGCGCCGGTGCGCCAGCTGCGTCAGGTGCAGCCACTCGTGCGCGCGGGCGTTGGCATCGTGCAGGCCGTTCAGCCAGCGCCACAGGGTGTAGCGGTAGCCCAGGTGCCACAGCGTGGCGCAGCGCAGGTTTTCAAAAACGGACAGGCGTGCAAAGAGATGGCTGATCTGGAAGCTGCGCGACAGGCCCAGGCGGTTGATCTCGAATGGCCGCCGCCCGTCAATGCGCGCGCCATGCAGCCGGATCTGCCCCGCATCCGGCGCCAGGCGGCCGCTGATGAGGTTGAACAGCGTCGATTTGCCCGCCCCGTTCGGCCCGATCACGGCCACCCGCTCGCCCGGCTGCACCGTCAGGCTCACGCCACGGATGATGTCGCTGCCGCCCAGGCGCTTGCGCACCTCGTTCAGTTGCAGGGCAGGAGCCGTCATGCGCATGCCTCCGGCCCGGCGGACCGTGCGGCTGTCAGGCGGCGCGCGGCCCAGCGCGTGAGCGCCAGCCCCGCCATCGCCACCCCCGCCGCGCCCAGCCAGCTGCCCGCGTGCCGCACATGCAGCGTGATGCCGGCCAGCCGCAAGGCATCGCCCGCGCCGGCATCCGCCCCCAGTTGCAGGCGGTACAGCATTTCCACCAGCGCCACCACGCCCGCCAGCAGCAGCGCCAGCGCCGCCCCCAGCGCCACGGCGTGCGGCAGCAGCGGCTTCAGCCGCCCTTGCGCCGCCAGGCGTGCCGGGGCCAGCGCCAGGCCAGCCAGCCCTTCGGGCGCGTACATCACCATCAGCATGAACACCAGCCCCAGGTAGAGCGGCCATGCGGGCGTGATTTCCGACAGCCACACCGTCGTCAGCACCATCAGCACGCCGCCCACCACGGGGCCAAAAAACACGCTGGCCCCGCCCAGAAAGGTGAACAGCAGGTAGCCGCCCGAGCGCAGCGCGCCCAGCGATTCGGCCGTGACGATCTCGAACAGCACCGCGCCCAGCCCGCCCGAAATGCCCGCGAAAAAGCCCGCCAGCATGAACGCCAGGTAGCGCACCCACTGCGGGTTGAAGCCGATGAAGGCCACGCGCTCCGGGTTGTCGCGCACCGCGTTGAGCAGCCGCCCCAGCGGCGTGCGCGTGAACGCATACATGAGCGCCACGCACACGAAGGTGTAGGCCGCCACCAGGTAATACACCTGCGCCAGCGGCCCGAAGCTGACGCTCAGCCACGCCTGGCCCGCCGTGCGGTCGGCAGCGATGCCGGCCTCGCCGCCGAACACGCCGGTAAACATGAGCGCGGCCGCGAACACCAGCTCGCCCAAGCCCAGCGTGATCATGGCGAACGTGGTGCCCGCGCGCCGCGTGCTCACCCAGCCCAGCAGCGCCGCCACCAGCCAGCCCGCCACGCCGCCCGCCAGCGGCACCAGCGCCACCGGCAGCCAGGCCAGGCCGCCTTCGCCCACCCGCGCCAGCGCATGAATGGCCGCATACGCGCCCAGCCCGGTATAGACCGCATGGCCAAAGCTGAGCATGCCGCCCTGCCCGAGCAGGATGTTGCATGACAGGCAGGCCACCACGGCAATGCCCATTTGCGCCAGCAGGCTCAGCGCCAGGCTACTGCCCGCCGCCACCCAGGGGGCCAGCGCCAGCAGCAGCGCCAGCGCAGCCCACGGCCAGGCGCGGCGGCGCCACGGCGTGGCGGGCAGCGGCGCCGGCATGGCCTCAGGCGCCTTCATCGAACACCTCTCGCCGGCCCCGCAAGCCCTGCGGGCGCAGCGCCAGCATCGCCACCAGCAGCAGATACGGCAGCACTGGCGCCACCTGCGCCAGCGTCAGGCGCCACAGCGCTCCGCCACCCGCCGCGCCCGTGGCCGACACCAGCCCCAGCGCGCGCAGCGCGTCCAGCAGTGACGCATCGACCGACACCGCCAGGGTCTGCATCACGCCAATCAGCAGCGAGGCCGCGAACGCCCCGCCCAGCGAGCCCAGCCCGCCAATGACAGCCACCACGAAGATGATGGGCCCCACCGCGTGCGCCATGGCCGGCTCGGTCACGAAGGTGCTGCCGCCAATCACCCCGGCCAGCCCGGCCAGCGCCGTGCCCACGCCGAACACGCCCATGAACACGCGCGGCACGTTGTGCCCCAGCGCCTGCGCCATGTCCGGGTGCGTGAGCGCGGCCTGAATCACCAGGCCCACGCGCGTGCGCGCCAGCAGCAGCCACAGCCCGGCCAGCATGCCCAGCGACACCGCCGCCATGAAAGCGCGCGTGGCCGGAAACGGCGTGCAGCCCACCCGCGCGCCCGCCGCCAGCGCCTGCTGGCACCAGTCGGTCGGGGCCGCGCCCGCCACCACGCGCCAGCCCTGCCCGGGGTGCTGCACCAGCGTGAAGGCCGGGCCTTGCAACCACGCAGGCGGCGCAAAGTCCAGCGGCGCGCGGCCCCAGACAAGTTGCACCGCCTCCAGCACCACGTAGGCCAGGCCGAAGGTGACGAGCAGCTCCGGCACATGGCCGAAAGCATGCACGCGGCGCAGCACCTGGCGTTCGAACAGCGCGCCGGCCAGCCCCACCGCCAGCGGCGCCAGCCACAGCGCCGTGCCAAAGCCCCACCAGGCCGAAAACTGCCAGCCCAGGTAAGCGCCCAGCATGTAGAAGCTGGCGTGCGCGAAGTTGAGCACGCCCATCAGGCTGAAGATGAGCGTCAGCCCGGCGCTGAGCATGAACAGCAGCAGCCCATAGCTCAGCCCGTTGAGCAGGGAGATCAGCAGCAATTCCACGTTTGCCCCAAGCCTTTGCCAGGCCTTCGCTTCACGCCTCAGCCATCCTTCGTACAGCGCGCGCCGCTTCAGGCGGCGACCCGCCCACGCCCGGCACGGCAACCAGCGGCTGGCGGGGGCCTGGCGGGCCCGGTGGCCTTCTTTTGCCCCGCTGGCGCTGCAGGCCGCATGGGCACGGCCGGCTGGCGCCAGCGGCCCGCCGCGCCGCTCATGCCGCGTCGCCCTGCCGGTAAAAGCGGTGAATGATGTCCCAGGCCTCGGCCGGCTCGTCCACGGTGCGAAACAGCGCCAGGTCTTCGGGCGAAATGGCGCCCTCTTCCGCCAGCATCTCCAGGTTCAGCAGGCGGTCCCAGTAGGCGCTGCCAAACAGGATGATGGGCACCGGCTTCACCTTGCGCGTTTGCACCAGGGTGAGCACTTCGAACAACTCGTCCAGCGTGCCGAAGCCGCCCGGAAAGGCCACCAGCGCCCGGGCGCGCATCATGAAGTGCATCTTGCGCAGCGCGAAATAGTGGAACTTGAACGCCAGGTGCGGCGACACGTAGCGATTGGTGTGCTGCTCGTGCGGCAGCGTGATGTTCAGGCCCACCGATGGCATGCCTTCGTCATGCGCGCCACGGTTGGCGGCCTCCATCACGCCGGGGCCGCCGCCGGTGCAGATGTAAAAGCGCTCTTCCGGCGTTTGCTGCAGGCTGTGGCGCGCCACGATGCGGCCGAATTCGCGCGCCTTCGCGTAATAGTGCGCGTTGCGCAGCGCCCGCTCGGCCTGCGCCACAGCCAGCGGCTCGCCGCTGGCACGGGCGGCGGCCAGCGCGGCTTCGGCCTCGTCGGGCGCGATGAAGCGCGCGCCGCCATAGACCACGATGGTGTGGTGCACACCGGCGGCCTGCATGCCCAGATCGGGCTTGAGCAGCTCCAGCTGGAAGCGGATGCCGCGCGCCTCGGGGCGCAGCATGAATTCCGGGTCGGCGAAGGCCAGACGATAGGCCTGCGGCTCCAGCGGCTCGCCTTGTCCGGCTTGCTGGGCTTGGGCCTGCAAGTCGGGCCAGGCATGGGTGAGGGGGGAACGCATGGCTTTTCTCCAGTCTGCGGTGGTGGGTGAGGACGCCACAGGCGCTATCATAAAAGAAGCGCCTTAGGCACACCTGTTGGGCCTTAGAAGGTAAAAAGGCTCCTGAAACGGAGCCTTGGACTTGGAGCGCGTGTCACACGGCGCGGGCCAGGATCAGACGCGCTTGCGGTATTCGCCGGTGCGGGTGTCGATCTCGATCTTGTCGCCCTGGTCCACGAACAGCGGCACGGCCACTTCAAAGCCGGTGGCGATCTTGGCCGGTTTCATGACCTTGCCCGAGGTGTCGCCTTTGACGGCCGGCTCGGTCCAGGTGATTTCGCGCACGATGGTGGTGGGCAGCTCCACCGAGATGGCCTTGCCGTCGTAGAACACCACTTCCACGGCCATGCCGTCTTCCAGGTAGTTCAGGGCGTCGCCCATGTTCTCGGCTTCCACCTCGTACTGGTTGTAGTCGGCGTCCATGAACACGTACATGGGGTCGGCGAAATAGGAGTAGGTGCATTCCTTGTGGTCCAGAATGATCTGCTCCATCTTGTCGTCGGCCTTGAAGACGACTTCGGTGCCCATGTTGCTCAGCAGCGCCTTGAGCTTCATGCGCACGGTGGCGGCGCCACGGCCGCCACGGGCGTATTCGGTCTTGAGGACGATCATCGGATCCTTGCCGTGCATGATGACGTTGCCAGCGCGGATTTCCTGGGCGATTTTCATAACGTGTGATTCCAGTGTGATGGGGCAAACAAGGCCCGGGACGCCAGCGCCAGCCTGCCTTGCAAGAAAAGGCGGCCCGGCGGGCGCAAAAGGCGCGATTTTAAGGCAAAGCCGTCCGTGAAGCAGACGCGGCGGCGCCCCCAATGCGAACCTTCAAGCCGCGTTGCCGCCTGCGGCCACGCCCCAGCGCGCCAGCGCCGCGTCGTCGCTTTCCCGGGCATCCACCCAGTGCGCGCCTTGCGGCGTGGTTTCTTTCTTCCAGAAGGGCGCCTGGGTTTTGAGGTAGTCCATCAGGAACTCGCAGGCCTGAAAGCTTTGGCCGCGGTGCGCGGAAGTGACGGCCACCATCACGATCTGCTCGTGCGCCCGCAAGCACCCCACGCGGTGGATGACGCGCACGCCCAGCACATCAAAACGGGCGCGGGCCGCGTCGATCATGGCGCCGATGGCCTGCTCCGTCATGCCGGGGTAGTGCTCCAGGGTCATGTCCGTCACCGCACCTGCGCCGCCGTGGTCACGCACGGTGCCCACGAAACAGCACACGGCTCCTACCCGGCCGTCCGTGCCGCGCAGCGCGGCCAGTTCGGCGGAAACGTCAAAGTCGTCGGTCTGTATGGAGATGCGGAAGGACATGGTGGGCCAGTCGTCAAAGAAGCGTCAGAGGGCCGCTGCCGCCAAGTACCGGCGCGCAGCCCGCCGCACCGCGTCAGTCGCGGGCGGATTTGCGCGGCGTATAGGGCTTGGGCGCGGCAAAGCGGGGCTCGCCCTTGGCCGGGCGATAGCCGGCCGGGCGCGCCGCGTTGAAGCGCGCGCCCCCGGCCGGGGCGTCAAAGCGCCCTTGCGGCGCCCAGCCATCGGCGCGCGGACCACGCCCATCGCGCGGCTGCGTGTAGCGCGGCGCGCGCCCGCCTGGCGCGTCATCACCGGCGCGGGCCTGGAAAGCCGGTTTGCCAAAGCGCGCGCCCTCATCGCCAAAACGGCGGCCAGCGCCCGCGCCGCCCGGTCGGGGTTGCGGCATCGCCGCGCCAAAGCGGGGCTTGGGCCAGGGGGCATCCCGGTGGACAGGGGCGCCGCCATGATGGCCGTGGGTGGCGCGTCCAGCGCCCTCACCCCAGCCCTGCGGCCCGCGTGTATCGCGCGGCTCGCGTAGCTCACGCACGTCACGCCCCCAGTGGTTTTCGCGGCGGTCTGGCCCGCTCACCGGGCGGCTGCCCCAGTCATCGCGAAACGCAGCCTTCGCGCCCATTTGGCGCGGCCCGCGGCTGTCGGCGCGGCGCGGCGGCGGGCCGCTGCGGCCACCCTTGCCGCCTTTGCTGCCTTTGCCTTTGGGGCCAACGCCGCCTTTGCCGCGCATGCCCCGCGGGTCGGTCACGGGCGGGAAGTATTTCTGCGGCTCCAGCCCGGCCACGGTGTGGGGGCGGAAGTGCTGCCGCGTGTAGGCCTCGATGTCAGCCAGGCGGCGGCGGTCGCGGATTTCGGCCAGCGTCACGGCCAGGCCGTCGCGGCCCGCACGGCCGGTGCGACCGATGCGGTGGGTGTAGTCCTCGGCCTTCATGGGCAGGCCGTAGTTGAAGACGTGGGTGATGGTGGGCACGTCGATGCCGCGCGCGGCCACGTCGGTGGCCACCAGGATTTGCACGCGCCCGTCGCGCAGCGCGGCCAGGCGCCGGTTGCGCAGGCTCTGGCTGAGCGCGCCGTGCAGCGCCACGGCGGCAAAGCCGGCTTGCTGCAAGTCCTCGGCCAATTGCTCGCATTCGATCTGCGTGCAGGCGAAAACAATGGCCTGGTCGATGGCGGCGTCGCGCAGCCAGTGGTCGAGCAGCGCGCGCTTGTGTTCGGGGCTGTCAGCCCAGTACAGCTCCTGCCGGATGTTGGCGTGCCGCTCCTGCGGCGTGGCCACCTGCACGCGCTGCACCTTGGCGCCGCCGTCATGCATCACGCGCATGGCCAGCTGCTGGATGCGCGGCGCGAAGGTGGCGCTGAACATCATGGTTTGCTGGCGCTGCTGGGTTTGCAGATGGATTTCGGCCAGCTCGTCGGCAAAGCCCAGGTCGAGCATGCGGTCGGCCTCGTCCAGCACGAGAAAGCGCACGCCGTCCAGGCGGATCTGGCCGCTGCCCGCCAGATCGAGCAGGCGGCCGGGCGTGGCCACCACCAGGTTGGCGTTTTGCAGGCGCGCGATTTGCATCTGGTAGGGCATGCCGCCCACCACGGTGGCGATGCGCACGCCGCGCACGTGGCGCACCAGGTCGATGGCGTCGGCCGCCACCTGCTGCGCCAGCTCGCGCGTGGGGCACAGCACCAGCGCGCCGGGCTGGGCGGCCTTGAAGTGGCGCCGGTCGGTCGGGTTCTTGCGGCGCGGTTTTCTGGGCGGGGCTTCGCCGCGCGCCAGGGCGTCGGCCACGCGGGCGTCCCACTCGGCTTTTTCACGCGCGGCCTGCTCGGCCTGCATGCCAATCAGCGTGTGCAGCACGGGCAGCAAAAAGGCCGCCGTCTTGCCGCTGCCGGTTTGGCTGGAAACCATGAGGTCGATGAAGCCCTGTGCGCCGCCCGCACCGCCCACACCGCTTGCCCCGGCGGGCGCGGACAAGGCCAGCGGAATGGCCTGTTGCTGCACCGGCGTGGGCTCGGTGAAGCCCAGCTCGGCCACGGCGCGCAGCAGCTCGGGGGCCAGGCCCAGCGCGGCGAAGGCCTGGCCGCTCTGGGTGTCTTGGGCATCCTGAACGTCTTGAACGTCTTGAACGTCTTGAGCGTCTTGGGCATGGGGCGCAGCCGCCGTGGCCGCCGCCGGGTCTGCGGAGGCCGTCAGTTCAGCCCGTGCGGACTCAGCCAACACGGTTTCGGCAGGCGCCAGCGTGGGGGCCGTTTCAAGGGCGGACGTCGATTCGTCAGGCAAAGGGGTATGCATGTGCAAGCACTTTCTTTCAGCAAAAGCGGCATGGCGCGCGGCGCGCCACAGGCAAAGGGCGCACCGGCGTGTTCACCGCGTTGTCAAATGGCCGCGCCACCCGGCAAGGGCAAGGCGCGGGGCAATCCACACCAACCATCCAACAGCGCGATAAAGCCGCTCGGCCCAAACCGGGCACGGCGCATGAGAAAAGGCGAGGCGCACGCCAGTGCCGGGCAGGCCGGCTGTCTGGAAACCATGCGCTCCTGAAATGCCTGGGCAGCCCCTGAACATGGGTCAGGGCGGCCCGGCTTGCGATGCGAGAAGGGAGATGCAATGAAAACGCGCGGTGCCCTGGTTGGCAGGCACTGCCGCGCGTGAAGCGCCGGATTGTCGCAGAAAAAGGGCAGGCCCGCAGCCGCCTCGGATTGCACACGCCAAACCCGCACGCCACCATTAGTATCAAATCAATAGCAAATCAGGGCGTAGATACGGCCCGAAATGGCATTTTCATGCCTGTTCATGACCCGCTGACCGCCCGCAGATTCACACCCTGGCGCGGCGGGCGCACACCAAGACTTTGAACCGGCTCTCAGGCATGCACGGACAGCGCCCGGATGGCCGCATCGTCCGGCGCCAGGCGTTCCAGCACGGGCAGCCAGGCACGGGCGCGAATGCGCTGGCCGCTGTGCAGCAACTGCATGGCCAGGGCGCTGACGCTGGCGGCCAGATCCGGCGGCGGGTCAGGGCGTTTCAGCAGCAGGCGGCACAGGCGCTCGGCGTCGTCGAACTCGCCCAGGCGGGCAAAGGCGCGCACCAAGCGGCTCATGTCGTGCGCCTGCAAGCGCACGGCCGGGCGCGCCAGGTCCAGGTAGCGGCGATAGGTTTCGTGCTTGAGCGCCAGGGTCGGCAGGCCTTGCCCCGGCAGCCGGAAGATGAGATGGGCGGCGCGGTGAAAGTCATCGCTGGCGGGCTGGTGGCGCGTGAGCGCGAACCAGGCGCGCAGCGTGGTTTCGTCATGCGGGCGCAGGCGCGCCGCCTCGCGCCAGGCGGCGCTGGCTTCGCCAAAGCGCATTTCGCTGATGAGCCGCTTGGCGCGGGCCACGGCGGCGGTGTAGCGGCTTTCGTCCGCGCCGCCTGCGCCGGACGGGCTTGGGCGGGGCAGGCGGACGCGGCCGGCGGCCAGCGCCAGCCCCATCAGCAGCGCACCAGTCAGCAAGCCGCCCAGGTGCGCCATGTAGGCCACGCCGCGCCCGCCCAGCCAGTGCTGCAGCAGCTCGGTCGCCACCCAGGCGGGCAGCAGAATGAGGGCGGGCGCGCGCACGGTGTTGAAGTAGAAGACGAACTGGTAGAAAAAGCGGATGCGCCGCAGCCGGTACATGACCGCGTACATGCCCATCAGCGCCGACACCGCGCCTGATGCGCCCAGCCCCAGCCCGCCCGAGCCGGCGTAGGCCCAGGCCGCCATTGCCCCCGCCCCCAGCGCGCCAAGCAGGTAAAACAGCAGAAACACGGCGCGGCCCAGGGCCAGCTCCACCGAAAAGCCGAACAGCAGCAGAAACACCATGTTGCCCAGCAGGTGCCCCGCGCTGCCGTGCAGGAAGGCGGCAGTGAGCCAGGTCACGGGCCGCCAGGGCGCGCCGGGGTCGAAATTCATGGCCCAGCGTTCGGTAAAGGGCGCGGGCCACAGGGCGTCCAGCCGGGCGCGCTCGCTTTGCCACTGCGCGTGCCGTGCGTCCTGCGCCTCAATGACATGGCCCGCCCGCAGCCGGGCCATGAAGGGTTCAGCGCGATGCATCAGCACCAGCAGCGGCTGGTAGGCCTGGTGCTGGTACATCTGCCGCGCCACCGGCAGCTGGGGCGAGGCGGTGTCTTGCAGCCACTGCATGAAGGCCGGCAGCTCCAGCGCTGGCAGCGCGCTTTGCGCGTAGTAGGCGGCGGCGCGCTGCTGGCCGCGTTCCTGCGCGCGCTGCGGCCCCCAGTACACCAGCACATTGATGGCGATGAGCAGCAGCACCAGCCACGGCGGACGCCGCCAGCTGGGGCGGCTTTCAAGCGGAATGGCTAAGAACATGGCCGCCTGCGCCCCCGGCTTCAGCCGTGCAGCATGGCGGCCACGTGGGCGCCAATGGCCAGGCAACTTGTCAACCCCGGCGATTCCATGCCGAACAGGTTGACCAGCCCCGGCACGCCGTGCGTGCGCGGGCCTTGAATCAGGAAGTCAGCCGCCGCCTCGCCCGGGCCGCTGATTTTGGGGCGCATGCCTGCGTAGCCCGGTTGCAGCGCGCCGGCAGGCAGGCCGGGCCAGTAGCGGCGCACCTCGGACTCGAACGCGGGGGCGCGGGCCGGGTCCACGGCCAAATCGTCCGGCGCGGCCACCCACTGCACGTCGGGGCCAAAGCGGGCCTGCCCGGCCAGATCCAGCGTGAGGTGCACGCCCAGGCCGCCAGGCTGCGGCACCGGATAGATCAGGCGCGAAAACGGGGCGCGCCCGGCCAGCGTGAAATAGCTGCCCTTGGCAAAGTGCGCCTCTGGCACATGCTGGGGCGCCAGTCCTTCAAACCGCCGCGCCAGCGCCGGCGCCTGCAAGCCCGCGGCGTTGACCACCCAGTGCGTGGCCAATTCCGTGCCGTCTTCCATGACCAGCGCCATGCCCGCCGCCCCCGGCCCGCTGCCGGTCCGCGCCCGGGCATGGCGCACGGCCGATCTCACAGCCGATTGCACCGCCAGCACCCCGCCGGCACGCTCCACGTCGCCCAGCAGCGCCAGCATGAGGGCATGGCTGTCCACGATGCCGGTGGATGGCGAATGCAGCGCCGCCACGCAGTGCAGCGCGGGCTCCAGCGCCCGGGCTTGGCCAGGCGTCAGCGGCACCAGGTCATGCACGCCCGCGGCAGCGGCGCGTTCGGCAATGGCCGCCAGCGGCGCGCGTTCGGCCTCGGTCGTGGCCACGATGAGCTTGCCGCAGCGCCGATGGGCAATGCCCCGCTCTGCGCAGTAGTCGTAAAGCATCTGGCGGCCTTGCACGCACAGCCGCGCCTTCAGGGAACCGGGTGCGTAATACAGGCCCGCGTGGATCACCTCGCTGTTGCGTGAACTGATGCCCGTGCCCACGCCCGGCGCGGCCTCCAGCACCACCACCTCGCGCCCCGCCAGCGCCAGCGCGCGCGCCACGGCCAGCCCGACCACGCCCGCGCCAATCACCACCGCATCCACATGATCCACGTTCAGCGCCCTCCCTTTCGCGCTTTGGCCTGGCCCGCGTTGTTACCTGCGTTTCCTGCTGGCGCAGCCTCCAGGCGGTCAAGCATACCGGCCCTGGCTCTCCGGGCAGGCGCCGGCCAGCGGTGCGCGGACATGGCTTTCATGCCGCCCGCACCGGGCAAGCCGGCGCCAAGTAGGTTTTCACTGACGCCCGCTTTTTCCGCATGCCTACCGCCCCCGTTTTTTCACGCCTTTAAATTACCGGCACGGCAACCACTATCGGTTGCCGCATCATTTCTTGAAAAGGAAAAAACGGATGAAATTCACGCCCACCCTCGTTGCTTTCGTCGCCGCCAGCCTGTTTTCCGGCGCCAGCTTTGCCCTGACCAAGGAAGAAGTCAAAGCGGAAAAAAACCGCATTGAAGCCGAATACAAGGCCGCCAAACAAAAGTGCGACGCACTGAGCGGCAATGTCAAGGACGTGTGCGTCAAGCAGGCCAAGGGCAACGAGAAAGTGGCCGAAGCCGAGCTGGAAGCACGCGAAAAGCCCAGCGAGCAAGCCAACTACAAGGCCCGCCTGGCTCGCGCCGAGGCTGACTACGAAGTCGCCAAGGAAAAATGCGACGACCTGTCCGGCAACCCCAAGGACGTGTGCAAAAAGAAGGCTGAGGCCGACTACACCCACGCCAAGGAAAATGCCAAGGTCGCCAAGGCCAAGGAAACCCCTGCCGACAACAGCGCTGAAAAAGCCGCCAACGTTTCCGAAGCCCGCAAAGACGCCGCCGCTGAAAAGCGCGAAGCCAACTACGAACTTGCCAAGGAAAAATGCGACGCCCTTTCCGGCGATGCCAAGGACAAGTGCATTAACGACGCCAAGCTCAATCACGGCCAGAAGTAATCGCCTGTCCTCGCGGCCTTTCGGTCGCCCTTTTTGAAAATGCCCGGCCAGACGTAATGGTCGGGCATTTTTCTTTGGCCGGCCGCCCCCGGCCCAAGGCAAGGCCGACTGCGGAACCGTGAGCCTACGCAACCAGGCGCACAAACGCAAACGCTGCCGCCGTGTACGACAAAAAGAGGATTGGTTGAAAGCCAGCCACGCCGCCGGCACTGTGCGCCTAGCAGCCCGCCACCTTCATGCGCTTGATCAGCACGGAGCCGCAGGTTTTGGCGCCATAGGTGTAGGCATCGGCGCCGATGGCGGCGATGTCGGCGTACATCTGGCGCAAGTTGCCGGCAATGGTGATTTCCTGCACCGGGTAGGCGATGCGGCCGTTTTCCACCCAGAAGCCGCTGGCGCCGCGCGAATAGTCGCCGGTGACGTAGTTCACGCCCTGCCCCATCAGCTCAATGACGAACAGGCCCGTGCCCAGCTTTTGCAGCATGGCGTCCAGGTCGTCGCTGGCGCGGGTCTGGCGCGACCACAGGCGCAGGTTGTGCGAGCCGCCGGCGTTGCCCGTGGTGCGCATGCCCAGCTTGCGCGCCGAATAGCTGCCCAGAAAGTAGCCGGCCACGCGCCCGCCATCCACCACCCGGCGCGCCTGCGGGCGCACGCCTTCGTCGTCGAACGGCGTGCTGCCCTTGCCGCCGGGGATGAAGGGGTCTTCGTCCACATGCACGTGCGCGGGAAACACTTGCTTGCCCAGCGAGTCCAGCAAGAACGTGCTTTTGCGGTACAGCGCGCCGCCGCTGGTGGCCTGCACGTAATGGCCCAGCAGGCCGGCGGCCAGGGGCGATTCGAACAGCACCGGGCATTCGCAGGTGGGCAGGCGGCGGCTTTTCAGACGGCTCAGCGCGCGTTCGGCCGCGTAGCGGCCCACGGCCTCGGGGCTGGCCAGGCGCCCGGCGCTACGCTCGGAGCTGTACCAGTAATCGCGCTGCATGCCGCTGCCCTTGCCGGCGATGGGCGCCACCGAGATGCTGTGGCGCGAGGCCGCGTAGCCGCCCCGGAACCCCCGCGTGTGGGCGCTGAAGAAGTGGCTTTGCTGGGCCGACACGCCCGCGCCTTCGCTGTTGGTGATGTGGCGGCTGGTGGCGAACGCCGCCGCCTCGCAGGCCAGCGCCATGTCGGCGGCCTGCTCGGCGCTGATGGGCCAGGGGTGAAACAGGTCCAGATCAGGGTGTTCGTGCGCGATGTCGGCCTCGTCCGGCAGGCCGGCGGCCGGGTCTTCGGCCGTGAAGCGGGCAATGTCGTAGGCGGCCTGCACCGTGCGCTCGACGGCGGCGGGTGAAAAGTCCGACGTGCTGGCATTGCCGCGCCGCCGCCCCACGTACACCGTCACGCCCAGCGATTTGTCGCGGTTGCGCTCCACCGTCTCCAGCTCGCCCCGGCGCACGTTCACCGTCAGGCCCGTGCCTTCCGAGGCTTCGGCCCCGGCGTCGGTAGCGCCCAGCCGGCGGGCATGGGCAATGGCCGTGTCCACCAGGTTTTCAAAGAAATCACGCGAATAACTGAAGCCGGCTCCGGCTGGCGCGGCCGCGCCGCGGGAAGGGTTGCTCATGGTGGCGGCTATCATACTTGCGACTTTTTGTGACGGCCCTGCTGTCTCCCACCTTCCTTCTTACATGTCCCGCAAATCCAGGAAAGGCTATTTCGTGCGCGGCCAGTTCGTGGCCGAAGGCAGCGAACTTGACCAGGAGCTCAAGCGCGAGCTGAAGGGCGATGCACCCAGCAAGACCGAGCTGAAGGCGCAAAGCGCCGAGCTACAGGCGCTGGGCGAGGCGTTGCTGACGCTGCGCCCGGCGCTGCGCGAACCGCTGGCGCTGCCCGCGCGGTTGCTGGACGCGCTGGAAGAGCTGGCCCGCATCACTGACTTTGAAGGCAAACGCCGCCAAAGCCAGTACGTGGGCAAGCTGATGCGCCAGCTCGACGAAGAAGAGGTGGCCGCCATTCGCGCCGCGCTGGAAGTGCAACGCCAGGGCGCCGCCCAGGACACGCTGCTGCTGCACGCCGCCGAAGACTGGCGCGCCCGCCTGGTGGCCGACGATGCGGCCGCCCATGAATGGATGAACCAGTTTCCCGGCACCGATGCGCAGCAGCTGCGCGCCCTGATCCGCCAGGCACGCAAGGACATGCCGCCCGCCAGCCGCGACGCCCAATCCAAGGGCCAGGCGCCGCGCCAGAGCCGCGCCTGGCGCGAGCTGTTCCAGCTGCTGCGCGCCGCGCTGGCCGACGCCGCCCCCGCGCCTTGAGCGCGGCCCGCGCCGCCGCACCGCCTTCGCCTTGTCCAGCCGCCCTACACACCCTGTCCCTTATTCGCCCTCCGCCCCGATGAAACCCCATTTCCAGCGCGTTGCCCTGGTCGGCAAGCACCATGAATCCCTGTCGGGCGCGCTCGTGGAAAACGCGCGCCAGGTTCTGGAAGACATTGGCGGCTTTCTCGAAAGCCTGGGCCTGCAGGTGCTGCTGGAAGCCCAGTCGGCCGAAACCACGGGCCTGACCCGCTTTCCCGCGCGCAGCGTGGCCGAACTGGGCGAACAGGCCGACGTGGGCGTGGTGGTCGGCGGCGACGGCACCATGCTCGGCATCGGCCGCCAGCTGGCGCGCTACGGCACGCCGCTGATCGGCATCAACCAAGGGCGGCTGGGCTTCATTACCGACATCGCGCTGGGCGACTACCGCAAGGTGCTGCCGCCCATGCTGCTCAAGGGCGCGTACGACGAAGACCACCGCAGCTTGCTGCTGGGCCGCGTGATGCGGGCTGGCGAGTGCGTGTTCGAAGCCCTGGCCATGAACGACGTGGTGGTCAACCGCGGCGCCGCCGCCAGCATGGTGGAGCTGCAAGTGGAAGTGGACGGCCGCTTCGTCGCCCGCCACCGCGCCGACGGCATGATCGTGGCCACGCCCACCGGCTCCACCGCCTACGCGCTATCGGCCGGCGGGCCGCTGCTGCACCCGCTGGTGCCCGGCTGGGTGCTCGTGCCGATCGCGCCGCACGCGCTGTCCAATCGCCCCATCGTGCTGGCCGACCCGCTGGAAATCGCCATCGAAATCATCGCCGGGCGCGACGCCTCGGCCAGCTTCGACATGCAGTCGCTCGCCTCGCTGCACCACGGCGACCGCATCGTCGTGCGCCGCTCCGACTACCGGGTGCGCTTTCTCCACCCCAAGGGCTGGAGCTATTTCGACACCCTGCGCAACAAGCTCTACTGGAACGAGGGAGGCGTCTGACCGTGGCGCTGCGTCACCTCAGCCTGCGCGACTTCGTCATCGTCGAGCAGCTCGAACTCGACTGGCAGGACGGCTTCACCGCCCTCACCGGCGAAACCGGCGCGGGCAAATCCATCCTGCTGGACGCACTGCAACTGGCATTGGGCGCGCGCGCCGACGCCATCGCCGTGCGCGAAGGCGCGCCCCGCTGCGAAGTGGCCGCCGAATTCGACACCTCCGCCCACCTGGGCGCCTGGCTGGACGACAACGGCTTCACCGCCGACGCCACCTTGCTGCTGCGCCGCACCGTGGACGCGGGCGGCAAAAGCCGCGCCTGGATCAACGGCTCGCCCGCCACCGCCGCCCAGCTGCGCGAGCTGGCCGAAGCGCTGGTGGACATTCACGGCCAGCACGCTTGGCAAAGCCTGACCCGCCCCGCTGCCACGCGCGCCCTGCTTGACGCCTACGCCGCGCTGGACACCGCCCCGCTGGCCCGCCTGTGGAACGCCTGGCGCGCCGCCGCGCGGCAACTGGACGAGGCGCAGGCCGCCCAGCACACGCTGGCGCAGGAACGCGAACGCCTGCAATGGCAGATTGGCGAAGTGGAAAAGCTCGCCCCGGCCGAGGACGAATGGCCCGAGCTGAACCAGCGCCACGAACGCCTGGCCCACGCCCAGGCGCTGATCGACGCCGCCCGGCAAGCCGCCAGCGCCCTGGAAGAAGGCCATGGCCGCGGCCGTGGCGGCGAACATGGCGGTATGGGCGCCATCGCCGCGCTGGAGCAGGCGCAGGCCGCCCTGCAAGCGCAGTGCGGCATCGAACCCCAATTCGCCCCGCTGGCCGACATGCTGGACGCCTGCGTCGCCCAGGCGCGCGACGCCGCGCACAGCCTGCACGCCTGGCTGCGCCGCACCGAACCCGACCCGCAAGCCCTGGCCCAGCTGGACGAGCGCATGGCCCAATGGCTCTCGCTGGCGCGCCGCTACCGCCGCCTGCCTGAAGAACTGCCCGCCACCCTGGCCGGCTGGCGCGCCGAACTGGCCCGCCTGGACAGCGCCACCGACCTGACCCGCCTGCACGCCAGCGTGGCCGAGGCCGAAGCCGCCTACCGGGCCGAGGCCCGCCGCGTCTCGCAAGCGCGCCGCGCCGCCGCGCCACGGCTGGCCCAGGCCGTGACCGGCGCCATGCAGCACCTGGGCATGGCTGGCGGGCGCTTCGCCATCGAGCTGCCCGCCAGCGAGCCGGCCGCGCACGGCCTGGAGGGCGTGGCCTTTTTCGTCGCCGGGCACGCGGGCGCCACCCCGCGCGCGCTGGAAAAAGTGGCCTCCGGCGGCGAACTCTCGCGCCTGGCGCTGGCCATCGCCGTCACCACCAGCCGCCTGGGCGCCACCGGCACCCTGGTGTTTGACGAAGTGGACGCCGGCGTCGGCGGCGCCGTGGCGGCCACCGTGGGGCAGCTGCTGCGCCAGCTGGGGACTGACCGGCAGGTGCTGTGCGTCACCCACCTGCCGCAAGTGGCCGCCTGCGCCGACCACCACCTCGTCGTGCACAAGCAAAGCCAGGCCCACGGGGGCGCAGCAAGCACCACCAGCCGCGTGCGCCCTGTCACCGGCGAAGCGCGCGTGACCGAAGTGGCGCGCATGCTCGGCGGCGACCCGCCCTCGCCCGCCACGCTGGCGCACGCGCGCGAAATGCTGGCGGGCGGCACGCCACCGGCCGCGCCGCCTGAGGCCCCCGCCCCGCCGCCGCCCGCCCCTGCCACCGCCAAAACACGCAAGGCCCGCTCATGACGATGGAACTGGTCATCATCACCGGCATGTCCGGCTCCGGCAAATCCGTGGCGCTGCACGCGCTGGAAGACGCAGGCTATGTCTGCGTGGACAACCTGCCGCCCGAGCTGCTCGACCCCTTTCTCGCCCTGCCCGGCACGCGCGCCACCGGCAAGGTGGCCGTGGCCATTGACGCGCGCAGCGGCGTCTCGCTGCCGCAGCTGCCGCTGCTGCTGCACGGCCTGCGCGACAAGGGCGTGCTGGTGCGCGCCATCTTTCTCGACGCCAACGACGAAACCCTGGTACGGCGCTTTTCCGAAACCCGCCGCCGCCACCCGCTCTCGCGCGCCCTCGAACCCGACGCCCAGCGCGCGCTGGTGCAGGCCATCACGCTGGAGCGCGAGCTGCTGGACGATTTGCGCACGCGCTCGCACGTCATCGACACCAGCTTCATCCGCCCGGCGCAGCTGCGCTCGGACATCAAGGCGCTCATCTCCGCCCCCGCCTCGCACCTGACGCTGGTGTTCGAGTCCTTCGGCTTCAAGCGCGGCATCTCGCTCGACGCCGATTACGTGTTCGACGTGCGCATGCTCCCCAACCCGCACTACGAAGCGCACCTGCGCCCCCTGACGGGCCGCGACGCGCCCGTGGCCGACTTTCTGGCCCAGCAGCCCGAAGTGGCGCTGATGCAAAAGCAGATTGGCGACTTTTTGCGCACTTGGCTGCCCGCGCTGGCGCGCGACCACCGCAGCTACGTCACCGTGGCCATCGGCTGCACCGGCGGCCAGCACCGCTCGGTCTACCTCGTCGAGCAACTGGCCGCCCAGTTCGCCGCCGAGTGGCTCACCCTCAAGCGCCACCGCGAACTGGGCGTGTCCTGAAAACGGGGCTTTTGCCCCGCCCCGCATGAGGCGCTCAAGGCGGTTGAACGGTGAACGATGAATGGTGAATGAGGCTTGCATGCCAGCCTTTTTGAATAGCACCCAGTCGTCATTGAGCCGGTGCATGTGATGAGGAGGTTCGCCCCTTCAAAGCCCCAAAGCGCGCGACGCGCCAGGCAGTAAACGTAGCCAAAGCCAAGGCCAATCCAGCCGCGAAGTAGGCATTACCTACACTCCATCTCACATGCCCGCCCCCCCTGCCTTGCTGCCCCCCGACGCCCAACGCTTTCAAGCCTTCGACACCCTGGCCACGCTGCTGGCCGTGGTCGATGGCAACGGCCGGGTGCTGTTCGTCAACGCCGCGCTGGAAGATACGCTGCACCTCTCGCGCCAGCATCTGGTTGGCCAGCCGGTGTTTCATCTCGCTGGCGATGCGGCGGCGCTGCGCGGCGCGCTGCAAGGGGTGGCGCAGCAGGCGTTCGCCTCGCTGCGCTACGACGATGAGCTGCACGGCCCCGGCAGCGAAGCCTTGCCGGTGCACGTGACCATCTCCGCAGGCGAGTGCGAGGGGGAGTTTCTGCTCGAATGCCTGCCGCGCGCCCAGCAAGCGCGGCAGGACCACGAGGAGCGTCTGCTGGACCAGACGCAAGCCAGCAAGGAGCTGCTGCGCAACCTGGCGCATGAGGTGAAGAACCCGCTGGGCGGCATTCGCGGCGCGGCACAGCTGCTGGAGATGGAAACAGACCACGACCCCGGCCTGCGCGAGTACACCCAGGTCATCATCCACGAGTGCGACCGCCTGCAGGCGCTGGTGGACCGCCTGCTGGAGCCGCACCGCCACCGCCAACGACTGGCGCCCGTCAACATCCACGAAGTATGCGAGCGCGTGCGCGCCCTGGTGCTGGCCGAGTTTGCCCCAGGGCTGCGGCTGGAGCGTGATTACGACATCTCCATCCCACCCCTGCATGGCGACCGCGAACAGCTCATCCAGGCCGTGCTCAACATCACGCGCAATGCCGCGCAGGCGCTGGCCGCGCGCCGCGCGGCAGGCGATGCGCTGATCCGCTTCAAAACCCGCGTGGCGCGGCAAATCACCATCGGCAAAACCCGCCACCGGCTGGCCCTGCGGCTGCACATCATCGACAACGGCCCCGGTGTGCCCGAGGCCATTCGCAGCCGGGTGTTCCTGCCCCTGGTCTCGGGCCGCGACGATGGCACCGGCCTGGGCCTGGCGCTGGCGCAAACCTTCGTGCAACAGCACGGTGGCCTGATCGAGCTGCACAGCCAGCCCGGGCAGACCGATTTCTGCCTTCTCCTTCCCCTGCCCTGACACCCCGGCCCATGACCGCCCACGCTGCCACTGCCCCGCCCTCCGTCTGGATCGTGGACGACGATCCCTCCATCCGCTTCGTGCTGGAAAAAGCGCTGGCGCGCGAGCGCCTGCCCACGCGCAGCTTCAGCCACGCAGGCGAGGCGCTTCAGGCGCTGACCCAGGCCGCCAAGGATGCGACTGGCCAGGCGCCGCAGGCGCTGGTCAGCGACATCCGCATGCCCGGCGGCTCCGGGCTGGAGCTGCTGGCGCAGATCAAGGCCCGGCTGCCCGGCCTGCCGGTCATCATCATGACGGCCTATTCCGATCTGGAAAGCGCCGTGGCGGCCTTTCAGGGCGGCGCATTCGAATACCTGCCCAAGCCCTTCGACGTGCCGCAGGCCGTGGCGCTGATCCGCCGCGCCATGCAGAAAAACCCGCACCCCCCGCAAACCCAGCCGCCCGCCCCCGCCGCGCCTGAAATGCTGGGCCAGGCCAGCGCCATGCAAGAAGTGTTTCGCGCCATTGGCCGTCTCTCGGCCAGCCATGCCACGGTGCTCATCACCGGCGAATCGGGCAGCGGCAAGGAGCTGGTGGCGCGCGCACTGCACCGGCACTCGCCGCGCGCGGACGGCCCCTTTATCGCCATCAACACCGCCGCCATCCCCAAAGATTTGCTGGAAAGCGAGCTATTCGGCCACGAGCGCGGCGCCTTCACCGGCGCGCAGGCCCTGCGGCGAGGGCATTTCGAGCAGGCCGAGGGCGGCACGCTGTTTCTGGACGAGATCGGCGACATGCCATTGGAGCTGCAAACGCGCCTGCTGCGCGTGCTCTCTGACGGGCACTTCTACCGCGTGGGCGGGCACAGCCCCATCAAGGCCCAGGCGCGCGTCATCGCCGCCACGCACCAGAGCCTGGAGCAGCGCGTGGCCGCCGGCGCCTTCCGCGCCGACTTGTTCCACCGTCTCAACGTCATCCGCCTGCGCCTGCCGCCGCTGCGCGAACGCCGCGAAGACATCGCCCCGCTGGCGCAGCACTTTCTGCGCGCCAGCGCCCAGCAACTGGGCATGGAAGCCAAGCGCCTGAGCCCAGGCGCGCTGCGGCAGCTGGAGGACTTCGACTTCCCCGGCAACGTGCGCCAGCTGGAAAACATCTGCCACTGGCTCAGCGTCATGGCCCCCGCCACCGTCATCGAAGCCAAGGACTTGCCACCCGAGGTGCTGGCAGCGCAGGCGACGCCGCTGGCGCAGCCAACGCCCGAGTCCGCCCATGCCCTGCCATCGGGCAACGGCAGCAACACTGCCACCAACGCTGGCAGCGCTGCCAGCGCCCCCCATGAAACGGCCTGGGAGCAAGCCCTGCACGGCCATGCCCTGGCCCTGCTGGCCCAGAGCCAGCCCAATGTCTGGGAACAGCTCATGCACCGCGCAGAAGCGCAACTGCTGCGCGCCGCCCTGTCCAGCACCCAGGGCCGCCGCATCGAAGCCGCGCAACGCCTGGGCATTGGCCGCAACACCCTCACCCGCAAGCTCCAGGCGCTGGGGCTGGATGACGGCAGCTGATCCTCGCGCCACAGGCCAGGCGGCGCTTCACGCCTGTCGCCCAAAGGGCGATCCTCGAATGCATCAAAGAGGCAAGTCGCTGAAGCCCATCAGGAACTCGTCAACGGCGCGGGCGGCTTGCCGGCCTTCGCGGATCGCCCAGACAACCAACGATTGGCCGCGGCGCATGTCGCCTGCGGCGAAGAGTTTGGGTACGTTGGTGGCGTAGCCGCCGGTGGGCTCGGCGCTGGCCTGGGCGTTGCCGCGCGCGTCGGTTTGCACGCCAAAGGCGGCCAGCACGCTGGGCACGGGGCTGACGAAGCCCATGGCCAGCAGCACCAGGTCGGCCTTGAGGATTTGCTCGCTGCCGGGCACTTCGCGCATCTGGCCGTCTTGCCATTGCACGCGCACGGTGTTGACGGCGGCAACGCGGCCTTTGTCCTTGCCTTTGCCGGGCACGAAGGCCTTGGTGGCGATGGCGAATTCGCGCGTGCAGCCTTCTTCGTGGCTGGTGCTGGTGCGCAGCTTGAGGGGCCAGTAGGGCCAGGTCAGGGCTTTGTTTTCCTGCTCGGGCGGCATGGGCATGAGCTCGAACTGGGTGACTTCGGCGGCGCCCTGGCGGCGGCTGGTGCCCACGCAATCGCTGCCGGTGTCGCCGCCGCCGATGACGATGACGTGCTTGCCCTCGGCGCGGATTTGGCCGGGCAGCGCGTCGCCCGCGTTGACTTTGTTTTGCTGGGGCAGGAACTCCATGGCGAAGTGCACGCCGTCCAGCTCGCGGCCGGGCACGGGCAGGTCGCGGCTTTGCTCGGCCCCGCCGGTGAGCAGCACGGCGTCGAACTGGGCCATCAGGGTTTCGGGGGCGATGGTTTCACCGGCCCAGTTGGTGACTTTGCTGCCCGCGCCCAGGCCCTCGGGGCCTGCAACGAGCACACCGGTGCGGAAGGTGACGCCTTCGGCCTGCATTTGCGCAATGCGGCGATCGATGTGGCTTTTGTCGAGTTTGAAGTCAGGGATGCCGTAGCGCAGCAGGCCGCCGGGGCGGTCGTTTTTCTCGAACAGGGTGACGGCATGCCCGGCGCGCGCCAGTTGCTGCGCGGCGGCCAGCCCGGCGGGGCCGGCGCCGACAATGGCGACGCGCTTGCCGGTTTTGTGCGCCGCAGGCCGGGGCTGTACCGCCCCGGCTTCCCAGGCGTGGTCGATGATGGCCTGCTCGATGGATTTGATGCCCACGGGCATGCTGTTGATGTTGAGGGTACAGGCGGCCTCGCAAGGCGCGGGGCAAATGCGGCCGGTGAATTCGGGAAAGTTGTTGGTGCTGTGCAGCACCTCCAGCGCGCTGGCCCAGTCCTGGCGGTAGATCAGGTCGTTGAAGTCCGGGATGACGTTGCCCAGCGGGCAGCCGTGGTTGCAAAAGGGTGTGCCGCAGTCCATGCAGCGCGCGCCCTGGGTCTGGGCCTGGGCGTCGTCAAGGGCGATGACGAATTCCTTGTAGTGCTTCAGCCGGGCTTGCACGGGCAGGTAGCCGGGCTCGATGCGTTGGTATTCCAGAAAGCCGGTGGGTTTTCCCATGATCGTGGTTCCTTTTTGGTGTGTGCGGACAGGCAGGCGCAGGCTCAGGCCCGCTGGCCGCTGGCGCGGGGGGCAGCCTTGGCGCTGTTCTTTGATCCGTCCTTGGGAGCGGCTTCAGCGGTCTGAGCGGGCGGGCGCAGGCGGTGCGCGTGCAGATCGGCCAGGGCGCGCCGGTATTCGTGGGGGAAGACCTTGACGAAGCGGCTGCGCGCAGCCTGCCAGTTGTCCAGCAACTCGCGCGCGCGGCGGCTGCCGGTGGCGCGGTGGTGCGCTTCGAGCAAGGCGCGCAGCTGGGCGTCGTCGCTCTGGCCCTGGTGCCAGATGGCGCGGTCGATGCACGCCTCGTGCTCGTCGTGCGGCAGCACGCGCTCCAGGCTGACGCTGGCGGTGTTGCAGCGGCTGGCGAACAGGCCATCTTCGTCATAGACGTAGGCCACGCCGCCGCTCATGCCGGCGGCGAAGTTGCGGCCCGTTTTGCCGAGCACGGCAACGGTGCCGCCGGTCATGTATTCGCAGCCGTGGTCGCCCACGCCTTCGACCACCGCCGTGGCGCCCGACAGACGCACGGCAAAGCGCTCGCCAGCCACGCCCGCGAAAAAGGCCTGCCCGCTGGTGGCGCCGAACAGGGCCGTGTTGCCCACGATGGTGTTGCGCGCGGCCTCGCCGCGAAAGTCCAGGCTGGGGCGCACGGCAATGCGGCCGCCCGAGAGGCCCTTGCCGGTGTAGTCGTTGGCCTCGCCGATCAGGTACAGGGTGATGCCACGCGCCAGAAAGGCGCCAAAGGACTGGCCGCCCACGCCTTCGAGCTGCACGTGGATGCTGTCATCGGGCAGGCCCTCCGGGTGCAGGCGGGTGAGCGCGCCCGAGAGCATGGCGCCCACGCTGCGGTGGACGTTGCGCGCGGCTTCGATGAAGCGCACGCGTTCGCCTTTTTCAAGGGCCGGGCGGCTGCGCTCGATGAGCCGGTGATCCAGCGCCTTTTCCAGGTCGTGGTCCTGCGCTTCGGCGTGGCGGCGCGGCACCTCATCGCCCACGCTGGGCTGGGCGAACAGGCGCGAGAAGTCCAGCCCCTTGGCCTTCCAGTGCGCCACGCCCTGGCGCATGTCCAGCAGGTCGCTGCGACCCACCAGCTCGTCAAAGGTGCGCACGCCCAGCTGGGCCATGATCTGGCGCACCTCCTCGGCCACGAAGAAGAAGTAGTTGATGACGTGCTCGGGCTTGCCAGCGAACTTGGCGCGCAGCGCCGGATCTTGCGTGGCCACGCCCACGGGGCAGGTGTTGAGGTGGCACTTGCGCATCATGATGCAGCCTTCCACCACCAGCGGCGCGGTGGCAAAGCCGAATTCGTCGGCACCCAGCAGCGCGCCGATGACCACGTCGCGCCCGGTTTTCATCTGGCCGTCGGCCTGCACGCGAACGCGCCCGCGCAGGCGGTTGAGCACCAGGGTTTGCTGGGCTTCGGCCAGGCCAATCTCCCACGGGCTGCCCGCGTGCTTGATGCTGGACCAGGGCGATGCACCGGTGCCACCGTCGTGCCCGGCGATGACCACGTGATCGGCCTTGCACTTGGCCACCCCGGCGGCGATGGTGCCCACGCCCACTTCGCTGACCAGCTTGACACTGATGTCCGCGTGTGGGGCCACGTTCTTCAGGTCATGGATGAGCTGGGCCAGGTCTTCAATGGAGTAGATGTCGTGGTGCGGCGGCGGCGAGATCAGGCCCACGCCGGGCACGCTGTGGCGCAGGCGGCCGATGTAGTCGGACACCTTGCCGCCGGGCAGCTGGCCGCCTTCGCCGGGCTTGGCGCCCTGGGCCATCTTGATCTGGATCTGGTCGGCGCTGACCAGGTATTCGGCAGTGACGCCAAAGCGTCCGGAGGCCACCTGCTTGATGCGGCTGCGCAAGGAATCGCCATCTTGCAGCGGCAGATCCACCGCGACGTTTTCCGCGCCGATCACGCTGCCCAAGGTTTCACCCGCGCGGATGGGGATGCCCTTGAGCTCCTGGCGGTAGCGGCGCTCGTCCTCGCCACCTTCGCCGGTGTTGCTCTTGCCACCAATGCGGTTCATG
Organism: Comamonadaceae bacterium OH2545_COT-014; assembly: GCA_003859965.1. Lineage (GTDB taxonomy): Bacteria > Pseudomonadota > Gammaproteobacteria > Burkholderiales > Burkholderiaceae_C > Ottowia. The sequence goes on along the minus strand of RQYR01000009.1, from coordinate 27,423 downwards.
GCCACGGCCAGCGTGGCGTGCGCCTCGGTGCTGATGGAGCCCAGCGACATGGCGCCGGTGGCGAAGCGCTTGACGATTTCGCTGGCAGGCTCAACTTCTTCCAGCGCGATGGCGCGCGCCGGGTCGGTCTTGAACTCGAACAGGCCGCGCAGCGTCATCAGGCGGCGGCTCTGGTCGTTGATGAGCCGGGCGTATTCCTGGTAGGTGGCAAAGCTGCCCGCACGCGTGCTGTGCTGGAGCTTGGCGATGGCGTCGGGCGTCCACATGTGCTCCTCGCCCCGCGCGCGCCAGGCGTATTCGCCGCCCGCATCCAGCATGCGCGGCGCGGAGGAAGGCCCGGCGGCAGGCGCATCGTGGCCGAAGGCGGCTTGGTGCAGGCGGATGGCTTCCTCGGCGATTTCGAACACGCCCATGCCTTCGACCCGGCTGGCGGTGCCGGTGAAGTACTGGCTGACCGTCTCGGCGTTGATGCCCACGGCCTCGAACAGCTGCGCGCCGCAGTAGCTCATGTAGGTGCTCACGCCCATCTTGGACATGATTTTGGACAGCCCCTTGCCCACGGCCTTGATGTAATTGGCCACCGCCTTTTCGGGCGCCAGCGCGCCCGTCAGGGGCTGATGCATGTCGTGCAGGGTTTCGATGGCCATCCAGGGATGCACGGCCTCGGCGCCGTAGCCAGCCAGCACGGCAAAGTGGTGCACCTCGCGCGCGGTGCCGGTTTCCACCACCAGGCCCGTGGCCGTGCGCAGGCCCGCCTGAACCAAGTGCTGGTGGATGGCCGAGAGCGCCAGCAGCGCCGGAATGGCGATGCGGTCGGCGGCCACGTCTCGGTCGCTGACGATGAGGATGTTGGCGCCATCGCGCACGGCATCCACGGCGCGCGCGCACAGCGAGGCCAGGCGCGCCTGCACGCCGTCGCGGCCCCAGGCCAGCGGGTAGGTGATGTCGATCACCGCGCTCTTGAACTTGCCGTGCGTGAGCGCGGCAATGTCGCGCAGCTTGGCCATATCGGCTGCGTCCAGCACGGGCTGGCGCACCTCCAGCCGCATCGGCGGGTTGACCTGGTTGATGTCCAGCAAATTGGGCTTGGGGCCGATGAAGGACACCAGGCTCATCACGATGGCCTCGCGGATCGGGTCGATGGGCGGGTTGGTGACCTGCGCGAAGAGCTGGCGGAAGTAGTTGTACAGCGGCTTGCTGCGCGGCGAGAGCACGGCCAGCGGGCTGTCGTTACCCATGCTGCCAATGCCTTCTTCGCCGTGCGCGGCCATGGGCGCGAGCAGGAATTTGAGGTCTTCCTGCGTGAAGCCGAACAGCTGCTGACGCTGGCGCAACGCCAGCGCGTGCGCGGGCAACGGCGCGGCGGCCGGGGCGTGCACGCTGTCCAGGCGCACGCGCAGGTTATCGCTCCACTGCTGGTAGGGCTTGGCGCCGGCCACGCTGGCCTTGATCTCCTCGTCGTCGATCATGCGGCCCTGCTCCAGGTCGATCAGCAGCATCTTGCCCGGTTGCAGACGCCATTTGCGCACGATGCGGCTGTCGTCAATGGGCAGCACGCCCGCTTCGGAGCCGAGGATGACCAGGTCGTCGTCGGTGACCCAGTAGCGCGAGGGCCGCAGGCCGTTGCGGTCCAGCGTGGCGCCGATCTGGCGGCCATCGGTAAAGACCACGGAGGCCGGGCCGTCCCACGGCTCCAGCATGGCCGCGTGGTATTCGTAGAAGGCGCGGCGGCGCGCGTCCATGCCCGCGTGCTGCTCCCACGGCTCGGGGATCATCATCATCATGGCCTGGCTGAGCGGGTAGCCCGCCATGGTCAGCAGCTCCAGGCAGTTGTCGAAGGTGGCTGTGTCGGATTGGTCGGCAAAGCTGATGGGGTAGAGCTTGTGCAGGTCATCGCCCAGCACCGGGCTGCGCATCACGCCCTCGCGCGCGCGCATCCAGTTGTAGTTGCCCTTGACGGTGTTGATCTCGCCGTTGTGCGCCACGTAGCGGTAGGGGTGCGCCAGCGCCCACTCGGGGAAGGTGTTGGTGGAAAAGCGCTGGTGCACCAGCCCCAGGGCGGAGACGCAGCGCGCATCCTGCAAGTCCAGGTAATACGTGCCCACCTGGCGGGCCAGCAGCAGGCCCTTGTAGATCACGGTGCGGCTGCTCATGCTGGGCACGTAGTATTCCTTGCTGTGCTTGAGCTTCAGGCGCTGGATGGCGGCGCTGGCGGTCTTGCGGATCACGTACAGCTTGCGCTCCAGCGCGTCCTGCACGATCACGTCGCCGCCACGACCAATGAAGACCTGGCGGATCACGGGCTCCTTCTCGCGCACCGCCGCGCTCATGGGCATGGCGCGGTCTACCGGCACGTCGCGCCAGCCCAGCAGCGTCTGGCCCTCGGCCTTGATGGCGCGCTCAAGCTCCTGCTCGCAGGCGCGGCGGCTGGCGTGTTCCTTGGGCAGAAACACCATGCCCACGCCGTACTCGCCCGCAGGCGGCAGCGCCACGCCCTGCGCGGCCATTTCCGCGCGGTACAGCGCATCGGGGATCTGGATCAGAATGCCCGCGCCATCGCCCATCAGCGGGTCGGCGCCTACCGCGCCGCGGTGGTCAAGGTTTTCCAGGATTTGCAGCGCCTGGGTGACGATGGCATGGCTTTTGGCGCCCTTGATGTGGGCCACAAAGCCCACGCCGCAAGCATCGTGTTCGTGGGATGGGTCATACAAACCCTGCTGGCGCAGTGGCTGCGCTTCAGACACCTGGCTCATGGCGTACTCCTTCTTGTTCGGTTTTCGGTGGGGCGCTTCGGTGGGTCGGATTGGCGCCGGCTGGCAATGCCGCTGGCGGCCCAAGCCTTGCCGCCAGGGCTTTACAGCGAGTAATACATCTCGAATTCCAGCGGGTGCACGGCCTGGCGAAAGCGCGTGACTTCGCCCATCTTCAGCTCGATGTAGGCGTCCAGCATGGCGTCGGTGAATACGCCGCCCTTGGTGAGGAAGGCCCGGTCGGCGTCCAGCGCCTCCAGCGCCTGATCCAGGCTGTGGCAGACGGTGGGAATCAGCGCGTCTTCCTCGGGCGGCAGGTGGTACAGGTCTTTGGTGGCCGCCTCGCCGGGGTGGATTTTGTTTTCCACCCCGTCCAGCCCGGCCATGAGCAGCGCGGCAAAGCCCAGGTAGGGGTTCATCAGCGGATCGGGAAAGCGCGCCTCCACGCGGCGCGCTTTGGGGTTGGTGACGAAGGGCACGCGGATGGAGGCCGAGCGGTTCTTGGCCGAGTAGGCCAGCTTGACCGGCGCTTCAAAGCCGGGCACCAGGCGCTTGTAGCTGTTGGTGCCGGGGTTGGTGATGGCGTTGAGCGCGCGCGCGTGCTTGATGATGCCGCCGATGTAGTACAGCGCAAAGTCCGACAGGCCCGCGTAGCCCTCACCCGCAAACAGGTTCTTGCCGTCCTTCCAGACCGATTGGTGCACGTGCATGCCCGAGCCGTTGTCGCCCACGATGGGCTTGGGCATGAAGGTGGCCGTTTTGCCGTAGAGGTTGGCCACGTTGTGGATGACGTACTTTTGCAGCTGTGTCCAGTCCGCGCGCTGAACCAGGGTACTGAACTTCGTGCCGATTTCATTCTGGCCTGCGCCAGCCACTTCGTGGTGAAACACCTCCACGGGGATGCCCAGTGACTCAAGCACCAACGACATCTCGGCGCGCATGTCCTGCGTGCTGTCCACCGGCGGCACAGGAAAATAGCCGCCCTTGACCGTGGGGCGGTGGCCGCGGTTGCCGCCTTCGAGCCGCGCGCCGGTGTTCCAGGGCGCTTCGTACTCCTCGATCTCGAAGCCAGCCTTGCCGGGGCTGTTTTCCCAGCGCACGCCGTCAAAGAGGAAAAACTCCGGCTCGGGGCCGAAGTAGGCGGTGTCGCCCAGGCTGGAAGCTTTCAGATAGGCCTCGGCGCGCTTGGCAATGCTGCGCGGGTCGCGCTCGTAAGGGGTGCCGTCGGCCGGGTCCACCACGTCGCAGGTGAGCAGCAGCGTGGGCTCTTCGAAGAAAGGGTCGATGTTGGCAGTGCCGGGGTCGGGCATGAGCAACATGTCCGAGGCTTCAATGCCCTTCCAGCCCGCCACCGAAGAACCATCGAACGCATGGCCGCTGTGGAACTTGTCTTCATCGAAATGTGACACCGGCACGGTGACGTGCTGCTCTTTGCCACGGGTGTCGGTGAAGCGGAAATCAACGAACTTGATGTCGTTGTCCTGCACCATCTTCATAACGTCGTCGATTGTTCTTGCCATGGGGCACTCCTGTTCGCGGGAAAACACAACGGAGAGGCAAGAGCAAAACATGTGCCAGCCGCGCCTGCACGGTCAATGCGTGCCGCAGCAGACTTGCCCGGTACGAGCGGCATGCACCCCGCACATGCCGCGCCGCACCAAAACGGCGCATGCTGGTGCATGTTGGTGCATGCAGCAGCACACGAATGGCGCACGCCCGTACAGGCTTTTCGGGCGATACGGACGGCGTGTACAGCCGCCCTTGGAGCAAAATGCAAGTCATTTGCAATACGGCATTCCGCAGGCCCGCCCTGCCGGGTTGCCGGACTGCCGGAACACCCCGGATTGGAGCCTTGCCGCATGTCGTGCGCCCCTGATGCCTTGTCTGCCTCCGCTGCTGTGGCCACGGCCAGCGGCGGCGAGCCCTTGCTGCCGTTTGACTGCATGCAGCGCAATCTGGGGCGCTGGCTGCCGGTCAGCGATGTGGTGGGCGGGCGGCGCGAGGCGCGCAGCGTGTTCGCCGAGAGCGCCATGCGCGGCTGCGCGGGCCTGGCGGAAATGCCCGGCGGCCTGGCGTTGTGCAGCTTTCACATGCAGACGCCCAAAGGGGTTTGTTTCAAGCCCGCAGAGCAGCCCGATGCCTGCGCCCTCACCCTGTTCTACCCGATTGCTGGCGGCATGAGCTGGCGCGACAGCAGCGGGCAGCGCGAGCACATGGATGGCGAGGGCGCGATGTACTGGGGCTGCGGCGTGGCCGATTGCCAGAGGGGTCAGCTTGTTCACCCCGGCACGGTGCGTTACGTGGCATTGGCCTTGCCGCATACCGCCTTGCTGCACTGGCTGGCCCAGCCCGAAGGGCACTTGGCCGAGCAGCGCCTGCTGCATTGCCTGCGGCACCGCAATGATTTGCAGCCCATCAACGCCCTGCCCATGAACGCGGCCATGCGGCGCGACGCCGCCCGCCTGCTGGCCCTGCACATGGCCTGGCAGGGCAGCAGCGGGCCAGGCAGCGCGCCGGGCATGACCCTGGCGCACAGCCTGCAGCTCGAAGGGCTGGCCCTGGGCCTGCTGGGGCAGTGGCTGGCCCTGCCCGATGCGCACGCGCACAGCCCCTTGCACGCGCGCCAGCGCCGCGCCGTGGATGAGGCGCTGGACATCATCCACGCCGAATACGCCCAGCCCCTTTCCATCCACACGCTGGCGCGACGCATCGGCACCAATGAGTGCTATCTGAAGCGCGACTTCAAGGCCCGCACCGGCCTGGGCGTGGCCGCTTACCTGCGCCAGTTGCGCATGCAGCAGGCCGCGGCCTTGCTGGAAGAAGGGCGCTTGAGTGTGCAGGAGGTGGCCCGCCACGTGGGCTATGCCAGCGCCAGCCGCTTTGCCCGCGCCTTTGCGCAGGCGCACGGCCACCTGCCCTCCAGCCTGCGCGAGCGCACATCCTGACGCCTGATTAATTTCCCGTCCGGGCCAGCCGTTTCCCGTTTTGGCGATGGCAAGTCAACAAAAATGACTTGCATTCAAACATTGCACCCGCCTTCTTCGTGAAGGGACAAGGAGACTGCCGTGCCCCCTCTTCAGCCCTGGCCCCCGGGCCGTGTTTGCCCTTCTCTGGCCGCCGCCCTGCTGGCCTGCGCCGCACTGCCTGCCGCGGGGCAGGCGCCGGCCGCCCCTGCCGGTGCGGAGGACGCCACCACCCTGCCCGCCGTGACCGTGCAGGCCCGCCGCAGCGCCGAGCAGGCGCGCGACCTGCCTTTGACGGTGCAGGCCGTGGATGAGGTTGAGCTGGAGGAGCGCCGCCTCAACCATCTGGAGGATCTGCTGCGCGGCACGCCGGGCGTGGAGGTCAACACCTGGGGCGGCGCCAGCAACGCCAACGTGCGCATACGCGGCATCGGCTCGCTTTACCAGTCAGGGCCGGACGACACGTCCGTGGTCGTCGATGTGGATGGCGTTCCCACCAGCGCGGGCAACGCAGCGCTGGGCTTGCTCGATGTGGAACAGGTCGAAGTGCTCAAAGGCCCGCAAAACGCCCTGTTTGGCCGCAGCAGCAGCGCGGGCGCGATCAACATCCACACCCGCCGCCCCGTGCTGGGCCACACCGGCGGCCACGCCCGCGCCGAAGCGGGCAGCGGCCACCAGCATCTGGCCGAAGGCGCGTTCAATCTGCCGCTGGGCCAGCGCGCCGCCGCCCGTCTGGCCCTGCGCCACAACGCACAGGACTACGACTACGTGAACCTGAACACGGGCAAGCCCGTCTCGCGTCCGCGCGACTTGAGCTGGCGCGCCAGCTTGCTGTGGCAGCCGCAGGCCGCTACCGAGGTCGTGCTGCGCGCCAGCGGCCACGACGCCCGGCGCTATCAGGGATCCATGCTGCTGCGCCCTTATGGCGATCCGCCGGGCCAGAGCCTGAGCCGCGACGGGCTGATCGACGACAACCGCCGCCAGATCGGCCAATACGCCGTTCAATTGCAGCACGATCTTCCCTGGGCGCGGCTGACGGCGGCCAGCAGCCATGAGCGCACGGACAGCGATGTCATCAACATGACCGGCAGCGAAGTCGTCCTGCCCATGCTCGGCGTGAACATGGAGTTGCCCCAGCGGGTGCTGGAAGACGGCACGAACTGGAACCACGACCTGCGCCTTGCCTCGCTGCCGGGCAGCCGCACCTTCTGGGTCGCGGGCCTGAACCACTATCGGAGCGGCCGCCGCTACATGCAAAGCCACCCTGGCGGCCTGTTCGACCACGACATGGACACCCGCGCCAGCGCCATTTATGGCGAAGCCACCTGGCCGCTGGGCCGGCAGCTCAAGCTCACCACCGGCCTGCGCCACACGCGCGAGCGCAAAAACTACGGCGCTCTCTACAGCCCGCGGGGCTTTGCCACCACATCCGACAGCCGCAGCCTGAGCGATGGCCTGAGCACCGGCCGCCTGGGCCTGGGCTGGGCCGCCAGCGCGCAAACCAATGTCTACCTGACCTACGCACGCGGCGCCAAGGCAGGCGGCTTCAACGAATACGCCACGCAGGTAGCCGATGGCGTGCCCTACCTCAGCAGCAAGGTGGACACGCTGGAGCTGGGCGCCAAGCACGAGCTGGCGGGCGGGCGCCTGCACCTGAACGCGGCGCTGTTTGCCAGCCGCGTCAAGAACGACCACCTGATCGCCTTCAACCCCGGCACCCTGGCCAACCAGTACATCAGCGCCGACACCCGCAGCCAGGGGCTGGAGCTGGATGCGCAGTGGCGCGCTGGCGGCGGCTTGAGCTTCAGCGGCGCGCTGAGCTGGATCAAGGGCGACATCCGCCGCGACGTCATCACCAACACCCCGGCGGGCGACGTGCACGCGGGCAACCGCCTGCCCGACGTGCCGCGCCTGTCTGCCCTGCTGGGCGTGCAGTGGCAGCGCGCGCTGCCTGCCTTCTGGGGCCTGCGCTCGCCCGTGCTCAACGCGCGCATGACGCTGCGCCACGTGGGCAAACGCGCCGCCGATGTGCAAAACAGCTTTGACCTGGACAGCTACAACAAAGTGGACCTGCGCCTGGGCGTGGTCAGTGGCAACACCGAGCTGTACCTGTGGGGCGACAACCTGCTGGACGAGCGCTACGACCTTTTCGGCTACCAGATCAGGCCCGGCCTGCAAGCGGGCATGCCCGCGCGCGGGCGCAGCTTCGGCGTCGGGCTGACGCACCACTTCTGATCTCATCAAGCTTCATCAAGCCAGACTGGATTTGACCCAGCAGCCCAGGTGCGCAAGCAGATGGGCTTGTGATCGCAACAAACCTCTTGCCCGCCCATGAGCCAAGCGCCTGAGTCCGCCGTACCTGCCGCGTCCGCCGCTTCTGATCAGCCGCCCGCCACGGACAGCCCCTGGCGCATCATGGCCCCGGTGCGCGAGCGCGTGGGGCTGGCCGTGGCGCTGGCCTGCGCCTCGGCGGCGCTGGGCGTGGGGACGCTGGCCTGTCTAGCGCTGGCGCTGCGCGCGCTGCTGCTGGCGCCGGGGCAGTGGCCCTGGGCGCCCATGCTGGCGCTGGCGCTGTGCACGGTGGCGGCCTTCGTGCTGCGGCTGCTGGCCTTTGACGTGTCGCACCACGCGGCCTTCCGGCTGGAGGTGCTGCTGCGCACGCAGCTGGCGGCGCACCTGGCGCGGCTGCCGCTGGGGCGGGCGCAGGCGCTGGGCGCGGGGCCTGTGGCCAAGGTGATGCACGACGACGTGCAGGCGCTGCACGTGTTCGTGGCCGATTCCACGCCGCTGCTCGCGCGGGCCTGCGCCGCGCCGCTGGCGGCGCTGGCGGCCCTGCTGTGGCTGGACTGGCGGCTGGCGCTGGCGGCGCTGGCCGTGCCCGCGCTGGGCTTTGCGCTGATGGCGCTCGTCGTCGGCGGCAGCCGCGAGGTGAGCGCGCGCTACAACGCCGCGCGCGAGCAGGTGGCCGCGGCCATCGTCGAGTTCGTGCAGGCCATGCCGGTGGTGCGCACCTTTGACACGGGCAGCGCCAGCTTCGGGCGCTACCAGGCGGCGCTGGCGGCCTACCGGCAGGTGCTGCGGCACTGGTACGCCAGTGTGCGCTTCGTGGCGCGCTTTTCGATCGCCATTCTCTCCATGCTGCCCACGCTGGCGGTGCTGCTGGGGCTGGGCGCCTGGCTGCTGGCGGGCGGCAAGCTGACATTCGATGTGTGGGTGGCGGCGCTGCTGCTGGGCGCAGGGCTGGCCGAATCACTGATGCCGCTGATGAGCCTGCACCACTTGATCGAAAAGGCCAAGCTCAGCGTGGGCCGCATCCAGCGCCTGCTGGCCGAGCCGCCCCTGCCCGAAGTGGCCGCGCCAGGCGCGCAGCCGCAGGACACCAGCGTGGTGTTTGACAACGTGCATTTCAGCTACGAAGCAGGCGGCGCGCCCGTGCTGCAAGGGGTGAGCTTCACGGCTCCGGCGGGCCGCGTGACGGCGCTGGTGGGCCCATCGGGCGCGGGCAAAAGCACGGTGGCGCGGCTGATTCCGCGCTTTTGGGACGTGAGCGCGGGCCGCGTGCTGGTGGGCGGCGCCAACGTGCGCGAGATGCGGGCCGACACGCTGATGCAGCAAGTGGCCTTCGTGTTTCAGGACACCTTTCTCTTTGCCGGCAGCATCGCCGACAACATCCGCCTGGGCTGCCCCGAGGCCAGCATGGACGCGGTGATGGCCGCCGCCCGCGCGGCGCAGGCGCACGACTTCATCATGGCGCTGCCACAGGGCTACGACAGCCCGGCGGGCGAGCGCGGCGTGCAGCTCTCGGGCGGCCAGCGCCAGCGCATCACCATCGCCCGCGCCATCTTGCAAAACCGCCCCATCCTGGTGCTGGACGAGGCCACCGCCTTTGCCGACCCCGAGAACGAGGCCGCGCTGGTGCAGGCGCTCGCAGCCCTGATGCGGGGCAAGACCGTGCTGCTGGTGGCGCACCGCCTGGCCACCGTGCAGGACGCCGACCAGATCCTGGTGTTTGACCAGGGCCGATTGCTGGAGCAGGGGCGGCACGCGGCGCTGCTGGCGCGCGGCGGGCGCTACGCCCGCCTGTGGCACAGCTGGGAGCAGGCGCAGGGCTGGCGCCTGCCAGGGGGGCAGGCATGAACGCCCCTGCACGCTTGCCCACCCGCTCCTCCACCCGGCCCCCAACCCGGTCTTGGCGCGCCACCTGGCGGCTGCTCATCGACAGCGCCGCGCCCCATGCGCACGCGCTGCGGCGCAGCCTCTTGATGCTGGCCGCCGCCGCCGTGCTGCAAGGGCTGGCGCTGGCGCTGATGCTGCCCATCTTCAGCGCGCTGCTGCCAGCGACGCAGGGCCGCATGGCTGGCGCGCAGGCGCTGGCGGCGGCGCTGCCCTGGCTGCTGGGCTTTGGGGCGCTGGCGCTGGCCGCGCTGGCGCTGCGCTGGCGGGCGCAGTGGTTCGACTACGGCGGCCAGCAGGCCGATGCCGTGCACCGCCTGCGCAGCCTGGCGGGCGAGCAGTTGCGCCGCATGCCGCTGCTGCAACTGCAGCAAAAACGCGCGGGCGAAATGGGCGCGGCCCTGCTGGGCAACGTGGACGAGGGGCTGAACTACACCATCACCATCGCCACGCTCATCACCCAGTCGGCGCTGACGCCGCTGGCCGCCGCGCTGGGCGTGCTGGCCTGGGACTGGCGGCTGGGCCTGGCCCTGCTGCTGGTGTTTCCGTCGCTGATACCGCTGTACCGCTGGCGGCGGCCCGCTTTCGGGCGCGGCATGCGCGCGCTGGCCGAGGCCAACGCGCAGTGCAGCGGCGACGTGCTGGAGTACGCCCAGGGCCTGGCCGTGCTGCGCGCGGCGCGCTGCACCGGCGCGCGCGCCGCGCGCCTGCAAGAGAGCTTCGAGCGGCTGGAGCGCATGCAGGCGCTGGGGCAGAAAAAAGGGCTGCGGCCCAACCTCATCATCAGCAGCGTGGTGGAGCTGTCGCTGCTGCTGGTCATGGCAGCGGGAGTGAGCTGGGCCGTGCGCGGGCAGATGGACGTGGCCGTGCTGGCCGCCGTGGCCGTGATGCTGGCGCGCTTTGGCGAGCCGCTCTCGACCGTGGTGTCGATGACGGCCATCGTGGAACTCATCGAAACCGGGCTGGAGCGCATTCACGCCCTGCTGGCCGTGCCGCCGCTGCCGCAAGCCGCGCCCGCGCAGGCGCCCACGGCCTTCGACATTGCCTTTGAGAACGTGGACTTCGCCTACGCCGACGGCGCCCCGCCCGTGCTGCAAGGCTTTTGCGCCCGCCTGCCCGCGCGCGGCATGACGGCGCTGGTCGGCCCCTCGGGCGGGGGCAAAACCACCATCACCCGCCTGCTCATGCGCCATGCCGATCCGCAGGCCGGCCGCGTGTGCATTGGCGGGGTGGACGTGCGCCACATCCCGCCCGAGTCGCTGGGACGGCTGGTTTCCGTCGTCTTTCAGGACGTGTACCTGTTCAACGACAGCGTGCTGGCCAACATCCGCATGGCCCGCCCCGAGGCCAGCGAAGACGAAGTGCGCCAGGCCGCCCGCGCCGCGCAGTGCCTGGACTTCATCGAGCGCCTGCCCCAGGGCTGGCACACCCGCATCGGCGAAATGGGTGCCAGCCTCTCGGGCGGCGAGCGCCAGCGCATCAGCATCGCCCGGGCGATGCTGAAAGATGCGCCCATCGTCGTGCTGGACGAGCCCACCGCCGCGCTCGATACCGAAAGCGAGCTGGCCGTGCAGCGCGCCATCGAGGCGCTGGTGCGCGAGCGCACCGTGATCGTCATCGCCCACCGCCTCTCCACCATCGCCGGGGCCGGGCAAATCATCGTCATCGACCAGGGCCACGCCCTGGAGACCGGCACGCACGCCGAACTGCTGGCCAAAGATGGCCGCTACGCCGCCCTCTGGCGCGCCCAGCAAGGCGCCAGGCAGTGGCGGGCCTGAGGGCCTGTTCAAAGTCTCCGCACGGCGGGCAATCAAGCGGATTTGGGCGGTCTGCGGCGTTGCAAAGCCTCGCCGGGCCTCGGTGAAATCCCTGACGTTGGAAATAAGCGACACCACGCGCGGCGCAAACCGCTAACTTCGCCGCGCCATGCCAGCCGCCCCCATGTTTTCCGAGCCTGCCCGCCGCCTGTGGGACATCTCCCCGCCGGTGCATGCCGCCAGCCCCGTGTTTCCGGGCGACACGCCCTACCAACAGCGCTGGAGCGCGCAAATCACTCCCGGCTGCCCCGTGAACGTGGCCGCCCTCACCCTCTCGCCGCATGTGGGCGCGCATGCCGATGCGCCGCTGCACTACGACCCGCAGGGCGCCGCTGCCGGCGCGCTGGATCTGGCGCCCTACCTCGGCCCCTGCCGCGTCATCCACGCCATTGGCGTGCGCCCGCTGGTGCAGTGGGCGCACCTGGCCCATGCCGCGCACGCGCTGCCGCCGCGCGTGCTGGTGCGCACCTACCAGCGCATGCCGGTGAACCGCTGGGACGACGCCCTGCCCGCCCTCGCCCCCGACGCCGTGCACCGCCTGGCCGATGCCGGCGTGCGCCTCATCGGCATCGACAGCGCCAGCATCGACCCGGCCAGCAGCAAGGACCTGCCCAGCCACCAGGCCATCCGCCAGCGCGACATGCGCGTGCTGGAAAACCTGTTGCTCGACGACGTGCCCGAGGGCGACTACGAACTCATCGCCCTGCCCCTCAAGCTCACCCAGGCCGACGCCAGCCCCGTGCGCGCCGTGCTGCGCGCGCTGGCCTGATCCCAAGACACAAGCCGCCCAAAAAAACAGGCAAAAACGCCCTTTGGGCATGTCCCTTCTGCCCAAGCAGCTACATTTTCAATAGCAAACCATCCTCATGACCACTCTTGAACACTGCCAGGCGCTGGACGCGCGCGACCCGCTGCGCCCGCTGCGCGACCTGTTCACCCTGCCCGCCGGCGTCATTTATCTGGACGGCAACTCCCTCGGCGTGCTGCCCAGCCACGTGCCCGCGCGCGTGGCCGACGTGGTGACGCGCGAATGGGGGCAAGACCTGATCCAGAGCTGGAACCGCGCCGGCTGGTTCGACCTGCCGCGCCGCGTGGGCGACCGCATCGCGCCGCTGATCGGCGCGGGCCCTGGCGAAGTCACCGCCACCGACACCACCTCCATCAACCTGCACAAGGCGCTGGGCGCGGCCCTGGCGCTGGCGGCCCAGCGCACCGGCGACAGCGCCGCCGACGGCGGCCCCGCCAGCCCCCCCCGGCGCCGCACCATCCTCAGCGAGCGCAGCAACTTCCCCACCGACCTCTACATCGCCGAAGCCCTGTGCCGCCAGCACGGCCTGCAACTGGCGCTGGTGGACGCGCCGCAGGACATCGCCGCCCGGCTCGCACCCGACGTAGCCGTGCTCATGCTCACCCACGTCAACTACCGCACCGGCGCCATGCACGACATGGCCGCCCTCACCGCCGCCGCGCACGCCGCCGGGGCGCTTGCCGTGTGGGACCTGTGCCACAGCGTGGGCGCCGTGCCCGTGGACCTGACGGCCGCGCAGGCCGACTTCGCCGTCGGCTGCACCTACAAATACCTCAACGGCGGCCCCGGCGCGCCCGCCTTCGTGTGGGCGCACCCGCGCCACGTCAGCCAGCCGTGGCAGCCCCTGGCCGGCTGGTGGGGCCATGCCCGGCCCTTCGCCTTCACGCCCGGCTACCAGCCCGCGCCCGGCATCGCGCGCTACCAGTGCGGCACCCAGCCCATCATCAGCCTCTCGGCGCTGGACGCCGCGCTCGACGTGTTCGACGCCGCCGCCCCGCTGGGCGGCATGGCCGCGCTGCGCGCCAAGTCGCTGGCGCTGACCGACCTGTTCATCGCGCTGGTGGAGGCGCTGTGCCCCGGCCAGTTCACCCTGGTCACGCCGCGCGCGCACGGCCAGCGCGGCTCGCAGGTGTGCCTCACGCCCACCGCCGCCCTGCCCGCCGGCTGCGCCTACGCCATCGTGCAGGCGCTCATCGCGCGCGGCGTCATCGGCGACTTCCGCGCTGGCGACGACGCCCAGCCCGACATCCTGCGCTTTGGCTTCACCCCGCTCTACCTCAGCCATGAGGACGTCTTTCACGCCGCGCACCACCTGCAAGGCGTGCTTCAAAAACAAGAGTACACCCGGCCCGAATTCAACCAGCGCCACGCCGTCACCTGAAACGCCATGCACCCCGCCAGCCCCGAAGCCATCGTCCACGCCGAAAAGGCCCAGCTCGACTTTGCCCGCCGCATGAGCTACGGCGACTACCTGCACCTCGACCAGATCCTGAGCGCGCAGCACCCGCTGTCTGGCGCGCACGACGAGATGCTGTTCATCATCCAGCACCAGACCAGCGAGCTGTGGATGAAACTCATGCTGCAAGAGCTGGCCGCCGCTATCGACGACGTGCGCCAGCGCCGCCTGCCGCCCGCCTTCAAGAAACTGGCGCGCGCCAGCCGCATCATGGAACAGCTCGTGCATGCCTGGGACGTGCTGGCCACCATGACCCCGCCCGAATACAGCGCCATCCGGCCCTACCTCGGCCCCTCCAGCGGCTTCCAGAGCTTCCAGTACCGCGGCATCGAATTCGCGCTGGGCAACAAGAACGCCGCCATGCTCAAGCCCCACGCCCACCACCCCGAGCGGCTGGCGCTGGTGCGCCAGTTCTACGAAGCCCCCTCGCTCTACGACGAAGCCCTGCGCCTGCTGCACGACAGCGGCCTGCCCATTCCCGCCAGCCACCTGCAACGCGACTGGACCCAGCCCTACGCCGCCAGCGACGCGGTGCAGCAGGCCTGGCTTGCCGTCTACCGCGCGCCCGAGGCGCACTGGCAGCTCTACCAGCTGGCCGAAAAACTCACCGACCTGGAAGACGCCTTCCGCCTCTGGCGCTTCCGCCACGTCACCACGGTGGAACGCATCATCGGCTTCAAGCCAGGCACCGGCGGCACCAGCGGCGTGGACTACCTGCGCAAGATGCTGGGCGTGACGCTCTTCCCCGAACTGTGGGCGCTGCGCACGGCGCTGTAAGCACCCGTCCAAAGCCACACCCCCGCCCGCCCCTCAACGCTCAACGCCCAACGCCCAACGCTCAACCTTTGAACAGGCTTCAGAAGGGCGGCGCGCCCGCTGCCGCCCCTTCGGCGGCCCCCGCCCCCGGCAACAGCGCCAGCACCGCCTGCGCCGTACGCGCCGCCGCGCCCCGGTGGGCGCTGGCGAAGTCCCGCGCGGCCTGGGACATGGCGGCGCGCGCGTGCGCATCCGCCGCCAGCGCGCGCGCCACTGCCACGCCCTCGGCCATGTCGGCCACGCGCCGGGCCGCGCCTGCGGCTTGGGCCATGTCGGCCGCCTGGGCAAAGTTGAAGGTGTGCGGCCCCATCACCACCGGGCAGCCGCAAGCGGCCGCTTCAATCAGGTTCTGCCCGCCCAGCGGCGCGAAGCTGGCCCCCAGCAGGGCCACGTCTGCCAGCGCGTAATAGGCGGGCATCTCGCCCAGGCTGTCGCCCAGCCACACGTCCGCAGCCCCGGCCGCGGGCGGCAGGCCGCCCGCGGCCTGCGGCGGCCCGTCACCCGGTTCAGCACCTTGTTCAGCGCCCGGCCCGCCCCACTGGCTGCGGCGGCTCACGCGCAAGCCCCGGGCCGCCAGCAGCGCCGCCACCGCGTCAAAGCGCTGCGGGTGGCGCGGCACCACCAGCCATTGAACGGGTGATTGCAACGGCGATTGCACGAGCGACTGCGTGGGCCATTGCTCCGTTGACGGCTCCGCCGATGACTCCATCGATGGCGCCAGCCGGGCCGGGGCCGCCAGCGCGGCCCGTGCCCCGTGTTCCGCCCGCGCGGCATCCGCTTCATTTTTCATAGCTGCCTGGGCAGAACTGTTCTGCCCAAGGGCCAGAATCTGCTCTGCCAGCGCCTGCTCCTCGCCTTCGCGCGAGCTGGCCAGCAGAATGACTGGCCGGGCCGCCGGGCCAGACGTCAGCCGCGCCAGCCCCGCCCGCCACGCCTGCCCGCGCGCCAGCAGCGCCGCATCGGGCCGGGCGTCGAACTTCAGGTTGCCCAGCACGCCCGCCACCGGCGCGCCCAGCGCGCGCAGGCGGGCCGCGTCGGCCTCGGTCTGCGCCCAGACGGCGGCCAGCGCCGCATAGGCCGGGCGCATCAGCCAGCCCGCGCGCTGCGCGCTGCGCAGCGACTTTTCAGACAGGCGCGCATTGGCCAGCGCCAGCGGCACGCCGTGGGCCGCGCATTCGTGCACCAGGTTGGGCCAGATTTCGGTTTCCATTAGCACGCCCACGCTGGGCCGGAAGTGGCGCAGAAAGCGCCGCACCGCGCCGCGCGTGTCCCACGGCTGCCAGACCTGCACGTCGCCCGCGCGCAAGAGCTTTTCGCCTTCGGCCCGCCCCGTGGCCGTGCCGTGCGTGAGCAGCAGGCGCATGCCCGGCAGGCGCGCACGCAGCGCCTCCACCAGCAAGGCCGCCGCGCGCGTTTCGCCCAGCGACACCGCATGCACCCACACCAGCGCCCCCCCGCCCGCCGGCATGGGCGGGCGCGGCGTGGTGTAGCGGCCAAAGCGTTCCTCCACCGCGTGCAGATACCCCGGCTCGGCCACGCCCCGGCGCGCCAGCTTGCGCCGCAGCAGGGGCTGGGCGGCCCAGGCGGCGGCGGCGTAAAGATTCAGGCAAGTCCGTGTCAGCACGCGGCGAATCTAGCGCAAGCGCCGCCGCTGTTGTCATGTGGGCCGGCGAAAGGCAGCCCAGGGGGGGTCAAATCCGCCGCCGTAGCTGACCAGATGCCGCAGTTCGGCATCGCTGATGGCGCTTTCGGCAAAAGCATGGGCGGAGCTGCGCCGGCGCAGCAGTTCAATCAGATTCATGGGGACTCCTTGGACGCATTTTGGGAAGCGTTGTCCTGCAAGGCGCGTTGCACGCCGTAGATGGCGCACAGCACCAGCCCGAAGCCCAGCAGCGCGGGCCTGCCATGCTGGGTTTTCGCTGCGCCGCAAGCTGCGCTTGCCGCCCTTCATGCATTTTTCAGGTCTGGATTGACATCCCCGCTCCAGCCCAGCAGCCACTCTTTCACCGCTTGCGTGGCGGGGGCGAGGGGGCGTTTGGCGGGGGTGCAGACGTGGTAAAACTGCCCCGGCAGGTGCGGTTCGCACACCACCTCCAGCAGGTTCAGGCGCAGTTCTTCGCGCAGCAGCGGCAGCCCCAGCAGGGCGACGCCTTGCCCGGCCAATGCCGCTTGCAGGGCATGGGTGCCGTCGGAATAGCGCGCGCCGGTCTGCATGGATTGCGGCGGCAGCTTTGCTGCACGCGCAATGGCAGGCGCTGACCCTGTCCACGCCAAACGCCTTGAGCCGCTGGGCGGCCGCTGCCCTGGGCGACATGCCCGTGGCCCTGGCCTGCAATGACTTTGAGCTGATCCAGCAAAGCATTGCCCTGGGCCTGGGCATTGGCCTGCTGCCCGCTGACTGCGTGAACGCGGACGATGGCCTGGTGCCCGTGGCCCTGCACGCGCCCACACCCGAAGTGCACGAAAGCCCCCTGCACCTGGTCATGCACGAAGACGTGCGCCGCTCGCCCAGCGTGCGGGCGGTGGCGGATTTTTTGGTGCAGGCGCTGGCGCAGGGGGAAGAAAACTGAATGAAGCGCGCTGTGCTTTTATAAAAAACCATGCTGGCGGTACCACCTCAGCACATCGCTTAATGTTTCCTTGAATGGCCGAAACGTACCGCCCAGTTCACGCTCGCTTTTTTCATGGCTGAAACGGGTACGCAGATATTCATTGGCCATGAGATCAACGCTGGAATTGCTCAGCAATATCGGTTTTTTGCTCAGCCAATGGTAGATTTCTTGAGTTTGTGCAATCAGGCGCAGCATAAAAAGAGGAATCGGCCTAGTTGGGGCAGGGACATGGCTTACCTGCTCCAGTTCTTCCATTAAATCACTCATGGTCACATGTCGGCCGGCAGCCAGATAGCGCTCACCCCTGCGGCCTTTCTCCATGGCCAGAATCAGATGCTCGGCCACATCGCGCGCATCCACCACACTAAAACTGGCCGGCAATACGCCAGGCAGCTTTTTCTGCATATAGTCCATCACAAATTGACCCGCCGCAGTCGGCCCCCTATCGCCGGGGCCAAACATCCACCCGGGCAAAACAAAGCAGGCGAACATATCAGGATGCTTGGCAAGAAACCGATTGACTGCTTCTTCACTCATGATTTTGCTGCGGTAATAATCATCGGGATCATTCGCAGGGCGTGACATGGTTTCATCAATCAACTGATTCCTGTCCCCGTGCAATACCGCAATGGAGGAAGTGTGCACCATGCGCCGAATACCTGCGTCATAGGCGGTCTGAAGCAAATCTTCGGTGCCTTTTACATTAGTGTCGTACAACCCTTGCCAGTGTTTGCCTCCTTTAAGACTGTCCCGAAAATAGGCGGCCGTATGAAAAAGGCAGTCGCATCCGACCAAATTCGCGCGATAGCTTTCAGGCTTACACAAATCCCCCTCTACCCAATTTAATGGCATATCGGGAAATTGTTTCTTGGCTTTTTCTGCGCTGCGCACCAGGGCCGTTACGTGAATATTTCTTTCCAGTAAGGCGCGTACCAAGTTATTTCCCAATAAACCTGTAGCGCCAGTAACAAAAGCGTGCATGCCTTATCTCCGATTTGTTGAATGATGAGCAATCATAGCGATTGTCGCTATTTGAAGCGGGTAGTATCCAGGCGTCTATTGCTGCTGGCAGATGCACAGTATTTTTCAGACAGGGCCAACATCAGGTTTTCAGCAAACGTGTTTGTTGTACGCCTCACCAAAAACGCCATTGATTCATGACAAAAGGCATGATAAATGCGATGATTGCTGCTGATAAGCCATGTTTTCTTGTATGGCTTGATGAAATTAAGCCATCAATCTTTTGGGAAACGCATGAAAAGCACCGACTACTTCAATCTTGCCGCCTTCATTGCCATTGTGGAGACCGGCAGTTTCCGCAAAGCGGCAGCGCGTTTGGAGATGCAGCCTTCCACCTTGTCGCATGCCATGCGCACCTTGGAGAACCGGCTGGGGGTATCACTTTTGCACCGTACCACCCGCCATGTGTCGCCCACGGAAGCGGGGCAGGCACTGTACGCACAAGTTGCTCCAGCCTTTGCCGATATTGCGATGGCGGTGGAGCACATCAATCCGTTTCGTCAACATCCGGCAGGTACGGTCAGGCTTTCCGTGCCGCGCATGGCGGCGGCGCATGTGTTGGCGCCGCGTTTTCGTGAATTTGCCGAACGCTACCCCGATGTGACCTTGGAGATTTCCGCCAACAACGGTTTTGTCGATATCGTCAAGGAAGGTTTTGATGCCGGTGTGCGCCTGGGTGAGCACATACAGAAAGACATGGTGGCCGTACGCATTACGGCGGATTTTTGCGACGCCGTGGTCGGCTCGCCCGAATATTTCCAGCGCTTCGGCATACCCCAAACGCCCCACGATTTAACGGCGCACCGCTGCATCGGCTGGCGGCAGAGCAGCGCTGGCAAACCCTATCGCTGGGAGTTCGCCAAAGATGGGCAGAAAATTAATGTGGCGGTGAACGGCCCGCTGATGCTGGATGATTTCGAATTGATGCAACAGGCGGCACTGGATGGCGTGGGACTGGCCTATTCCGAAGTCACGCAGTGCAGCCAATATTTTGAAAGCGGGCAACTGATACGCGTACTGGCAGATTGGTGCACGCCCTACCCCGGCTTTTTTCTGTATTACCCCAGCCGCCGCACTTCGGCTGCCCTGCGCGCGTTGGTGGATACCTTGCGGGTGTAGAGGCGTGGTCGGCCTGCACAATCATCTCCACGCCAGCAGCCAGTTTTTCACCGCCAGCGTGGCGGTGCTGGGCGGGCGTTTGGCGGGGGTGCAGACGTGATAAAGCTGCCCCGGCAGGTACGGCTCGCGCACCACTTCCAGCAGGTTCAGGCGCAGTTCCTCGCGCAGCAGCGGCAAGCCCAGCAAGGCGACGCCTTGCCCGGCCAGGGCGGCTTGCAGGGCGTGGGTGCCGTCGGAATAGCGCGCGCCGGTTTGCATGGCCTGCGGCGGCAGATTGGCGGCGCGCGCCCAGGCGGCCCAGTCCAGCGCTTGTTGCGCAGGCCAGCGCCAGTTCAGGTGAATCAGCGGCCATTGCGTGGCATCGGCCGGCAGGCGTTGCTTGAGCCAGGGCGCGGCCACGGGGGCGAAGCATTCTTGAAACAGCGCCTGGGCCTGTACGCCGGACCACGGGCCTTGACCATAACGCACGGCCAAATCGGCGGCGCCCGCGTTCAAATCCACCGGCTGGTAACTGGCGTGTACGTGCAAGTCCACCGCCGGGCAGGCTGCCTGAAATGCCGCCAGCTTGGGCACCAGCCATTGCCCGGCGAAATCGGGCGTGACCGATAGCGTCACCCGCGCCCGCCCGGGGCTGCGAACACGAGCCACGGCGGCGGCGATGCCGTCCAGCCCATCGCTGACCGCCGCCCACAGCAGCCGGCCCTCCGCCGTCAAGGCCACGGCGCGCACCTGCCGCACAAACAGCGCGCAGCCCAGCGCTTCCTCCAGCGCGCGGATGCGGTGGCTGACCGCCGTGGCGCTGACGGAAAGCTCCGCCGCCGCAGCCTTGAAACTGCCCAGGCGCGCCGCTGCTTCAAACACGGCCAAGGCATCGAGCGAAGGCAATAAACGGGGCATAGATAGATGAGACAAAGTTATTCATAAGCTGAAAATATACCGTTTGTCATCAATATAGTTCAAGTCCAAAATGGGTTTTCAAATTCATTTGATTCATCCGTCAAAAGGAAAACCCATGACCACTTTGCTACATTTGGACGCCAGCGCCCGCCCCGGCCTTTCCGGTCAGGATGCCTACGGCTCGCACACCCGCCGCCTGTCGGCCCGCTTCATCGCGCAATGGCGGCAACACCAGCCCGACGCGCGCGTGATTTACCGCGACGTCGGCCAGCATCCGCCCGCGCCTGTGAGCGGCCAATGGATACACGCCGCCTTCACTCCCGAAGCGCAGCGCGAGGACTGGATGCACGAGGCTTTGCGCGAAAGCGACGCCTTGATTGACGAGCTGCTGGCAGCCGATGTCATCGTGGCCGGCGTGCCCATGTACAACTTTGGCCCGCCCGCCCAATGCAAGGCCTGGGTGGACAACATCGTGCGCGTGGGGCGTACCTTCGGCTTTGATCGCAGCCGCGCAGGCGATCCGTACTGGCCGCTCTTGGCCGGGTTGGGCAAGCGCGCCGTGGTGCTCACCTCGCGCGGCGATTACGGCTACGACGGCGGCAAGATGCAGGGCAAAAACCACGTTGAAGCCAGCCTGTTCACTGCGCTGGCCTACCTGGGCATTACCGAACACCACAGCATCGCCGTCGAATACGACGAATACGCCGACGAACGGCTGGCGCAGTCATTGGCCAATGCCGAAGCGGCGGTGGATGCGCTGGTGGCCCGTCTGACAGGAGCGGCTGGCGCGTGAGATGACGCCCGGCAGCAGCCGCTGGCATGCAATGCCCCCTGAAAATGGCATAGGCAACGCTTTATAGCCAGTAGGTCGGGCATTTATGCCCGACAAAGGTAGCCAGTAAATCGGGCATGAATGTCGACATACGAAACTAGCCTTCGTAGTGATGGCTTTCTGTTACGGTAATGAAATAGCCGTCGGGATCCCGGAAAGAAAATTCCTGTTTGCGCGAATTGGGATTTTGATGCACATCTTCTTCAATAGTCCAGCCGATGCGATCAAGGCGGTTCCGGATGGTTTGCCAGTCATTCGTTCTGAAATACAGAAGCAATCCGTTTCCCGTCGGGATATCCTGATCGACCATGGTTGGATGTTCATCGGTGCCCCAAGCGTGCAAGCACAATACGGTTTCGTTCTCCGGCGAATTCAACACCGCA
The DNA here is from genome assembly GCA_003859965.1 of Comamonadaceae bacterium OH2545_COT-014. GTDB lineage: Bacteria > Pseudomonadota > Gammaproteobacteria > Burkholderiales > Burkholderiaceae_C > Ottowia. The sequence continues at coordinate 5,777 of RQYR01000009.1, read as the reverse complement.
AAATGATCGCCGCCGTGCACGTTGTGGAAACCAAACAGGTCGCAATACCAGTCGGCACTGGCCGCAACATTGTTGACGGCAATAATGGGATCGAGCTTGGTCATTTTTCGTCTCCAGTTTTTCTATTTGACAGTCCGCGGGGCGGGCATGACCAACCTACGGTACGGGTTTCTTAGCATCTTCCAAGGCCAATCGTAAGAGCAATGCTTCATCTCGTGCAATCTCGCGCCAGTCGCGGTCAGTCAGGGCGCCTTCAATGGCCCATAGCCAGTAGGTCGGGCATTCATGCCCGACGGAATTTGTTCGCTACCTTTGTCGGGCATGAATGCCCGACCTACGGTACTCCCCACCGCGCACAATCGGCCAAAATCAGCGCAGTCGCGGCATTGCTGAAAACGGCGTTTGCCGAATAACCGCGCACTGCAGGCCGGTTGCCGGAAAGACGAACCATGTACAGACAAATAAAATGATGGATTTTTCTCAAGATAAAGCGCTTATAGCGGTAAAAATTATCGTTATAAGCGCTTATCGGTGGTAAATTTTTTCATTTCAGGTGGCCTGTGAGTACGCCAAGGCTACCTGAAAGCCACCTTGGCAAACCCGGTTATGCTTTCACTTCCAGCATGCCCATCATGCCGAGGTTCTCATGTTCGAGAATGTGGCAGTGGAACATTTTCAGGCCGGGATGGTTTTGCCGGGTGCGGATCCATACCGTTTCGTTGGGGCGCAGGTTGACGGTGTCTTTCAGGGCGCGATACGCGGCGTTCTCGCGCTTGCCCTGCCATTCGCGGCGGATGATTTCAAACTGGGTGCCGTGCAGATGGAAGGGGTGATCCATATGGGAGAGGTTTTGCAGCATCCATTCTTCGCTTTGCCCCGCCCGGGTGTGCAGATCAATGCGCTTCATATCGAAGGTTTTGCCGTTGACCAGAAACATGCCGGTCATCATCGGCGGCGGGGTGTCGGCGCCTACCGTGCCCGTTGCCGTGCCGTGGTTCATGCTGCCGTGGTTCATGCCGCCGTGGTTCATTATGTTCATCACTTCGCTGAATGCCACGGTCTGTTGCGCTTGGATGTCTCCCCATGGCGGCAGGGTGCGCAGTTTGGGCGGGATGTCGGCCTGCTCCCCGGCAAAACGGACGTGGGCCAGGGTGAGCGTGGACGGTGTTTCCTGTACCATCATTTTCTGGCGATCGTAATACAGGCTGTGCAGCGCCGCCCGGGTTGGCGCCGTGCCCTGCAAAATCACTTCCACCCGTTCGGCGGGCGCCAGAAACAGTTCGCTGACCGCAGGCAACGGTTGTTCCAGCAATCCGCCGTCGCTGCCCACCACGATCCATGAGATGCCGGGTATCTGCAAACGCAGGTAACGGGCGCTGGTGGCGTTCCAGATGCGGATGCGCTCGTTTCCCTGCACACGGATGTCGGGGCGGTATTGGCCGTTGATGAGCACAAATTCGCCTTCGCGTCCGTTCATCCAGTCGGTCGGGGTGTTGGGCGGAATGCTGCCGTCTGCCGCCAGCCGCAGATCGGAAATCAGCCAATGCTGCTCCGGCCTGCCGGCCAAGGGATCATCTTTGGCCCGGACAATCAGTGTGCCGGCCAATCCCCGGTATACCTGCTCCGATACATGCTCGTGCGGATGGGGGTGATACCAGTAGGTGCCCGCGCTGCCTTCCGGCAGGGTGAAGCGGTAGACGCGCTGGCCGCCCGGCGGCACCGGGTCTTGCGGGTTGCCGTCCGCCTGCGCCGGGACATCCAGCCCGTGCCAGTGGAGGGTGGTTGCCTGCGGCAATGCGTTGCGAAAACGGATTTCCACCGTGTCGCCTTCCTGCACCACGATTTGCGGGCCGGGCAATTGGCCGTTGTAGGCCCAGATTTCGGTTGTTTTGCCGCCTGCCAGCACGGTGTGCGTCACTTGCGCGGTCAGCTCGGCCTGAAAATGAGCGCTTCGGGCAGAACGGTTGGCCAGCAGCGGCAGGGCAGACAGGGCGGCGCCGGCGGGCATGGCTTCGGACGGCATCAATGCCATTGTGCCTGCCGGCGCCGATCCGGCGCTGGCCGGCGTGCCGTGCATGGCGTTGTGCATGTCATGTCCCTGGTGTGCGCCGCCCGGCATCTGCTGCGCTTCACTGTTGCGCGAGCAGGCGGCCAGCCCGCCCAATGCCAGCCCGATGCCGTATTGCAGCATCCGACGTCTGTTGATGGGTTGCATATGACGCTCTCTTTCAGGGTTGGGCCGGGTAGGACTGAAAAACCTGATCGCCGCCGTTGGCTTGCACCAGCAGCACTTGATACGCCATGCGGCGATTGCCGTAGGCGGGGCCGTCCATGCCGGGAGAACCCAAGGGCATGCCGGGCACGGCTAGGCCGACTGCGTCAGGTTGTTGCTGCAACAGCCGCCGAATATCGGCTGCCGGCACATGGCCTTCGATGACGTAGCGGCCGATTTTGGCCGTATGGCAGGAGGCGTGGCGATCGGGCATGCCCAGACGGCTGCGCGCTTCGCGGTTGCCGGTTTGATGAACGGTGACTTTGAAGCCGTTGGCTTCCATGTGTTTGATCCAGTCGCTGCAACAGCCGCAGTTCGGATCTTTCCACACTTCCACGTCCGCCGCTTGTGCGGAAACGGTCGGAATCAGCGCCGCCAGACCGGCAGCGACCAAGGCGGCCGGTAGCAGCAGGCGGACGGCGCGGGTACGTAAAGCAGTTGTCATGAGGATTTCCTTGCTCACAAAAAAACAAAACAGGGCGCGGATGGCTTGTGTCCGCAGGAAGCCGTTGGCGATAATAAAGCTTCACCCAAGGTTAAGGTCAAGCGTGACATGAAGATAGGCGAAGCGGCACAGGCATCCGGCTTGTCGGCCAAGCAGGTGCGCGATTATGAAAAAGCCGGGTTGCTGGCAGCGGTGGCGCGTTCGCCGTCGGGCTATCGCGATTACGCGGAGGCAGATGTGGTGCGGCTGCGCTTTATCCGTCATGCGCGGGAAGTGGGCTTTTCGCTGGAGCAGATTGCCGCCTTGCTTGCGCTGCACGATGATCCGGCGCGGTGCAGCAGCGCCGTCAAGCGGCTGACGGCCACCCACATTCAGGAACTGGACGCGCGCATCGCCAGCCTGGAAACCATGCGGGACACCTTGCGTCAGTGGCATGACGCCTGTGCCGGCGACGAGCACACCGAATGCCCCATTCTGAAAGCGCTGCAATGCCATGGCATGGCAGGGGAGGCGGGTGCTGATGGGGGATGATGGTTTTATCGGGAAAGGCGCTTAATGCGGTAAATATTCTCAAGATAAAGCGCTTATAGTGGTAAAAATTATCGTTATAAGCGCTTATAAGTGGGAAATTTTTTCATTAAAAGCAGCAGGGAATACGGGCAAGGCTACCTGAAAAGGGCGCTTGCCGGGCCCTGAATTTCGATAATCTGGCAGAAGCGTTTGGGCAAATCTATTCAGCCTGCCCGCACAGCCGGGGCTGGTCAAACAGCATCGCACACAGATGGCTAATGTTTGGGCGGATAGCGATTTGCCGGATTTATTAGGATGATGCCCGCTGGCTTTTTTTGCGCCGCACCGCCGCTGCCGTTTTCAGCAAACGCTGGAATGTGGGGCACTGGGCGTGGCTGGGCGCTGGGCACACGGCTGTGTGCCGCAAACATTCGCTCATGGCTTTCAGGCGTTTGATGGTTGCATCGATTTCGTCCGCTTTGGCCAGCAGCAGCTTTCTGTCCACTTGCGGCGCACCCTGGGCAGAAAGCATGGCGCGAATCTCGTCCAATGACAGACCACCCTCCTGCCCAAGCGCAATCAAGGCCAGCTGATCCAGCACCTCAGGGGCAAAGCGCCGGCGCTTGCCCGCAGGGCTGACGGAGGAAATCAGCCCCTTTTTTTCATAAAACCGCAACGCCGAGGCCGGAACGCCCGTGCGCCGGGTGACTTCTGAAATGTCCATGACACCCTCTTGACTTGAAGTTTACTTCAACTTCTATCATGCCCTCTAACAATAATCTCATCAAGCAAAAGAGGCGAACATGATCGTGATGGACGACATCGTGAGGACAGTGCTGGTGGGCGCTGGCGCGACGGTGGTGATGGATTTGTGGTCGGTCATGCTGCGGATGTGCGGCATTGCGACGCTGGACTATGCCTGGGTGGGACGGTGGGCAGGCCATGCGCGCCGGGGAAAATTTGTACACCCCAGTATTGCCAGGGCTGAGCCGATTGCCGGGGAGAGACCCTTGGGATGGGCGATCCACTACGCCACAGGCATCGCATTTGCCTTTTTGCTGGTGGTCATCAACGGCGCTGAATGGCTGTATGCCCCGACATGGCCGCCCGCACTGGCAACGGGCATGGCCACGGTGGTTTTTCCATGGCTGGTGATGCAGCCCGCCATGGGGGCGGGCATAGCCGCCTCACGCACACCGGCGCCATTCAAAAGCCGCCTGCTCACGCTGGCGGCGCATGCAGCGTTCGGCTGCGGCCTTTATGCTGCGGCAGCGCTGCTGAAGCAGGTTTGGGCATGAAAACCGTTGACCTCCCAAGCCAGCGCGACTGAAAGAGCCAAGGCTGCCTGAAACCGCTTTGATTGGAAAATCAGCGTTCGGCCTGCTTGATTCAGGGGGCATTTGCCAAAAGGCGTCGCTCAAAAAACACCTGCGGCGGTCTGCCCTCGGGGTGTGACAATCGGATGCTGCGGATTGGCGCAGGCCGTAACCCAACAATTATTGAAATCATCCAGCTGGGCCATGCCGGGTTTTCGCTGCGCTTCAAGCTGCGCTGGCTGCCGCAAGATTGATCGCCGCCCCCCGAGTCATGCCCCGGATGCATCAGGTACGAACGGAGTGCCCTGATGAAAGCGCATGACCCAGCCATGGGCCGTGCGTGTCCATAGGGACGAGCGGTGCGTGTACTCCAGCGCTCCCGTTTCTCGCGTCACGATGCTGTCATACAGCAACTGTGCGGTATCGGCATCCAAAAGACGCACATGCAGATTGGGCAATGGCAAGCGGCAAGCGATTGGCTGTGGTGCTGCGGCCAGACACTGTTCCCGGGTATAGCTACGCCCGGAGCGACCCAGTTCGATGAAGTCGGCAGCCAAGTGCCGCGCCATGAATACCGGATCAAACCGGGTTTCTGCTCGCCACATGGCCTGTTCCAGCGATACCAATATCGCGACATCTGCTGGATTTAGTTCACTCTGCCGCATGGGCTTGTCCGTGCCTTTCAATGCCCACCTCCTTCAGCCTGATCTCCTTCAGCCCACCATGCCGTGCTGCATCGCCCACGCCTGCGGCGTGACGATCCAACCAGCGGGAAAATCCTCGCGCAAGGCCAGCAAATCGGCATCGCCAGTAATCAGCGCCTGCGCCTGGCCCACATGCGCCAGCGCCAGAAATACCTGGTCTTTTTCATCCCGGCAGGCGGGCAGTTCGGGCCAAGCTTCGGGAAGCTGAACCACTTGCGCATAGGGCAGAAAGTCGGCCAGCAAATCCTGTTGCTGCTGCGCGGTCAACTTGAATTTGGGATAGGCCAGCACGCGCAGCAACTCGCTGGCCGTGGGCTTGCAGACCAGGGGGCGCAACTGCCCGCGTTGCCAGGCGTGGCGTAGCCAAGCCAGCCGCCCGTTGCTGAACAACAGGGCGGAAAGCGCGACATGGGTATCGAGCACGACGCGGGGCGCGGCGCTTGTCATCCGCGCCGCGCCCAGGCGATGGCGTCTGCCACGTCTTGCTCGCTGATGCCCAGCTGCTGCAATTGGTCGCGCACGACCTGCGC
>RQYR01000080.1 GCA_003859965.1 Comamonadaceae bacterium OH2545_COT-014 | reverse complement strand
CCCAGCCGGTTGCGCACTTCGGTTGGCGCGCCGCGGGCCAGCATGGCGCGCAGCCAGTAGGGGTCTTCCAGCTTGGCCGCCAGGTGCATGGGTGTGTCGCGCGCCTGGCCCAGATGGGCCGGGTCGGCGCCCAACGCCAGCAGGTTGTCGAAAGCCTGGCGCTGGCCTGCGAGCATGGCGATTTCCAGCAGCGTCAGCTCGCGCGCGTGGTGGGCGTTGATGTTCTCGCCTGCAGCCAGCAGCTGCCGCGCCCGATCCATCTCTCCGCCCGCGGCGGCCTTGTACAACGCCGCTGCTTGCGGCGTGGCGAATGTGCTTTCTTCCATCTCCTGCCTGCCTTGCTTGCCGCAGGCGCTGGCTGCCGCTGCCGCCAGCA
>RQYR01000079.1 GCA_003859965.1 Comamonadaceae bacterium OH2545_COT-014 | reverse complement strand
GTTCTGAAAGCGCCATTGTTGAACTGGGTGTTCTGGGGGAACATGTTGATGGCCCCCTGGTCCTTGACGAAGCGGTGGCCGATGATATGGCCGCCCACGTCATCGGCCAAGCCGGCATGGCCGGCGTTACGCTGGGCGGTTTTTTCGGCGGGCGAGCGGGTGGCGCCAGAGAAGACTTCGCCGAGCCGCGCCTTGGCGGCGATGGTTTCACCCGCAGCGTTTTGGGTCCAGGTGATGTGGTTGCGGCCCACCTGGGTGCTGACTTCGCGCACACCGATGCGCGCAAACTCATCCAGCTTGCCCTTGATGGGCGCGATGCCCTCGCGCACGGCGTTGGGCAGCTTGTCCAGCGGCAGCTGCTCGATGGCCTCGCTGATTTTCTTCAGGGCCGGGGCCAGTTTTTCGGCCAGGGCCGGGTTGGCCTTGGCGGCATCGACGGCCTTGGCCACG
>RQYR01000078.1 GCA_003859965.1 Comamonadaceae bacterium OH2545_COT-014 | reverse complement strand
CGCTGTGTAGCTGACCGTGGTGTCCACGGGCTGGCTGCCCGGGCTGAAGGGCTTGAGGTACGGGTATTGCGTCAGCTGGTTGTCGGCGTTGTAGCTCCAGGCGCCGGGCTGGTGGCCGCTTGAGGTGCGGTTGTGCACCGGGTCGTAGCTGTATTGCTCTGCGGGCAGGCCCAGCGCTTGCAAGTTCTGGTCTGGCTGGGCGCTGGTCAGGCGGCTCAAGTTGTCGTAGCCGTAGTCGGTTTGTCCCAGCTCGCTTTTGATCTGGGTGATGTTGCCCGCCTGGTCGTATTGGTACAGCCGGCTCATCAGGCGCTGGGCGGTGTGGTTGCCTTGACTGTTTGATGTCTGGCTTTTGACCTCGATGCTGATGGGCCGTTGCAAGGCGTCGAAGGTTTGGGTCTTGATGGCTCCCGGCGTGCTGATTTGCCCGGGCACCATCCACTGGTAGTGGCCGTAG
>RQYR01000077.1 GCA_003859965.1 Comamonadaceae bacterium OH2545_COT-014 | reverse complement strand
AGTACTGCCCCGGGAACCTGAGGTTCATCTCGATCGTTGACTGGCTCTGGATGATGCCGGCCGCCCCGAAGGCTTCTGCTGCTGCCTTCCAGCTCGTGTTTCCGTCTTTCGTCGTCGCCAGCTGCGGCGTGCCCGGGTGGTCGGTGTGCAGATAGTGATAGCTGGTAGCTGATCTTCTGGTCAAGCGTGCTGCCGCTGGTTTTGTGCTCTTCCAGCGTCATTCTTTGTGCGGCGTCGTAGGTGTAGTTTCTGGTGTTTCCTGCGGCATCGGTGCGTTTTGTCAGTTGGCCTGCCGCGTCGTAGGCGTACTGGATGGCGCCGCCCAGCGGTCTGGTTTCCCGTATGAGCTGGCCGGCCTTGTCGTACTGGAAGCTGTGCGTGTTGCCTTTGGCGTCCGTGAGGCTGGTGAGCTGCTCGTGTGCGTCCCAGCTTTGTTTCGTTGTGCCGCCCAGCGCGTCGGTGGTCTGGGTCAGGCGGCCCAGCGCG
>RQYR01000076.1 GCA_003859965.1 Comamonadaceae bacterium OH2545_COT-014 | reverse complement strand
GCAGCCGCGCCGATGCCGGTGGAAGTGGTGACGCCCACGCTGGTCTTTGCCAGCCTGGACGGCCAGCGCACCACGGCCAGCCTGCGCGATGACTTCCGTGTCACGTTGCAAGTGCCCCAGGCTTCCTACGCTGGCTACCAATATGCCGTCGAGCCGCTGACAGTCCGGCTCAGCCTGTCTGAGCAAAACCCCGCTGGCGTGGTCAGCGGCATCTACAACGCTGGTACGGAAGGAACGCTCCTGACCCAGGCGGTCATCGGCAAGGATGCGCATTCAACTGCCTGGTTGTACGTGGCAAGGCCGGAAAAAGCGGGCAGCTACCGGGTGAGCGCTGAGATTGCCGGGGTGGGCAGCGGCCAGTCGGAAGTGCAAACCGTGGCGGCGGCTGAGCAGGGGCTGCGCCTGCACCAGGTGGTAGGCCACCCGAAGGTGGTGGTAGGCAAGGGTCTGTACACGAACACCTGGTACGGCTGGGAGCTGCGCGTGCAGCGGCTGGTCAACGGCCA
>RQYR01000075.1 GCA_003859965.1 Comamonadaceae bacterium OH2545_COT-014 | reverse complement strand
ACGCCGCTGCTTGCGGCGTGGCGAATGTGCTTTCTTCCATCTCCTGCCTGCCTTGCTTGCCGCAGGCGCTGGCTGCCGCTGCCGCCAGCAAGGCCAGGATCAGCACGTACCTGCGTACAAGCAGGGTTGGCATTGGGCGGTTTGTCACGGCCGGGCGGCTTTTTCCTCCACCGCGATGCCACGCGCCTGCAACCAGGCGCGTACCTTGGCACGTATGGCCACGGCTTCGTCGCTGAGGTTCCTTTCAGGGGTCATGAAAAAATAAAACTGGAACGTATTCCCCAGATCGTTGGTTGCCGCCGGATCCACGCCTAACTCCAAAAAATAAAGCACTTCCGCGAAGCTGTTGATGGAAGCGGCGGCATGCAGCAGCGTTCTCTTGTCCAGATCCCGCGCATGGATATCGGCCCCGGCATCCAGCAGCAGCTTGACGTTGGTTTGCGTGCTGTTACCCAGCGCCGAAAACAGCGGCGTCTCACCCAGCCGGTTGCGCACTTCGGTTGGCGCGCCGCGGGCCAGCATGGCGCGCAGCCAGTAGGGGTCTTCCAGCTTGGCCGCCAGGTGCATG
>RQYR01000074.1 GCA_003859965.1 Comamonadaceae bacterium OH2545_COT-014 | reverse complement strand
CTCCAAGGCACAGGCTTACTCCGTCAATTCGACGGGAAAAGTGTCACCTATGTCTTCGTACTCCTGTTACCTATGTCTCCGGTCCATACATCCCGCCAGCGGGAGAGGGAGAAAACCCCTGGTCGAGCGCAGCGATGGCCCGAAGGGCTGCCCCGCTATCCCCCCTCTGGCTGCGCCTGTGCTGGCGGCGTGCCGGGCGGGCAGGCCCACCGAAGGATGGGCCTGCTTCGTGGTCTGATTCGCTGCGGTTGTCTGAACGGAGCGGCGCAGCCGCGCAGTGAGCTGCCGCAGCGCCGCCCGGCACGCCGTCAGCACAGGTTGCCCCGCAGCGCAGCGAAGGGGCCGCAGACAGTGGGGGCACCTTTCTTTTGCCTACTTTTCTTTGACGAGACAAAGAAAAGCAGGTGCGCTGCCGGGCGCACATCCCGGCCTCTGTCCTTCGATCAAGCACAAGAGGTTGCTACCGGGCGCAGAAACAAGCATGGAAAAGGGCAGGCTGCCTTGCCCTCACCCCAACCCTCTCTGTATGGACCGGAGACATAGGTAACAGGAGTACGAAGACATAGGTGACACTTTTCCCGTCGAATTGACG
>RQYR01000073.1 GCA_003859965.1 Comamonadaceae bacterium OH2545_COT-014 | reverse complement strand
GGAAGGCAGCAGCAGAAGCCTTCGGGGCGGCCGGCATCATCCAGAGCCAGTCAACGATCGAGATGAACCTCAGGTTCCCGGGGCAGTACTGGGACAAGGAAACGGGCCTTCACCAGAACTACTTCAGGGACTACAGTCCGGCAAGGGGGCGGTACATCCAATTCGACCCGATAGGGCTGTGGGGAGGGATCAATGCCTACGGTTATGCCTATAACGACCCGCTGGGCTATATTGACCCTTATGGGTTATGGGCTTGGGGCGATCCCATTGATAAAAGAATTGTGGATTTTGCTGCGGGGTGGGGAGATACGATTAGCTTCGGGATTACCAATAGTGTTCGGGGATTTATGGGTACAAATGAGTGGGTTAATAAGTGCTCATTAGTATATCGAGGAGGGGAGAGTTTGGGTTTGATAAATTCTTTGTCAATTGGTTGGGTTGGTGGAGTTAAATCAGTGGCGCGCGCCAAAAGCATTAGTAATTGGCAACATTATTCACACACTTTAATACCAAGGCGAGTTCTAGTGTGGTGTCTCAAAAATGAATTGAACTATATGGTTATGCGGCCATCAACGTATTTCCCGCATAGGAGACTACGCCGATGGCACGTA
>RQYR01000072.1 GCA_003859965.1 Comamonadaceae bacterium OH2545_COT-014 | reverse complement strand
GTAGCGCACGGTGCGGCCGCTGCCTGTATCGCTGGCGTCGGCCACTTGCACGACTCTGCCCTGGCTATCGCTTTGCAAGCTCAAGGCCGCCTGGCCGTGGTGGTCGAGTACGCGGCTCAAGTGTCCCTGGGCGTTGTATTCGAAGCGGACGGTAACGCCCGCAGGGTTGCTGTAGCTCTGGATGCGGCCCGCTTCGTCGTAGTCGATGTGGTTGCCCTGCCGGTCGTACCAGCGCCAGCCGCTGGGCTGTCTGGCGATGAAGTTCTCGGCTCCGAAGGCGTACTGGACGCTGCCGCTGCCGCCTACTCTCTCGTACAGGCTGCCTGCCCTGTCCACGGCCAGTACGCCGCCCAAAGGGTCGGCGATGAACTTCAGGTTGGCCCACGCAGGGTTCAGATACCACCTGCCCGCTACCCAGCTTCGGTTGATCCTCACGTGACCGCCCAGTACCTTGACTTGGAGGTCTTCGCGGCTTTCTGTGTATTCCTGGTTCGGCAGGCGTACGCTTTGCGTGATGGGTTGCGCTTGGGCCGGAAACAAAAGGGCAAAAGGCAACAGCAGCGCCAACAGCGCACGATGCCGTCGCTGACAGGCATTCAAGTGCGCGCGGGCGCC
>RQYR01000071.1 GCA_003859965.1 Comamonadaceae bacterium OH2545_COT-014 | reverse complement strand
TGTCTCAAAAATGAATTGAACTATATGGTTATGCGGCCATCAACGTATTTCCCGCATAGGAGACTACGCCGATGGCACGTACAGGACGGCCAGTCATCAAGCTAGAGATTAGCGACGCTGAGCGCAGCCAGTTGCAGGCGCGTTTGCGCGCGCACAAAGCGCCGGAAGACGAAAAACTGCGTATGCGCATCGTGCTCGCTTGTGCAGATGGGCTCTCAGGCAAAGTGATTGCCGAGCGTTTACACATCACAGTTCAGACCGTCTCCAAATGGCGACGGCGCTACCAGGCGTATCGACTGGCAGGCTTGAAGGATGCGCCGCGCAGCGGGCGCCCACGCAGTGTGGGCGATGAGCAAGTGCAGCTGATCGTGGACAAGGTTCGCCAGAGCATGCCCCAAAACGCCACACACTGGAGCGTGCGCCAGATGAGCAGAGAAACAGGCGTGTCGCCTGCGAGCGTGCAGCGCATCTGGCATGCCTTTGGTCTGAAGCCGCACCTGCAAGACGCCTTCACGCTCTCCACAGATCCGCATTTCGTGGAGAAAGTGCGTGACGTCGTGGGGCTGTATCTGGACCCACCGGACAGGGCGCTGGTGTTGTGCGTGGACGAAAAGAGCCAGATT
>RQYR01000008.1 GCA_003859965.1 Comamonadaceae bacterium OH2545_COT-014 | reverse complement strand
AATTGCTCTGGGCTGATATCGCTTGGGTATTTCGCTCTCATGCAACGAGCATAGACAAATTGGCAAAAAGATTTTGAACAGGTTCTAAGGAATAAAAAGGCCGTTTCGGGCCGTACCTACGGCCTAAGGTGCTATCTTTTTTGACGATTGCATTGGAGCCTGGGCTGGCGTGGCGTGGCGTGGCGTGGCGTGGCGTGGCGTGGCGGGCAAGCTGTGCTTGCGTTCAACCGCCAAGGCGTTTCTCGCTACCTCAATCGCGCGTGACGCGCAGCACTTCTTCCGCGCTGGTCACGCCTTCGGCCACCAGGCGCTGGCCGTCGTCGCGCATCAGCGTCATGCCTTGGGCGAGGGCGGTGGCGCGGATGTCGGCCTCGGCCGCCTGGCCGTGGATCTGGGCGCGGATGGCGTCGCTGACTACCAGCAATTCGAACACGCCGGTGCGGCCCTGGTAGCCGGTGTGGCCGCAGGTGTCGCAGCCGGTGGGGCGGGCGTCGCCGGGCGTGGCGGGGGCCGTGGCGCTGGGGGCGATGCCGCGGCCGTGGCAGGCGGGGCAGTATTTGCGCACCAGGCGCTGGGCCAGCACGCCGAGCAGGGAGGAGGACAGCAGGAAGGGCTCCACGCCCATGTCGGTCAGGCGGGTGATGGCGCTGGCGGCGTCGTTGGTGTGCAGCGTGGCCAGCACCAGGTGGCCGGTAAGGCTGGCCTGGATGGCGATTTGCGCGGTTTCGATGTCGCGGATCTCGCCGATCATCACCACGTCCGGGTCTTGCCGCAAGATGGCGCGCAGCGCGCGGGCGAAGGTGAGCTCGATCTTGGGGTTGACCTGCGTCTGGCCCACGCCGGGCAGCTCGTATTCGATGGGGTCTTCCACCGTCATGATGTTGCTCTGCGCCGCGTCCAGCCGGGCCAGGCTGGCGTAGAGCGTGGTGGTCTTGCCGCTGCCGGTGGGGCCGGTGACGAGGATGATGCCGTGCGGCTGGGCGATGAGGCGCTCGAACTGCTGCAGCACGCGGCCCTGCATGCCTACGGCTTCGAGGCTGAGCTTGCTTTCGGACTTGTCCAGCAGGCGCAGCACGGCGCGTTCGCCGTGCGCGTTGGGCAGGGTGGACACGCGCACGTCGATGGCGCGCGTGCCCAGGCGCAGGCTGATGCGGCCGTCTTGCGGCAGGCGCTTTTCGGCGATGTCCAGGTCGGCCATGATTTTCAGGCGCGAGATGAGGGCGGCGTGCAGCGCGCGGTTGGGCTGCACCACTTCGCGCAGCGCGCCATCGACGCGAAAGCGCACGCTGGAGTGGCGCTCGTAGGGCTCGATGTGGATGTCGCTGGCGCCATCGCGCGCGGCCTGCGTGAGCAGGGCGTTGAGCATGCGGATGATGGGGGCGTCGTCGGCGGATTCGAGCAGGTCTTCCACCGCGGGCAGCTCCTGCATGATGCGCGAGAGGTCGGCGTCGCTTTGCACTTCGCTCACCACGGCGGCGGCGCTGCTTTCGCCCTGGGCGTAGGCGCTGCTGATGCGCTGGGCCAGCGTGGCGGCGTCTTGCGTTTGCACAGCCAGCGGCTGCGCGCCGCTGCCGTGGCGGCGCATTACTTCGCCCAGCGCGGCGGCGTCGGTCTGGCGGCTGGCCCACAGGGTGAGGGCGTGGCCGTCGTCTTCCAGCAGCAGGCCGGCGCTGCGGGCAAAGGCGTAGGGCAGGGGGTAGCGCATGAAGCTCAGTAACTGTCAAATGCGATCAGAAAATTATTTTTTTCTGACGAAGTAGACGGTACTGAGTCGTGTATCAAAGCTGCATTTAAACCCTGTTTTGGATCCTGTTATCTCCCAACTATAGGGCAAGCTCCATGTGCTGCAAATTTCAAGGAAAGTTCCGGATGGAATGGATGGGTCATTGAGGTCGGCATAGGTTCTGTCATTATGATAATAAGAAGGACCCAATGCGCCATCATGGCAGATTTGTTTTTTTCCATACTCAAGAAGCGTCCAGCCATATGGCGGATCGTCATATGAACAGCCTGGAATTGTGATTTTTTTTAGGCTCCACTCAGGGGGCGGAGGCGGAGGCGGAGGCTGTGTGCGAGGGCGTTTTCCAATTATTATTGTAGGCAAATTACCAATATTGTCGATTACACCTTTGTTTTCGTCTAGGACAAGCCCAATATAAATTGCGTACTTTTTTTCTGGAATTTCGGATAAGGCCTCAGGGTGATTTATTACTCCGCTGAAGCCGTGTGCAATGGATCCATTGCAGACGTGAGTTAAATCGGCGCGCTGATTGTATGCTGGTAGTGCTCCCATAAATTTATTTCCTGCATAAATGTGAATCCATCCTGAAACTCCAGGATTAAGAGGGTCACAGGCCCAGCCAGCAATGTATGTTCTTTTGTTTTCTTGATCGTTCGCTACTTGATCTACCCAGCCTGAACTTAATGCTGGTAAAGATAGTGTCGTCAAGGCATATAGAAAAATTTTTTTAAATTTGCTTGACTTGAGCATAATGATCTCCTTTCGATTGGTGGTGAGTGATGAAGTTAGTTCTCATGGCGGTTGTTTTTTTTGTCGGCTGGTATGGGTCTGAAGAGTTCGTTTGATGACGAGGTATCTTCATAATGGTTGTTTTCTCCACTGGCTGGCATTTGGAATTCTAAGTGGGTCTTTTGGGTAATTGGTTTAATCCATGGATTTTTCTCTATTGATGGGAGGATCGGTGATTCATTTATTTGAAGAATGCTGCTGGGGAGGGGAGATTGGATTGCTTGTCTAGAGCGAATTGATTCGTATCGGCTTGCTGAATAAAGCGTGGCCGATTCGGAATCTCGAATGATTGTTGGTCTAAGGAAAATCATTAAATTTGTTTTCCTTAGCATTCGATTTTGACTTTTGAATAGGTTTCCTAAAAATGGAATATCACCCAATCCAGGGACTTTTTCTGTGTTGTCGGTATATTGATCTTCTAAGAGGCCTCCTAAAGCGATAATGGCGCCATCTTCAATTAATACGCTGGATTCAATGGCTCGTTTTCGTGTTATAAAGCCTCCATCTGTGGCGCCTTGCAAGTTGGAAGACTCTTGGTAAATAACCATCTTAATGGTGCCATTTTCGTTTATTTGTGGGCGTACTTTTAACGTGAGCCCCACATCTTGGCGATCATAGGTTTGAAAGGGGTTGAGTGTATTGCCGGAATTTCCGTTGGTATAGCTTCCTGTAATAAATGGAACATTTTGGCCAACAATGATTTTTGCTTCTTCGTTGTCGAGTGTCAAAATAGTTGGTGTGCTTAAAACATTGCCTGTTCCTGTACTTTGAATAAAGTTGGCTAATATGCCGAAAGCGCGGGAGCCTAACGCTAGATTGAAGCCTGTATTGGGTTTTGCGCTAGAAAGGCTTCTAATGTTGCCCCCTGTGCTGTAGTCCAATATGGCAGATGCAATGTCGAAAATATTAGTTGAGTTTAAGCCATTTTGGGTGGCCCTGTTGGTTGAATAATTTGTGCCAGCTATTCCGAAATTATTTTCATTTTTTCCAAACAGTTGCCACTGTATGCCAAAATCAGCGGCTCTGTCCATATTGACTTCAGCAATTAGGCTTTCAATATAGACTTGCGCGCGGCGCTGGTCGAGCTTGTCGATGACGGCGCGCAGTTCGCGGTACACCGGCTCGGGTGCGCTGATGATGAGCGAGTTGGTAGCCGGGTCGGCCTGGATCTGGCCGCCGGTGGACGGCTGGTTGTTGCCGGCCGCGTCAATGCTGGGGCCGGCGCTCAGGCTGTCGCCGCTGCTGGCGGTGCTGGCCGTGCCGCCGCTGGGGCGGCTGGTGCTGGCCGGTGCGGGGGCGGCAGCCGCGCCACCGCTGCTGGCGCCGCTTTGGCCCGGCAACGCGGCCAGGGCGGCGCGCAGGGTCACGGCGAGCTTGGCCGCGTCGGCGTTTTTCAGATACACCACGTGGATGTTGCCGCTGCCGCCGTCGCTGCGCGTGGCGGGCGGCTGGTCGAGCTGCTGGATCAGTGTTTTCACCAGCGCCAGCCGCGCCGGGTTGGCGGCGCGGATGATGAGGGCGTTGCTGCGCGGCTCGGGAATCAGCGTGGTGGGAAAGGCGCTGCCACTGGCGGCGGCGCTGACTTGCACCGGCTGGCCGGGCGTCAAGGGGGCCAGCGGCGGCGCGCTGCCGCTGCTGCCCGATTCGGCCAGGCGCAGCACCAGCGGGGCCAGGTCGGATGCCACGGCGTGCTTGAGCGGCACCACCTCCACGCCGGTGGCGTTGGATACATCCAGCGCGGCGATGATGCGCGCCAGCCGCCGCAGGTTGTCGTCATAGTCGGTGATGACCAGCGCATTGCTGCCCGGGTTGACGTTGATGGTGTTGTTGGGGCTGATGAGCGGGCGCAGGATGGGCACGAGGTTGGCCGCGTTTTCGTGCGAAAGGCGGAAGATCTGCGTTTGCACCTGCCCGCTGCCGCCGCGCGCGGCGCCGGCCGACACGCTGGCGCTGCGCAGCTTGGCCTCGGCCTCGGGCACCACCAGCGTCATGCCGTCGGCCTCCACCAGCGCAAAGCCCTGCGTGCGCAGCTGCGAAGCGAACAGGCGCATGGCCTGGCCGGGGGTGACGGGGGTGGTGCTGGTGAGCGTGATGCTGCCCTTGACGCGCGGATCCACCACCACGTTGCGGCCGGTCAGGGTGGCCATGGTGCGGGCCACGGCGTCGATCTCGGCATTGGCGAAGTCCAGCGTGACGCTGGCCGGTTTTTTCTGCGCCAGCGCCACCGGCGGCATGGCCAGCATGCAGCACAGGGCCAGGCAGGCGGCGGCCAGCGGCGGGCGCAGCAGGCCGCTGGCGCGAGAGGGGGCGGTGGTGGACAAGCTCATGCGGTGGCTGTAGGGACGTGAAGGGCGTTGCTGGGGCGGGGCCAGCCGTGACCGTGCGGCGGAAGGCGACGCGGATGGCCAGGGGGAAGTAGCTTTAAAAATCATAGCATCGTGCCTTGCAACTATATACGCTGGATGCGTTTACGGTGGTGTATTTGCTGGCTGCCCCATCAACCCAGCGAGATCAGGGCGCGGTCGCCCTGGCGGCGGCCCAGGATGTTGAGCAGGTTGAACAGCTGCGCTTCGGTGCCGGGGGCGGCCTGCGCCTCGCCGGTGAAGCGCAGCCGCGTGCCCACCCACTGGCCGCTGCCGCTCAGCCGCAACGCGCTGCCTTCCAGCGAGTGCAGCGCCAGTGTGGGCGTGGCGCCGCCGGTCAGCGTGAGATGGTAGGAGCCGAGCGGCTTGAGCGGCGACAGGCGTGAGGCAACTTGCCGCGCCGTGAATTGCGCGCGGCCGTCCACGGTGGCGCGCCCTGCCAGCCATTGCAGGGAAAAAGCTTCGGTTTGCAGGGCCAGGTCGCCTTCGGGCTGCACGGTGTTCCACGGCGTGCCCAAGCCGGTGAGCAGGGCCGCGGGCCAGACCGACGTGGCGTCGCCCAGCGTCACGCGCGCGCCACCCCAGCGCGGCGCCACGCTGGCGGCCAGCGCCCCGTGGGGCGTGCAGCAGTCGGCCCGCAATTGCAGGTGCAGCCCCAGGCCGCGCGGGCGCAGCTGCCATTGCACGCGCCCTGGCAGGGCCATGCGGCCGCGGCTGCCTGCGCCACCGCTGAGCAGCAGGCGCGCCGAGCCGTTCCAGACCGTGCCCTGGGCCTCGGGCAGCTGAACCCTGTGGCCGCTGGCAGCGGCCACGGCGGCGGCCAGCCAGCGCGCAGGCGCTTGCAGCGCCAGCACGATGGCCAGGCCCAGCAGCGCGCCCAGCGCGGCCCAGCGCCATGGCGGGCGCGGCCCGGTGTGGGCGGGCAGGGCAGGTGTGCGGCGCCCCCGGCGCAAGGCGTTCATGAGGCGGGCAGGGCCAGGGTCAGCGTGCCGTCCCAGGCGGCGGAGGCGCCGGGGGCATGGCCGGGCGTGCGTGTCAGGCGGGCCTGCACGGGCAAGGCGCGCGCGTTCACGCGGGCGTCTTGCAGCCATTGCGCCAGCGCGCCCGCAGGAGCGCCTTTGAGGACGAGGTTGGCGCGGTCGCCCGTGACGGACAACTGGGCGCTGGCGCCCAGGGCGGCGACCACCGAGTCTTGCAGGGCGCGCTGTGCTTCGCTGCGGCGGATGCCGGGCAGGGCCTTGAGCGAATCAGCCTCGGCTTTCAGGGTCTGCATGTGCTGCCAGCGTGCTTCAAGCTGCGGGCGTTCGGTGCGGGCCTGGCGCAGCGTGCCCAGGGCCGGGGCCAGGGCCAGCCACCACAGCAGGGCCAGGGCCACGGTGGCGGCGGCCAGCCCGGTCAAGCGGCGTTCGCGCCGGTCCAGCCGCGCCCAGGCAGCGCTGAGGGGGGCGCTGATCGTGACGCCCAGGGCGGCGGCGGGCTGGCGGCGCGGGGGCGGGGTGTTCATGGCGTGTCCTCCAGGCGCAGGCGCAGGCCGCCTTCCGCCGTTTCAGCGCGGTAGCCCAGCGGGCGCAGGCGGGCGCCCAGCTCGGTCAGCGCGCCGGCGTCCAGTTCCACGCCTTTGGCGTGCAGGGTGCCGGCTTCGTATTCAATGGCGGTGGGGGCGATGGCGTGGCTGCCCGTGGCCCCCAGGGCAGCCAGCATGGGTTCCAGATCGCGCGCCGAAGGGGCCCCGGCGGCCTGGCGCAGCAAGGCCACCTCGCGGGCCATTTGCACCGGGGCATCGACCACCACTTTCACATGGGGGAAGGTGTCGGTCAGCACAGACTGAACCTGGGCGCGGCGGGCGCGCAGATCGGCGCGCTCTTGCCAGGCCCAGACGTTCAGGCCCACCAGATGGGCCAGTGCCAGCAGCGCCAGCCCCCAGCGCGCGGGGCGCCAGGCGGGGGCGTGCAGCAGGTCGCGCCACAGCGTGCCCAGGCGCTTGGCCGTGCGGGCGCGGCTGGAGCGGGCCAGGTCGAGCTGGGCCAGATCCCAGGCGCGGCGGCTGGCGGCCAGGGCGCGTTCGGGCGGGGTTTGCAGGGCCACGGGGCGTTGCAGCAGGCGTTCGGCCAGCGCGGCGGCGGCGGGCTCAGCCAGGACGGTGGCGCTTTCGGGCAGGGCGCCCGTGTCGTCGTGCGGCAGCAGGCCCAGCGTGGCGGGGGCCAGGGGCAGGGCCTGCACGCCGCCATGGATGGCTTCTCCGGCCAGCAGAAGCTGGGCCTGTTCATCGTTGCCCGTGATGACCAGGTACGGCGGGCCTTCTTGCGGGGCCAGCTCGGGAACGATGCGGCTGACAGGGCGCTGCGCCGCATCCAGCGCGTGCAGGTGGGCTTGCAGCCACGGGCGGCTGCAGACGGCTACCCAGCATTCCCCCCCGGCGCTGCTGGCGCCGGGGGCCAGGGCGAAGTGCAACTGGTCGGCATCGTCGAGCAGTTTGTCTTCCAGCAGGCCAGCCAGCGTGGCGCGCAAGCGGGGGGAGCCGGGGCCGATGCCTTTGGGCAAGGCCACGCGCTGCCATGAAAGCTGCGTGGCCGGCACGACGGCCACCACCTCTACCCCGCGCCCGGCTGGCGGGAGCAGGGCGGCGGCGGCGCTGCCGTGGCTGGCCAGTGTTTGCCCGTCATGCGAGATGGCATGACCGTAGTGGCCGGGCGGGCCAGGCGGCAGCATGAGAAGGAGCAGGCTCATGGGCGGAGCATTCTAGGTTCTGCTCAGCCTGCCTTTGGCGGTGTGCGGCCGCTGCCAGCGTGCCGGGTGGCGCGCATGACGCCGCGCAGACCTGGGTCGTGGGCGTGTTACGGTGTGTCCAGCCCGTGCTGGCGGGCAAAGCGCGTGCGCTCGCGCCGCACGTCGCCGTGGGTGATGCAGCGGCGTGGCGGCTCGCGCCCATGGGCCGCCCAATAGGCGCGCCAGGATTGGCTTTGGTGAGGGTCGGCAATCACGTAACCCGCCTGCTCGCGGCAGGCGCCCTTGGCTGGGCAGTCGCGCCAGGTGGCGCCATAAATCACGCGGCCGTCGCGGGTCAGGCCCGGAAAGGCGCTGGCGAGCACGCGGTCGCGGGCGTGGTCGAGCCGGAAGGCGTGGCCTGAAGGGCCAATGGCGGGGTCGAACACGTAAACCGCGCCAACGTCGCTGTAGGTCAGGCGCGCGGGGCTGGCGTCAGCAGACGGGTAGCCGAACACCGCCTTGCCAGGTGAAAAGCCCAGATCGGATTGGAGGGTGCAGGGCTGCGAGCGTGCGAGCGGGTTGGCCGACAGGCGATACACGCGCATGCTGGGTTGGCCCTGGCGCGGCGCCTGCGGAATGGCGGAAAAAGCCGAGCCATCCACCGAAATCATGGGCAAGGCGTAAATGTTGCCGTCTTCGGCCGTGCGTTGACCGCAGATGAACTGCGGCCCCAGGGTCTGGGTGACGCGGGCGTGTTGGCCGTCGTCTTGCACGGTGAGCGTGGCGATTTGCAACGGGCCAATGCCTTGCTGGTCGGCATGGGTGCCTTGCGGCCAGCTCAGGGAGCGGATGTGGATGGCGCCGGGCGGTGCATGGGGCGGTGCCGTCATTTCAGCCGCGGCGGCGTAAAACCCGGTCATGCCGCCGGAAAACAGAGGTCGCGCTTGGTGCTGCTGCGTGAGTACGTCTTTCAGACGGTAGTGATCACCGTTGACGTTGACCAGGTAGCGCCACGAACCTTGCACCGGAAAGGCTTCATTGGCAAAAGGCGTGCGATACACGCGGATGGCCGCGCCATCGGCCGGCAGCTCCATCAGGCTCACGGCGCCGACGTGGGCGCCTGAGTACGAACGCAGGATGAAACGGCCATCGGGGCTGATGCGTTCGTAGGTGCCCAGGGCGGCCACACCGTGGGCGTCAGCGCCAACCTGTTGGGCATCCAGCGGCAGGTAACGCAGTGGCGCGATGCATTCGGCGTCTTCCGAGGCGGAAGCGAAAGACCCGCCAAGCAGCATGGGCAGCGTGGCCAGCAAAGGGATCAGTCGGTAGGTGGACAAGCGAGTTCCTTGAGTGCCGCAGCGCGCGCCAGCAGCAGTTGCCGCCAAGGCGCATCAGGCATCACGCCCAGAATGGGCCAGGGGTGCGCTTGGCCGCAACGCAGAACAACGCTGGAAGGGGCGTGGTTGAGCAAGCCAAGAGCCAGGGCGTAGCGTTCATGCATGACAGGCGTTTGGCGCAAATCGTCATGGCCTGAGGCCTGCACCGCGGCCAGCCATTCGGCTTGCGGCACCCTTGGATCACGCCAGGCGCGGACGGCAAAGCCGGCACTCTGGGCCACGCGGGCCAGGCGCGGCCATTCCTGTAACGCATAGGGCATGCGGGGGGAAAGTAGCACCCACACGGTGAGGGGGGCACTGGTTCGGGGGGGCGGAGCGATAGCCATCGTGGACGAGGCGGCGGCTGGCGCGCCCGCTGGGATGGTCGACGTTAACTCGGCCGGTAGTGTGACGACAAGCGTGTTCGCTGCCCATGCCCCGGATGCCAGCATGAAAGATGTGGCGGCCACGGTTGTTGGGCGAGAAAGCACAAAAAAACCCCGAGAGCGGGCAGCTCTCAGGGTTTGTTTTTTGACGGTCAAATCCGTCTAGACCAAATTACTTGGCCTTGGCTGCAGCGTTGCGCGTACCAACCACTTCGATCTCCACGCGGCGGTTCTTCGCACGACCTTCAGCAGTCTTGTTGCTGGCCACAGGCTGTTTCTCGCCCTTGCCTTCGGTGTAGACGCGGTTTTTCTCGATGCCCTTGGACACGAGGTAAGCCTTCACGGCTTCAGCGCGGCGAACCGACAGGCGCTGGTTGTAAGCGTCAGAGCCCACGGAGTCGGTGTGGCCGACAGCAATGATCACTTCCAGGTTGATGCCTTGAACCTTGCTGGCCAAGTCATCCAGTTTTGCGCGGCCTTCCGGCTTCAGCACAGACTTGTCGAAGTCGAAGAAGGCGTCAGCAGCGTAGGTCACCTTCTCGGCAGCCACGGGAGCGGGTGCAGGAGCAGGTGCGGGGGCGGCAGGAGCGGGCGCAGCGGCGGGGGCGGGCGCAGCAGCTTTGGGGGCTTCCAGGGCGCCATCGCAGCCAGGAGCAGCCGTGGCGGGCGTCCAGTAAGCATCGCGCCAGCACAGTTCGTTGGTGCCATTCTTCCAGATCAGGTTGCCGTGACCGTTACGCCAGTTGTCGGAATTGATGGTGGAACCACTAGCAAAAGCAGAGCCAGCCACGGTTGCGACAGCGAACATGATCGCTACTTTGTTCAGTTTCTTCATGATTCTCCTCATGGGAAAAAAGCCGCAGCCGGGCTGCGAAAAAATCGGACGCTTCAAGTGACCACCACCAAAACGTTGCTTTGATTGTGCCACACGTCTTTGTGCATTCTGCCCGCTTCACCACGTGCATCCGTCAGACAAGCGCTGATTCCCGGCTGGTTTGTTGCTTAGTTGCGACAGATGGGTGGCGGTGGCGTTGGGCCTAAAATTGCGCGCTTTCGCTCAGAGTTTGTTCACAAGATCTCGGCGCGAGCTGAAAAGCGGTGAGGTCGCAATGTGCCACGCGCTAGCCACCGTAAGCCGTAGGCCCGTGCCCTGTGTGCACTGGCAAGGCTTGGCAGGCGGCTCCAGTGCATTTTGCAGGTCATGCCGCCGGCCGAGACCCCGTGAACAGGCTTTCAGACCGACCAACGCGGCCTTTATGGCCCACGCGATCTATATATATACGTATGACGACGTTCGCCAAGGAAACTCTCCCCATCAGCCTAGAAGAGGAGATGCGGCGGAGTTATCTAGATTACGCCATGAGCGTGATCGTGGGCCGCGCGCTGCCCGATGCGCGCGATGGCCTCAAGCCTGTGCACCGGCGCGTGCTCTATTCGATGCACGAGGCCAACAATGTCTGGAACCGCCCGTATGTGAAGTGCGCCCGCGTGGTGGGTGACGTGCTGGGCCGCTTCCACCCGCACGGCGACTCGGCCACTTACGAGGCGCTGGTGCGCATGGCGCAGGATTTTTCGCTGCGCCACCCGCTGATTGACGGCCAGGGCAACTTCGGCTCGGTCGATGGCGACAACGCCGCTGCTTACCGTTATACGGAATGTCGTTTGGAGAAAATTTCCAGCGAGATTCTGGCCGATATCGACAAGCAAACCGTCGATATGGTGCCCAACTATGACGGCAAGGAGCTGGAACCCACCGTACTGCCCACACGCCTGCCCAACCTGCTGATCAACGGTTCGGGCGGCATCGCGGTGGGCATGGCCACCAACATCCCGCCGCACAATCTGAACGAAGTGGTGGACGCCTGCTTGCACCTGCTGCGCCACCCCACGGCTTCGGTGGATGAGCTGATGGAAATCGTGCCTGCGCCCGACTTCCCGACTGCCGGCATCATCTACGGCATCCAGGGCGTGCGCGAGGGCTACCGCACTGGCCGCGGCCGCGTGGTGATGCGTGCCAAGTGCCATTTCGAAGACATCGACAAAGGCCAGCGCCAGGCCATCGTGGTAGACGAGCTGCCCTACCAGGTCAACAAAAAGACCCTGCAAGAGCGCATGGCCGAGCTGGTGCACGAGAAAAAGCTCGAAGGCATTAGCCACATTCAGGACGAGAGCGACAAGTCCGGCATGCGCTTGGTGATTGAGCTCAAGCGCGGCGAAGTGCCCGAGGTGGTACTCAACAACCTCTACAAGCAAACGCAGCTGCAAGACACCTTCGGCATCAACATGGTGGCGCTGGTGGATGGCCAGCCGCGCCTGTGCAACCTGAAGGATCTGCTGGAAGTATTCCTGCAGCACCGGCGCGAAGTGGTGACGCGCCGCACCGTGTTCGACCTGCGCAAGGCGCGCGAGCGCGGCCACGTGCTCGAAGGGCTGGCTGTGGCGCTGGCCAATATTGACGAGTTCATCCGCATCATCCGCGAGTCGCCCACGCCGCCTGTGGCTAAGGCCGAGCTGATGGCCCGCAGCTGGGACAGTGCGCTGGTGCGCGAAATGCTCACGCGCACGCGCGAAGACGGCGTGACTGTGAGCGCCGATGACTACCGGCCCGAGGGCTTGCTGCGCGAGTTCGGCCTGCAAAAAGACGGCTTGTACCGCCTGTCGGACACGCAAGCGCAAGAAATTCTGCAAATGCGCCTGCAACGCCTCACCGGGCTGGAGCAAGACAAGATCGTGGCCGAATACAAAGAAGTGATGGCGCAGATCGAAGACCTGCTTGACATCCTGGCCAAGCCCGAGCGCGTGTCCACCATCATCGGCGAAGAGCTCACGGCGCTCAAAACCGAATTCGGCCAAACCAAGGATGGCGCGCGCCGCTCCACCATCGAGCCCAACGCACAAGACCTGGCCACCGAAGACCTGATCACGCCTACCGACATGGTGGTCACGCTCAGCCACACCGGCTACATCAAGAGCCAGCCGCTGGGCGAATACCGCGCGCAAAAACGCGGTGGGCGCGGCAAGCAGGCCACCGCCACCAAAGAAGACGACTGGATCGACCAACTCTTCATCGCCAATACGCACGATTACATCCTGTGCTTCTCCAGCCGCGGGCGGCTGTACTGGCTCAAGGTGTGGGAAGTGCCCTCGGGCTCGCGCGGCTCGCGCGGGCGGCCCATCGTCAATATGTTCCCGCTGGAAGAAGGCGAGAAGATCACCGTGGTGCTGCCGCTCACGGGCGAGGCGCGCACCTTCCCGGCCGACCGCTACGTCTTCATGGCCACGGCTAAAGGCACGGTCAAGAAAACCGCGCTGGATGAATTCAGCAACCCGCGCAAAGCCGGCATCATCGCCGTGGGCCTGGACGAAGGCGACTACCTGATCGGCGCGGCGCTGACCGATGGCGCGCACGACGTGATGCTGTTCAGCGACGGCGGCAAGGCCGTGCGTTTTGACGAAAACGACGTGCGCCCCATGGGCCGCAACGCGCGCGGCGTGCGCGGCATGCAGCTTGAAGAAGGCCAGCGCGTGATCGCCATGCTGGTGGCCGAGGCCGCCGATACCGAGGGGGCCACCGCGGCTGGCGGGCGCACCAGCGTACTCACCGCCACCGAAAATGGTTACGGAAAACGCACCCACATTACCGAATACACGCGGCACGGCCGCGGCACCAAGGGCATGATCGCCATCCAGCAAAGCGAGCGCAACGGCAAGGTTGTGGCCGCGACGCTGGTCAGCGCCGATGATGAAATCATGCTCATCACCGACAAGGGTGTGCTCGTGCGCACCCGCGTGGCTGAAATCCGCGAAATGGGCCGCGCCACGCAAGGCGTCACGCTCATCGCGCTGGACGATGGCGCCAAACTCAGCGGCTTGCAGCGCATTGTGGAAAACGATGCGCAGGAAGCCGCCGACAATGGCGAAGACCCTGAAACCCCTTCCTCTACCCCTACGGAGTAAACCTTGAAGCAACTGCTGAACAAAACCTCGGCTGCTATTTTTTTGGTAGCTGCTTGCGCCCTTCCCTTGAGCGCGAACGCCCAAAACGATGAAGGCAAGAAAGCCTTGGCCACCAAGCTGGCCCAGATCCAGCAAAAGAGCGATGCGGCGCAGCTTACCGAGCAGCTCGTGGCCAGCGTGGCCCAGCCGGTGATTGCCGCCTGGTCGCAGCGTCTGGACGAAACCGTGCCCCCTGCCAAGCAGAAGGATGTGCGCGACAAGCTTGATGCCGAGCTGAAAAAGCTCATCGACAACACGCGCAAAACCATTGAAGCGCAAGCCAACAAAACGGCCGAAGCCGCGCTGGTGGCCGTCTACACCGAAAAGCTCACGGAAGATGAGCTGAAAACCGTGATCGCCTACCTCGAGTCGCCTGCCAGCGCCAAGTTTCAAAGCGTGGGTGGCGAGGCCGCCAACGCCTGGGCCACCAAGGTGGTCGAAGCTACGCGCACGGCGGTGGAAGGCCACGTCAAGAGCTTTGACGCCGCCGCTGCCAAGATCGTGGGCGCGCCGGCGCCCGCGGCCAAGTCTGGCGGCAAGAAGTAAGCCATGACCCAGGCCACGCCCGTGCAGTCCGACGCGCTGGCCGCGCTGCGCACGCAGATCGACGCGCTGGACGCCCAGCTGCTCACGCTGCTCAACCAGCGCGCCCGCGTGGCCGAGCAGGTGGGCGAGCTCAAGCGCCAGGAAGGCACGCCCTTTTTCCGCCCCGACCGCGTGGCGCAGGTCATCGCCAAGGTGCAGGCCGGCAACCCCGGCCCGCTGCTCAACGACCACGTGGCCGCCATCTGGCGCGAGATCATGTCCGCCTGCCTGGCGCTGGAAGTGCCGCAGCGCGTGGCCGTGCTGGGGCCGCAAGGCACCTTTTGTGAGCAGGCGGCCATCGAATACTTCGGCAGCGCCGCCAACCTGATCTACTGCAACAGCTTCGACGAGGTGTTCCACGCCACGGCCGCAGGCACGGCGCAGTTCGGCGTGGTGGGCATGGAAAACTCCACCGAAGGCGTGGTGGCCCGCTCGTTCGATTTGTTCCTGCACTCGCCCGTGCACGTGGTGGGCGAAGTCAGCCTGATGGTGCGCCACAACCTGCTGCGGCAAGTCAATTCGCTGGACGGCATCGAGGCCGTCATGGCCCACCCGCAGGCGCTGATGCAGTGCCAGGGCTGGCTCAACGAGCACCTGCCCCGGGCCGAGCGCCGCGCCGTCTCCAGCAATGCCGAAGGCGCGCGCCTGGCGGCCACCAACCCGGCCTGGGCCGGGCTGGCCAGCGAACGCGCGGCGGCGCAGTTCGGCCTGCACATCGTGGCCCACGCGATCCAGGACGAAGCGTCCAACCGCACGCGCTTTGCCGTCATCTGCCTGCCGCAAACCCTGCCCATGCCCCAGCCCAGCGGGCGCGACTGCACCAGCATCGTGGTCAGCGTGCCCAACCGGCCCGGCTCGGTGCACGACCTGCTGACGCCGCTGAAAAACCATGGCGTATCGATGACGCGCTTCGAATCCCGCCCTGCCAAGTCGGGCCAGTGGGAATACTATTTCTACATCGACATCGCGGGCCACCCCGCGCAGCCCCATGTGGCGGCGGCGCTGGCTGAGCTGGAGGCGCTGTCGTCTTTCTACAAGGTGCTTGGCGCCTACCCGCTGGGGCAAGATGTTTGAACAACTGGGACTGATTGGCTGCGGCCTGATGGGCGGTTCATTCGCGCTGGCGATGAAGCGCGCCGGGCTGGTGCGCCGGGTGGTGGGCTACAGCAAGTCGCCCTCCACCACCGCGCGCGCGCTGCAGCTGGGCGTGATCGACGTGGAGGCGCCCTCGGCCCTGCTGGCCGTCTCCGGCGCGGATCTGGTCATGCTGGCCGTGCCCGTGGCCGCCACCGAATCCACGTTCAAAGCTATCCGCCATCTGGTCAACCCAGACATGCTGCTGCTTGACGTGGGTTCCACCAAACGCGACGTGGTGGACGCCGCGCGCCGCGTTCTCAAGCACGATGTCGGTGTGTTCGTCCCCAGTCATCCCATTGCCGGGCGCGAGGTGTCGGGCGTTGAAAACGCCGACGCCGACCTGTTCCATGGCAAGCAGGTCATCCTCACCCCCATCGAACGCACGCAAACCGCACGGCTGGAGCAAGCCACTGCGCTCTGGCAGGCTCTGGGCTGCCAAGTGGTGCAAATGCCGGCAGAGGCGCATGACGCGGCCTTTGCCGCCGTGAGCCACCTGCCGCACCTGCTGGCCTTTGCCATGATGAACGGTATCACCAGTCAGGAAAGCGGCGCCAACTTTCTTTCACTGGCCGGGCCTGGCTTTCGCGACTTCAGCCGCATCGCGGCCAGCGATCCGCAGATCTGGCGTGATGTGCTGCTGTCCAACCGTGAAGAGCTTGGCGCGCAGATGCAGCATTTCCAGACCGCGCTGTCGGCGTTGATGGAAGCCATTGAAGCCGGTCAGCCGGAGGCGCTGGAAAACCTCATCAACCGCGCCAGCCATGCCCGCGCCCACTGGCGCATGAACAGCCGGGCACGCCCCTGAAGCCGGTTCAAAACCTCTTCGCGCTTTGCCGTGGCCCGGGCCGGGTGCGTGGTGTGCTGTAGGCCCGCCCCTTGAAAAAGTCGCCCGGCTGTGCGGCTTGAGGGCCGTTGGGTCTGCATGAAAAGTGCGCTCAGGGCGCGTCCTTCCTCAAATTTTGCTATTGTTTTTGATTGGCGGGCTTGGGCGCACGGTGCGCGCTCGCTCTTGAGTCTTGCGCAGAAGATCCCGTGTTGCGTGGAGGCAGTTGCGCACGTTAGCCAATCTGCTTGCCGGGTGGGCACGCAAGCGTGCCCATGCGCCGGGCCCATGGGCCGGTTTTGTGTTGCCTCTGTAAGTTGGGGCGGCCTTGATGCCTGCCCTGGCTCACTGGCGCGCGCGTGGCCTTGGAGCCTGTTCAAAGTCTCGGCGCGAGTGGGCAACAAGCGGTTTGGGATGGGGTGCAAGGCGCTATCTCGTGCACACATCACGTAGCCATAGCTCGGGCTATGGCGAGGCTCTGCAACGGAAGCAGACCGCCCGCATCCGTTAGATGGCCGCCGCGCAGGGATTTTGAACAGGCGCTTAGCCGTTGCGCCGCCGCGCGGCCATTTCGGCGCCCATGTCGGCTTGCGCGCCGGTCAGCGGCGGGGTGTCGAGCAAGGCGCGGGCAGCGGGGTAGGCCACGGTTTCTTCCAGTGGAATATGGCTGGCGTAAAGGGCGGCGAAGTCGCGCACCTGGGTGCGTTCCGCCTCGGTCAGCGGGGCGGCGCCTTCCTGCTGCCAGGCCAGCAGGCGCGGGCGCAGCGCGGCCCACTGGGCGGTCATGCGCGCGTGGTCGGCCTGCAAGGTGGCCACAGCCTGGCGCACGGCGGCGCTGGGGGCGTGGGCGAGCAGCAGGGGGAACACGTGGCGCTCTTCGTCCTCATGGTGATGAGGGGCGGCCAGGTCGAAGTAGCGCAGCACGTCGGCTACGGCAGCGCGCGACTGGGCGTCGTGCCCGTGGGCATCCACATGGGCGACGATGCGTTCCAGCAGGTTCAGGCTGCGCTGCACGCGCTCGTGGCAGGCGTGCAGCATCTCAAACGGCTGCTCGAACGAAACGGCCGGGGTGCTAAAGCCGGGCAGGGCGCGGGTCATGGCAAACCATCCTTGGGTGAAGCGTGAGAGGGCGTGAGAAGGAACCAGGGGAGAGGACAGGCATTTGTCCCACCCGCCGATGGTGGCGCATTCCTTACACTCGTTCCTTGATGTGGATGAGCAATTGTTTTCAGGCCAGAGCGCGCCAGCGGGCAACAGCCGCCGCTGTGCTGGCGTTGCTGGCGACCGGGTGGGCCGCGCCCGGTGCGCACGCGCAGCCTGCGGTGGATGCGCAGGCTGCTGGCGCCGCCCCCGTGGCGCTTGAGGGTGCCGCGCCCGAACCTTTGGCGCCCGCTGCCGGCCCGGCGGATGCAGCCCGCATGGCGGCGCCAGCCCGGGAAAGCGCTGCGCCGGAGCCAGCCGAGGCCAAGCCAGCCGCCGCCAGGGCGGACGGCGCCCCTGCTGTGGCTGCGCCAGCGTTTCGCATTGAAGTCAGCGCGCCGCCGCCGCTGCGCCGCTTGATAGAACGGCACAACGACTTGCAGCGCTACCAGGCCATCACCGATCTGGACAACGCCGAAATGCAGCGCCTGATGGCCCTGGCCGGGCGCAACTTGCGCAACCTGCTGGGCGCACAGGGGTATTTCGACCCGCGTATCGAGGTCACGCAGCGCCCCGGCCCGGATGGCGGCGTGCCGGTGGTGCACATTGCGGTGGAGCCGGGCGAGCTGGCGCAGGTCAGCGCAGCCGACATCCAGTTCGAAGGCGACATTGCCCAGTCCGCCGACGAGGACGCGGGCGCCCAGCAGGAAGAAATACGCAGCCACTGGCCGCTGGGCGAGGGGCGCGACTTCACGCAGGACGCCTGGA
The DNA here is from genome assembly GCA_003859965.1 of Comamonadaceae bacterium OH2545_COT-014. Lineage (GTDB taxonomy): Bacteria > Pseudomonadota > Gammaproteobacteria > Burkholderiales > Burkholderiaceae_C > Ottowia. Next base: position 101,198 of record RQYR01000008.1, on the reverse strand, counting down.
GCGACGCCAAGACCGATGCGCTGCGCCGCCTTATCGCGCGCCGCTACCCGGCTGGCCGCATCAGCTACAGCCTGGCGGATGTGGACGCCCCCGCGCACCGCGTGCGCCTGACGCTGCGGCTGGACTCCGGCCCGCTGTACCGCCTGGGCCCGTTGCAGGTCAGCGGCACGCAGCGCTACCACCCGGCCCTGCCCGAACGCCTGGCGCGCCTGACCCCGGGCGAAATCTACGACCAGACCCGCCTGATCGAAGCGCAGCAGCGCCTGACCAGCAGCGGCTATTACGACGCGGCCTACATCGCCATCAGCCCCGCCGACGACGTGGACCCCGCCGCCGTGCCCGTGCAGGTGCAGGTGACCGAGGCCAAGCTGCAAAAAGTGACCCTGGGCCTGGGCTTTTCCACCGATGGCGGCGCGCGCCTGACGCTGGAACACCGCCACAACCGCGTGCCCGGCATTGGCGGGCGCGCGCTGACCAAGGCGCAGCTGGAGCGGCGCCACAGCTTTCTTGAAACCGACTGGCTCACCATCCCCGCCGCCGATGGCTGGCGCTGGGGCGCCAGCGCCCGTATCGACCGCCACAAGGACGACGAGCTCATCACCACCGCCCAGCAGCTGCGCGCCGGCCGCTCGCGCAGCGACGACCGCTTCGACCGCAACTTCTACCTGCAATACGACCGCGCCCGCGTCAAGGGCGTGGACGGCGCCGCCGTGACCGACGCGCAGGCCGGCGACGGCTCGGCCCTGTCGTTCAACTACGTGTGGACGGCGCGCCGCTTCGACAGCCTGACCTTTCCCACGCGCGGCTGGGGGCTGGGCCTTGAAGTAGGCGGCGGCTTCACGCTGGATGGCGCGCGCAAGCCCTTCGCGCGCGGGCAGGTGCGATGGCTCGGCATGGTGCCGCTGGGGCAGCGCGCAGGCGCCAGCCGCCTGGCGCTGCGCGCCGAGGGGGGCGCCGTGGTGGTGGATCAGCAGGCCCGCGTGCCCAGCGCGCTGCTGTTTCGCACCGGGGGCGACAACACGGTGCGCGGCTACGGTTTCCGCGCCATCGGCATCGACCGGGCCGACGGCGTGGTCGGCCCCGGCCACTACATGGCCGCCGCCAGCGTGGAGTGGCAGCGCCCCATTCTTAATGCCGAAGGCCAGCCCGGCCCGCTGGAATACATTGCCTTCATCGACCTGGGCGACGTGGCCGAGCGCGCACAGGACCTGCGCCCGCGCCTGGGTATCGGCACCGGCGTGCGCCTGAAAACCCCCGTAGGGCCCATGGCGCTGGCGCTGGCCTACGGCCTCAAGCCGCGCAAGTTTCGCCTGCACCTGTCGGTGGGCTTCGTGTTCTGACGCGCAGCCTCTGTAACTTGGGAGCGCCACATGCACATCCACTGCCTGCTGTTCGAGGGCTACGAAACACTGGACCTCATGGGTCCGGTGCAACTGCTGTCGCACGCGCCGGGCGCCTGCCTGCACTACGGCTCGCGGGCCGGCGGGCTGGTGGTCAGCCGCCAGGGCTTTGGCGTGCAGACCCATGCGCTGCCCGCGCGCCTGCCGGCTGGCAGCGTGCTGCTCGTGCCCGGTGGCCAGGGCACGCGCGCGCTGGTGAGCGACACGCCTTTCTTGCAGGCCCTGCGCGGCTGGGCCGACAGCGCCACGGTGTGCCTGAGCGTGTGCACCGGCGCCGCCCTGCTGGCCGCTTGCGGCGCGCTGGACGGCGAGGCCGCCACCAGCAACAAGAAAGCCTTTGACTGGGTGCGCGCGCAAGGCCCGGCCGTGCGCTGGCAGGCCGTGGCGCGCTGGGTGCGCAGCGGCAAGTTCTACACTTCCTCCGGCGTATCGGCGGGCATGGACATGGCGCTGGCCTTCGTGGCCGACACGCATGGCCGCGCCGAGGCCGAACGCATTGCCTGCCATGCCGAATACCACTGGCAGCAAGACCCCGCGCACGACCCGTTTGCCGCGTTGCACGGCCTGGCCTGATGCCCCTTCTTCAACACATCCCGCCTGCTGCCACCTGCCGCCCGCCGCCTAGCCCCGCACGCCGGGGCCGCCGCGCCTGAACCCCGGCCGCGCCCGGCGCTCCAAGCCCTGCCTGTGCCACTGCCACTGCCTGCCGTGTCATGACGACTGAAGCCGTTTCCCCTTCTCCTTCCGCGCCGCCCGCCGCGCCACCTGACGTGCCGCCCGCTGCGCCGCCGCGCCGCCGCTGGCTGCGCGCGCTGCTCTGGGCGCTGGCGGGCTTGCTGCTGGCCCTGGCCGTGGCGCTGGGCGCGTTCTGGTGGTGGGCCGGCACGGAAGGCTCGCTGGCCCGCGTGCTGCGCTGGGCCGCGCCCCATTTGCCTACGGGCGCGCTGCATGTGGATGGCCTGCAAGGCGCGCTGCGCCGGGGCGGCCAGGTGGCGCACCTGCGCTGGAGCCATGGCGGCCTGACCGTGGACGTGCACGACGCCCGCCTGCGCTGGCAGCCGCGCGCCTTGCTGCGCGGCACCCTGCGCGTGACCGAGCTGGCCGCTGCCCGTATCCACGTGAACGACCAGCGCCCGCCCAGTGGCGAGCCTTCGTCCGGCCCGCCCGCGCCGCTGCTGATGCCGCTGGCGCTGGATGTCAGCGCCTTCAGCGCCGGCACGCTGCACATCGAACAGCCCGGCAATGTGCGCGTGGACGACCTGGCCGGCCGCTACCGCTTTGACCACCGCGCGCACCAGCTGCACATCACCCGCGCCAGCGTGGCCGGGGGGCGCTACCGCCTGCAAGCCACGCTGGACAACACCCGCGCCGCCACGCTCAACGCCACCTTGCGCGGCGACTTTCTCGCGCCGCTGCCCGCACCGGCGGCCAGCGCGGCATCGGGTGCCGCGCCTGTCGCGCCTGCCGCGTCTGTCGCTTCTGCGGCCCTGCCAGCCGCTGCCCCGGGCGGGGCCGCCTCGGCAGCGCCTGCCCCGGCGCTGCCTGCCGCATCCGCAGCGGCGCCGGCGGCATCCGCGCCATCCACGGCGCCGGCCCCCGCGACGGATGCCGTGCCCGAGCCCATGCCGCTGAGCGTGCGCGTCACCCTCAAAGGCCCGTTGACCAACCTGCTGGCCAACGCCGAAATCAAGCCCCGCAGCAGGGGCCGGGCGGCGCGCGCACGCACCGCCGGGGCATCTGCCGCCGCCAGCGCCGCCCTGGCTCCCGCCAGCGCGGCGAGCGAAAGTTTGCAAGCCAAAGAAGCCGTTCAGGCCGTGGAACCGCCCCTGAGTGCTATCAAAAAAGGATTGGATACGCCCTACGCCCAGGCATCGGCCCGCATCACCCCCTGGGCGGCGCAACCCGTGCCCGAGGCGCAAGCCCGTTTTGAAAACCTGGACCTGGCCCCCTTCTGGCCCGGCGGCCCCAGCACCCGGCTCACGGGCCGCGCCAGCCTGGCACCGCCCACGGCCCTGGGCCCGGCCGGCAGCGGCACGGCGGGCTGGCGCATTCTGGTGCAGGCCGCCAACGCGCTGCCCGGCCCGTGGGATCGCCAGCGCCTGCCGCTGCAAGCGCTGAAAGCCGACGCCGAGTGGCATGACGGCGCCGTGCGCGTGCGTGACCTGAACGCCACCTTGGCCGAAGGTACGGTGCAGGCCAGCGGCTACTGGGCCAGCCAGCCCGCTGCGCTGGACGACGTGAAAGCCAGCGCCGCCGGCAGCGAAGCCAGCGCGGCCGAAGCCGCCAGCACCGGCGGCCAGTGGCAATTGCAGGCCACGCTGCAAGGTGTCAACCCCGCGCAATTGCACACGCAGCTCGCCCCGTTCCCGCTCGACGGCCAGGCCACCGTGTCCGGCAGCGCGGCGGCGGACGCCCCCATCGCGTTCGATGCCAGCCTGCAAGCCCGCGCCGAAGCCGCTGCTCCGGCCACGCCCCGCGCGGGTGACACCGCCGCCCAGGCGCTGGCGCGCGACCTGGCGGCGCTGCGCTTGCGCGACGCCACGGCCCAGGGCCAGTGGCAGGGCCGCACGCTGCGCCTGAGCGCCGTGCGCGTGCGCACCGCCGATGCCGAGCTGAACGGCCGCGCCATCGAAGCGCGGCTGGACGAGCGCGCGGGCCAGGGCCAGCTCCAGCTCAGCGCCCCCGGCGCGCGCCTGACGCTGGACGCCCGCGTGGCCGAAAAAGCCGGCGGCGGCCAGTTGCAGGCCGACGTGAGCGACCTCGCCCGCACCCTGGCGTGGGTGCGCAAGCTGCCGGGCGTGCCCGCTGACCTGGACGTGGGCGCCGTCCGTGGCCGCGCCCGCCTCAAGGCCGACTGGCAGGGCGGCTGGGCCGACCCGACCGTGAATGCCGCGCTGGATGTGCCATCAGCCCAATGGCAGCCCGCTGCCGCCCCGGCCCAGCGGGCCGCCACGCTGCCCGCCGGCAAAGCAGCCGCAAAAGCGGCCCCGCAAACGGCTGAAAAGACGGCTGCAGAAACGGTTGCCGAAGCGGCTGCCAACAAATCAGCGGCGCAGGCGGCAGCGCAAATGGCGGCACCATCAACGGCCTCAATAGCGGCGCCAACCGCGCCAGCAGCGGCCACGCCGCCTGCCTCTGGCGCGGCGGCCCTGGCCGCAGGCGTGCGGCCTGCCAGCGTTGCCCCGCGCCGGGCGGCGCGAGGCGGGGGTTCGGCCCGCGCGCCCGCAGCCCCGGCCGTGGCGCCCTACCAGCTGCAAGGCGTGCAGCTGCGGCTGAAAGGGCGTCTGGCCCAGGCCACGTTGCAAGCGCAAGGCAGCGTCCGCCAGGGCCCGCGCAGCCTGGCCCTGAATGCCCTGGCCGAAGGCGGCCGCCGCCGCGTCGGGGCCACGCTGGCCACATCGGCCTGGCAAGGCACGCTGCGGCGGCTGGAACTGGCCGTGGCTGACCCGGCGCTGCCGCCCGCCACCGCCGCCCAGAACGCCCCGGCCGCGCCATGGCGCGTGGCGCTGCAAAGCCCGCTCACACTGAGCTGGACGCCCGAGGCCGCCGGCGGCGCACAGCTCAACGCCGGCGCGGGCGCGCTCACGCTGGCCCCGCCTGCGGGCGTGTCGCCGGCTGCGCCTGCCCGTGTGAGCTGGGAGCCCTTGCGCTGGCAAACCCGCCCGGCAGGGGCGGGCACGCTGACCACGCGCGGCCGCGTTCAGGGCGTGCCGCTGGCCTGGGCCGGGCTGCTGTCGGCCAGCGCGCCGGGCGAGCCGCCCGCGCGCGTGACGGGCGATGCCGTATTCAATGGCGAATGGGATGTTTCCCTGGGCGCCACGCTGCGCCTGCACGCGGTGGCCGAGCGCGCCAGCGGCGACGTGACCGTGAGCGCTGTGGACGCCGAAACCGGCGTGGTCAGCCGCATCCGCGCCGGCATCAAGACCGCGCGCCTGGTGCTCGACAGCCAGGGCGAAGCCGTCACCGCCCGCCTGCAATGGGATTCCGAACATCTGGGTCAGGCCGAGGCCGAGCTGCGCTCGCGCCTGACAGCCACCCGCGCTCCCGGCCACGGCGGCGCCACGCAATGGGCCTGGCCCGAAAGCGCGCCGCTGTCGGGCCACGTGCGTGCGCGCCTGCCGCGCATCGCCGCCTGGTCGGTGCTGGCGCCGCCGGGCTGGCGCATTCGCGGCGCGCTGGCCGCTGACGTGCAAGTAGCCGGCACGCGCGGCGCGCCCGAATGGCGCGGCAGCGTGACCGCCAGCGACGTGGGCCTGCGCTCCGTGGCCGATGGCATTGAGCTGCGCAACGGCCAGCTGCGCGGCCGCCTGGCGGGCACGCGCTTCATCATTGACGAGCTGACGCTGCAAGGCCGCCCCCCGGCCGCCACGGGCCAGGCCGCCAGCGCGGCCCGTGCCGGGCAGGGCGGCGGGATGCTGCGAGCCACGGGCGAAGCGGGCTGGGCGGACGGCGCGCTCAGCGCGCGCCTGTCGGCCACCATCGACAAGCTGCACGCCAGCATCCGCCCGGATCGCCGCGTGGTGCTCTCCGGCAACCTGCAGGCCAGCATGGCCGGCAGTGATGCCAAGCTTGACGGCCAGCTGCGCGTGGACGAAGCCCGTATCGAACTGCCCGACGAAAGCGCCCCCCGCCTGGGCGATGACGTGATCGTGCGCGGCGCGGGCGGCCGCGTGGGCGCAGGCCAAAGCGGCCCGGCCCGCGCGTCCGCGCCTGCCGCCACGGCCACCGCTCCCGCTGGCCAGGATGGCCCGCCCCTCACGCTGGCCGCGCAACTGCGCATTGACCTGGGCGACGCCTTCCATGTGCGCGGCCAGGGCATCGACACGCGGCTGGCCGGCCAGTTGCAGGTGAGCAGCCAGGGGCCGCTGAACGCCTTGGCCGCGCAAACGCGCGTGATGGGCAGCGTGCGCACCGTGGGCGGCACCTTCCGCGCCTACAGCCAGCAGCTGAACATCCACACCGGCGTGGTGCGCTTCACCGGCCCCATCGACAACCCGGCGCTCGACATCCTGGCGCTGCGCCCCAACTACCAGAGCGACCAGCGCGTGGGCGTGCAAATCACCGGCACCGCGCTGCTGCCGCACGTGCGCCTGTACGCCCAGCCCGACATGCCCGACAGCGAAAAGCTCGCCTGGCTCGTGCTGGGCCGCCCGGCCCCGGCTGGCGGGGCCGAAGCCGCCTTGCTGCAACAGGCCGCGCTGGCCCTGCTGGGCGGGCGCAACGGGCGCAGCATGGCCTCGCGCTTCGGGCTGGACGAGCTTTCCTTCGGCGGCGGCGAAGGCATGGCCGGCGCCACCGTCACCCTGGGCAAGCGCCTGAGCGACCGGCTTTACGCCACTTATGAACACAGCCTGGGCGGCGTCATGGGCACGCTGTTCGTCTATTACGAACTCTCGCGCCGCTGGCTGGTGCGCGGCCAGGCGGGCGAGCGCACCGCGCTGGACCTGATCTTCCGGCTGGACTACGACTGACGCGCGCGGCCCGGCCAGCGCGCGCTGGCCGGACTACTACAATGCCAGCCGTTTCCGAAGCCGCCGCCGTAGTTCAATGGATAGAACGAGCGCCTCCTAAGCGCTAGATGCAGGTTCGATTCCTGCCGGGGGCGCCAGCACGGGGCTTACTGGCGTTTGCTATGCATTCGGGAGCGTTCGGGGCCGTACCTGCGGCCCTGAAGCCGTATCTGGCTCTCAATCACTTCACGCCATGCCCGCCTACTCGTTCGAAGCCCTGCAAGCCGATGGCAAAACCCGCAAGGGCGTGGTGGAGGCCGACACGGCGCGCGCCGCGCGCGCCCAGTTGCGCGCGCAGGCGCTGGCGCCGCTGACGGTGGAGCCGGTGGCCGCAGGCGGCGCGGGCGGTTCGCTGCTGACGCGGCCCGTGGGCGGCGCGCGCGCCTTCAACAGCACGCAGCTGGCGATCTGGACGCGCCAGCTTGCCGGGCTGGTGACTTCCGGCTTGCCGCTGGAGCGCGCCCTGACTGCGCTGGCCGACGAGGCCGAGGACGAGCGCCAGCGCCACCTGATCGCCGCGCTGCGCGCCGAGGTGAACGCGGGCGCGCCGCTGGCCAGGGCCATGGCGCAGCACCCGCGCGATTTTTCCGAGGTGTACGCCGCCGTCATTGCCGCGGGCGAGCAGGGCGGCCACCTGGGCGCGGTGCTGGAGCGCCTGGCCGACGACCTGGAGGAGCGCCAGGCGCTCAAGGCCAAGCTGGTGGGCGCGGCGCTGTACCCGGCCATCGTGACCGTGGTGGCCATCGTCATCGTCATTTTTCTGGTGAGTTACGTGGTGCCGCAGGTGGCCACCGTGTTCGCGGGCACCCAGCGCGCGCTGCCGTGGCTCACGGTGGCCATGCTGGCCATCAGCGATTTCGTGCGCGGCTGGGGCGGCTGGCTGCTGGGCGCGCTCATCGTGCTCACCCTGGCCGTGCGGCTGGCGCTGCGCCGCCCGGCGTTTCGCCAGCGTTTTGACGCCGCCTGGCTGCGCCTGCCGCTGGCGGGCCGCCTGGCGCGCGGCTACAACGCGGCTCGCTTTGCCAGCACGCTGGCCATGCTGGCGGGCGCGGGCGTGCCCATCCTGCGCGCCTTGCAGGCCGCCGCCGAAACCCTGAACAACCAGGCCATGCGCGCCGACGCCGAGGACGCGCTGGTGCTGGTGCGCGAAGGCGCGCCGCTGGCCAGCGCGCTGGCGCAGAAAAAGCGTTTTCCCGGCCTGCTGCCCATGTTCGCCCGCCTGGGCGAGCAAACGGGCGAGCTGCCGGTGATGCTGCAACGCGCGGCCAACCAGTTGAGCGCCGAGGTGCAGCGCCGCGCCATGCAGCTGGCCACGGTGCTGGAGCCGCTGCTCATCGTGGCCATGGGCGTGGTGGTCATGCTCATCGTGCTGGCGGTGATGCTGCCCATCATCCAGCTCAACCAGTGGGTGCGGTAGGCCGCGCGCGACGGCGCTGAGCAAGCGCGATTCAGGCAGGCAAGCCGGTTTTCTGCAAGGCGGTGCGCACGAGCGCGGCCACGTCCTCGGTGGCGGGGTGGCGCAGCAGCTGCTGCGGCGTGCCGAACTGCGCCACGCGGCCCTGGTGCAGCACCAGCACGCGGGTGCCCAGCGTCAGGGCTTCGTGAATGTCGTGCGTGACGAAGACGATGGTGACGCCGGTGCGCGCGTGGATCTGGCGGATTTCGGCTTGCAGCGCGGCGCGGGTGATTTCGTCCACCGCGCCGAACGGTTCGTCCATCAGCATGATGTCGGGGCGCGCCGCCAATGCGCGCGCAATGCCCACGCGCTGGCGCTGCCCGCCGGAGAGTTGATGCGGGTAGCGCGTGAGCAGCGCGGGCTCCAGCCGCACCACGTCCAGCAGCTCGTGCACGCGCTGGCGCAGCTCGGCCGGGCGGGCGCCTTGCAGGCTGGGCACGTAGCCGATGTTGCCTTGCACCGTCAGGTGCGGAAACAGGCCGGCCTCCTGGATCACGTAGCCCACCGTGCGCCGCAGCGCCACCAGGTCGGCCGTGGCCAGGTCTTGTCCGCGCACGCGCACCTGGCCCGCGCTGGGCGTGGCCAGGCCGTTGATGAGGCGCAGCAGCGTGGTCTTGCCGCTGCCGGAGGGGCCGATGACGGTGACGAACTCGCCCGCGTCAATGTCCAGGCTGATGCCGGACAGCACAGTGCGGCTGCCGTGGCGGCAGGCCACGCCGTCCAGCGCAATGAGGCTCACGGCAGCAGCCCCTTGGTTTGGAGGAAGGCGGCGGCCACGTCGCGCTCGTTGCGGCCTTCGCTTTCCACGGCGTGGTTCAGGCGCGCCATGTCCTGGTCGGTCAGCAGGCCGTCCATCTTCATCAGGATGCCGCGCAGCGCCGGGTGGCGCGCCAGCGTGTCCTGCCGCACCACGGTGCCGGCGCGGTAGGCGGGGTAGAAGCGCTTGTCGTCGCGCAGGACCTGGATGCCGGCGGCGCTGAGCTGGCCGTCGGTGGTGAAGACGTTCATCACGTCGATCTGGCCCTGGCGCATGGCCTGGTATTTCAGGCCGATGTCCATGTCCACCCGCTTGGCAAAGCGCAGGCCGTAGGCGCGGGTGAGGGCGTCGTAGCCGTCCTCGCGCTCGAAGAAGTCGTACTCCGCGCCGAAGGTGAGCTGGCCGGCCAGCGGCGCCAGGTCGGAATAGGTTTGCAGGCGGTGCTGGTCCGCCAGCGCCTGCCGTACGGCCAGGCCGTAGGTGTTGTTGAAGCCGTACAGGCCCACCCATTCCAGCCCGAACTGCTCGCGGTAGCTGGCCGTCAGCGCGTCCATCAGCGCCTTTTCGTCGGCCAGCGGGCTTTTCTTGAGCACGTACTGCCAGGCGGTGCCGGTGTATTCGGGGTAGAGGTCGAACTCGCCCTTGACCAGCGCGGGGTGGATGTTGGCGGTGCCGCCGCCAATGCCTTTCTTGATCTCGGCTTTCAGCGTGCCGTCGCGCTCGATCAGCAGGGCCAGCATCTCGGCCAGGATGAACTGCTCGGTCATCGGCTTGGTGGCGATGCGGATGGGGGCATTCCCGGCGGCGCCGGCGGCGGACGGGGCAGCGCGGTCGCAGCCGGCCAGCAGCAGCGCGGCGCCGCAGGCGAGGCCGCACGCGGCCTGCAGCAGAAGGCGTTTCATCGGGTTCATGCGGGCTTTCTCCAGGGGATGCGTTTTTCCAGGAACAGGCACAGGCCGTCGGCGGCGAAGGCCAGCGCCATGATGAGCAGGCTGCCGGCCAGCGTCATGGCGGCGTTGTTGGTGGTGATGCCGCGGTAGATGGCCACGCCCAGCCCGCCCGCGCCAATGAACGAGGCAATGCCCGCCAGCGCGATGGTCATCACCACCATGGTGCGCAGCGCCGACAGCATCACGGGCAGCGCCAGCGGCAGCTTGACGCGCCACAGCACCTGCCAGCGCGAGCTGCCCATGCCGTGCGCCGCGTCGATGATGGCCGGGTCGATGCCGCGCATGCCGGTGCAGGTGTGCCCGGTCATGGGCAGCAGCCCGTAGAGCGTGAGCGCCAGCACCGCCGTGGTGTTGCCGATGCCGGTGAGCGGCATCAGGAAGCCGAACATTGAAATCGACGGAATGGTGTAGAGGATGCTGTTGACCTGCAGCACGGGCCGCGCCAGCCGCGCGTGTTCACTGATGAGCACCCCCAGCGCAACGCCCAGCACGGCGGCCAGCAGCGCAGCCAGCCCGGCGATTTGCAGGTGTTCGACGAACAGCGCGCCAAAAAACCCGGGCCGGCTGGCCAGCAGTTGCAGGGTGTCGTGAATCAGCAAAAGGCGGTTCCTCGTGTTCTCGGCATGCCTTGAAGAAGATGCGGGCACACAGGTGCACACAGGTGGCCGGCACAGGGCGAGCAGCCCGAGGACACCATACCATCATTGAATGCGTGGCCGCCGCCGTGGCAGGGCATGGCGGGTGCGGGTGTTGGATTGCTTCAAAAAGAATAGCTGCTTTGGCCTGTTAGACGGTCGCTGGAGGCTTATATGGTTCTGAATATCATTTGGCTCGGTTTCTTTGCGGCGGCCTTCGTGGCCGCGCTGTGGCAGACGCTGCAGGGCGACTTTGACGCCTTCACGCGCGTGATGACGGCGCTGTTCGACGCGGCCAAGACCGGCTTCGAGATTGCGCTGGGACTGACCGGCATGATGGCGCTGTGGCTGGGCTTCATGAAGGTGGGCGAGCGCGCGGGTGTCATCCATGCCTTCGCGCGTGGCGTCAGCCCGCTGCTGCGCCAGCTGCTGCCGGGCGTGCCGCACGGGCACCCGGCGCAGGGGGCGCTCACCATGAACGTGTCGGCCAACCTGCTGGGGCTGGACAACGCGGCCACGCCGCTGGGGCTGAAGGCCATGCACGAGCTGCAAACCCTCAACCCCCGGCCCGACACGGCCACCAACGCGCAGATCATGTTCATCGTGCTGAACACGGCGGGGCTGACGCTGATTCCCACCTCCGTCATCGCCATCCGGCAGACCATGGCGGTCAAGCAGGGGCTGACGGGTTTCAACGCGGCCGACATCTTTCTGCCCACGCTGGTGGCCACGGGGCTGTCGCTGCTGTCGGCGCTGGTGGCGGTGGCCGTGGCCCAGCGCCTGCCGCTGTGGCGCGCCGCCTTCGTGGGGCCGGTGCTGGCGCTGGCGGCCGCCGTGGGAGCGCTGGCCTGGTGGCTGGCGGCGCTGCCGCCGGCGGACGCGGCGGCGTGGATGGGGCTGATCGGCAGCGCCAGCATTCTGGCCGTGGTGCTGCTGTTTCTGGGCGCGGGCGCGTGGCGCCGGGTGAACGTGTACGAGGCTTTCGTCGATGGCGCCAAGGAGGGGTTTGACGTGGCCGTGCGCATCATCCCCTACCTGGTGGCCATGCTGGCGGCCATTGCGGTGTTTCGCGCCTCGGGCCTGCTGGACGCGGTGATGGGCGTGATCGCCGCCGCCGTGCACGCGCTGGGCTTGCCCACCGACTTTCTGCCCGCGCTGCCGGTGGGGCTGATGAAGGTGCTCTCCGGCTCCGGCGCGCGCGGCATCATGGTGGACGTGATGCAGACCCACGGCGTGGATTCCTTCGCGGGCAAGCTGGCCGCCATCATCCAGGGCTCTACCGAAACCACGTTCTACGTGCTGGCCGTGTACTTCGGCAGCGTGGGCGTGAAGCACACCCGCCACGCGCTGCCCTGCGCCCTGTTCGCCGACGCGGCCGGGCTGTTGGCGGCCATTGCGGTGGCGTACTGGTTCTTCGTCTGAACAGGTTCTCAGTCCCGCGGCGCGCGCAGTGCCAGGGCGCGCTCGTACAGCGCGTTGCGCGGCGCGCCGGTGATGTCGGCCGCCAGCCGCACGGCGGTTTTCAGCGGCAGCTCGGGCAGCAGCAGGCGCAGCACGCGCTCGGCCTCGCGGGCGCCGGTGTCCGGGGCGGCGGGGGCCGGGTGCAGCACCAGCGCAAACTCGCCGCGCTGGCGCTGCGCATCGGCCGCCAGCCACGCGGCCAGCCCGTGGCAGGGCAGGGTGGCGATCTGTTCGAACTGCTTGGTCAGCTCGCGCCCCAGCGTGACGGGGCGCTCGCCCAGCGGCGCCAGCGCCTCGGCCAGCGCGTTGATGCGGTGCGGCGCTTCCAGCAGCACCACGGCGCGCGGCTCGGCCGCCAGGCGCGCCACGACGGCGGCGCGCTCAGCGGCCTTGGCGGGCAGGAAGCCGGCAAAGACGAAGCCGCTGTCGCCTGTGGCAGCCACCGCGCCCGCGGCGCTGAGCACGGCCGTGACGCTGCTGGCGCCGGGCAGCGGCACCACCGGGTGGCCGGCGGCGCGCACGGCGGCGGCCAGGCGCGCGCCGGGGTCGCTCACGGCGGGCGTGCCCGCGTCGCTGACGAAGGCCACGCGCTCGCCGCGCACCAGCCGCGCCAGCACGGCTTGCGCGCCTTCCGCCTCGTTGTGCTGATGCACGGCCAGCAGCGCGCCAGCGGCCGGCTCGATGCCATAGGCGCGCAGCAGCGGGCGGGTGTGGCGCGTGTCCTCGCAGGCAATGGCATTGGCCAGCGCCAGCACGTGCAGGGCGCGCAGCGTGATGTCGGCCAGGTTGCCGATGGGCGTGGCCACCATGTACAGCGCGCCCTCCGGATAATGCTGCGCGCCGGCCGCCGCCTGGGCGGCGGGCAAGGCGGCATGCAGGCCCGGCGAGCTGGGCAGTGTGCGGGCATGGGGCATCATGAGGGCATTCAAGGCAGAAGGGGCATGCGCATGGCGCTATGGAACTGGAAGCGCGCCGGCGCCACCACACGGGCGCAGGGCCAAACCGCCGAAGACGCGGCGCTGGCGCACCTGCAGGCCGCCGGGCTGGCGCTGGCGGCGCGCAATTATCGGACGCCGGGGCGCGGCGGCGGCGAAATCGACCTGGTGATGCGCGAGCCGGACGGCACGCTGGTGTTCGTGGAAGTGCGCGCGCGGGCCAGCGCCGCGCATGGCGGCGCGGCGGCCAGCGTGGGCGCGTCCAAGCAGCGGCGCATTGTGCTGGCCGCGCAGCACTACCTGCTGCGCCACCATGCCGCGCCGCCGCCCTGCCGGTTTGACGTGGTGGCCCTGGATGGCGCCCACATCACTTGGCTGCGCGCCGCGTTCGATGCCGGTTAGGCCGCTTTGGGGGCCGCCCGGCAAGGGCGTGGCCTGCGCGCCAGCCCCGCCGGTGAACGCGATGCCCGCCGCGCATTTGCCTTGGACGGGCAGGCCGCCCACCAGGCTCACGCCTGCAAGCCCCAAAAGGGCCTGGAGCGTGGCGCACCGCGTTATCATTGCTATTAATGCAAGAGCAACGCATTCAGCAACATTTCATTGACAGCGCCGATCTGCATTACCAGTGGGCGCAGCCGCTGAGCGCGCCGGTGGCCGAGGCCATGCAGGCGCTGCTGGCCTGCGTGACCAGTGGCGGCAAAGTGCTGCTGTGCGGCAACGGCGCCTCGGGCGCGCTGGCGCAGTACGCAGCGGCTTTGCTGGTGGGCGGGCTGGAGCGCGAGCGGCCCGAGCTGCCCGCGCTGGCGCTGGGCGCGGATGCCGCGACGCTGACGGCGGCCGCGCGGCGGGGCGAGTTCGCCGATGCCTTTGCCGCGCAGGTGCGCGCGCTGGGGCAGGCGGGCGATGTGCTGCTGGTGCTGTCATCCAACGGCAACGCCACCAACGTGGTGCGCGCCGCGCAAGCCGCGCATGAGCGCGAGATGAGCGTGGTGGCCCTGACCGGACGCGGCGGGGGCGAGCTGGGTCGCCTGCTGCGCGATACCGACGTGCACATCTGCGTGCCGCACGAGCGGCTGATGCGCATTCATGAGGCCCACCAGCTCGTGCTGCACTGCCTGTGCGGCGGGCTGGACGACCAACTTCTTGGCGAATCGGAGAGCAGCGAATGAAGCCTTTTTTTCTTCCGTCACGGCCTGTGCATGATCTGGACGCGCGCCGGCGCCCGCAGCCTTCGCGGCCGCTTTCCGCCGCCGCGCGCCGCGTGGCGGGCGCTGCCATGCTGGCCGCGCTGGCGGGCGCGGGCCTGAGCGCCTGCGTACCGCTGGTGGTGGGCGGCACGGCCGCGGTCAGCACCATGGTGGTGACAGACCGGCGCAGCTCATCCATGCAGCTCACCGACCAGGGCATTGAGCTGCGGGCCGGCAACCGCGCGGCCGACGCGCTGCAGGGGCGCGGGCACATCAACATCGTCAGCTATTACCGTAAGGTGCTGCTCACGGGCGAAGTGCCCACCGAGGACGACCGCCAGCGCGTGCAGGCCGCCGTGCAGCAAACCGAAAACGTGCTGGGCGTGGTGAACGAGCTGGCCGTGATGCCCAACTCCTCTCTGAGCCAGCGCTCGCATGACACGCTGGTGACTGGCCGCGTCAAGGCCAACCTGCTGGACGCCAATGGCGTGCCCAGCAACAGCATCAAGGTGGTGACCGAGCGCGGCACCACTTACCTCATGGGCCGCCTGACCGAGCGCGAGGCCTTGCTGGCCACCGAGGTGGCCCGCCGCACCAACGGCGTGCAGCGCGTGGTGCGCGTGATTGATCCGATCAGCCCGGAAGAGGCGCTGCACCCCGGCGCGGGCGCGCCCGCCAGCCAGCCGCCGGCGCCCGCCATGCCGGGCCAAGTGCCTGTAGGAACGCCTGTGGGCGTGCCGGTTGGCGGTGCGCCCGTCACGGGCGGGGTGAGCACGCAGCCCATTACCCCTTCGGCGCTGGAGCCGGTGCAGGTCACGCCCGTGCGCTGAGGCCGGGGGCGGGCCAGCGGGGGCGCGGCAAGCGCGGTCACACGCACGCCCCCGCCCTCCCAGTGGCGGTGGCGTCAACGCAAAAAGGCGTCGTATCCGGTCTTGAGAATCAGCGCGCCCACCACCAGGATGAACACGCCGCGCACAAAGCCGGCGCCATGCCGCAGCGCCAGGCGCGTGCCAATCAGGCTGCCCGCCACGTTGGCCACCGCCATCACCAGCCCCAGCTGCCACCACACATGTCCTTTCATGGCAAACAGGGCAATGGCGGCCAGGTTGGTCGCCACGTTGAGCAGCTTGGCCGAAACCGAGGCGTTGAGAAAGTCGTAGCCCAGCAAGCGCACGAACAGGAAGATGAAGAAGCTGCCCGTGCCGGGGCCGAAGAAGCCGTCATACCAGCCGATCACCAGGCCAATGGCGGCGGCGATGGCCTGCTCGGCGCGCAGGCTGTGGCGTGGCGCGTGGGTGCGGCCCAGGTCTTTTTTCACCAGCGTGTAAACCAGCACCGCCAGCAGCGCCACGGGCAGCAGGCGGCGCAGAAAGTCCGGGTTGATTTGCGTGACCATCCACGCCCCGGCAAACGAACCGGCCAGCGCCGCGCCGGCGGCGGGCAGCAGCACCGGCCAGCGCATTTGCACGCGGCGGCTGTATTGCAGCGCGGCCATGCTGGTGCCCCAGACCGATGCGCTTTTGTTGGTGCCCAGCAGCGTGGCGGGTTGCACGCCGGGAAAGGTGGCGAACAGCGCCGGCAGCAACACCAGGCCGCCGCCGCCCACGATCGAATCCACCAACCCGGCCAGCAGCGAGGCCAGCGAAACGAACAACCAATCCATGCGCGCGATTGTGACAGAGCGTTAGCAAGGCCTGGGCCGCTTGCCAGGCTGTGCCGAGATCCGCGCGGGCAGGCAAAACATTCAGCGCAGGCGCCGCAATGCGCCGTGGCAGCGGAAAGGACAAAGAAAAACGGGCACCAGATGGCGCCCGTGATGCCTCCGTACAGAGGATGGTGCAGTTTGGGGTGTTCTGGTTACCGGGCTTTTGCAGCCTCTGGCGGTGATGTTTTGTCTCCTCTGGTCCCCTCGTGGCGGCGGCGTCTGAATGAACCGCTGCCCGATGGACGCACTGTAAGGCGGCGTGCCGCACCCGCCTATCGGGATTTGCCCGGAGAGGGATTGCCTGGGGGGCGGCGGCGTGCGCCTGGGTGGAGCGCTTTCAGTTTCAGCGCGCCTCCGGTCAGCGCGCGCCCGGCTCGTGGCCGATTTGCGGCAGAACAGAGCCTTCGCCCAGTTGCAGCAGGCCGCTTTTGGTGTAGATGCCGAGCTTGCCGCGCGTGTCGGTGATGTCGAGGTTGCGCATGGTGAGCTGGCCGATGCGGTCGGCCGGGGTGAAGGGCGCGTTTTCCACCTTTTCCATCGACAGGCGCTCGGGCGCGTAGGTGAGGTTGGGGCTTTCGGTGTCCAGGATGGAGTAGTCGTTGCCGCGGCGCAGCTCCAGCGTGACCTCGCCGGTGATGGCGCGCGCCACCCAGCGCTGGCTCATCTCGCGCAGCATGATGGCCTGCGGGTCGAACCAGCGGCCCTGGTAGAGCAGGCGTCCCAGGCGGATGCCGTTGATGCGGTACTGCTCGATGGTGTCCTCGTTGTGGATGCCGGTGACCAGGCGTTCGTAGGCGGCGAACAGCAGCGCCATGCCGGGCGCTTCGTAGATGCCGCGGCTCTTGGCCTCGATGATGCGGTTTTCGATCTGGTCGCTCATGCCCAGGCCGTGGCGGCCGCCGATTTCATTGGCCTTGGCCATCAGGGCCACGGGGTCGTCGAAGCTCTGGCCGTTGAGCGCGACGGGCTGACCTTCCTCGAAGCGCACGCGCACTTCCTCGGGCCGGATGTCCACCTCGGGCTTCCAGAAGGCCACGCCCATGATGGGGCTGACGATGCGGATGCCGCTGGAGAGTTCTTCCAGATCCTTGGCCTCGTGCGTGGCACCGAGCATGTTGCTGTCGGTGCTGTAGGCCTTTTCGGCGCTCATCTTGTAGTCGAAGCCGGCCTGCTGCATGAAGGCCGACATTTCCTTGCGCCCGCCCAGCTCGTCGATGAAGCGCTGGTCCAGCCAGGGCTTGTAGATCTTCAGGCTCGGGTTGGCCAGCAGGCCGTAGCGGTAGAAGCGCTCGATGTCGTTGCCCTTGAAGGTGGAGCCGTCGCCCCAGATGTGCACGTCGTCTTCCTTCATGGCATTGACCAGCATGGTGCCGGTGACGGCGCGGCCCAGCGGCGTGGTGTTGAAGTAGGTCACGCCGGCGGTGGTGACGTGAAAGGCCGCGCATTGCAGCGCGGCAATGCCTTCGTGCACGAGCTGGCGGCGGCAGTCGATCAGGCGGGCCTTTTCGGCGCCGTACTGCATGGCCTTGCGCGGAATGGCGTCGTAGTCCGGCTCGTCGGGCTGGCCCAGGTTGGCGGTGTAGGCGTAGGGCACGGCGCCTTTCTGGCGCATCCACAGCAGGGCGGCGGAGGTGTCGAGGCCGCCGGAGAAGGCGATGCCGACTTTCTGGCCGGCGGGGAGCGATTGCAGGATGGTGGACATAGAGAAGGACAGGAAAAAAGCCGCCCGGGCGGCGCACGGCCCGCGTTGGCGCGGGTCTGGAAAACCCCGTATTTTCAGCCCTTTTTGGCCGCTGCCTGACGCGGCTGGCCGCTTGTCATGCCGCCTTTTGCCCGGGCCACGTCAACGGTCGCACGGGCGCGCCGCGCCAGCGAATGGCGTTGACGTGCGCAGAACCTGTCTAAAGTCCCTGCACGGCGGGCGCTCCAGCGGATGGGGCGGCCTGTGGCGCAGGCAAAACATGCCAATGGCACGACGGGCTAGCACGGGATAGCACGCGGGCTATTGGCGGCGCGATGTGCGCCAGAAGTGGCGCCTTGCATTCCTGTCCCAACTGCTGCTTGCCCACCCGCGCCGAGGTTTGGAAAAGGCTCTTAAGCGCTGCCGCGCAGCCAGCGCGCGGCTTTTTCCGCAATCATCAGCGTGGGGCTGTTGGTGTTGCCGCTGGTAATGGTGGGCATCACGCCGGCGTCCACCACATGCAGGCCGGCCACCACGCCGCCGCGCCCGTCGCGCACTTGCAGGCGGGGGGTGAGCACGGCCTGCGGGTCGCCGTCGCGGCCCATGCGCGTGGTGCCCACGGGGTGGAAGATGGTGCTGGCGATGTCGCCCGCCAGGCGGGCCAGCTCTTCGTCGCTCTGGTATTGCGGGCCGGGCTTGAACTCTTGCGGCGCGAAGCGCGCCAGCGCGGGCTGGGCCATGATGCGGCGCGTCACGCGCAGCGAGTCGGCGGCCACCTGGCGGTCTTCTTCCGTGGCCAGGTAGTTGGGCGCGATGGCAGGGGGCTGGCGGAAGTCGGCGCTGGTGATGTGCACCGTGCCCCGGCTGGTGGGGTTGAGGTTGCACACGCTGGCGGTGATGGCGGCAAAGCGGTGCAGTGGCTCGCCAAAGGCGTCCAGGCTGAGCGGCTGCACGTGGTACTGGATGTTGGGCCACGCATAGGCGGGCGACGAGCGGGTGAATGCGCCGAGCTGGCTGGGCGCCATGCTCATGGGGCCGCCACGGCGCAGCAGGTAGTGCAGGCCGATGCGGGCCTTGCCCCAGGGCGTGGCGGCCAGCCGGTTGAGGGTGAGCGCGCCATGCACCTTGTAGACGCTGCGAATCTGCAAATGGTCTTGCAGGTTGGCGCCCACGCCCGGCAGGTCGGCCTGCACCGCGATGCCGTGGCGGTGCAGCACATCGCCCGGGCCAATGCCCGACAGTTGCAGGATGTGCGGCGAGCCAATGCTGCCCGCGGCCAGCACCACCTGCGCGGCGCGCACGGTGACGGCCTGGCCGTCGGCGCGCACCAGCGCCACGCCGGTGCAGCGCAGCGCGCCGTGGCTGCCCTCGCCGCCCTCGCGCGCCAGGGTCACGCGGCGCACTTGCGCGCCCGTCCACACCGTGAGGTTGGGGCGGGCCAGCGCGGGGCGCAGAAAGGCCTTGCTGGCGTTCCAGCGCCAGCCGGCGCGCTGGTTTACCTCGAAGTAGCCCACGCCTTCGTTGTTGCCGGTGTTGAAGTCGTCCGTGGCGGCAATGCCGGCCTGCCCGGCCGCCTGGGCGAAGGCGTCCAGCACGTCCCAGCGCAGGCGCTGCTTTTCCACGCGCCATTCGCCGCCGTGGCCGTGCAGGGCGGCGAAGGCGGGCGGCGATGAGGTATCAAGTGGCTGTTGAGGCACACCACTGTAGGGCAGGGTGCTATCGAGTTTGTAGTGATCCTCGTGCGCCATGAAGTCGGGCAGGCAGTGGCGCCAGCGCCAGGCGTCGTCGCCGGTGAGGTCGGCCCAGTGGTCGTAGTCGCGCGCCTGGCCGCGCATGTAGATCATGCCGTTGATGCTGCTGCACCCGCCCAGCACCTTGCCGCGCGGGTAGCGCAGGCGGCGGCCGTTCAGCCCGGCGGCGGGTTCGGTCTGAAACAGCCAGTCGGTGCGCGGGTTGCCGATGCAGTAGAGGTAGCCCACGGGGATGTGGATCCAGTGGTAGTTGTCCTTGCCGCCGGCTTCCAGCAGCAGCACGCGCCGCGTGGCGTCGGCCGAGAGGCGGTTGGCCAGCAGGCAGCCGGCCGTGCCTGCGCCCACGATGATGGTGTCGAAAACCGGTTCGCTCATTGGTCACGCCTCGTGCAAGTGGTGAAGGCGCGCATGCCTTGTGCCGCTGGCGCGCAGCCGCAGGCGCCGTCACGAAGTTGGTGGGCGCATGATGGCACAAGCGCCCGGCGCTCCGCCCCAATGGCCAGGGGCTTGCAAAGAAAAAAGGCCGTTCAGGCCGTAGTGACGGCCTGGAGCGCTATTTTTTTGGGAGCGATACGCAGTGTGGCTTGGCGAAGCCCTGCAACGGGCTTGGGCACACCGCCCCAGCCCATTGCTTGCCCGCCGTGCAGAGGCGCTGGGCCGGCGCTCAGGGCATGGCCGCCAGCACCTGGGCCACGGCGGCGGTGAGCTTGCGGGCGTAGGGCACGTGCAGGAATTCGTTGGGGCCGTGGGCGTTGCTCTTGGGGCCGAGCACGCCGCACACCATCATCTGCGCGCGGGGGAAGCCGGCGCTGAGCATGTTCATCAGCGGAATGGTGCCGCCCTGGCCGATGTAGCCGCAGGGCGCGCCAAAGTGGGCGCGGCTGGCGGCGTGCAGCGCCTGCCCGAACCAGGGGGCGATGGCCGGGGCGTTCCAGCCGGTGGCGCCGCCTTCGGCGTGGAAGGTCACGCGCGCCTGGTAGGGGGCGTTGTCTTCCAGCAGGGTCTTGAGCTCCTGCACGGCGCGGGTGGCGTCCACCAGCGGGGGCAGGCGCAGGCTGAGCTTGAAGGCGGTGTAGGGGCGCAGCACGTTGCCCGCGTCTTGCAGGGCGGGCAGGCCTTCGGCGCCGGTCACGCTGAGGGTGGGCCGCCAGGTGCGTGAGAGCAGGGCTTCCACCGGGTCGGTGGTGGTGGGCAGGGCAAAGGTGGCGCTGCCGCCGCAGTCGTGGTGCGCCCACGGAAAGCGCCGCCACACCTCGTCACCCAGGATGGCGGCGGTGTCGCGGGCCTGCGCGATGCGCTCGGCCGGAATCTCGCAGTGAAAGGGCTGGGGCAGCAGGCGGCCGGTGCGGCTGTCTTCCAGCCGGTCGAGCACCTGCCGCATGATGCGGAAGCTGCTGGGCACCAGGCCCGAGGCGTCGCCCGAGTGCACGCCCTCGGTCAGCACCTCCACCTTGAGCGTGCCGCTGGCCATGCCGCGCAGGCTGGTGGTGAGCCAGAGCTGGTCGTAGTTGCCCGCGCCCGAGTCCAGGCAGACGACCAGGCCCACGTCGCCCAGGCGGGGGCGCAGGGCGTCGATGTAGGGCGGCAGGTCGATGGAGCCGCTTTCCTCGCTGGTTTCGATCAGGCCCACGATGCGCGGGTGCGGCGCGTTCTGGCGCTTGAGCGCCTGCACGGCGGCAATGGCGGCATAGACGGCGTAGCCGTCGTCGGCGCCGCCGCGGCCGTAGAGCTTGCCGTCCTCGTACTTGGGCGTCCAGGGGCCGAGATCGCTGCGCCAGCCGTTGAATTCGGGCTGCTTGTCCAGATGGCCGTACAGCAGCGCGGTTTGCGTGCCGCCTGCGCGGGTGGCGGGGATTTCAAAGAACAGCACCGGCGTGCGTCCCGGCAGGCGCACCACTTCCAGCGTGAGGCCGGGCACCTTCTGCGCCAGCACCCAGTCGGCGGCCTGGCGCACGGCGGCGTCGATGAAGCCGTGCGCGGCCCAGTCGGCGTCAAAAGCGAGCGACTTGGCGGGAATGGCGATGTATTCGGCCAGGCGGTGCACGATGTCGCCATCCCACGCGCGGCTCACGTGGTCCAGCGCGGCGGGGGCATCAAAAGCGGCGGCAGGCAGGGGGGCGTTCATGGCGGCGTGGGCAGAAAAGAGGTGGGGAAAGAAGGCGTGCGGCCAGTGCCCAAAAGGCGGCGCTGGCCCAGCCGGGCGATCATACGGCGGCCTGGTGGATGACGCTGGAAGGGAGGGCTTTTTTGCCTTTCAGGGCAGATGGGGAAAGGGTTGATTGCTCTATTTTTTAGAGCACTTGGGGCTGGGCAGGCGCCGCGTGACCAGCGTGCGCGGATGTTCAGGCCGAGGCGCCGCCGCCGCTGTGCAGGCGCGCGTACAGGCCGCCGGCGGCCAGCAGTTGGGCGTGGGTGCCTTGCTCGGCGATGCGGCCGCGTTCCATGACGACGATGCGGTCGGCGTGTTCGATGGTGGACAGGCGGTGTGCGATGACGAGCGTGGTGCGCCCGGCCATGGCGCGGGCCATGGCTTGCTGCACCAGGCGTTCGCTCTCGGTGTCGAGCGCGCTGGTGGCCTCGTCCAGCAGCAGCACGGGGGCGTTCTTGTAGAGCGCGCGGGCAATGGCCAGGCGCTGGCGCTGGCCGCCGGAGAGCTGGGTGGCGTTGTGGCCCAGCACGGTGTCGATGCCCTGCGGCAGCGTGGCGACGTGGGCGGCCAGGTTGGCGTCGCGCAGCGCCTGTTCGACGCGCGCGCGGTCGATCTGGGGCGCGCCCAGGGCCACGTTGGCGGCGATGCTGTCGTTGAGCATGGTCACGTCCTGGCTGACCAGCGCGAACTGCGCGCGCAGCGCGGCCAGCGGCCAGCGGGCCAGGTCCACGCCGTCCAGCCGCACGTGCCCGGCCGTGGGCAGCACGAAGCGCGGCAGCAGGTTGACCAGGGTGGTCTTGCCCGCGCCGGAGGGGCCGACCAGCGCCACGGTTTCACCGGCGCGGATGTGCAGCGTCACTTTGTCCAGCGCCGGGGCGTCGGCCTGCGGGTAGGCCAGGCTGACTTGTTCCAGCGTGACCTCGCCGCGCGCGCGCGCGGCAGGCGTGTCAGCGTCAGTGCCAGCGGCAGGCAGGCCAGCGGGGGCGCCGGGCGTTGACGTGGCGGGGGCGGCGGCGGGGTCGGTTTCGGGCGGCACGGTGTCCAGCAGGTCCAGCCCGCGCTCCAGCGCGGCCAGGCTGCGGGTGATGGGGTGAATCACGTCGGCCAGGCGGCGCATGGGGGCAATCAGCATCAGCATGGCGCCGATGAAGGCGACAAAGCCGCCCACCGTCACGCCCTGGCCGCCGCTTTGGCTTTGCGACAGCGCGATGCCGATGACCACCGACAGCGCGATGGCCGACACCAGCTGCGTCAGCGGCATGGTGGCCGCCGCCGCGCGCGTGGCTTTCAGCGCCAGGCTGCGCAGGCGCATGCTCAGCGCGTTGAAGCGGTCGGCCTGCGCGGCCTGCGCGCCATGCAGGCGCACCATGCGGTGGGCCAGCACGTTTTCTTCCACCACGTAGGCCAGCGCGTCGGTGGCGGCCTGGCTTTGCTGCGTCACGCGGTACAGCCGCCGCGACATGGTTTTGAGGATGAAGGCCACCACCGGCACCAGCGCCAGCACGATGAGGGTGAGCGGCCAGTTCAGATACAGCAGGTAGGCCAGCAGGGCCACCACGGTCACGCTGTCGCGCGTGGTGCTGAGCAGCGCCTGCACCAGCGAGATGGAGCCGGTCTGCACCTCATAAACGATGGTGTTGGCCAGCTGGCTGGCCTGCTGGCGCGCGAACAGCGCCAGCTCGGCGTGCAGCAGGCGGTCGAACAACTGGCGGCGCAGCAGCACCATGCCTTCGTTGGCAATGCGCGAGAGCGCGTACTGGCTGGCAAAGTGCGCCGTGCCGCGCAGCATGAACAAGCCCACGATGGCCAGCCCCGGCGCCCACACGGGCAACGTGCGCTGGGTAAAGCCCTCGTCCAGCAGCGGCTTGAGCAGCGCGGGAATGGCCGCCTCGCTCAGCCCGCTGACCACCGTGCCGAGCACGGCCATGACCCAGCCCGCGCGGTAATGGCGGAAATAGGCCCACAGCCGGGCCAGCCGGGCTTTCAGCGGGCGCTGCGCGGACGGGCTGTCAGGCGGCGGGAGCGGGGTGGAGGACATGTGGCGCGCGGGCAATGAAAACGGGTGGCGTGAGTAAAGACCGTGTGGGCCGTGTGTGGGCCGTGTGCGCCCGGTCAGGCGCGACAGGGGCCGGTGTGGCACGGCGCGGCGGCCATGCGGGAAAAAGAAAAGGCGCGGCGGATTGTAGAAAGGGGAAAGCGCTGGCCGGGCCGTGGCGGCAGAGCGGCGGCAAGGCAGGGGCCTTGTACCGGCCAGCATGGGCGGGATGGGCCGACAGCGGGCATCGGCGGCAGAGGCGGGCGGCAGGCGCAACGGGATGCTTTTCATGGATACCGTTGGTAACGCCGCCGCCAGCGGCAGGCCAGCCTGAGTGTGTACCATGCCGCGCTGTGCCAGACCTGCCATGGTCTGGCGGCCTGAAACGTGACCGCTCCGCATGAATTTCCTGCCCCCTGCCTCTTCTTCCCAGACGCCTCTTTTCACGCGCCGCAGCGCGGCCCGCTCGCTGGCTTGGTCATTCGCCCTGGCGCCGGCGCTGCCGGCGCTGGCGCAGTTCCGGGTTGAAGTGTCGGGCGTGGGCCTGACGCAGCTGCCCATCGCGCTGGCGCCGTTTCGCGGCGAAGACGCCGCACCACAGAAGATCGCCGCCATCGTGCGTGCCGACCTGGAGCGCAGCGGCCTGTTCCGCGCGGTGGATGCCAGCGGCCAGCCAATGGATGAAAGCACCCGGCCCGACATGTCCGTCTGGCGCCAGCGCAGCGCCGATTCGCTGGCCGGCGGCAGCGTCACGCGCCGGGGCGACGGCCGCTATGACGTGCGTTTTCGCCTCTGGGACGTGGTGCGCGGGCAAGACCTGGGCGGCCAGGGCTATGTGGTGCCGCAGGCTGACTTGCGGCTGGCCGCGCACAAGATTGCCGACTACATCTATGAAAAGCTCACGGGCGAAAAAGGCGTGTTCTCCACGCGCTTGGCCTATGTGACCAAGGCGGGCAACCGCCACACCCTGTGGGTGGCCGATGCCGACGGCGAAAATGCCCAGGCCGCGCTGAACAGCCCGCAGCCCATCATCTCGCCCGCCTGGTCGCCCAGCGGCACGCAGCTGGCCTACGTGTCGTTCGAGTCGCGCAAACCCGTGGTGTACGTGCACGACGTGGCCACCGGCCGCCGCCGCCTGCTGGCCAACTTCCGGGGCTCCAACAGCGCCCCGGCCTGGTCGCACGATGGCCGCACGCTGGCCGTGACGCTCTCGCGCGATGGCGGCTCCCAGCTTTACCTCATCAGCGCGGGCGGGGGCGAGCCGCGGCGGCTGACGCAGTCCTCGGCCATTGACACCGAACCCGTGTTCTCGCCCGATGGCGGTTCCATCTATTTCGTGAGCGACCGCGGCGGCGCGCCGCAGATTTACCGCATGCCCGCCTCTGGCGGCAGCGCGCAGCGCGTCACTTTCTCCGGGGGCTACAACATTTCGCCCTCCATTAGCCCGGACGGGCGCTGGCTGGCCTACATCACGCGCACCGGCGGCGCCTTCAAACTGCAGGTGATGGAGCTGGCCAGCGGCAACGTAACCTCGCTGACAGACACCAGCGAGGACGAAAGCCCCAGCTTCGCGCCCAACAGCCGTCTCATCGTCTATGCCACGCGCCAGGGCGGCCGCGAGGCGCTGATGACCACCACGCTCGACGGCAAGATCAAGGCCCGCCTGGCCGGGCAGGGCGGCGACATCCGTGAACCGGCCTGGGGGCCGTTCCAGCGCTGAAAGGCCTGTTTGTTTCTCTTTCCAATTCCGCAAAACTCACTCAAGGAGCAATGGACATGATCAAGCGTTATCTGACGGCTGCCGCCCTTACTGTCATGCTGGCCGCCTGCGGCACTGACGTGAAGCTGGACGCCCCCCCCGTGACCGATGCCACGGCTACCACAGGCGGCGCTGGCGCAGCCGGGCAGGGCGCGGGCCAGAGCGCCGTCACGCAAGTGCAGGCGGGCGGCGCGGGCCAGGACATGGGCGGCCCTGCGGGCGTGGGCAAGATCGTCTATTTCGACTACGACAGTTTTGTCGTCAAGCCGGAATTCCAGTCCGTCATTGACGGGCAGGCGCGTTATCTGCAAGCCAACCGCGGCCGCCAGGTGGTGCTGGAAGGCCACACGGACGAGCGTGGCGGTCGTGAATACAACCTGGCGCTGGGCCAGAAGCGTGCCGAAGCCGTGCGCCGCGCCCTGACGCTGGTGGGCGCGCCCGACGCGCAGATTGAGGCCGTGAGCTTTGGCGAGGAGCAGCCCGCGGCCGGCGGGGCTTCCGAAGATGCCTACGCACGCAACCGCCGGGTTGAATTCAAGTACCGCTGAGCCACGAGCGTTTCATGCTGATGAAATCTGTCCGAATGGCGCTGCTGGCGCTGGCCTGCACAGCCAGCTTCAGCGCGCACGCCCTGTTTGGCGACGATGAGGCGCGGCGCGCCATTCTTGACCTGCGCCAGCGCCTTGACGCGACCATTACCGCCCAGAACAGGCTGGTGGAAGACAACGCGCAAATGCGCCGCAGCCTGCTTGACTTGCAATCGCAAATTGAAACCCTGCGCAGCGAACTGGCGCGCGCGCGCGGCCAGGAAGAGCAGCTGGTGCGTGACGTGGCCGAGCTGCAGCGCCGCCAGCAGGAAGCCACCCAGGGCGTGGAAGAGCGCTTGCGCAAGATCGAATCTGGAGAAGGCGCCACCGCGCCCGGCCAGGGCGATGCGGGCGCGGATGCGTCGGCCGCAGATCAGGGGGCGGCCGCCGAGCGCCGCGAATACGACGCCGCACTGGCCGTGTTCCGTTCGGGTGACTTCCGCGCGGCGCAAACCAGCTTTGCCAGCTTTGTCAAAAAGCACCCGCGCAGCGGCTATGCGCCGGCAGCGCTGTTTTGGCTGGGGAATGCGCAATACGCCACGCGCGATTACAAGGAAGCGATTACCAACTTCCGCTCGCTCCTGACGGCTGCTCCCCATCATGACAAGGCGCCCGAGGCGCTGCTGTCCATTGCCAACTGCCAGATCGAGCTGAAGGACACACGCGCGGCCCGCGCCACGCTGGACCAGCTTGTCAAAACCTATCCCAAGTCTGAGGCTGCCCAGGCTGGCCGCGAACGACTGGCGCGCCTGCGGTGACAGGCGCGCCGACGGGTCTGGTGTGCTTTAGCACTGCGCTATAATCCGCAGTTACCTTGCCGCACCCCGCCGACGCCGGGGGCGGCTTTTTCTGATGCTGCCGTTTCGGCGGCATCGCCTTATCCACAAGGAGTTTGAATGCGTCATTACGAAATCATTTTGCTCATCCACCCGGATCAGAGCGAGCAAGTGCCTGCCATGCTGGAGCGCTACAAAGGCATGATCACGGCCGGTGGCGGCAAGATTCATCGCCAGGAAGACTGGGGCCGCCGTCAGCTGGCTTACCAGATCAACAAGCTGGCCAAGGCGCACTACCTGTGCCTGAACATCGAGGCTGATCAGGCCGTGATGGGCGAACTGGAGCACGCGTTCAAGTTCAACGATGCCGTGCTGCGCCACCTGACCGTGCAGAAGGTCAAGGCGGAAACCGCCCCTTCGGCCATGATGAAGACCGTCGAGCGCGAGGAAGCGCGCAAGGCCCAGCAGGCGGAGCAGGCCAACTGATGCCCACTGGCGCGGTGTGAACCGGGTTGAAATTGCGGGCGTCATCACCGAGCGTGGTGCCCTGCGCTTCACCCCGGCAGGCCTGCCGGCGCTGGACATGCACATTGAGCATGAGTCCAGCGTGGAAGAGGCAGGCCATGTGCGCCAGGTCAGACTAAGCCTCAAGGCCGTGGCGCTGGGCGCCTTGGCGGAGCGGCTTGACCGTCACGGTGCTGGCTCCCGCTGGCGCTTTGCCGGGTTTCTGGCCAGTCCGCGCCAATCGAGGCAGGTTGTGTTCCACATCCAGGATTTTCAGCAAGATCAGTTTCAAGGAGGCTCTTAAATGGCCACGTTCAAGAAATTCAACAAGGACAAGCGTCCCAAGCGCAACACCCAGTCGCTGCTGTTCAAGCGCAAGCGTTTCTGCCGCTTCACGGTCGCTGGCGTTGAGGAAATCGACTACAAGGACGTCGATACGCTGCGCGACTTCATCGCCGAAAACGGAAAGATCATTCCCGCCCGCCTGACCGGCACCCGGGCGATCTACCAGCGTCAGCTCAACACTGCCATCAAGCGCGCGCGTTTCCTGGCATTGCTGCCTTACACGGACAAGCACCGTATCTGATCGCCCCGCGCAGCAAGGAGAAACATACATGCAAGTCATTCTTCTGGACAAGATTGCCAATCTGGGCACGCTGGGTGAGATCGTCAAGGTCAAAGACGGCTATGCCCGCAACTACCTGATTCCCACCGGTCGTGCCCGCCGCGCCACCGAAGCCAACAAGGCCGAGTTCGAGGCGCGCCGTGCCGAGCTGGAAAAGCAGGCCGCCGAGAAGCTGGCTGCCGCACAGGCCCAGGGCGAGAAGCTGAACGGCGCCACCGTGAAGCTGACGCAAAAGGCCGGTGTGGACGGCCGCCTGTTCGGCTCCGTGACCAATCACGACATTGCCGAAGAGCTGAACAAGCAGCACGGCGTGCAGGTGCACAAATCGCAAATCCGTCTGCCCGCCGGCCCCATCAAAACCGTGGGTGACAACACTGTGGCCGTCGCCCTGCATACGGACGTAGTGGTTGAAGTGACGGTTTCGGTTTACGGCGAAACGGCTTGATGGCCCTGCAGAAGCCGCTCAGGCGGCTCTGCGGTGAGAGGCAAAGCGCGAAGTAACAACAAGCTAGTATTTGCCTGCACCACGCGAGGTTCATCTTCAAAGCCGCCGCACATCAGGTTTGATGTGCGGCGGCTTTTTCATGGCTGGTGAGGTTTTTTGACTCATGCGAGAAGCCGTTTGACCGCGCCGTTTTGTCATGCGCTGACTTGCCAGGTTTTCTGGCAGGTCAATCCAGGGCGGTTCGATTTCCGTCAAGGCTCTTTGATGGGTGAAAAAGGGCTTTTCGGCTGATTTGACGCCATTTGTTGCTATAGTTTTTGTAATTGTGCTCGGCGGTGCGTCAAGTAGGGGCGTGTTCCGGATGCAGCCGGAATTCGGCAATCAGCGGCAGGTGATCGGACATGCGGGCCCAAATGCGTCCCCTGGGGGCGGTCAGTGCCAGTGGCTGCATGCCGCGGGCGTAGATGTGATCAAGCTGAACCAGGGGCAGGCGTGACGGGTAGGTGAAGGTGCGAGGCCCTTCAAAGCTGTGCAGTGCGTCGCTGCGCAGCAGGCGGCGGATGCGCATGCCCCAGTCGTTGAAGTCTCCGGCCACGACCAGGGGGACGTGCGGCGGGATTTCCCGCGCGATATAGCGTTGCAGCTGCAAGGTCTGCCGGATGCGGCTGGCGGGCAGCAGGCCGAAATGCACCACGATCACATGCAGCGGGGTGCCGGCGACCAGCACTTGCACATGCAGCAGGCCGCGCTGCTCGAAGCGGTGGTCGGACATGTCTTCATGCCGGTGCGTGATGACGGGCCAGCGTGAAAGCAGGGCGTTGCCATGCTCTCCATGCCGCGTCACGGCATTGGTGCGATAGACCGCCTCATAACCTTCGGGGGCCAGGAAGTCGGCTTGCGGCAGCTCTGGCCAGCGGGTGAAGTAACCGGCTTCGCGCCGGTTGAGGCGGCGCACTTCTTGCAAGCAAATGATGTCGGCATCCAGCGCGTCCACGGCCAGCGCCAGGTTGTGAATTTCAAGCCGTCGCGCAGGCCCGAGTCCCTGCACGCCCTTGTGGATGTTGTATGAGGCCACCCGCAGCACGTCGGGGCGTGAGTCCAGTGAGGCGGGTAAGGTGGCGGGGCGGGAATGAAAGCGTTTCACGGCAAAGAAAATCCGATCCGGCTGTGCGACTTTGTGGCTCGCGTGGCCGCATGCGATACGGGGAACATGCAGAACGCGGGAAACGGCAGCTTAACGTGTTGGTGTGGTTGGCCGCGCAGCTTGGCTCAAAGCGGTTTGCGCGCCTGCCAGTCAGCAGCGCCAAGCCGGGTGAACCAAACGAGCCCACGTGGTGGGCTGCGTCAGGCACGAGGACGGTTGACAACCTGGGAACGGGTGAGAACGGCGGGAATGGCAGGCGGGGCCGAAGGGGCATCGGCAAGAGCAGTCTGAAATGACGGGTTTTGCCTGACATGCCTGCCTGCAAGGGGCAAGGGGCAAGGGGCAAGGGGCGGCAAGCCGCCTCAGCGCAAGGAGCGCCCGCGAGCCAGCCCGCGCATGAAGCCTTGCGCCAGAGGGCGCAGGCGCAGGTAGGCCTGCCAGCCAGACCATGCGCGCAGCCCCAAGCCCATGAGAAGACGCGGGCGCACCAGGCTGGCGCCCGCCAGCGCGGAAAGCAGCAGCATGAGAAACGGCCCTTGCTGGCGAGCATGTTGCCGTACCTGATCGGCAACGCCAGAAACACGGTCGGCGACACGTGCGGCCGGCTGGAAAACGTGGGAGCCTTGGGCGATTTGCTGGCGCAGCTGCGTGGAACGCTGCTGCAGTTGCATGCGGCGAGCCGCCAAGGCGTCACGCGACTGGCGCCTGAACAGGGCGCTGGCCAAGCCGGGGGTAGGAATTTGGTCGTTCATGGGCGCAATTCTTCCTGGTCGCGTTGCAGTTCTTGACGGCTGGTGGCAAACAGGCGGGTGTCTTCGCGCGCGCGCGCCACAGCCAACCCCAGCAATGTAAGGCCGCCGCCCAGGAAAAGCGCGGTAAAAATGCCCAACAGCAGCAGGCGATGGGTATCCCACATCCAGACGGTGAGGAAAACCGCCAAAAACACGAGCCCGAAGCTGATGAAGATGACCGACACCAGCCCGAAGACGATCATGGAAAGCAGGCGGGCCGCTTCTTCGCGGGCCTCGATGATGAGCAGCTCCAGGCGAACCTGCGCCAGCTCCAGCGTGTCGGCCAGCAAGCCGCGCAGGCGGCCGGCAACGCCGCGCCGGGTAAGAAAGTCAGACATGGGCATATGCTTGACGGGGCAGAAAAAGAATGGCCGGAGTCGCGGAACGCAGAGGTTTCCGCTGGTCCGGCCTGGGGTGGGGGAGTGTTATAGGCGCTTGGGTCAGCGGCGGCCGATCAGCACGCCGATGAGCAGGCCCAGTGCAGCGGCTGCGCCGATGGAAGACCATGGGTTGTCGTGCACATAGTCGTCGGTGGCGGCGGCCACTTCACGGGTTTTGGCGCGAATGGCGGCATCCGCGTCAGCCAGCTTTTCGCGGGCGACCAGCAGGTTTTCGCGAGCGCGGGCGCGCAGCTCGGCTACACGGCTATCGGTTTGGCCTGCGGTGGCGCTCAGCAGGTCTTCGGCATCGGCAATCAGACGGCGCAGGTTGGATGCCAGCTGCTCTTTGGTTTCAATGGCGGAATCGACGATGTTAGGCATGGTGTGCTCCTGTAAAACTGGAACAGGATGCTAGCAGAGCCCCCGTGGCTGCGGTGTAGGAATGGTGCCAGTGGTGGCGTGGTTCAGCACGACGTGAGATGCGTGGCGACGGGCCATGCATGCCGCTGCCGCCATCTTGTGACTAGGCCACCTCCGGAGGGGAAAGCACCGCATGGGCTAGGCAGAGTGTGTGCCGGGTCTTTGTGCTTGCGGGCAAGGCACCTGGATGAGTGTGCGGTCTTGCGGCGTTGGCCCCAAACGCACGGCGCTGAGAAAGCCTCCCCAGACACAACCGGTATCGAGCGAGAGGATGTCAGGCCGGTCCACCCAGCCGAGCGT
The DNA here is from genome assembly GCA_003859965.1 of Comamonadaceae bacterium OH2545_COT-014. Taxonomy (GTDB): domain Bacteria; phylum Pseudomonadota; class Gammaproteobacteria; order Burkholderiales; family Burkholderiaceae_C; genus Ottowia. The sequence goes on along the minus strand of RQYR01000008.1, from coordinate 69,855 downwards.
GGACCAGTGGCCGAAAGCCACCACGTCGCCCGCAGTCAGGCGGCCTGGCACATCAAACCAGGGCATGTAGCCGGAAGGGGCATGGCCTGTGCCCTCCTTGCTGTCGAACTCCATGCGTCCGTCCGCAGTGCAGTAGCGCAGCCGCGTGAGCGCATTGACGATGACGCGCAGGCGGGCCACGCCGCGCAAACCGGGGCGCCACTGGTCGGGCTGGTTGCCGTACATGTGGTGCAGAAATTCGCCCACGGCCGGGCTGCGCAGCACGCTGTGCACCTCGGCGGCAAGCGTCAGCACATCGCTGGCGCGCCACGGCGGCAGCACGCCGGCATGCACCATCAGCACGCCTGCTTCTTGCCAGGCCAGGGGGCGGTGGCGAAGCCAGTCCAGCAGGGCGGGGGCGTCGGGGGCTTGCAGCAGTTCAGCCACGGTGTCGCTGCGATGGGGTGGGCGCACGCCCCAGGCCAAGGCCAGCAGGTGCAGGTCATGGTTGCCCAGCAGGGCGCAAGCGGCGTCACCGTAGTTCACCAGCCGCCTCAGGACGGCGCCGGACTGCGGGCCGCGGTTGACCAAGTCGCCCAGAAGCACCAGCCGGTCGCGGCTGGGAGAAAAGTCGATGAGATCCAGCAGGCGGGCCAGGGCGCCATCGCAGCCCTGCACATCGCCGATCAGATAGAGTGCCATGATCCGATTTTCTTCGCGCGGCCATCAAAGGAGGAGCCGCACAGGCATGGAACTGCTGCTAATTCTTTTTCTGATCGTGCTCAACGGAGCGTTTGCCATGTCGGAGCTTGCGCTGGCGTCCAGCCGCAAGGCGCGTTTGGCGGCCTTGTCCGAGGCGGGAGATGCGGGAGCCCAAGCCGCGCTGAAGCTGATGGCCGACCCGACCCAGTTTCTTTCCACCGTGCAAGTGGGCATCACGTCCATCGGGGTGCTCAACGGCATTGTGGGCGAGTCGGCTTTCAGCGGGCCGGTGGCGGGCTGGTTGATGGCCCTGGGCATGGGCGAGCGCGCCGCCGCCATTGCCGCCACGGTGCTGGTGGTGGCCGTCATCACCTTCGTCACGATCGTGTTTGGCGAGCTGGTGCCCAAGCGCATCGGGCAGCTTTATCCGGAAACCGTGTCGCGCTGGGTGGCGCAGCCCATGGGCTGGCTGGCGGCACTGGCCAAGCCGTTTGTGGCCTTGCTGGCGTTTTCTACTCAGGGCGTGCTGAAACTGCTGCGGATTGATGACAGCGGTGCGCGGGCCGTCACCGCGGAAGAAATTTCCGCCAGTCTGGAAGAGGGGGTGGATGCGGGCCTGATCGAAGCGCACGAACACCAAATGGTGCGCAATGTGTTTCATCTGGATGACCGGCCTTTGACATCACTGATGGTGCCCCGCAGCGATATTGACTGGCTGCACGCGCATTACACGGTGGCCGAGGCTTTGGATTATGTGGCGGCCCGTGGCGAGCGGGAATCGCATTCCTGGTATCCCGTGTGCCAGGGCGGGCTGGATGAAGTCGTTGGAATGATTGGCGTGGCGCGCTTGCTGGAGCTGGGGCGGGATGCGGAAGGAACCCTTCAAAAGCATTGCCAGCCGGCCGCTTTTGTGCCTGAAACCCTGAGTGGCTTGGAAATGCTGGAGCAGTTGCGCGCCAAATCGGGGCGTCTGATGTTCGTGGTGGACGAATACGGCGTGGTGCAGGGCATGATGACGCCGCGTGATTTGCTCGAAGCCATTACGGGCGAACTGAAACCCGGTGCGCACGTGGACGCATGGGCCACCCCCGTGGGTAATGGGGCCTGGGAGCTGGAAGGGTTGATGCCCGTCAATGAAATGAAAGCCCGCCTTGAAATCAAGGCATTGCCCAATGAGGAAAAAGGCCGTTACAACACCGTGGCGGGTCTTCTGCTAGCCGAAGCAGGGCATTTGCCGCGTATTGGCGAGCATATTGAAGCGGCGGGCTGGGAGTTTGAAGTGCTGGCGCTGGAGGGGCGCCGTATCGAAAAAGTGCTGGCCCGGCCTTTGACCGGAGGTTTTTTGGGATAAAAAAGCCCAGAAAGAATCCGGAGTGTTATATTCAGGCTTCCTATTCCATCACTGTTTTGAAAAGGATATTCGGTTGCCATGACCACGACACCAAGCTACCAGGAAATCTTGAACCAGATCAGCGTGCTGCAGGCGCAGGCTGAGCAGGCAAGGAAAAGCGAACTGGCCACTGCGGTGGAAAAGGTTCATGCCCTGATTGAGCAATATGGCCTGACGCAGCAGGACATTTTCCCCAGCGGCCGCCGTCGCGCTTCGCGCCAAGCCGGCGCCAAGGTGGCGCCCAAGTACCGTGACCCAGCCAGCGGCGCCACGTGGACCGGGCGGGGCAAGCCGCCCAAGTGGATCGAAGGCAAGGATCGCAACGCTTTCCTGATTGCCTGATTCAGCTGCCGCGCCTGGTGGTTTCAGGTCCAGGCATGGTCAATGGCCCGCCATTGTGCGGGCCATTGTTGTTCCAGTGGCATCCTGAAGGCGTGCCGGTGGAATAATCACGGCCACAGTTTTCGCGGCTTATTTGCTGCATTTGCTTTTTATTCGTAAAGGAGTTGGGTCATGAGTGACGCGCAGCAGCGCATTGATGCGCTGGTCAAGCAGAATCCGGTGGTGCTTTTCATGAAAGGCAGCGCCAGCTTTCCAATGTGTGGTTTTTCTGGGCGTGCCGTGCAGATTCTGAAGGCCAGTGGCCTGGATCTGGACAAGCTGGTCACCGTCAACGTGCTGGAGGACGAAGCGATCCGCCTGGGGGTGAAGGAATACAGCCAGTGGCCGACCATTCCGCAGCTTTACGTGAATGGCGAGTTCATTGGCGGCTCCGACATCATGATGGAGATGTTCGAGTCAGGTGAGCTGCAGCAATTGCTCAGCGCCTGATTCTGGCAGAGGCAGCCATTGCCTAACTAGCCACAGGGGTGGCTGAAAAACCTGGCCTCGCAGAATGAGCGAAGCCATAAAAAAACGGACGCCACGGCGTCCGTTTTTTTGTTTCATGCCTTGAATGGCTGAAGCATTTTCATGGGCGAATGATGACTTCCACCCGGCGGGCGGCAGCGCGGCTGATGGTGTTTCCGGTGGTGTCTGCTGGTTTTTCAAGCACCGTGCGATCTTCGGCCACGCCAGCGGCCACCAGGGCGGCCTGTACGGCCTTGGCGCGATTTTTCGAAAGCTCGGCGTTCAGGGCCGCATTGCCGGTGGGATCGTTGAAGCCGGAAATCACCGCCTGCGCCGTTGGGTGGGTTTTCAGGTGTTCCACCAGGGTAGCCGCCTCAGTGGCGAATTGGGCGGGTACTTCTGATTTGCCCGTGTCGAAATAAACCTTCAGCGCGGGCGTGTCGTTGTAAGTCCAGGTCACAACCGAAGCGCCTGCGGGGGCATTGGCGTCGTCCGTACCGGCTGCGACTGCCACGGGGGCGGAAGCAGCAGCGGAGGTGGCTTCAGAAGCGCCGCCTGTGGTGGCGGGTGATGTGGGCATGGCTTCTGACGTGGCCAGCGGCGCGGTTTCCGATGCCGGAGCGAGCGGTGCGGTTGTGGTGGCTTCGGCGCTGGCCGGGGCCACGGGCGGCGTGATCTCGGAGCTGGCAGAAGCGGGAGGTGCCATGGATGCCGGCTCGGATGTGGAGGCCGGGGCCGTGACGGCCGGGGGCTCGGCCACCGGGGCAGCGGGCGCGGAAGGGGTGGTGGCGCCTTTGTTCTTGCCGCAATAGCTCAGGCCGAACAAGGCGGCGGCGGCCACCACCACCCAAGGCAGCCATTTCATCATGCCGCCGCCTGCTGCGGCCTGCGCGCTGCTGGCGGCAGCCGGGGCGGCCAGCAGTGCCTGCCCGGTGGCGGCCATGCTGCTCACTTCTGGCGGCAGGGCCGAAGGCATGCTGCCGCCCGGGGTGAGCTTGCCGACCAGCGGGGGCAGGACGTAACCCACTGCGGAGGTGATGTTGTCACGCGGGGCGTCCAGCTGGGCAGTCAGTTGCGAGAGCAGGCCGCCACTGCCGCCGAGCACGGTTTCCAGCTGGCTGTTGCTAACGGGCTGGGCGCTGGGGCCGCCGCCCAGCCAGGACTGAATGATGGGACCCAGCCCGGCGGCTTTGAATTTCTCCAGAAAACCAGGCAAACCCCCCGTTTCCTTTTGCGTCATGTAGGCCAGCAGCATTTGCATCAAGGGCAGGCCTTTGTCACCCAAGCCGAAGCGCACGGCCATTTCGCGGATCAAGACGTCGAACATCGGGAAAGCTCCTTTGCGGTGAAAAAAGCAGCCTGAGCGCAAGCGATCTGCATTGGCTGCCAAGTGAAAAAACCATTATAGAAATCGGTTATGCCGCCCGGGTGGTGCGGGTTGGCATGCGGATGAGCGGATGGGGCCAGTGAATGGGCGCTTGAAATACCGGCTCGGGCCGGGGGCGTGGGGACGAACAACCGGGCGGCGCCATGGCGTCAGTCAGGCCTGAGGCTGTGGCTTAGTCCTCCAGCCCGCGCACCAGCGCCATGGCCTCGTCCACGCGCTCGACGGCGTGGATGCGCAGGCCGCCAAAGGCCTGGTCGCCTTTTTTCGGCGCGTTGGCCTTGGGCACCACGGCCACGGTGAAGCCGAGCTTGGCCGCTTCCTTGAGCCGCTCCTGCCCGCGCGGGGCGGGGCGCACCTCGCCAGCCAGGCCCACTTCGCCAAAGGCCAGAAAGCCCTTGGGCAGCGGCTTGCCGCGCAGGCTGCTGGTGATGGCCAGCATCACCGCCAGGTCGGCCGCCGGTTCGCTGATGCGCACGCCGCCCACGGCGTTGACGAACACGTCCTGGTCGCCGCAGGCCACGCCCGCGTGGCGGTGCAGCACGGCCAGCAGCATGGCCAGGCGGTCGCGCTCCAGCCCGACCGACAGGCGCCGCGGGCTGGGGCCGCCGCCATCGACCAGCGCCTGGATTTCCACCAGCAGGGGGCGCGTGCCCTCCAGCGTCACCAGCACGCAGCTGCCGGGCACGGCCTGGGCGTGCTGGCTCAGGAAGATGGCGCTGGGGTTGCTCACGCCCTTCAGGCCTTTTTCGGTCATGGCGAACACGCCGATTTCGTTGACCGCGCCAAAGCGGTTCTTGATGGCGCGGATGAGCCGGAAGCTGCTGTGCGTGTCGCCCTCGAAGTACAGCACCGTGTCCACCATGTGCTCCAGCACGCGCGGGCCGGCCAGCTGCCCGTCCTTGGTGACGTGGCCCACCAGCACGATGGCGCAGCCCTGCGCCTTGGCCCACCGCGTCAGGTGCGCGGCGCATTCGCGCACCTGAGCTACGCTGCCGGGGGCGCTGGTGAGCTGGTCGCTGTACAGCGTCTGGATGGAGTCGATCACGGCCACGGCCGGCCGCTGCTCGGCCAGGGTGGCGATGATTTTTTCCAGCTGGATCTCGGCCAGCACCGCCACCCGCGAGCCGGCCAGCCCCAGCCGCCGCGCGCGCAGCGCCACCTGCGCGCCGCTTTCCTCGCCGGTGACGTACAGCGTGGCCATGCCGCCGCGCTGCAAGGCGTCCAGCGCCTGCAGCAGCAGGGTGGACTTGCCAATGCCCGGGTCGCCGCCGATCAGCACCACCGCGCCTTCGACGATGCCGCCGCCCAGCACGCGATCCAGCTCGCCTTGGCCGGTGGGCGTGCGGGCCACGTCCTGCGCTTCAATGTCGGCCAGCGGCCGCACCGGCTGCGCCGGGGCCAGCCCGGCATGCGCGCCGCCCAGGCGGTTCTTGCCGCCGGGCGCGGGCGCTTCGGCCACGGTTTCCACCAGCGCGTTCCAGGCGCCGCAGGCCGGGCACTTGCCCAGCCAGCGCGGGCTGCTGGCGCCGCATGCGTTGCAGACGTAAATGTTCTTGTCCTTGGCCATGCGGCGATCGTAGCGGTTGCCCGCTGGCCGGTGTTTGGGGGTGATTGCGCCATAGAGGGCGCGTGAAGCGCGTGCAAAACCTTGCCGCCAGTCAGTCCTGTCAGGCCAGCCGCGGGCAAGGCGAGTGCGGTCGCGCGGGCCGGGTGAGGCTGGCCGCCTTGTGCCCCGTATCTGATTGCATGATTGCAGCGGCCTTTTCCGGCTCACGCCGGGATCGTGGGCTGCCATGGAGCCGTTACCATCCGCCCGTTTTGGCTTTTGTTTACCTTTGGATACGCTGTCATGACTGTTCCTGCTGCCGCGCCGCCCGTTTCCCGCAACCGCTTGCTCACGCTCTCCGGCCTGGGTTGGATGTTCGACGCCATGGACGTGGGGCTGCTGTCGTTCATCCTGGCGGCCCTCAAGGCCGACTGGGGGCTGTCTGCCGGGCAAATGGGCTGGCTGGGCGCCATCAACTCGGTGGGCATGGCCGTGGGGGCGGTGCTGTTCGGCACGATGGCTGACCGCATCGGGCGCAAGCATGTGTTCGTTATTACCCTGCTGCTGTTTGCCGTGGCCAGCGGCCTCAGCGCCTTTGCCAGCACGCTGGCGGTACTGATGGTGCTGCGCTTTTTCATTGGCATGGGGCTGGGTGGCGAGCTGCCGGTAGCGGCCACTTATGTGTCTGAGCGTGTGCCCGCGCACGAACGCGGCCGCGTGGTGGTGCTGCTGGAGAGCTTTTGGGCCGTGGGCTGGCTGCTGGCGGCGCTGATTGCCTATTTCGTCATTCCACGCTTTGCCGCCGACACGGGCTGGCGCGTGGCCCTGCTGCTGGGTGCGCTGCCGGCCTTTTATGCGCTGTACCTGCGCCGCAAGCTGCCGGCCGATGAGCCCACCGCGCCGCGCGCTGCCGGCCTGCCGTGGACGGCGCGGCTGGCGCGCCTGTGGTCGGCCGAGCACCGCCGTGCCACGCTCATGCTGTGGGTGTTGTGGTTCACGGTGGTGTTCTCGTACTACGGCATGTTTCTGTGGCTGCCGAGCGTGATGGTGGGCAAGGGCTTCGCCCTGATCAAGAGCTTCGAGTACGTGCTGCTGATGACGCTGGCGCAGTTGCCCGGTTATTTCACGGCGGCCTGGCTCATTGAACGTGTGGGCCGCAAGTTCGTGCTGGTGACCTATTTGCTGGGCACGGCGGCGAGCGCCTGGGCCTTTGGCAGCGCGGGCAGCGAAACGGCGTTGCTGCTGTCTGGCGCCTTGTTGTCTTTCTTCAATCTGGGCGCCTGGGGGGCGCTGTATGCCTACTCGCCGGAGAACTATCCGGCGGCCATCCGTGCAGGCGGGGTAGGTACGGCGGCGGCCATTGGCCGCGTGGGCGGCATTCTGGGGCCGCTGGCCATTCCGTTCCTGGGGGCACAGGGCTGGGGCACTGACGCCACTTTTGCGCTGTTTGCCGCCACGATTGCCGTGGGTGCGGTGGCCGTTGCGCTGCTGGGGCGGGAAACGCGAGGGCAGGCGGCCTGAATTAGCGCTGTTGTGCGCTGCCGCGGATACGCACTCGCGTTATTTTTTCCGCGGCTTGCGGCATCCAACCTGGCTGGCGCAGCGGTACGGCGCCAGCCTGTGGGGCCGCGCGCCACGGTTGGCGCCCAGCCCCTTTGGCTGCCTTGTGGCTGAAATACCGGGCCGGCGCTGGATGCCTGTGCCTCATTTCATTGGGTCTGGGCTGCATAAGAACCTGTTCAAAGTCCCTGCACGGCGGGCATTCCAGCGGATTTGGATGGTCTGCGGCGTTGCAAAACTTGCCAAGCACGGGGGCTATCTACGGGCTATCACGGCTATTGGCCGCGTTTTGCGCCTTGCATCCCATCTCTCAACCGCTGGTTGCCCACTCGCGCTGAGACTTTGAACAGGTTCTAAAAAGCGCGCGCACCTTGGCCTGCTCATGCGGCACCGCCAAACCGCGCGGGTTCATGCACGGGTTCAGCGTGGTTGATTTAGAAGGCAGCGCCCGCCGCATGCCAGCGCAAAGACCAGTTCTGCGGCTAGGCCAGCCATAGGCTGCCTGAGCAGCAAGGGGCGGTTCAGCGAGGGCAGCGTGCCGGGTAGAGCGTGCAGTTCACGCCGTCGCCGTTGTAGATGTAACCGGGGTGGTTGGCGGCGTTTTCGGGCGGGCGGATTTCGGCGCGCACGGGCAGGCCGCTCAGGTCGGCCTCCGGTACAGACTTCACCTTGGCTGGTGCGGCCTGTCGCGTGCGGGGGGCGGGGGGCTCCACTTCTGCGGGCGGCAGGACTGCTGGGGTCGCGGCTGGCGCAGGCGCAGCTTGGGCCATGCGCTGCTCTTGCCGGGCGTTATTGCGTTGAACCAGGTTTTGCAGCGCCGTGTCGCGCTGGGCCATGTCTGCCTGCACGGGCGGGGTGGCGGCTGCCGTTGCCGTATTCGGGGTCGCACTGGCGCCAGCAGCGCTGGCAATGAGGGAGAAGGCGACGAAAGCGGGGGCCAGGGCATTTCGCATGTATCGCATGGGGAAAGCTCCGTTGCAAAAAGTGGGGTTGCCAAATTTGGGCATTTTGCGCGCATCCGCCACCCAGCGGCGTGACATGCGTCACGGCCAGGCGGGGTGAAGTGCAGGCATGCGAGCCGGTGTGCGTTTTCTGCAAGGCGGGCAGCAAGGCGGCTCCTTTGGGAGAGCCGCAGCGGTGCAAAGCCAGTCCTCACTGGGGCGTCGGCCCCGCCATGGCGGGTATCTGGCTGGCCCATCCGTCTCTGGGGTTGCTGACGCCAAGGGTGTGAAAATGCCCAGAGAAAAGTGCCTTTATGGCAGATGGGGTGGCGATTGTTTGCTATTGATTTATGAGTTTTGGCCTAGCTGCTGGAAGACGGCGCGCGCTGCTTCCAGGGTGATGGCAATGTCCTCGTCCGTGTGGGCGGCGCTGACAAAGCCCGCCTCGTACAGCGCGGGGGCCGTGTAGATGCCGCGCGCCAGCAGACCGTGGAAAAGCTGGTTGAAGCGCGCGTTGTCGGTGCGCATGACTTCGGCGTAGTTCTGCGGCAGCGTGGGCAGCAGGAAAAAGCCGAACATGCCGCCTTCGCTGTCAGCACAGAAGGGCGCGCCCGCTTCCTTGGCGGCGGCGGTCAGCCCTTGCGTGAGGGTGCGGGTTTTGGCGGACAGGTTTTCAAAAAAGCCGGGCTGGCGGATTTCGCGTAGCGTGGCCAGGCCGCAGGCGGTGGCCACGGGGTTGCCGCTGAGCGTGCCCGCCTGGTAAACGGGGCCGAGCGGGGCGAGCTGTTCCATGACCGCGCGCCGCCCGCCAAAGGCGGCCAGCGGCATGCCGCCGCCGATAACTTTGCCCATGACGGTGAGATCGGGCGCGAAGCCGTCAATGGCCTGCGCGTGCAGGCTCTGCACGCCGCCCAGCGCGGTGCGGAAGCCGGTCATCACTTCGTCATAAATAAGCAGGGCGCCGTGCTGCGTGCACAGCTCGCGGCAGCGGCGCACGAAGTCGGTGCGGGCGCGCACGAAGTTCATGTTGCCGGCAATGGGTTCGATGATGAGGCAGGCAATGTCTTGCCCGTGCAGGGCAAAGGCTTCTTCCAGCTGGGCGAGGTGGTTGTACTCCAGCACCAGGGTGTGTTGCACCACTTCGGGCGGCACGCCGGCGCTGGTGGGATTGCCGAATGTGGCCAGCCCTGAACCGGCCTTGACCAGCAGCGCGTCGGCGTGGCCGTGGTAGCAGCCTTCGAACTTGATGATCTTGCTGCGGCCCGTGGCGCCACGCGCCAGGCGAATGGCGCTCATGCCCGCTTCGGTGCCGCTGCTGACCAGGCGCACCATGTCCATGCTGGGCATCAAGGCCAGAATTTCCTCGGCCAGCTCAATCTCACGCTCGGTGGGCGCGCCGAAAGAAAAGCCGTCTTGCACGGCTTTCTGCACGGCTTCCAGCACGGCAGGGTGACCATGGCCCAGGATCATGGGACCCCAGGAGCCGATGTAGTCGATATAGCGCTGGCCATTGGCATCCCAGAAATACGGCCCCTGCGCGCGCTGCACGAAACGGGGCGTGCCGCCCACGGCGCGAAAGGCGCGAACGGGTGAGTTGACGCCGCCGGGGATGACCTGGCGGGCGCGCGCCATCAGCTGGTCGTTACGGTCGTGGGATGGGGTGGATGTCATGGCGGGTAAAGAAAAAAATGGCGTTGCGGGGCGCGCTGGGCACGTGAGCCGGGCCGGGCCGGGGCGCCGAATGTCGTGACCACGCGACGCTCGTGACACGAAAATATGCCGTTGGAAAGGGCGGTTGCGGGATTTTGCCGCTGTTGCGGCAAAGTACCGGCTGGTTTGTATACCTATAGATACAATCGTTGCATTCTATGTCAGCCCCCTATAAGTTTTAATGACCACGAAAACTTGGATGTGCCTGATCTGCGGCTGGATCTACGATGAGGCCGAGGGTTCGCCTGAGCACGGTATCGCCCCAGGCACGCCTTGGGACGAAGTGCCCATGAACTGGACCTGCCCGGAGTGCGGCGCCAGGAAAGAAGATTTCGAAATGGTGGAGATCTAAACGCGCCCCGCGCCCGGGGCCGGGCACGTCCGGGGGCAGGCAGGTTTTCCGTGCGCCGGCTGAGTCGGTGGCCGTGGGAGTCCTTTCAACAATTGATTTCGATAGAAACCGGGTATGAAAGTATTGGTCATCGATGACAGCAACACCATCCGCCGCAGCGCGGAGATCTTTCTCAAGCAAGGCGGCCATGAGGTGACGCTGGCCGAGGACGGCTTCGACGCACTGGCCAAGGTGAGCGATTTCCATCCGGACCTGATCTTCTGCGACATCCTGATGCCGCGCCTGGACGGCTACCAGACCTGCGCCATCATCAAGCGCAACGACAAGTTCGCGGCAACGCCCGTGGTCATGCTCTCGTCCAAGGATGGCGTGTTTGACAAGGCGCGCGGCCGCATGGTGGGTTCGCAAGAGTACCTGACCAAGCCTTTCACGAAAGACCAGCTGCTGCAAGCCGTGCAGCAGTTCACCCATGCCAATCAAGGAGTAGCGTAATGCCGATCCGCAACGTGCTGATCGTTGACGATTCCAAGACGGAACTGATGTATTTGAGCGACATGCTCAGGAAAAGCGGCTTTTCGGTCGTCACGGCTGAAAACGCCGATGAAGCCTACCGGCGCCTTGAGCAGGGCAAGCCCGACCTGATCCTGATGGATGTCGTGATGCCCGGGCAAAACGGTTTTCAGCTCACCCGTGCCATCACGCGCGACCCCAAGTACGCCGACGTTCCCATCATCATGTGCACCAGCAAGAACCAGGAGACGGATCGCGTCTGGGGCATGCGTCAAGGCGCGCGTGACTACGTGACCAAGCCGGTCAGCCAGTCCGAGCTGATGGCCAAGATCAAGGCGTTGGGCTAAGGCGGCCGTCATGGCGACCAAACAGGCCCTTCGGGAATTCCAGAGCCGGCTTGCCGAGCGATTGCAGTCCACGCAAGCGGCAGGCGCCGAGGCGTCTTGGCTGGCGGTGGAAGCGGGCGGCATGCGGCTGCTTTTTCCGCTCAATCATGCGGGCGAGATTTTTCCGTGGACGCACGTGCAAGCCGTGCCTTACGTCCAGCCCTGGTTTTTGGGCGTGGCCAACTTGCGCGGCGGCTTGTCTGGCGTGGTGGATCTGGCTGCCTTTATGCGCGGCGCTGTCGCTGAGCCGCGCAGCGAGCTGGCCCTGGCGCAATCCCGCCTGGTGGCCTTCAATCCGCTGCTGGAAACCAACTGTGCGCTGCTGGTAGACCGCCTGCTGGGCCTGCGCACCATGGAAGCGTTTGCCGATTCGGCCCAGCCCGCTGAAAGCGAGCCGCCCTACTTTGGCCACCTCTATACCGACGATGACGGTGTTTCGTGGCAGGAGATCAATCTGCAGGCGCTATCGCTGACCCCTTCTTTTTTGAGCATCGGCACTTAAAAGCCCCCTCTTTACCTGACGGTTAACCACCATGTCCCTGTCTGATTTGTTCAAGAAAAAGCCCTCGCGTGACAGCGCCGAAACCCTCGTGGATGACCGCGCGCACCCCCGGAAAGGCGAAGCGACGGAAATGATGACCGTACATGACGCGTCCATGACCAGCGCGCAGGAGCATGATGCGGCGCCCGCCGGCGGCGAAGCGGGCGCGCTGCCTGCCGAAGAAGCATTCGCCATGCCGCTGCTGGGCAAACGCACTGCCGCCCAGCATCAGCGCCTGCTGTCCATCTTGCTGGGCGTGGCGCTGGTTTTGCTGGCCGTCATGGTGTATAGGGCGATTTCGCAGGCGGACAAGGCGGCCAGCCAGGTGGCGGCCACGGGTCAGTCGCTGATGCAGTCCCAGCGGCTGGCCAAGTCAGCTTCTCAGGCGATGATCGGCAGTGCCGAAGCGTTTCCCGAGGTGAAGGAGAGCGCGGCGGCGTTGAGGTTCAATATGGATGGCTTGCAAACAGGCAATCAGCAGGTCAATGCCCTGGGCCAGTCCTATGCGGAAGAGCTGGGGAAAATCATGCCGCTGGTCGATCATGCCGTCCAGAGTGCTGAAGTGGTGCTGGGGCAGGAGAAAACGCTGACGCAGGTGGGCGCTTCGCTGCGCAGGGTAAGCCGCTATTCGTCAGAGCTGCTGGAAGTGGCCGAAACGGTTTCCTCGCTCAAGCTGCAAGGCAACGCGCCTGCGGCAGAGCTGTCGGCCGCGGGACAGCTGGTGATGCTGACGCAGCGCATTGGCAAATCGGCCAACGAGTTCCTGACCTTTGAAGGGGTGAGCCCCGAAGCGGTGTTCCTGCTGGGCAAGGACCTGAATTCCTTTAAGGAAATTGCTGATGGCATGCTCAACGGCAGCGCCGAGCTGCGTTTGGCGCCCACCCGTGACGAGCAAGTGCGTGAGCGCCTACAAACGCTGCTCAAAATGTATGAAGAAGCCCGGGCCGAAGCGGGCGGTGTTCTGGGCAACCTGCAAGGTCTGGTAAATGCCCGTGAAGCTCAAAGCACCATCGTTGCCGACAGTGAGCCGCTGCGCAAAGAACTGGAAGCGCTGCAGGCCCGCCTGTCCACGGTGTCGGCGCTGGGGCCGCTGTCATGGCTGGGCATGGCGCTGCCGGCCTTGCTGGCGCTGCTCAGCGCAGCTGGCCTGGGTTACGTACAGCTGCGCGAAAGCCGTCAGCGCCAGACGCTGGCCGAAGAGCAGCGCCACACGGCTGAACTGCAACAGCAAGAAGCCAAGCGCGTGAACGACGCCAACCAGGCTGCCATTTTGCGTCTGATGAACGAGTTGCAGACCGTGGCTGAAGGCGATTTGACGCAGGAAGCCACGGTGACCGAGGACATCACGGGCGCCATTGCCGACTCGGTGAACTACACGGTGGAAGAGCTGCGATCGCTGGTGGGCAACGTGCAAAGCACGGCCACGCGCGTGGCACAGACCACGACCAAGGTGGAAAACACGTCCACCGAGCTGCTCGCCGCTTCGACCGAACAGCTGCGTGAGATTCGTGAAACCGGCCAGTCGGTGCTGGACATGGCGGCGCGCATCAACCAGGTGTCCACCCAGGCGCAGGAATCGGCCTCTGTGGCGCGCCAGTCGCTGCAGGCGGCTGAATCGGGGTTGACGGCTGTGCAGAACGCCATTGGCGGTATGAACGCCATTCGCGACCAGATTCAGGAAACCTCCAAGCGCATCAAGCGGCTGGGCGAGTCTTCGCAGGAAATTGGTGAAATCACCGAGCTGATTGCCGACATTACTGAACAGACCAACGTGCTGGCGTTGAACGCCGCCATCCAGGCCGCGTCGGCCGGTGAAGCGGGGCGGGGCTTTTCGGTGGTGGCGGAAGAAGTGCAGCGACTGGCCGAACGCTCCGGTGACGCCACGCGCCAGATTGCGGCGCTGGTGAAGGCCATTCAGACCGACACGCAAGATGCCGTGGCCGCCATGGAGCGCTCCACGCAGGGCGTGGTGCAGGGCGCGCGCCTGTCAGACAACGCCGGCACGGCGCTGTCTGAAATCGACAGCGTGTCCCGCCGCCTGGCCGATCTGATTGAGCGGATTTCCGATTCGGCCTCCAAGGAAGCCGCGCAGGCCAACGAGGTGGCCGGCAGCATTCAGCACATTTTTGCCGTGACCGAACAAACCGGAGAAGGAACGCGCTCCACGGCATCACAGGTGCGTGAACTGGCGCGCATGGCGGACGAACTGCGCCAATCCGTGGCGCGATTCAAGATTGCCTGAGCATGCATTGCCCGCGCCTGCGGATCACCGGGCGCAAGCCATTGCGACTGCGGGGCCGGGCCGGGCTTTCGTGCCCGTGCCCGGCGTGGTTTGCGAGGGCGCAGGGTAGTCAAGAACAGATTTGGGAGTTTGCAACGTCATGGTGATGAACCCAGCCGCGACCGACGCCGGAGCTACGAACCACACCAGTGACCTGGGGCCGCTGGCATGGGTTCTGGACGAAACGCGCAAATCGCTTGACGCGGTGACCAAGTCGCTCAAGCGCTTTGTCCGCGATGCCGAGACAGCGCGCGGGGTGGATTTGTCAACCGTGGACAGTGGCCCCCTGCGCGTGGTGCGCCAGCAGCTGCATCAGGTGGTGGGCGCGCTGGAAATGGTGGGACAGGGTGTAGCGGCCCACATGGTGCGCGGCATGGAAGGCGCGGCCCAGCAGTTCGTGCAGCGCCCGGAAAAATGCACTGAAGCCGCCGCCGCCGTGCTGGAGCGGGCCGGCTTTGCCTTGATTGAATACCTGGAAGGCCAGCTGGGCGAACAGCCGCGCCCGGCGCTGGGGCTGTTTCCGCAGTTCCAGGCTGTGCAGCAACTGGCGGGCGCTGACCGTATCCACCCGGCTGATTTGTGGTCCGTGCCGTGGCGCTGGGCTGACCCAGCCACGCCAGCGGCGCCTCAGCGCCTGGCCTATGACGCCCGAATCCGCCAGCGGCTGGACCAGGGCGTGCTGAAAATCATGAAAGACGCGGATCCCAACGCCGCGTCCGAGCTTAGCCTGCTCAGCCTGGGCCTGGCCGATGGCGACAGCGCCCGCCAGCCGGTGATCTTCTGGAAGCTGTGCTCCGGCTTTTTCGAAGCCCTGTCTCACCGCCTGCTCCCGCCGGATGTGTATGTCAAGCGTGCGGCGTCGCGCGTGCTGCTGCAATACACCTCCTTGGCGCGTGGCGAGCGCCATGTGTCCGAACGGCTGGCGCATGACCTGCTGTTTTTCTGTGCGCAGGCCCAACCGGAGTCCGCCGCCGATGCTCCGGTGCTGTCCGCTGTCCGCGCGGCCTGGGGGCTGGCGTCTTACCAGCCCGTGAGCTATCAGGAGGCCAGCTTTGGCCTGTTTGACCCGGCCCTGCTGGCGCAGGCGCGCCGGCGCATTGACGCCTTGAAAGAAGCCTGGTCCGGGCTGGCAGGCGGCGATATGGCGCGCCTGAAAGGCAGTGTTGACCAGTTCGGCCTGGTGGCAGACTCACTCACCCGGCTGCATGCGCATGGCAAGCCGCTGGCGCAGGCCTTGGCGCACACCGCGCGCCAGGTGGCCCAAACGGCAGAAGCGCCTTCGCCGGAGCTGGCCATGGAGGCGGCCACGGCCGTGCTGTTCCTGGAAGCTTCTTTCGCTGACTTCCGCCCTGGCGACGCCACATTCGCCGCCCGTACGCGCCAGCTGGCCGAGCGGCTGGAGGCGGTGCTCAGGGGCGGTGCGCAGCAGCCGCTGGATGCCTGGATGGAAGAGCTGTACCGCCGCGTCAGCGACCGCCAAACCATGGGCACCGTGGTGGGCGAGCTGCGCGTGACCCTGGGCGAGATCGAGCAACAGCTGGACCAGTTCTTCCGCAATCCGGCCGACAAGACGCCCCTGGGGCCTGTGCCTGGCCTCATGAACCAGATGCGCGGCGTGCTGTCCGTGCTGGGGCTGGACCATGCCACCCAGGCCGTGGCGCACATGCGCGAAACGGTGGATGCGCTGTTGCTGGACACCAGCGATGCCAACGCACCCGAACCCCAAGCGCCTGCCGACCCACCGGTGGAAACATTCGAACGCCTGGGCAACAGCCTGGGGGCGCTGGGCTTTCTGATCGACATGCTCAGTTACCAGCCCGTGCTGGCCAAAAAGCTGTTTGCTTTTGACGCCGATACGGGTGAGCTGCGTCCTCTGATGGGGCGTGCCGCTGCCGCGGAGCCGCCTCCGGCGCTGGACATGGAACTGGGGCAACCGGAAGACGAAGCGCCCGCTTCGACGGCCGAGGCGCTCGACAGTCTTTTTGGCGAAGACAAGCCGCTGGATACCTTGCCCGGCCAACTGGAGCAGATTGCCGTGACGGCCGCGCTGGACGAAAAGCCCGCGCTGGCCCAGGCCGCCAACCTGGCCGCCCAGGCCGCACGCGCCAACGACACTGAATCGCTTTCAGGCGCCATGGATGCGTTGAGCGCCCTGACGACGCCGCCACCCGCCCCGCCCGAACCGGCCCGCACCGATGCCGCCGGGGAAGACGACGACCTGCTCGACATCTTCCTGGAAGAAGCGCGTGAAGTGGTTCAGACCGGCGCCGACGCCATCCAGGCGCTGGCCCATCAGCCCGAAGACATGGAACAGCAAACCACGCTGCGCCGCGCCTTCCATACGCTCAAAGGCAGCTCGCGCATGGTGGGGCTGACTGAATTCGGCGAAGCCGCATGGGCCATGGAACAACTCATGAACGCCTGGCTGGCTGAGCAAAAAGCCGCCAGCGTGGAGCTTCGCACGCTGACTGGCGAGGCCATGCAGGCATTCAGCCGCTGGGTGGACGCTGTTGCCGCGCGCCGGGATGCTGGCTGGCAAGCCGCGCCTTTCCGTTTGGCGGCCGACGCCCTGCGTGCCCAAGGCCAGCTGCTGCCCTTGTCTGCCGGCCCGGACGCCGAAGCGGCTGCGCCCGCTGCTGTTCCTGCCGACGAAGAGGTCGTGGCGGGAGCCACACCGCTGCCACCGCTCACAGACGCGGCATCGCCAGCCGGGGCTGAAGCCGCCACGGATCTCCCGCCCGCTCTTGATGAAACCGGGGCAGACGAAGCCGCCGGCTTGACCCGCCCGCCCTTGCCCGATGCGGCGCAGGCTTTCGCGGCCCTGGAGCTGCCTGATCTGGAACTGCCTGATTTCGCGTCTCCGGCAGAGCCCGTGTCCGAGGCGCCAGCGGCATTCCCGTCCGACTTTGACCTGTTGCCCGCCGAGGAAGCGGTCGCGCCGCCGGCGGACGTGGAGACGCTGCCCGCCCCGGCGACCGAATCGTCTGCTCAGTTGCTCCATGTGCAGCCGGTTGAAGGCCAGTGGCCAGAGGCTGGGGACATGGGTGATGACGCGCATCAAGCGTCCTCCCCTGCACCGGAGCCGACCGAGGTCGCAGCGCTTGATCTGGACACGAAGCCAGAGCCCGGCGCTGACTTTATTTCGCCAGACTCCGACCTCATGGGGCTGGAGCTGAGCGAGCTGGATTTCGCCGCCGACGGGGCGGCCCCGTCGGCCTGGACCCCGGCCGAGGTCTCCGCCGCCGTGCCTGCCGAGCCGTTCACGCCGATGGCTCCGGAAGAAGCCATGGGTGTGGATCCGCAGGCCGACGACGCCTTGGAGCCGCCCTTGGCCGAAACCCGCGCGGCTACCGATGCCACCGAAACCGCCACGGCGGAAGCGGTTCCCGGCATGGAAGCGCCCGTGGCGGACGCATCGTCCGGGTCTGAGCAGGAAGACGAGCAGACCAAGGTCATTGGCCACTTGCGCATCAGCATTCCGCTCTACAACGTTTATTTGAACGAGGCAGACGAATGGTCTCGTCAGCTGGTTACCGAGCTGGGCGAATGGGCGCTGGAGCTCAACCACCCCGTCCCCGAACGCGCCATTGCCCATGCCCACTCCCTGGCCGGGGCGTCTGCCACGGTGGGCTTTGACGCCCTGTCCGGCCTGGCGCGCGCCGTGGAGCATGCGCTTGAACGCCTGCACGGCCAGCTGGCCGGCACACCGGAGCAGGCGCGCGTTCTGGAAGCGGCCGCCGCTGAAATCCGCCGGGTGCTGCACCAGTTTGCCGCGGGTATCTTGCGCGACCCCAGCGCCGATGTGCTGGAGGCCGTGTGCCGCCTGGAAGCGTGCGAGGCCGAATCGGTCAAGCAGTCCCTGTCTGCGGATGGCAGCGACACTGGCCGCGCCGAGGCACAGCCGCAGGAAAAACCGCAGGAAGAAAACGCTCCGGTTCCCGCCTGGGCGACAGAAGATGGCGGTCAAGTCCATGAGCCCGGCGGTGAAGCGTCCGCTGACGCTCCGCACGCCGAGGCCGCGCCTGAAGCCGCTTTCAGCGAGGCGGACTTTGCCGCGCCGTTGGCCGTGAGCGGGTTCGCGCCGCTGGAGGCGCAGCCAGAGCCGGAGCCTGCCGGCGCGCGAACCACCGTCACCATTTCCGATGCGCCGGTGCACGCCATTGCCGACGACATCGACGTGGCCGACACCATTGACGAAGACCTGTTCCCCATCTTCGAGGAAGAGGCCGAAGAACTGCTGCCCCAGCTGGGCACGGCGTTGCGCCAGTGGGTGGCCCAGCCTGAAGACCGGGGCGCGCGCAGCCAAGTGCTGCGTGGCCTGCACACCCTCAAGGGCAGTGCGCGCCTGGCCGGCGCCCTGCGCCTGGGCGAAATGGCGCACCGGACCGAGTCCGCCATCGAGCTTCTGGGCGATACCGACGCCCTGACCGTCGCTGACGTGGAGCCCTTGCTCGACCACCTGGACGAGCTGGAAAACGGCTTCCGCCGCCTGCAGGCCGAGCTGGCCGGCACGGCTTACGAGCCCCAGGCACATGTCTTGCCTCCGCCGGCTCCCGCCCCCGCCCCGGCGCCTGCTGCGATCGCGCCTGCACCGGTGGTGCCTGCACCGGTGGCGCCTTCCGCGCCCGCAGCCTCTGCCACACCTGCGGCGCCTGCCCGCCAAGAGGTGCCAGCCGCATCGGCGGCGCCGTCCGCCACACCGGCCGCTTCGGCCACAACACCGGCCCAGCCGAAGAAGCCGCGCGTGCGTGGCGCCGTGGCGCAGCCCGCGCCGCTGTCGCTGGCCACCTCGCGCGCCGCGGCCAGCCAGGCGGTGCGTGTGCGTTCGCAATTGCTGGACCGTCTGGTCAACCAGGCGGGTGAAGTGATGACTTCGCGGGTGCGGCTGGAGGCCGAGCTGAGCCTGCTGCGCAACTCGCTCGGCGATTTGACCGGCAACCTGGAGCGCCTGCGCCAGCAGCTGCGCGACGTGGAGCTGCAGGCTGAAACGCAGATGCAGTCACGCCTGGCGCTGGCCAAGGATGCCAACCAGAACTTCGACCCGCTGGAGTTTGACCGCTTCACCCGCATGCAGGAGCTGACCCGCATGATGGCCGAGTCGGTCAACGACGTGGCCACCGTGCAGCGCACCCTGCAACGCGCGCTGGACGCCAGCGAAGATGACCTGGCCGCGCAGGCCCGCCAGTCGCGCGAGCTGCAGCGCGACCTGCTGCGCACGCGCATGGTGGAGTTCGAAAGCATCTCCGAGCGCCTGTACCGCGTGGTGCGCCAGGCCGCCAAGGAAACGGGCAAACCCGTCAAGCTCGACATCACGGGCGGCTCCATTGAAATGGACCGCGGCATTCTGGACCGCATGACGCCCGCCTTCGAGCACCTGCTGCGCAATTGCGTGGTGCACGGCATTGAAACGGCGGCCGTGCGCGCCGCGCGCAGCAAGGGCGCCACCGGCGCCATCAGCATCGACGTCAGCCAGGCGGGCAACGACGTGTCCGTGGCCTTCCGCGATGACGGCGGTGGCCTCAATACGGCCCGCATCCGTGAACGCGCCATTGAAAAAGGTCTGGTCAGTGCAGACCAGACCTTGACCGACCAGCAGGTGGCCGACCTGATCTTCGCTTCCGGCTTTACCACCATGTCCGAGGTGAGCGAGCTGGCGGGCCGGGGCGTCGGCATGGACGTGGTGCGCACCGAAGTGCAGGCGCTGGGCGGCCGCATCGAAACCAGTTTTGGCGAAGGGCAAGGCTCCTCCTTCCGTCTGGTGCTGCCGCTCACCACGGCCGTGACCCACGTCGTGATGGTGCGCGCGGGCGCGCTGTCCATCGGCGTGCCGTCCAACCAGGTTGAAATCGTGCACCGCACCAGCGAGCACGATCTCCGGCAAGCCTACGAAACCGGCACCTTCCGCCATGCGGGCAAGAGCCTGCCGTTCTTCTGGTCCGGGGCACTGCTGCAAAGCTCGCCGCGCAGCACCGAGCCGCCAGCGCGCAGCACCCCCGTGGTCATCTTCCGCAGTGCGGAGCAGCGCATTGCCGTGCACGTGGACGAAGTGCTGGGCAACCAGGAAGTGGTGGTGAAAAACCTCGGTCCGCAGCTGTCGCGTCTGCCGGGTCTGGTGGCCATCACGGCGCTGGCTTCCGGCGCCGTGGCGCTCATCTACAACCCGGTGGCGCTGGCCGCTGTTTATGGTGCGCAAGCGCGCGCCTTTGCCGCCAACGCCGCCGCGCAGCCGCAAGCCGCCGGGCAGGGCGCGGCCGCCGTGCCCGCCGCCACCGCGCATGCAGGCGTGCCGCTGGTGCTGGTGGTCGATGACTCCATCACCGTGCGCCGCGTTACCCAGCGCATGCTGCAGCGCGAAGGCTACCGCGTGGCCCTGGCCAGCGACGGCCTGCAAGGGCTGGAGCGTCTGCGCGAGGAACGCCCGGCAGTGGTGTTGTCCGACATCGAGATGCCGCGCATGGACGGCTTCGACTTCGTGCGCAACATCCGCAACGATGAGGCGCTGAGCGATCTGCCCGTCATCATGATCACCTCGCGCATCGCCGAAAAGCACCGCGAACACGCGCGCGAGCTGGGCGTGAACCACTACCTGGGCAAGCCCTATTCCGAAGAGGAATTGCTCCGCCTCGTTCAGGAGTACGCCCGGGCTGCTGTGCCCGCAGCCTGACACATCAGCCCGGTTCTTTTCTCTGTCTTACCCTCCTAATCAGCAGAGAAGGCGGGTAAGGGATCGGGCTGTCTGTTGTGCAGCTTGGACTGGATGTCCCTTGGCTACCTGCCGTGCCTGTTTGGGGCTCCAAGCCTAGTGTGCCTTTGGCTGGCGCACTTCAGGCCACGAAACAGGGGTCATGCGACGGGCGCTGCCAGCACAGGCGTAGCCGCAGATCATGGGGGCGTCATTCAGGATATCTCCCTGTGTTTCGCCTTGGTGTTCCCCCTCTTTCTGGAACGGCGCAAAGCGCTGGAGTGATTGGTTCGTGATGCATGGGCACGCCAGTTCCGATGCGCCACGGATGCGGAAGCGGCCAGAAAAAGACAGGCGCTCAAGACGCCAAGGGTCAGCCGGCCTCTCCCATCAGGCGTGTGATGCGGGCACGCATAGGGTTGCCACTGGCGCTATCAGTTGTGATGTCGATTCTTAGCCAGCGGCCCTTGGCGTCTTGCAGCAAATAAGCTGTGCTTGGCCCGGGCATGGCGTGGATGCCCGCGGGGCTGAAGGCAGCGTCGGGCCGGCCGTCGGGGGTCAGCCGCGTCCAGACGGTTTCCTGCATGGCTGGCCCCCAGCGGCGGCCGACCATGACGGTGTGGCCCTGGGCAGTGTGGAGGCTGGCATCCAGGACGCAGGCGGTGCTTTCGGTGTGGGCGAGCGGCAGGCGAGCGGTGCCGCCGCGGCCGAAGCGGCTGTCCAGCTGGCCCGTGGCAGTGATGCGGCTGGCGTTGAACGCGCAGGTGCCGGCGGCATCCTGCGTGCGGGCGGTGAGAGTGATGTGACCGAGGGGGTTGACGTCCAGCGACTTCAAGACGGTGTTGGCGCCTGCGTGCAGCCACAGCGGCTGGCCGTTGGCGAAGCCGGGGTCGCGCTGCCCGTCGGGACGCACGGCTTCCAGGCAGAGGCCGGGAGAGTGGGCCGGGTTGGCGTAAATGGCGGCGCGGTCGCCGCTGGCGAGGATGCGCCCGTCAGGCAACAGGGCCAGGGCGGCACCGTTGCTTTTGCATTGCGAGGCCAGAGGCTGGCCCTGGTTGAACGTGGTGTCCACCGCGCCGCCGGATGTGTAGCGCTGCAAGTTCCAGCCCCAGAGGCTGCCGCGCGGGTGGGAGGTGGAGTGGAGCCACAGGATGTGCCCGTCTGGCTGTACGGCCAGCGCCGATGGTCTGCCGTAGGATGTCTCGGCCACGCCATCGCGGCCAAAGCGGGGGTCGAGCGCGCCGCTCGCATCCAACCGGACCAGGGCGGCTTTCGGATGCACCGGAGCGCCTGACGCGTCAAGGCACTGGCTTTGGCCGGCGGGAGTGCAGGGCTCGGACAAGGACAGCGCCAGCACAATGCCGTCTGGCGTCCAGCGCAGGTGCTCGACGGCGTTTTTGCCTTGCAGGTTGATGGCAACGTGGCCGCCTTGGCCGAAGCTGGCGTCGGGCGAACCATCGGCATTCAGGCGCCAAACGACAGCTTGCGTAGGCATGCTGGAGGTTGGATGCGGCGTGCCGGCCTGGCCCGCAGGCGGCATGAGGCGCCAGCCGGCCAGCAGCAGCTTGCCATCAGGCTGCAACTGGGTCGTGGAGATGGTGGCAGTGTTGGTGCCAGCCGTTCCCAGTGGCAGCTCCGTGTGACCCTGCGTGCCGTAGCTGGTATCGACCGTGAGCGCACGGACAGCATCAGCATCCGGGGCGGCTGTGCCGTCAGGGGTGCCGTCGTCACCGCCACCACAGGCGGCCAGGACGCCGCACAGCACGGCGCAGGCAGACAGCAAGCCCCGCGCGTGGCGGAGGGAGGGCGTGAGAGGACAAATGCGCATGGGGAGAGCCTCCTTGGTGGGTGAGCCGGGCCAGTGTAGGCCCGGCAAAGCCCATCCTCAAGCCTGCGGAGGCGGGCCTCAGAACCTCTGTTCAAGATCTCTGCGCGATTGGTCAACACGCGGCTTGGGATGGAGTGCCAGGGCGCTACCGGGTCCACATCGGGTACGTATCACTCGGCCCATAGCGCGTGATAGCACGTGCTGTTGGCCAGTTTTGCTTGCGCCGCAGACTGAACCCCAATCTGCTTGATGGCCTGCCGCGCAGGGATTTTGAACAGGCGCTCAGCGCCCGCCGCCCTCCATGCGCTCGTCGTGCGCCAGGGCCAGCTCATGGAGCCGGGCGGCGTAGTCGCCGGGCTGCTGCCACAGGCCGCGGGCGATGGCTTCGCGCAGGCGGGCGAGGATGTCGGCCAGGGCCTGGGGGTTGTGCGCTTGCAGGAAGGCGCGGGTGGCGTCGTTGAGGGCGTAGGCGTCGGCCACCAGGGCGTAGTGGTGGTCGCCGACGACGCGGCAGGTGGCGTCGAAGCCGAACAGATAGTCCACGGTGGCGGCCATTTCAAACGCGCCTTTGTAGCCGTGACGCATAGCGCCCGCGATCCACTTGGGGTTGGTGACGCGGGCGCGCACGATGCGGGCGATTTCCTCGCGCAGCGCGCGCACGCGCGGCTGCGCGGGGTTGCCGTGGTCGCCGTGGTAGAGGGCGGGCTGGCGGCCCGAGAGGTGGCGCACGGCGGCGGCCATGCCGCCCTGGAATTGCCAGTAGTCGCCGCTGTCGAGCAGGTCGTGCTCGCGGCTGTCCTGGTTTTGCAGCACCACATCAAGCTGGGCCAGGCGGCGCGGCAGCATCTGGCTGGCGTCGCTGCCGTGGTCGTGCTGGCCGTAGGCGTGCTGGCCGCGGGCCAGCCAAGCGTGGGCCAGGTCGGCATCGCTGTCCCATTGGTTGTGTTGCAGCAGGGTGTCCAGCCCGCTGCCGTAGTGGCCGGGCGCGGCGCCGAAGATGCGCCAGCCGGCTTGCTGGCGCGCTTGCTGCGCGCCCAGGCCGCTGGCTTGCAGGGCGGCGCTGTCTTGCAGGATGCGGGCGCGGATGGGGTTGTCGGCTTCGTCCTCGCCGTCTTGCCCGGCCACGGCTTGCACGGCGGCGTCGAACAGTTGCACGGTGGCGGGAAAGGCGTCGCGGAACAGGCCGGAGATGCGCAGCGTGACGTCCACGCGCGGGCGGTGCAGGCCCACGCGGGGGATGACTTCAAAGTCCACCACGCGCTGGCTGCCGGGCGCCCATTTGGGGCGCACGCCGATCAGGGCCAGGGCCTGGGCGATGTCGTCGCCGCCGGTGCGCATGGTGGCGGTGCCCCAGACGCTCAGGCCCACGGCGCGGGGGTAGTCGCCGTGTTCTTGCAGGTGGCGCTCGATCAGGCGCTGCGCGGCTTTTTCGCCCAGCGCCCAGGCGGTGCGGGTGGGGATGGCGCGGGTGTCCACGGTGTAGAAGTTGCGCCCGGTGGGCAGCACGTCGGGCCGCCCGCGCGAGGGCGAGCCGCTGGGGCCGGGCGGCACGAAGCGCCCTTGCAGTGCGGCGCTGAAGGCCGCCAGCTCCTGCGGGCCGCAGGCGTCCAGCCGGGGGGCGAGCACGCGGGCGATGCGCGCCAGCGCCGCGCGGGTGCGGGGGCCGGGGGGCGGTGTGGTGGCGTTTGCAAGCGAAGGGGATTCTGAAATAGCGCGGCCTGCCTGCTCCCTCTCCCGCTCTGCGGGAGAGGGTTGGGGTGAGGGCGGCGTGGCGCCAGGCGGGCATATGCGCTGCTGCGCAGCGCCACTCCCACCCCCACCCCAGCCCTCCCCCGCGTTCCGCAGGGGAGGGGGAAGATGGGCGGCCTCCCCGTGGTTGGGCATGACTGCCTCCAGCAGCCCGGCGGCCAGCAGTTCCAGCCGCTCGCGCGTGTGGCCGTGGTGGCGCCAGGCTTCGCTGCTGACGGCTTGCAGCGCGGCGGGGCGCGGGCCGTGCCAGGGCTGGGCGGGGTCGTCGTGGAAGGGGTCGAAGCCCTCGCCCAGCAAATCGGCGGCCAGGGCGGCGAGCAGGCCTTCGGACTGCTGGGCGCTGCCGTGTGCACGCGCGCCGTCAGTGTCGCCGCCGTCACCATCGCCGCTGGCATAGCGGGCCAGGGCCAGCAGGGTGTCGCGGCGCTGGCGGCCTTGGGGGGATTGGCCGAAGACGTGCAGGCCGTCGCGGATCTGGGTTTCCTTCAGCTCGCACAGGTAGGCGTCGATGCGGGTGAGCAGGGCGTCTTCGGCGGCGCTGGCGTCGGGCGCGTTGGCGGGGCTGGTGGCGGCCGCTTCAGGCAGGCCGAGTTCCTCGGCCAGGCGCTGCTGGCGCGCCAGGGCCAGGATTTGCTGGCGCAGCAAGGCGGCGCGGCGCAGATCGACCAGCAGGGCTTCGTAATACTCGTCCACCAGGCGCTCCAGCTCCTGCATGGGGCCGTGGTTTTCGGCCCGGGTGAGCGGGGGCATGAGGTGGTCGATGATGACGGCCTGCGCGCGCCGCTTGGCCTGCGCGCCTTCGCCGGGGTCGTTGACGATGAAGGGGTACAGGTGCGGCAGCGGGCCCAGGATGGCGTCCGGCCAGCAGGCGGCAGACAGGGCCAGGCTTTTGCCGGGCAGCCATTCCAGGTTGCCGTGCTTGCCCACGTGGGCGATGGCGTCCACGCCAAACACGTCGCGCAGCCAGAAGTAAAAGGCCAGGTAGCTGTGCGGGGGCACGAGGTCGGCGTCGTGGTAGCTGGCGTAGTCGGCCGCGCCACCCAGGGCCGCGTCCAGCGTGCGCGCGGGCTGGATGCCGACGAACACCTTGCCCAGCCGCAGGCCCGCAATCATGAAGCGGCCCTGGCGCAGCAGCGGGTCGGCCTCGGGCGCGCCCCAGCGGGCGGTGATGGCCTCCGCCATGCCGGGCGGCAGTTGGGCTAGGCGGGCGCGGTAGTCGGCCAGTGCGTAGCTTTGGAAAGCCGGGCGCAGCGGCCACTGGGCCGGGTCGTTGGCGATGCCTGCGGTGAGGGCGCGCATCAGCGCGTCGCCGTCGGCGGGCAGCCGGGCTGTGTCGCCCAGGTCATGGCCCTCATCGCGCAGCAGGCGCAGCAGGGCGATGACGGAGGCGGGCGTGTCCAGCCCCACGCCGCTGCCAATGCGCGCTTCGCTGCCGGGGTAGTTGGCCAGCACCAGGGCCAGGCGTTTGGCGGGCGCGGGCAGGCGGCGCAGGCGACACCAGCGCGCGGCCAGCTCGGCCACGAAGGCGATGCGGTCTGGCTCGCTCCGGTAATGCACCAGATCCACCTGCGTGTGCGGGCAGCGCCGCGTGCCGGCCTTGAAGCTGATGGCGCGGGTGATGACGCGCCCGTCCACCTCCGGCAGCACCACCTGCATGGCGATGTCGCGCGGGCGCAGGCCCTGGCTGTCTTGCAGCCAGTCGTCGCGGTTGCCGCCGCTGACGATGACTTGCAGCACAGGCGCATCGCCCGCCAGCGGCGCGAAGGCCGCCCCCGCCTCGCCGTGGCCCAGCGCCGCGAAGGCCGTGGTGTTGAGCACCAGCTGCACCGCGTGCTCGGCGCACAACTGGCGCAGCGCGGCCAGGCACAGCGGGTCCTTGAGCGAATCCAGCGCCAGCGGCAGCGGGTTCAGCCCCTGCGCGTGCAGCGCCAGCGCCAGGTCGTCAAACGCCGCCGTGTTGCCCGCCAGCAGGTGCGAGCGGTAGAACACCAGCGCCACCACCGGCGCGCCCGCGTGCCAGTGCGCTAGCAGCGCGGCGCGATCGTCTGGCGTGGCCGTCGCGATAACCGTTGCGGCGGCGGGCTTTGCCGCCCCGGCCGCCTCGGCTACCTCTTGCACGGCTTGCACGGCTTGTGCGGCTTGTGCGGCTTGCGTCGCAGCCAGCCATGCAGGCGGCGCGTGCAGCGCCACCTGCGGCATGGGGCGCGGCGGCGGCGGCTCGCTCCCGTAGCCCAGGCCGTGAAAGGCGGCGGCCTGCAAGAACGCGCGCGCATTGCCCGCGCCGCCTGCGCGCAGGTACTGCCACAGCCGCCGCGCCGTGTCCACCGGCAGCGTGCCGCGCGCCAGCAGATCGGGGTCTTCCGTCAAATCGCCCGAAAACAGCGCCAGCGCCTGCCCGTGCAGCCGCGCCAGCGCGCCCAGCTGCTGGATGCCGTAGGGCCAGGCGGACTCCGACCCCAGGTGATCGACGATCACCACCCGCGCATGGCGCAGCACCTCGTCGGCGTAGCGGTCGAACGAGGCGTTTTGCCGCAGGTGCAGCACATTGGCCAGGCGCAGCGAGGGAAAGGCCGCATCGGCCTGCAACAGCGCGCCTTGCGCGGCGGCCAGCAGCGCCAGCGTGGTGTCGGCGCTGCTGAGCACCACGATATCGGCAGGGGTTTGGTTCAGGCAGGTGACGATGCTCTCGTCTTCCACGAAGCCGCCGGGGCGGGTGCTGAGCAGGTGCATGGGAGGGAAAGGGGAATGGCCTTGGCCTGTGCGGCCTGACATGGGGAATGAGCGGCGATGGCGCGGCCCACGCCGCGCACAGCCAGGTGGGCGCGCTGCCCCGGCCAGCCTGTCAAATCGGGTGGTAGCCCTGCATTTGCGGCGGCGGGTTGCGCCCGGCCAGATTGGGGCGCAGGCTGACGTGCCAGCCGCCCACCTCGGCTAGCAGCAGGCCGTCGTCCACCGACTTCAGGTTGTCCTTGTGCGCCTGGCCGTGGCCGGGCAGCAGCACGGCCCGGGCCCTGTGCTTGGCCGCATCGGCATCGTCCGCGGCGAACAGGCCAAAGGCATGCTGCTCGGCCAGCTGGTCCGTCAGCACGATGTCGTGGCCATCGGCCCAGCACAGGCGCTGGTGGCCGTCGATGTGCAGCTTGCTTGGGTCGCCAAACCATGTTGCCTTCAGCGCGGGGATGGCCTCGCCCACGTCGCGGCAGGCGACGAACTGCACGTCGTGCACTTCAATATTGGCCCGCCCGGCTGCGCCGCCCAGGTAGAACATGTAAAGCTGCACGGCGTTGCCGGAAGGCGTGGAACTTGGGTGGTTCATGGGACGCGATGATGGCATGGCGCGCGGCGTCATGGATGGCTGGATTTGGCAGCTCCCTGGGAGCGATCCCGATGGGAGCACTACCAGCTTGCGCGTCGTCCAGGCAGGAAAAATAATGAAACCCGCTTTTGCGTTACCCATGCATTCATCCAAGGGGGCACCATGTCAACAACGGCATTACCACTGATTTCTGCTGCCAGGCAGGCAGCGCGTTGGTTGGCGCCAGACGAGGCCGGGCCGGGCGCGCAAACGCCAACTGGCCATGAGGGCGCACCCGGGCAACCGCGGCCTTCCACCGCACGCAACACCTTGGCGGAGATGGCACGCGACTCTGGCGCGGCGCTGGCGCGCTTGGCCGGTGCGGGGCGGGGTGGGGAAGCGGCGGCGGCCTCTGCCAAGACTTCCGAGCTGAACCTGGATGCGGATGGGCTTGTCCATCATGACAAGGTCCAAAACGGCATTCATGCCAATCGCTATATCGAACGTGGCGACATGTCGCAGGTCAACGGCATCGTCATTCACCAAACCGGGGCGTCAACGGCCGCTTCCACCTTCAACAGCTATGCCAACCCCGGCGCCAATGGCGCGCACTTTCTGATCGACAAGGACGGCACCATCTACCAGACCGCGTCCTTGCACAAGGCTACCAACCATGTGGGGCCGTTGTTGAGCCGTTGCGAGGCCGAGCAAAGCTGCCCGAAGTCCAACAGCGGCGTCAAAGTGATGCACAACCGGGAAAAAGCCAAGAACGCGGGGGAGCGCTACCCGTCCAACCAGGACGCGATCGGTATCGAGCTGGTAGGTGGCTACCACGTGGCCAAAAGCCTGACGGAATCGGTCGATGCCCGGGGCCAGCGCACCGTGACCCTTCAGACCGACAAGGGGCAAACCATTTTGTATGAAGGTGTTTCTGAGAAAGCGTTGGCAGGGATGAAATATGAAATGACGCAAAAGCGTGAAATTTATGAAATGGTTACGAGCAAACAGAATGAATCCTTGCAGTGGTTGATGGGACAGTTGCAAGCAGAATTCAAATTGTCTGATTCCGAAGTATTTGCACACCCCGTGGTGTCGCGCAAGAACCAGACAGAGGCCTCCACGGCACGACCACACTGACAGCCGGGCATGTTCATGATGCGATGGCTTCTCATGACTTGGCTTGGTCTGGCGCTTGCTCCATCAACGATGGCGCAAGAAGCGCCTGACCGCAGTCCTTCGGGCTGCCAAAAGCTGGCCAGTGAGTTCTATACCGTCGAGTTGTGCCCGGTGACTATTCCCGCTATTGCGAAGGTGCAGATAGACCCGCCGCCGCGGGGCGAATTGGGCCCTGGTGAAGACTGCACCACCTTCCGCCCCGGTCTGCCCGAGATTCGCCGCTTTTGGGCACGGGCCAGACAGATCAGCAGCCAAGCCTACATGCACGATCTCAGCTGGGCGCGCTGTGGCGTCGCAGGAACGCTGACGCTGCGCGATGGCCGCAAGGCCGATTGGCATGTCAGCGCAGCGCGCATGGGCACGCTGCGCATTGAGGGTGAGCCGGAAGAAAAAGCCTTGCACCTGTTCTGTCCGGACTGCAACTTCGCTCCGTTCTGGGACTGGAATACGGGTGAGGAGTTTCTGCCCGTCCAGCCGTGATCGGCAGACGGGCCAAGGCACACGGGCAACTCATGAGCTGCTGGCCGTGGGCAGCCCGGTGCTCAGGCCACCGCGCCCGCCAAGGCCGCGCGCAGCGCGGCCTCGTCCAGCTTCTGGCCGATGAGGACCAGCCGCGTGCGGCGCGCCTCATCGGCTTGCCAGGGGCGGTCGAAGTGGTGGTCGAAGCGGCTGCCCACGCCTTGCACCAGCAGCCGCATGGGTTTGCCGGGCAGGGCGGCGAAGCCTTTGACGCGCAGGATGTTCTGGGCTTTCACCAGCTCGGCCAGCACGGCCAGCAGCGGCTCGCGCTGCACTTCGGGCAGGTCGATGACGAGGGAGTCGAATTCGTCGTGGTCGTGGTCTTCGTCATGGTCGTGGTGGCTGGGGCGCTGGTCGATGGTGGCCTCGGCGGCGCGGTGCAGGCCCAGCAGCACGTCCAGCGGCAGGCGGCCTTCGCTGGCTTGCACGACTTTGACCTCGGGCGGCAGTTCGGCGCGCACCAGGCGCTCGACTTGCGCCAGCGCGGCGGCGTCCACCAGGTCGGTTTTGTTGAGCACCACCAGGTCGGCGGCGCCGAGCTGGTCTTCGAACAGCTCGTGCAGGGGCGATTCGTGGTCGAGGTTGGGGTCGGCGCGGCGCTGGGCATCGACGGCTTGCGGGTTGGCGGCGAATTGCCCGGCAGCGGCGGCGGGGGTATCGACCACGGTGACGACGGCGTCCACGGTAAACACGCCGGCGATTTCGGGCCACTGGAAGGCTTGCACCAGCGGCTTGGGCAGGGCCAGGCCGCTGGTTTCGATGAGCAGGGCGTCGATGTCGGCGCGGCGCTCGGCCAGTTGCTTCATGACGGGGAAGAACTCCTCCTGCACAGTGCAGCACATGCAGCCGTTGGCCAGTTCGTAGAGCTGGCCCTCTTTTTCATTGCCGCTTTCGTCGCAGCCGATGCCGCAGGCTTTGAGGATGTCGCCGTCGATGCCCAGCTCGCCAAACTCGTTGACGATGACGGCGATGCGCCGCCCCTGGGCGTTGTTCAGGATGTGGCGCAGCAGCGTGGTTTTGCCGCTGCCCAGAAAGCCGGTGATGACGGTGGCGGGGATTTTGGCGATGTGCATGGGAAGGCTCCTTGAAGAAAGAGGGATGGGTGGCTCAGGCCGCGGCGGGCCGCAGCGCGGGCATCACTTCGCGGGCGAACAGGCGCATGCCGGCCAGCGCCTGTTCGGGCGGCAGCAGGCCGTTGGCGTTGAACACGCAGCGCAGCGCGCCGATGCCGCTGGCCTGCGCCAGTTGCGTGATTTGCGCGTGGCACTGCGCGGGCGTGCCGTGGATGAACTGGGTGCGCAGCGCCTGCGCCGTGTCCGCGGCGGGCACCTGGTGCGCGGGCACGCCGCGCCGGGCGGCGAAGAACACGCGCCGCGCGTGCTGGTCGGGTCTATGCACAGTTGTGTCAGCGTGGCGGCGTCGGTTTCCCGGCCCACGACAGCGTCCAGGCGGCCGCCGCTTTGAAAGTGCAGTTGCGCCAGCTCCTCGGCCAGCAGCAGCGGCGAAGGGTAGGGCCCCGTGCCTTCGAGCAGGCGGAATTCGTGGGACCACACGCCATCAAAGCCCGGTTGCGCGGTGGTGCGGAAAAAGTCCAGAAAGGCGCGCGGCTCGCCTACGGTGCGCGCCGGGTTGAAAGCCGTCGCCGTCCCAATGGTTGTTGGCCAGGCCCGCGAAGAAATGGCCGCGCGCGAAGTCCCAGCGGTGGCGCACGCTGGCATCGGTGCGGCCAAATCGGCCCACGGTGGCCGTGGCGCTGCCGCCGGCCTGCTCGGGCTTGAGGAAGAACTGCGCCACGCCGCCGATGGCGTTCTTGCCATACAGGGCCGAGGCCGGGCCTTTGATGAATTCAACGCGCTCCACCAGCTCGGGCGCGATCTGCGTCACGTCCGAATTGCCCTGCAGGATGCGCAGCGGCACGCCGTCGATCAGCACCAGCACGTCCTGCGTGTCGCGCAGGCCGCGCGTCTCGAAGCGCGTGTAGTCATTGCCCTGCGTGCCGTGTTGCAGGCCGGGCACGCTGCGCAGCCCGTCCTCCAGCGTGATGGCGCCCGCTTCGTCCATGCGCGCGCGCTCCACGATGGTGGCGGCAAAAGGCAGGCGCAGCGGGTCGGCGTCCAGCCGGGTGGCGGTGGAAATGGTTTTCTTGCTGCTCACCTGCACGGCGGGCAGGGTGGCGGCGGCCGCGCCGCTGGCCGCCGCTTGCGGGGCGCTGGCGGCAGCCGTGGCCGGTGCGGCGGGCGCGGTGGATGCCTGGGATGCGGCGGCCGGGTCGGCGGCGCTGGCGGCCGCACTCAGCAGCCAGGCGCTGGCGCCCAGCAGGCGGCCGGGCGTGAAGGGGGTGGGCATGGACTTCTTCCTCCTCGAAAGGCGTGTGCAACGCCGGTCAACAAAACGAGTGGGGCTGAAGGCATGCCGAAACAGCGCGGCCAAGCGGCGGCGCGGCGGCGGCCCAGGCCAAAGGCGGGCCGCGCGCGCGGGCTTGTCCGGCCAGCCGCACGCCCGCAGCCGCCGTTGTGCGAGCCGTTCACGATCTTGGCGCGGGCCGGAAAAGGCGCATGGGCGGGCCATGTGCCAGGCGCTTGCCGCCGCCATGGCCAGGATGGGCAAGGCCGCCCAATGCCTCCGTCCGGCTCCGTCCAGCTGTTGGCGCGGGCCGCGAAGAAATCGTGAACAGGCTCTGAAAACCAGGCAGGCCGGTATCCGGGCTTGCGGACCGCCCGGTGCAAGCGCGCGAACACGGCGTGAGCGCACCGGGCGAGGCCCCGGCCTTCCCGCGTGGCCCGTGGCGGGCCTGGCGCAGTGGCTGCCGCGCACCAGGAAAAAAAGTGAAGGCGCGCAGGCGTCGGGGCGTGGTTTCCGCTGACCGTTGCGGGGGCAGCGCAGGACTTGCGGGCCGCGCGCGAGGCACATGCGTGCGGCATGGGCACTCGCGGCAGACGCCGCGCACCTGCTTCCCGTTCAACCCCGTGGCCGTGCATGGCGGCGCTGGGGCACCTGTCAGGCAGACCGGGCCAAGGTGACAAAGCAACTCAGCCCGGAAGGGCGCGATTGTGGCACGGCTGGTCAGCCGCGCCGCCGTCAAGGCACTCATGGCCACGGCACGGGAGGGTTCTTGGCCTGCTGGCCGGAACGAGGACAGCAGGGGAAACACCGATGCCGCCCGCGCCCGGTTTGCATAGGATGAGCGGATGCGAACGGACGTTCGCTTTTTTAGAAGGCTGGCCCGGGCGCATCCCGGCCTTTTTTGTTTCCTTTTTTGCCTGACAGGAGCGAATTCATGAACAAAAGCCTGCGATGGAGCGCACTGGCGCTGGCAGCGGCGGCGCTGCTGGGCGCGTGCGGCGGCAGCGAAAACGACACCAGCGTGCAAGCCGAAACGACCCGGGTGTACGTGATGGGCGACAGCCTGGCCGACAGCGGCACGTTTGGCCTGAAGTTCACCACGCAAACCAGCAACGCCGCCGGCCAGCCCATTTTGCAAGGCAGTGAATCCACCCGGCTGTGGGTGGACTACATCGCCGCCAATGCCACGGTCAATGCGCAGCCCTACCTGTGCGCGGCCTTCAGCATCAACGCCGACACGGGCGCGGCCACGCCCAACGCGGGCTGTACCAACTTCGCCATCGCGGGCGCGGTGATTGGCGCTTCGGGCGGACGCCTGTCGGTGCCGGCGCAAATGCAGAACGCCGTGCGCGTGACCGGGGGCTTCCGCCCCAGCGACCTCATTCTGGTGGATGGCGGCGGCAACGACATGGCGGGCCTGATCAGCCGCATTGCCGCGGTCAGCGGCGGCTCGCAAGCGGTGGGCCAGGCGCTGGCGGCGGTGCTGGCTGCGCCCGATCTGGCCACCGCGCAAGCCGCGCTCCAGCCGCTGGCCACGGCGCTGGCGGCCTCTGGCAGCGCGCGTGACGACCTGGTGAGCTATTTCGACAGCGTGCTGGGCGCTGGCGCGGCCCAGGCCAAACTGCCCCCCAGCAACGCCGCGGCCGCGCAGGCCGCGTTGCAGGCCATGACCGAGGCCACCGACCTGACCACGGTGCAAACCGCCGCCCGGCAACTGGCCGCCAGCCTGAACGCCGCGCAGGGCCAGACGGGCCCTGCCGTGGCCGAACTCAGCGTGGCCTTTGGCGCCGGGCTGGCCGGCGTGCTGGCGGATGCCGTGCAAAACCAGCTGCTGGCCAATGGCGGCCCGCGCGTGGCCGTGCTCAACCTGCCCGCGGTGCTCAGCACGCCGCGCCTGGCAGCGGCGCGGGCCAATGCCACGCTGGCGCGCGTGGCCACCGCCAGCATGCAGGCTTACAACCAGCGCCTGCAGCAGCGCCTGGCCGCCATGCCGCAGGCGCTGCACATCGACTTCTACAGCGAGTTCGAAGCCCAGGTGGCCGCCCCCGAGCAATACGGCCTGGGCAACGTGACCAAGCCAGTGTGCGGCAGCGAAAGCACCACGCGCGCCCTGGCCAGCTGCACCTTGCAGGCCCGCGCCCGCGCACTGGGGCTGAGCGAGGAACAGCTGCGCAACACCTTCTACCCGCAAAACGCGTACGACGCTTCTGGCCGTTACTACACCTTTGCCGATCCGTTCCATCCCACGGCGGTGGCGCATCAGCGCATCAGCCAGCTCGTCTCGCGCGAACTGGCCAAGCGCGGCTGGCTGTGAACGCGCCCGTCTTTCGCAACCCATGCAGAAACACAAAGGAGCTTTCATGAACAAGACGAGCGCATTCGGGCTGGCCGTGGCCGCTGCCGCCACGCTGGCGGCAGCCCCCGCCGCGTGGGCGCAAACGGCCGGCAGCATCATGCTGCGCGGCGGGCTGACCCAGATCGCCCCCCGCGTGGACAGCGGCAACCTCACGGCGCCCAACTTCGGCCCGGCGCAGGGCACGCAGATCGACGTCAAGTCCAAGACCCAGCTCGGCGGCGGCCTGACCTACATGGTGACCGACCACTTGTCGCTGGACCTGCCGTTGGGCACGCCCTTCAAGCATGACATCGTGGGCGCTGGCGCCATTGAAGGCGTGGGCAAGATCGGCACCATCAAGGCGCTGCCCGTCACCTTGCTGGCGCAGTGGCGCTTTCGCGAACCCACGGCCGCGCTGCGGCCCTACGTGGGCGCGGGCCTGACCTATGCGTACTTCTTCGACCAGACCATGAACGGCACGTTCAACGGCCTGACCGGAGGCACGCCCGACCGGGCAACCACCTCCAAGACCGACCGCAAGTTCGGCCTGGCCCTGCAACTGGGCATGAGCTACGCCATCAACGAGCGCTGGTTCGTGGACGCCTCGGTGCTGCGGACCTGGCTCAAGACCACCTCGCACCTGTCCAGCGGCCAGCAGATCAAGTACAAGCTTGACCCTTGGGTCTTCATGATCGGCGTGGGCTACCAGTTCTGATGTGATGCCCCTGTGGCGTTCAAACGCCCAGCGTCCAGCGCATTCCTGACGGGGCTGGACGCTTTTTTCATGCCTTCATGCATGCGGTTGGGGCCGGCCTGGGCGGGTTGGCCGGCGCAAGACCCATGGAGTCAGGAAGGCGTCAGTTTGCTGATTTTTTGGGCAGTTAGAATCCGCCGCTTTCCGCCCTCCGCTTTTTTCCACCCCTTCAGTTCCTGCCGAGCAGCCATGCAGATCGGCCCGCACGTTCTTCCCAACACGGTTTTCGTTGCCCCCATGGCGGGCGTGACGGACCGGCCCTTTCGCCAGCTGTGCCGGCGCTTTGGCGCGGGCTACGCGGTCAGCGAAATGGTGACTTCGCGCAAGGACTTGTGGCACACGCTCAAAACCAGCCGCCGCGCCGACCACACGGGCGAGCCGGCGCCCATTGCCGTGCAGATTGCCGGCGTTGACCCGCAGG
The DNA here is from genome assembly GCA_003859965.1 of Comamonadaceae bacterium OH2545_COT-014. Taxonomy (GTDB): domain Bacteria; phylum Pseudomonadota; class Gammaproteobacteria; order Burkholderiales; family Burkholderiaceae_C; genus Ottowia. Next base: position 34,619 of record RQYR01000008.1, on the reverse strand, counting down.
AAATGGCCGAGGCGGCGCGCTACAACATCGACCGGGGCGCGCAGATCATCGACATCAACATGGGCTGCCCCGCCAAGAAGGTGTGCAACAAGTGGGCCGGCAGCGCGCTGATGCAAAACGAGCCGCTGGCCGTGCGCATAGCCGAGGCCGTGGTCGCCGCCTGCGCCCCGCAGGGCGTGCCCGTCACGCTGAAGATGCGTACCGGCTGGAGCGCCGCGCACAAAAACGCCGTGGCGCTGGCGCGCGCCTTTGAAAGCGCGGGCGTGCAGATGCTCACCGTGCATGGCCGCACGCGCGAACAGGGCTACCGTGGCGAGGCCGAGTACGACACCATCGCCGCCGTCAAGGCCGCCGTGCGCGTGCCCGTGGTGGCCAACGGCGATATTGATTCCCCCGAAAAAGCCCGCGCCGTGCTGCGCGCCACCGGGGCCGACGCGGTGATGATCGGCCGCGCCGCGCAGGCCGCGCCCTGGCTGCTGCGAGATGTGGCGCACCACCTGGCCACGGGCCGCCGCCTGGCGCCCCCGCTCACGCTGGAAGTGCGCGACGCGCTGCTGGCGCACCTGCAAGACCACTATGCGCTGTATGGCGAAGCGGCGGGCGTGCGTTCGGCGCGCAAGCACATCGGATGGATGGTGGCCGCCATGCCCGGCGGGGCCGAGTTCCGCCAGCGCATGAACCGCATTGAGCAAGCCCCCGCCCAATGGCAGGCCGTGGCCGACTTCTGGCAAGCCCTGGCCGAGCGGCACGACCGCCTGCCCGCCGCCAGCGGGGCCGGGCTGGCGCTGGCTTGCTGAGGACGCGCCCGCTGGCGCACACGCCGCCAGAGGCACGCACCGATCACACGAACACGAGGAAGAGGACCCACGAACCATGAGCAAGCAACACATCGACGCCTGCGTCCGCGACAGCCTGGAAGACTACTTCCGTGACCTGCGCGGCACCGAGCCGCACGGCATGTACGACATGCTGGTCAAAGCCGTTGAAAAGCCCCTGCTCGACGTGGTCATGCAGCACGCCGGCCACAACCAGAGCCGCGCCGCCGAATGGCTGGGCCTGAACCGCAACACCTTGCGCAAAAAGCTGGTGGAACACGGCCTGCTGTGAACGCCCGCCGTCTGGGCGTGCCACTTCCGAGGGTAAGTTTGCTTCGCTTTTCATAGCTTCCAAGGCCCATCTATATTGCCCTGAAGCCCTGTTTTACTCAAAACCTGCGACACACCATGAACGCACTCATCTCCGTCTCCGACAAAACAGGCGTGGCCGAATTCGCCGCCGCCCTGCACGCGCTGGGCTTTCGCCTGCTCTCCACCGGCGGCACGGCCAAACTGCTGGCCGAAAGCGGCCTGCCCGTGACCGAGGTGGCCGAGCTCACGCGCTTTCCCGAGATGCTGGACGGCCGCGTCAAGACCCTGCACCCGGCCGTGCACGGCGGCTTGCTGGCGCGACGCGACGTGCCCGAGCACATGGCCGCGCTGGCCGAGCATGGCATTGACACCATCGACCTGGTGGTCATCAACCTCTACCCCTTCGAGGCCACCGTGGCCAAGCCCGGCTGCACGCTGGCCGACGCGATCGAGAACATCGACATTGGCGGCCCGGCCATGGTGCGCAGCGCCGCCAAGAACTGGCAGCACGTGGCCGTGCTGACCGACGCCAGCCAGTACGCGCCCGTGCTGGCCGAGCTGCAAGCCAGCGGCGGCCAGCTCAGCGACAAGACGCGCTTTGGCCTGTCGGTGGTCGCCTTCAACCGCATCGCGCAGTACGACGCGGCCATCAGCGACTACCTCTCGTCCATCACTTTTGACGAAAGCCAGACCGGCGGCGCGCCCGCCCGCACGGCGTTCGCGGCGCAAAGCAACCCCGCCTTCATCAAGGTGCAAGACCTGCGCTACGGCGAAAACGCCCACCAGCAGGCCGCGCTGTACCGCGACCCGCAGCCCGTGCCCGGCAGCATCGTCACCGGCCAGCAGTTGCAGGGCAAGGAGTTGAGCTACAACAACATTGCCGACGCCGACGCCGCCTGGGAATGCGTCAAGCAGTTCGACGCGCCGGCCTGCGTCATCGTCAAGCACGCCAACCCCTGCGGCGTGGCCGTGGGCAAGGATGCGGCCGAGGCCTACGCCAAGGCCTTCCAGACCGACCCAACCAGCGCCTTCGGCGGCATCATCGCGCTCAACCGCCCGCTGGACGGCGCGGCGGCCGAGCAGATCGTCAAGCAATTCGTCGAGGTGCTGATGGCGCCTGCCTTCACGCCCGAGGCGCTGGAAATCTTCAAGCCCAAGACCAATGTGCGCCTGCTCCAAATCGCGCTGCCCGAGGGCGCGCCCACCTGCGCCAACCGGCTGGAATACAAGCGCGTGGGCTCCGGCCTGCTGATCCAGAGCGCCGACGACCACGCGCTGGCGCTGGCCGATTTGAAAGTCGTCACCCAGAAGCAGCCCACGCCCGAGCAGCTGCAAGACCTGCTGTTCGCGTGGAAGGTGGCCAAGTTCGTCAAGAGCAACGCCATCGTGTTCTGCAAGGGCGGCATGACCATGGGTGTTGGCGCAGGCCAGATGAGCCGCCTGGACTCGGCGCGCATCGCCAGCATCAAGGCCGAGCACGCCGGCCTATCGCTGGCGGGCACGGCCGTGGCCAGCGACGCCTTCTTCCCCTTCCGCGACGGGCTGGACGTGGTGATTGACCACGGCGCAACGTGCGTCATCCAGCCCGGCGGCAGCATGCGCGACCAGGAGGTGATCGACGCGGCCAACGAGCGCGGCGTGGCCATGGTCTTCAGCGGCGTGCGCCACTTCAGGCACTGAAGGCGCGGCAGGCTGTTCACCTTCAAACCCGGCCCGCGCGCCGGGTTTTTTTCATGCTGGCGTTCAGGGCATGAAAAAACGGCAAACCCTTGATACAAGGGTTTGCCGCTGTTGGATGTGTCGGGCGCCTGGCGCTTTGGGGCGGCAGAAGGCCGCGTGCGGTGCAGGCAGCGCCGCTCAGTGGGCTGGCTGCGGGTTGCGCAGGCGGATGTGCAGCTCGCGCAACTGTTTTTCGTCCACCGGGCTGGGCGCTTGCGTGAGCAGGCACTGCGCGCGCTGGGTCTTGGGGAAGGCGATCACGTCGCGAATGGATTCGGCCTTGGTCATCAGCGTGACCAGGCGGTCCAGCCCAAAGGCCAGGCCGCCGTGCGGGGGCGCGCCGTATTGCAGCGCGTCGAGCAGGAAGCCGAACTTCTCGCGCTGCTCCTCGGGGCCGATCTTGAGCGCGGCGAACACCTTGGCCTGCACCTCGGCGCGGTGAATACGCACCGAGCCGCCGCCCAGCTCCCAGCCGTTGAGCACCATGTCGTAGGCCTTGGCCACGCATTGGCCGGGGTCGGTGTCCATGAGGTCTTCGTGGCCGTCCTTGGGGCTGGTGAAGGGGTGGTGCATGGCGTTCCAGCGGTTCTCGTCCTCGTCGTACTCGAACATGGGGAAGTCCACCACCCACAGCGGCGCCCAGCGGTCGTCGAACAGGCCTTTTTGCTTGGCGAAGTCGCCGTGGCCGATCTTCAGGCGCAGGGCGCCGATGGCGTCGTTGACCACCTTGGCCTTGTCGGCGCCGAAGAAGAGGATGTCGCCGTTTTGCGCGCCGCTGCGTTTCAGAATTTCGGCCAGCGCTACGTCGTGAATGTTCTTGACGATGGGCGATTGCAAGCCTTCGCGGCCCGCGGCCACGTCGTTGACCTTGATCCAGGCCAGGCCCTTGGCGCCGTAGATCTTGACGAATTCGGTGTACTGGTCGATCTCGCCACGGCTGATCTCGCCGCCGCTAGGCACGCGCAGCGCCACCACGCGCCCGCCGGGCGTGGTGGCGGGGCCGCTGAAGACCTTGAAGTCCACGTCCTTCATCACGTCGGTCAGCTCGGTGAATTCGAGCTTGACGCGCAAGTCGGGCTTGTCGGAACCGAAGCGGTGCATGGCCTCGGCGTAGGGCATGACGGGAAATTCGCCCAGATCCACGTCCAGCGTCTGCTGGAAGACGTGGGTGATCATGCGCTGGAAGAGGTCGCGGATTTCCTGCTCGCCCAGGAAGGACGTTTCAATGTCGATCTGCGTGAACTCGGGTTGGCGGTCGGCGCGCAGGTCTTCGTCGCGGAAGCACTTGGTGATCTGGTAGTAGCGGTCGAAACCGGCCACCATCAACAGCTGCTTGAACAGCTGCGGCGACTGCGGCAGCGCGAAGAAGTGGCCGTCGTGCACGCGGCTGGGCACCAGGTAGTCGCGCGCGCCCTCGGGCGTGCTCTTGGTGAGCATGGGCGTTTCCACGTCGATGAAGCCGTGCTCGTCCAGGAACTTGCGCACGGCCATGGCCACCTTGTAGCGCAGCATCAGGTTGTGCTGCATCTGCGGGCGGCGCAGGTCAAGCACGCGGTGCGTCAGGCGCGTGGTTTCGCTCAAACTCTCATCATCCAGCATGAAGGGCGGCGTGACGGAGGGGTTGAGCACTTTCAGCGCGTGGCACAGCACTTCGACCTTGCCGCTTTTCAGGCTGTCGTTGGTGGTGCCTTCGGGCCGGGCGCGCACCAGGCCGGTGATCTGCACGCAGAACTCGTTGCGCAGGTCCTCGGCGGTCTTGAACATCTCGGGGCGGTCGGGGTCGCACACCACTTGCACGTAGCCTTCGCGGTCGCGCAGGTCCACGAAGATCACGCCGCCGTGGTCGCGCCGGCGGTTGACCCAGCCGCACAGGGTGACGGTTTGGCCGGTCAGGGCCTCGGTGACCAGGCCGCAGTAATGGGTGCGCATCGCCATGATGGATTCTCTTTCAGTCTCTAGGGGGGGCGGTTGGAGGGAGGGGCGCTGCCGCGCCGCTGTGCGGGGCCGTGGCGGGGGCTGGCAGCGGGCGCGCTGGCGGCGCCACCACGCCCATGGAAATCACGTATTTCAGCGCTTCGTCCACGCTCATGCGCAGTTCCACCACATCAGCGCGCGGCACCATCAGGAAAAAGCCCGAGGTGGGGTTGGGCGTGGTAGGCACGTAAACACTGACAAAGTCTCCGGCCAGGTGGTGCGCCACTTCGCCGCCGGGGCGGCCGGTGAGAAAGGCGATGGTCCATGCGCCCTGGCGCGGGTATTGCACCAGCAGCGCCTTGGAAAAGGCTTGGCCGCTGCCGGAAAACAAGGTGTCCGACACCTGCTTGACGCTGCTGTAGATGCTGCGCACCACCGGAATGCGGGCCATCAGCCGGTCCCACTGGCGCAGCCACCACTGGCCCACCATATTGGTCACGAAAATGCCCGTGCCAAAGATGACGATGGCCACCAGAATCACCCCCAGCCCCGGAACGCGCCGCAGCGAGGCGCCCAGCGCTGCCAGGCCCGGTACCACGGCCTCCAGCGCCGAGAGCACGGCGATGAAAATGCCATCCAGCAGGCCCACCAGCCATAGCAGCACCCAGGCCGTGATGCCCGCAGGCAGCCAAACCAGCAGGCCGGTGATGAAGTACTGCCTGAGTCGCTGCATCATGTGCTGCCAGGGTTCCGAGGTCAGAAGGCGTGACGGCGCGCGCTCAGCCGCCAGAAGAAGAGGGCGCTGGCGTGCCCGCCGTGCTGGCGGCGGGTGCGGACGCGGGCGATGGCGCGGCGCTGGGCGCAGGCGCGGATGATGATGTGCCGCTACTGGGCGCTGACGGCTTCTCGCCCTGGCTGCTGCCCTTGTCCTGCTTGCCCTTCTGGCTGCCGCCGTCACGGAAGTCCGTCACGTACCAGCCAGAGCCCTTGAGCTGAAAGCCTGCCGCCGTGACCTGTTTCTGAAATGCCTCGGCCCCGCACTGGGGGCATTGCCGCAGGGGCGCGTCAGACATTTTCTGCAGCACGTCCTTGGCGAAACCACAGGCGGCGCACTTGTAGGCGTAAATGGGCATGGGCGCAAGAATGGAAGAAACGGCGGGCGCGTGGCATCACCGCCAAAGGGCATGGCAGCCATGCAAGGCTGCCCGCGAAAAAAACCCTCAATTATAGGGGCCGATCCTGTTTCTCAGCGGCCCGCAGACCGTGTTCGCAAGCCGTTCGCCGCCCCCGCAGTGGCCTGGCCAGAGCGAGCCGCCAGGCGGGTTGAGGATGCAAGCCGCTGGTAAGGATTTTCAGGCTTGGCCGGGCGGTGTGTATGTGCGGGCCGGTGGACGCAGCCTCTAAACCTGTTCAAGATCTCGGCGCGATTGAGCAAGAAGCGGTTAGGGATGGACTGCAAGGCGAACAATGCCGCCAATGGCCCGCCGTGCAGGGATTTTGAACAGGCGCTCAGGCAAAACCGTGTTGCCGCCAGGCTTCGAACACCGTCACGGCAACCGCGTTGGACAGGTTCAGGCTGCGCTGGCCAGCCCGCATGGGCAGGCGCAGGCATTGGCCGGGGGGAAAGCGTTCGCGCAGCGCGGCGGGCAGACCGCGCGTTTCGGCGCCGAAGACCAGGCAGTCGCCGGGGGCGAATGCCGTTTCATGCACGGTGCGGGCGCCGCGCGTGGTCAGGGCAAAGCAGCGGGCCGGGTCGGGTTGCAGGGCGCTGACAAAAGCCTGCCAGTGGGCGTGGCGGCGCACATCAGCCCATTCGTGGTAGTCCAGTCCGGCGCGGCGCAGCAGTTTGTCGTCCATGGAAAAGCCCAGCGGCTCCACCAGGTGCAGCGTGCAGCCGGTGTTGGCGGCCAAGCGGATCACGTTGCCCGTGTTGGGCGGGATTTCCGGCTCGACAAGAACGATGTGGAACATGGCCGGGGCTGCCCGGTCAGCCGGCCGCGACAGGGGCCGCAGGGGCGGAGGCGTGGATCATGCGTTCCACGTAGCGGGCCACGGTGTCGATTTCCAGGTTCACGGCATCGCCCGGGCGCAGCGTGCCCAGTGCAGTGTGCTGCACGGTATGGGGGATCAGGTTGATGCTGATGTCGCACCCGCTGGCCGTGTCATGCACGCTGTTGACGGTCAGGCTGACGCCGTTGACCGTGACAGAGCCTTTGTAGGCCAGAAAGCGCGCCAGCGCTTGCGGCGCCCGGATATGCAGCGCCCAGCTTTCGCCCACTGGCTCGAAGCGCGTCACTTCGCCCAGCCCGTCCACGTGACCAGAAACGATATGGCCGCCCAGGCGGTCGTTGGCGCGCAGGGCTTTTTCCAGATTGACGGGGCCGGGGCGATCCAGACCGCAAGTGCGCGCCAGCGATTCGGCGGACACGTCAACCGTGAAGTGAGGCACGCCGGCAGGCAGGGTTGTCACGGTCATGCAGGCGCCATTGAGGGCAATGCTGTCACCCAGCGCCACGTCTTGCAAATAGCCCGCGGGCGTGGCAATGGTCAGACGCACGCCATGCGCGGCGCTCTCGCCCAGGCGCTCCACATGCGTGATGTGGCCAACGGCGGTAATGATGCCGGTGAACATGGCAAAGCGCTCCTTTTGTGGCCGTGGCGCGCTTGCCGCGGCATTTGGCACTAGTCAACGAAAAGCCCCGCAAACCAATTGATTTGCGGGGCTTTGAATAAGTGGCGCGGCTGGCAGGATTCGAACCCACGACCCCTTGGTTCGTAGCCAAGTACTCTATCCAACTGAGCTACAGCCGCGCGAAGCGTTGAAGTATACAGCATGTTTTCAGATATGTCTCGGGTTTGGTGGAAATTTTTATGGCCAAGCTGCGGTGGTACCTCGGTGTTGCTTCAAAAAGAGAAGCAGTCTTCCGTTTTCTGGTAGGCGTCTGTTGGGGCAATCAAGGATGAATGGGCGGGAGAGCTAGGCTCCCTGCAGATGCTTTGCGGGCGAAGCGAACCTTTGGGTGAGGCTGGGGTAACGAGGGCGGGGCCGATAATGCCCCTACCTTGAAACACGACACCCCACACAAGCAGGCCGCCGCGCATGCGCAGGCCGAAGTCAGCCTTTCCGAGAGCGGCGGCATCCGCTATTTGCACCTGGGCACGCCCTGGGTGCAAGGCTCGATGCGCATGGCCCGGCCTTACGACATTGATCTGGAATACGTGCAGCGCATGATGGCTTGGCTGCTGTTCGTGCCGGATCTGGACGCGGTGCATGAGGGCCACGCGATGCAGCTGGGCCTGGGCGCGGCCGCGCTTACCAAGTTCTGCGCGCGCCAGTTGCGCATGTGCACCACGGCCATCGAGATCAACCCGCAGGTGCTGGCCGCGTGCCGCCAGTGGTTTCGCCTGCCGGCCGACGGCTCCAAACTGCGTGTGGTGCTGGCCGACGCGGCCGAGGAAATCCGCAGCCCCGAGTGGCTGGGCACGGTCGATGCGTTGCAGGTTGACCTGTATGACCATGACGCCGCCGCGCCCGTGCTGGACAGCGCCGCCTTCTATGCCGACTGCCGCCGCCTGCTGACCGACGACGGCGTGATGACCGTGAACCTGTTTGGCCGCGCCGCCAGTTTCGAGCGCAGCCTGGCCAGCATGGCAGAGGCCTTTGGCGCGCAGGCCTTGTGGACCTTCAAGCCCACGCGCGAGGGCAATGCCATTGCCCTGGCGCAGCGCCGCCCGTCGCGCCCCAGGCGCGATGAGCTGGCGGCGCGCGCCGAAGCCATTGAGGCGCGCTGGCCGCTGCCCGCCACGAAATGGCTGCGCGTTTTCAAGCCCGTTGAAAAATGAAGCACAAGCCTTCTGTCCGCGCCGCGCCCCCCGTCACCGCCGTTCCCCAGCCTGCCGACTACGCCGGGCCGCTGCAATGGCGTCACTTCATTGAATGGCTGTGCCAGGACGGCGTGATCACCCGCGCCGAGGCCGACCGCACCATCGCCCGCATCTCGCAGGCCGAAAGCGCGCAGCCCGCGCTGGTGCGGCTGGCCGCCGTGGGCATGCTCAGCGCCGCCACCGGCCAGCCGCTGGACGTGGAGCAGCTCACCGAACACCTGGCCCAGCGCGCCGGCCTGGGCTACCTGCGCATCGACCCGCTGAAGGTGGACGTGGGCAAGGTGGCCGACACCATGAGCGCCGTCTATGCCGAGCGCCACAAGGTGCTGCCCGTGCAGGTCACCAGCGGCGAGGTGGTGGTGGCCACCAGCGAGCCGTTCATCGACGACTGGGTGGCCGAGGTCGAGCGCCAGGCCAGGCGCCAGGTGCGGCGCGTGGTGGCCAACCCGGCCGACATCAAGCGCTACACGGCCGAGTTCTTCGCGCTCGCCAAATCGGTGCGCGCGGCGCAGAAGGCCGGCGCGGCGGCCGTGGGACACGCCAGCTTCGAGCAGCTGGTGGAGCTGGGCAAGACCAACCGCCAGCTCGACGCCAACGACCAGGGCGTGGTGCAGGTGGTGGACTGGCTGTGGCAGTACGCCTTCGACCAGCGCGCCAGCGACATCCACCTGGAGCCGCGCCGCGAGCAGGGCGTGATCCGCTTTCGCATCGACGGCGTGCTGCACCCCGTCTACCAGGTGCCGCTGGGCGTGATGGCGGCCATGACCGCCCGCATCAAGCTGCTGGGCCGCATGGACGTGGTGGAAAAGCGCCGCCCGCTGGACGGCCGCATCAAGACGCGCAACGTGCGCGGCGAGGAAATCGAGATGCGCCTGTCCACCCTGCCGACCGCCTTTGGCGAAAAGCTGGTCATGCGCATCTTCGACCCTGACACCGCCGTCAAGGACCTGGACGCGCTGGGCTTCACCCGCCACGACGCCGAGCGCTGGGAGGCGCTGGTGCGGCGCCCGCACGGCATCATCCTCGTCACCGGCCCCACCGGCTCGGGCAAGACCACCACGCTGTACTCCACGCTCAAGCGCGTGGCCACCGAGGAGGTCAACGTCAGCACCATCGAGGATCCGATCGAGATGATCGAGCCCACGCTCAACCAGACCCAGGTGCAGCCCGCGCTGGACTTCGGTTTTGCCGAGGGGCTGCGCGCGCTCATGCGGCAGGACCCGGACATCATCATGATTGGCGAGATCCGTGACCTGGAAACCGCCGAGATGGCGGTGCAGGCCGCCCTCACCGGCCACCTGGTGTTCAGCACCCTGCACACCAACGACGCGCCCAGCGCCCTCACGCGCCTGATGGAGCTGGGCGTGCCCGCCTACCTGCTCAGCGCCACCGTGCTCGGCGTGCTGGCGCAGCGCCTGGTGCGCACCCTGTGCCCCAGCTGCCGCGCGCCAGATGACGAGGCCGCCAAGGCCACGCTGACCGAGGCCATCAAGCCCTGGAAGATCAATGCCGGTTTTCGCCCCTACAAGCCTGTGGGCTGCGTGGAATGCCGCATGACCGGCTTTCGCGGCCGCATGGGGCTGTACGAGCTGCTCACGGTCAGCGAAGCCTTCCGTGGCCTGGTGCAGGCCGATGCCGGCCTGGCCGCGCTGCGCCAGCAGGCCGTGGCCGACGGCATGCGCCCGCTGCGCCTGGCCGGCGCGCTGCGCGTGGCCGAGGGCGTGACCACGCTGGAAGAAGTGATCACGGCCACCCCGCCGCTGAGCTGAACGCCACGGGGCGGCCCCGCCGCTTCACGTTCTGGTCTCGGCACCCCTTCATTGGCCGATCGGGCCGGAGCCATGCAGACCACCCGCATGGCTGCTAGAGTTGCCGCCCGTCGCCCTTTGCCTTCTGGCCCCGGCCGCCCGGCCCGGGCGCCTGCCAAGCGGTATCCCATCCATGTCCGCCACCCTGAAACACCAGCTCATCGTTGCCATCTCCTCGCGCGCGCTGTTCGACTTCGAGGAGGAAAACCGCCTGTTCGAAGCGGGCGACGCCAGCGCCTACATGCGCCTGCAACTGGAGCGGCTGGACGTGCCCGCGCCCCCCGGCGTGGCGTTCTCGCTGGTGAAGAAGCTGCTGGCCTTCAACCAGCCCGGGCACAAGCGGGTGGAAGTGGTCATTCTTTCGCGCAACGACCCGGTCAGCGGCATGCGCGTATTCCGCAGCGCGGCGGCCAGCGGCATCGCGCTGGAGCGCGGCGTGTTCACCCAGGGGCGCGATCCGTTCCGCTACCTGCGCCCGCTGGGCGCGCACCTGTTCCTGTCGGCCAACGAGGCCGACGTGCGCCAGGCGCTCAAGCTGGGCTTTCCGGCCGCGCGCGTGCTCACCGAATCGGCGCGCGCGCGGGACAACCACCCGCATGAAGTGCGCATCGCCTTCGACGGCGACGCCGTGCTGTTTTCCGACGAGGCCGAGCGCGTCTACCAGGCCCAAGGGCTGGCCGCCTTCCAGTCACACGAACAGGACAAGGCCAAGCGGCCGCTGCCTGACGGCCCCTTCAAGCCCCTGCTGGCCGCGCTGCACCGCCTGCAAACCGCTGGCGCGCGGGCCGGATGCCCGATGGGCCTGCGCACCGCCCTCGTCACCGCCCGCAGCGCGCCCGCGCACGAGCGCGCCATCCGCACCCTCATGGCCTGGGACATCGCGGTGGACGAAGCCATGTTCCTCGGCGGCTTGCCCAAGGGCGAGTTTCTGCGCGAATTCGAGCCGGACTTCTTCTTCGACGACCAGACCGGCCACACCGACAACGCCGCGCGCCACGTGCCCGCCGGCCACGTGGCCGCTGGCGTGGCCAATGGGGAGCCGCATGGCTCCCCGATGCCAGCCGCCGCCCATGCACCGGCTCGCACCGCCGGTGCAGAAGCGGCCCCGCCAAGCCCGCCCGAGCGCTCACGCCGCGCCCCGGCAGCGGCAGGGCCGCGCCCGCATTCCCGTTCTGCCTTATGAAGCGTTTCATGCACCCCCATCACGGGTGGCCAGCCGCCGTGCTGGCCGGATGGCTCGCCGCCGCCGTGGCGCCCGCCTGGGCACAGGCGGCCACCACCGTGCCAGACGCTGGCTTCAGCGAGCCGGCTGCCACGGCATCGGCCCCTCCCACTCCCGTGCCCGCGCCGCCCGCCGGGGCGGCATCCGCCCCCGCCCGCACCCCCAGCAAAGGCGAAAAGCAAGCCTTGCAGTGGTTTCGCCTGCTGGATACCAACCACGACGGCAAACTCTCATGGAACGAAGTGCGCACCATTCCCTGGAAGCCCCTGCGTGAAGAGTTCAAGACGGCGGATACCGACAGCGACGGCTACGTGACGCCCGACGAAATCCGTGTCCTGGCCCGTCAGCGCGTGGCCGAACGCCGCGCCCGCAAAGCCCGCGAGCAGGCCGAGGCCGAAGCGCGGCGGCAAGCTGGCGCAGCGGCCCAGTGAGGTCGCCAGCCGGCTTGCGATGGCATGCGGGCATCAACCACCCAACAAGCCGTTTAGGCCGTTCAGGCCGTAATGACGGCCTTTTTTGCTATGAATATTGAAGTTTCTGGGCGTTTTGCGCCAGCCCTTGGCTGGCCCCTGCCGGGCAGGGCCAGCGGGGGCGGCCGGCTGGCTCTGTTGGCTGTCATGCACCGGGGGCGTCCATGACCGCCCCGCCACTGCCCCCCGCCAGTGCCCTGCCGCCCGAAAGTGAAAGCCGCCCCCGCTGCTTTGCCCTGCTGCCCTGTGCAGGCTCAGGCTCGCGCGCCGGCACGCCGCAGCCCAAGCAGTACCAGACCGTGGCCGGGCAGCCGCTGGTGCGGCACACGCTGGCCGCGCTGGCCCAGGTGCCGCGCGTGGCATGCACGCTGGTGGTGGTGGCGCCGGGCGATACGGCGCTGGCGCTGGGCGCGGGCGGTGCGGCCCATGAAGCCCTCCATGAAGCTCCCAAGGCGCATGTCGTGGCCGATTGCGGCGGCGCTTCGCGCGCCGAAAGCGTGTTCAACGGCTTGGCCTATTGGCTGGCCCACGGCGCCCATTCCGGCGACTGGGTGCTGGTGCACGATGCGGCGCGCTGCCTCGTCACGCCCGCGCAAATCAACGCACTCATCGACGCCTGCTGGCCAGACGCGGTGGGCGGCCTGCTGGCGCTGCCGCTGCCGGACACGCTCAAAAGCGCCGCGCCCGGCGCGCCCCCCGCAGGGCCGGTGCGCGTGGCCGCCACCATCGACCGGGCCGGCAAATGGCTGGCGCAAACGCCGCAGATGTTTCGCATCGGCGCGCTGCACGCCGCCTATGCGGCGCATGCGGCCAGCGGCTTTGAGGGCCTGACCGATGAAGCCAGCGCCATGGAGGCCGCCGGCCATGCGCCGCTGCTGGTGTGCGGCAGCGCGCAGAATTTCAAAGTGACCTATCCGGAAGATTTCGCACTGGCCGAAGCCGTGCTCAGGAGCCGATTGCCATGACCAAGCCCACGGAACACCCGCCCGCCCATCCCTCGCACGTGCCGCCGCTGCCGCGTGTGCGCATTGGCGAAGGCTGGGACGTGCATGCGCTGGTGCCTGGGCGGGCGCTGGTGATTGGCGGCGTGCGTATCGCGCACACGCACGGGCTGCTCGGCCATTCCGACGCCGACGTGCTGCTGCACGCCGTGACCGATGCGTTGCTGGGTGCGGCCGGGTTGGGCGACATTGGCACCCATTTCCCGGACACCGACGCCGCGTTCAAAGGGGCCGACTCGGCCACGCTGCTGGCGGAAAGCGCGCGCCGCGTGCGCGCCACCGGCTGGCAGGTAGGCAATGTGGACTGCACCGTGATTGCCCAGGCGCCCAAGCTGGCGCCGCACCGCGCCGCCATGACCGCCTGCATCGCCCAGGCGTTGGGCGTGGCGGCGGCGCAAGTCAATGTCAAGGCCAAAACGGCCGAGCGGCTGGGCCCGGTGGGGCAAGGCGCCAGCATTGAAGCGCGTGCCACAGCGCTGCTTTTTCAATAGCTTCTCAGGCTGAAGGGGCTGCCCTAGGGGCGTTTTTTCTTCAGAATGGCCAGCCGTCCTGGCGCAGAGGCGGGTGCGCCGGCCGGGCGGTTTTCCGGGGCGCGCTGCAACCGGATGGCCGCCACCAGGCCGCCGCCGATGGCGTTGCCCAGGTTCAGCTTGCCGCCCATGTTCTGCACCATCTTGGCCACGATGGACAGGCCCAGGCCCGCGCCCGTGGCGGCGGTGCGGGCGGCGTCGCCACGGAAGAAGGGGCGTGTGAGCTTGGGCAGCACTTCGGCGGGCACGCCGCGGCCGTGGTCGCGCACGCGCACGAACACGTGCTGCTCCACCGCGCTGGCCGTGATCTGCACGGTGGTGACGCCCGTGTCGGGCGCCTTGCCGTAGCGGCGGGCGTTTTCCAGCAGGTTGGAGAGCACGCGGCCCAGCTCCACTTCGTCGGCCAGTACGCGCAGATCGTGCGGCACGTCCACCAGCACCTGCATGTCGTCGCGCACGGAGAAGGGGTAGGCGCTGCTTTCCACGATTTCGGCCAGGTTCACGGGCTGCGGGCTGGCTTGCTGCTCGGGCCGCGCATAGTCGAGAAACTTGTCGATGATGGCGTCCACCTGCGTGATGTCGGCGGCCATGTGCTCGCGCGCCACGGGGTCGGGCACGCTCATTTCGGTTTCCAGCCGCAGGCGTGCCAGCGGGGTGCGCAAGTCGTGCGAGATGCCGGCCAGCATCTGGGCGCGGTCCAGCTCAATTTGCGAGAGCTGGTCGGCCATGCGGTTGAAGCCGATGTTGACTTCCCGCACTTCGCGCGAGGCGGCGTTTTCGTCCAGGCGGTGCCCCACGTAGTCGCCGCTGCGTACGCGGGCGGCCGCCGCGGCCAGTGCTTTCAGCGGACGGTTGATCAGCCGCGCGAGCAGTGCCGCGCCCACCAGGGAGACGGCGCACAAGGTCACGATCCACAGCAGCCAGGCGCCCCCGGCCAGAAGGGCGCTGACGCGCGAGCGGTCCATGAGCAGCCAGTAGGAATCGCCTTCAATGGAGAAGCCGACCCACAGGCCCGGCTCGTCGTTGACGCGGCTGGCTACCAGTGTGCCCGGGCCCAGGCGGGCCACCAGCTCCTCGGTCATGCGCTGCTCCAGCGCATTGCTGGCGAACAGGTCGAAGCGGTCGCCCGGCTCGTGCGGCACGATGCGCACCTTCTCCTGCTCAGCCAGGGTTTTGATGAGCGAGACGCGCGCGATGGCGTCCGAATGCACCAGCGCGGCGCGCGAGAGGTTCACCAGCGAAGCGACTTGCCGCGCGCTCTGGATGGCGCGCGGTTCGTGTTCCAGCGTGCGAAAAAGCTGATACCAGCCCAGCGCGCTGCCCAGCAGCATCAGCGCCAGCAGGAAGAATGTGCGCCAGAAGAGGCTCAAGCCCGCGCGTTTGCGCTTCTTGCGGCGGGGGCGGGGGGTGGGTAGGGGCGTGTCGTCCAGCGGCACGCCCATGGTGGAGTCGGGCGCATCCATGCTGTTGACCGGGGCGGAGGAGGAAGCCAATTCGCGTAGGGCGGAGGTGAAAGCGCAGGGGGACTGGCGGCGCGGGCGGCGCCAGCCGCCTGATGATCGGGCCAGGAGGCGGGGCCGTGGCCAGAGCGGGCATGGCAGGCAACGCGCCGTGCCCGTGGCCGCTGGCGCCCGTCATGCGCCCATCAATTGGTGCCGTCAGGCACGAAAACGTAGCCTACGCCCCAAACGGTCTGGATGTAGCGGGGGCTGGCCGGGTCTTGCTCGATCAGCTTGCGAAGGCGTGAGATCTGCACGTCCAGGCTGCGGTCGAAGGGCTCGAATTCGCGCCCGCGGGCCAGTTGCGCCAGCTTTTCGCGCGACAGGGGCTGGCGCGGATGGCGCACCAGTGCCTTGAGCATGGCGAATTCGCCAGTGGTCAGGGAAATTTCTTCGCCATTCTTGTGCAGCGAACGCGCGCCCAGGTCGAACACGAAGGGGCCGAAGCTGACGGATTCGTTTTCTGAAGAGGGCGCGCCGGGCGCTTCTATCGGCGGGCGGCGGCGCAGCACGGCATGAATGCGCGCGAGCAGCTCGCGCGGGTTGAAGGGCTTGCCCAGGTAGTCGTCAGCGCCCACTTCCAGGCCGACGATGCGGTCCACGTCTTCGCCCTTGGCGGTGAGCATGATGATGGGGGTCTTGTCGCCGGCAGCGCGCAGGCGTCGGCAGACAGACAGGCCATCTTCGCCGGGCATCATCAGGTCCAGCACGATCAGATCCACCGTGTCGCGCAGCATGATGCGCGACAGCGCCTTGGCATCCTCGGCCACGATGACCTCGAAGCCTTCCTGTGCCAGATAGCGGCGCAGCAAGTCGCGAATGCGCGCATCGTCATCCACGACGACGATCTTGTCGGTACGGTTGTTTGCCTGGTTCATGGGTGATCCTGGGTCCAATTTGTAACGGCGGGGATTGTGGCCCTGATGGCGCGCCAAAACCCGGTTTTTCCGGACCGCCTTTCACAGTGTTACACCTGTTGCCCCGCGCTCGCGTGATGGTGAAGATACTCACGCCGCTTTATGGGAGTCTTCACGCATTAGACGTTTTTCATCATGTCCGCCTGCTGCCGCTCCCTGTTTTTCACCCTTTGCGCCTTGCCTGCCGCGCTGGCTTGGGCGCAACCTGGCGAAAGCGTTGCCATCATGGGCCACACCCCGTCCGTGGACGACGGTGCCGCCGCGCCGCCTGTGCCTTCTTCGGCGACCGCCACGCCGTTGCCCCGCAGTGCACTGTGGCAAAGCATTGAGGCGCAGCGCCGCCAGCCGGCGGCCGAGCCTTGGCACGTGCGGCGCTTGAGCCGGGACGAGCGGGCGCTGATGCGCGCGCAGATCCGGGACTACCACGGCGTGCGGGCATCCGCCGTATCGGCAGCGGCTGTGGCGCCAGAGGCCGCGTCTGCGCATCCCCCGGCGCCGGTGGCGCGTTGAGATTTGGCGTGCGGCGGGCAGGGGCACTGCCTGGCTCTTCGTCCGTTTCTCCTCCCACTGTCCTCTCTTTTTTCCAAACCGGATCCGGCGCTTCGGCGTGCCGGGCTTCGCTACGATGCGAGGCGGTTTTTTCTTGTCGATGTCTGCCAATCTTGGCCGTTTGTAGAAAGTTGACGATGCCGCACCTTCATGTTTTCAGCCGTTTTCTGCCATCCAGCCTGTGCGCGGGGGCTGCGCTGCTGGCGCTGTCCGCCGCCGTGCAGGCGCAAACTGCCATGCCCGCCATGACGATTCAGCCCCCGCAAAACGTGTTCCAGCTCTCTGCTTCCGGCCAGGTGGAAGTGCAGCAGGACATGCTGACCCTGACGCTGGTGGCCAGCCGTGAGGGTGCGGACGCCGCCAGCGTGCAAACACAACTGCGCACCGCGCTGGACGAAGCGCTGGCTGCGGCCAAAAAGACCGCGCAGGCGGGCCAGATGGATGTGCGCACGGGCAACTTCAGCGTGAACCCGCGCTATGACCGCCACGGCAAGATTGGCGGCTGGCATGGCCGGGCCGAGCTGGTGCTGCAAGGGCGCGACTTTCCGCGCATCACCAGCGCCGCGGCGCGTGTGGAGTCCATGACCATTGGCGATGTGGACTTTGGCCTCAGCCGCGAACAGCGCGCCAAAACGGAGGCCGAGGCGCAGACCCAGGCCATTGAACGCTTCAAGGCGCGCGCGGCTGACATCACGCGCGCTTTCGGCTTTGCCGGCTACACGCTGCGTGAAGTCAGCGTGGACAGCCAGGGCGAGGGGTATGGCCCCCGTCCGTACATGCGGGCCGCGGCGGCTGAAGCGGTCGGCAGCCTGAAGTCCGCGCCAGTGGCGGTGGAACCGGGAACCAGCGTGGTACAGGTCACGGTTTCGGGCTCGGTGCAAGCCAAGTAAAGCCAGGAAAATAAAAAATGGGCTTTCGGCCCATCTGTATTGAATTCTTTGCTTCTTAAAGCATAGCAATCCCCTGTGTTGAATACCGCCGTATTACACGGCGGCCCGGTGCGCTGCGTTTACGATGCCCGCATGACCGAACCTGTGCTGCACCACCTGTCTTGTCCTGATGCCGCCGGTGCGCGCCGCATGGCGTGGTGGCAGTGGGGCGATGCCGCCGCGCCGCATGGGGTGGTGTGCGTGCACGGTCTTTCGCGCCAGGGGCGCGACTTCGACACGCTGGCGCGCACCCTGCTGGAGCAGGCCCATGCGCGCGGCCAGTCACTGCGCGTGGTTTGCCCCGATGTGGCCGGCCGTGGCGAAAGCGACTGGCTGCCAGACCCCATGCGCTACCAGGTGTCCACCTACGTGGCTGACATGCTGGCGCTGCTGGCGCGCCTGCACGCCCAGGCGCCCATGCAGGCGCTGGACTGGGTTGGCACCAGCATGGGCGGGCTGATCGGCATGACCGTGGCGGGCGCGCCCGGCCTGCCTTTGCCCGTGCCGGTGCGCCGGCTGGTGCTCAATGATGTAGGGCCGCGCGTGGAATGGGTGGCGCTGGCGCGCATTGGCCAATATCTGGGCAAAACGGGCCCGTTTGCCACGGTGGAAGAAGGCGCGGCAGCCTTGCGCGCCATCTCGACCGGTTTTGGCCCCCACAGCGATGCCGAGTGGCTGGCCTTGTCGCGCCCCATGCTGCGCGCCCAGCCCCAGGGGGGCTGGCGCCTGCACTACGACCCGGCCATCGCCGTGCCGCTGGAGGGGCTCACGCCCGAGGCGCTGGCGGCGGGCGAAGCCGCGCTGTGGCCGCTGTATGACGCCATTGCGGCGCCCACGCTGCTGCTGCGCGGTGCGCAGTCTGACCTGCTGACGGCCGAGACGGCCAGCCACATGGCCGCGCGCGGCCCCAAGGCGCGCGTGGTGACGCTGGCGGGAGTGGGCCATGCGCCTACTCTGGTGGCGCCGGATCAGACGGCGCTGGTGTGCGACTTCCTGCTGAGCGAGTTGGCATGAAATCCATGACTTACGCTGTGCCCGGCCTGCCTGTGCCGGACTTGGTGGCGGCCACCTCGGCCCCGCTGCAAGGGGTGCCGCAGCAGCCCGGTGCCAGCCTGCCGGTGCGCGCGCGCACCTTTGCCGCGCCGCTGATCGGCGGGGAGGTGTTTGAATCGGGCGAAAACGTGCTCGATCACGCCGATGCCGTGGCGCATATCCTGGCGGCCATTGGCGGCTCCGAGGAAATGCAGGCCGCTACCTACCTGGCCTACGCGGGCGAGCAGCTCAACCGCCCCGAAGAAGTGATTGGCAAGGCGTTTGGCAGCGAATTCGCGCGGCTGGCGCTGGAGGTGGTCAAGCTCGAACGGGTGCAACAGCTTTCGCGCGCGGGGCATGACGAGCTCACCACGCCCGAACGCGCGCGCCAGCAAACCGAAAACGTGCGCAAGATGCTGCTGGCCTTCAGCCGTGATTTGCGCGTGGTGTTGCTTCGCCTGGCTTCGCGTCTGCAAACCTTGCGCTGGTGCGCTGCGCAGCGCCGCCCGCTGCCGCCCGGGCTGCTGCGCGAATCGCACGAAGTGTTCGCGCCGCTGGCCAACCGGCTGGGCATCTGGCAAATCAAGTGGGAGATGGAAGACCTGATCTTCCGCGCCCAGGAGCCCGACACCTACCGTCTGGTTGCCAGCATGCTGGACGAGCGCCGCGTGGAGCGCGAAGCCGCGCTGGAGGCGCGCCGCGCGCACATTGAGCAGGCCCTGCGCGCGCAGGGCATTGAAGCCAGCGTCTCCGGGCGGCCCAAGCACATCTACAGCATCGTCAAGAAAATGCGTGGCAAGGGGCTCGACTTTGACCACGTGTATGACGTGCGTGCGCTGCGCGTCATCGTGCCCACCGTGCAGGACTGCTATACCGCGCTGGCTTGGGTGCATGAGCACTACACCCCGGTGCCGGGCGAGTACGACGACTACATTGCCAAGCCCAAGGTCAATGGCTACCAGTCGCTGCACACCGTGGTGCGTGACGACGAGGGCAAGCCCTGGGAGATCCAGCTGCGCACGCACGAAATGCACCAGCACGCCGAACACGGCGTGGCGGCGCACTGGGCCTACAAGGAAGCAGGCGCCAAGGGGTATGCCGGCGTGTCGGCCGCCAGCGCATACGACGCCAAGATCGCCGTGCTGCGCCAGCTGCTGGCCTGGGAGCGCGACCTCACGGGCGCCACCCCGCAAACGGGCCTGTTTGATGACCGCATCTACGTGCTCACGCCCGATGCGCGCATCATCGACCTGCCCAGCGGCGCCACGCCGGTGGACTTTGCCTACGCCGTGCACACCGACCTGGGCCACCGCTGCCGGGGCGCGCGCGTGGATGGCGCCATGGTGGCGCTCAACACCCCGCTGCAAAACGGCCAGACGGTGGAAATCACCGCCGCCAAGGAAGGCGGCCCCTCGCGCGACTGGCTCAACCCGGAGCTGGGCTACCTGGCCGGCAGCCGGGCCAAATCGAAAGTGCGCGCCTGGTTCAACGCGCAGCACACGCGCGAAACCGTGGCGCGCGGGCGCGAGATGGTGGAAAAGCTTTTGCAGCGCGAAGGCCGCACCAGCCTGGCGCTGGACGGTCTGGCGGCCGAGCTGGGCTTCAAGTCGCCCGAGGCGCTGTTCGAAACCGTGGGCAAGGACGAGTTGTCGCTGCGCAGCATCGAGGCCGTGCTGCGCCCGCCCGAACCGGCGCCCGAGCCGCAGCCCAGCAACCAGGTGCTGCTGCGCAAGCCCAGCCGCACCGACGGCAAGGGCGGCGTGCTGGTGGTGGGGCTCGACTCGCTGCTGACCCAGATGGCGCGCTGCTGCAAGCCCGCGCCGCCTGACCCCATCGCCGGCTTCGTCACGCGTGGCAAGGGCGTGAGCGTGCACCGGCAAGACTGCGCCAATTTGCGCGAGCTGGCCGGGCGCGAGCCCGACCGCGTGATCGAGGTGGGCTGGAGCGCGCCCGGCAGCCAGAAAGCGGCGCTGGCCTACCCGGTGGACGTGGCCGTGGAAGCGCAAGACCGCCAGGGGCTGCTGCGCGATATTTCCGACGTGTTCGCGCGCGAGAAGATGAACGTCATCGGCGTGCAGACCCAGTCGGTCAAAGGCTCGGCCTGGATGACCTTCACGGTGGAAGTGGCCGATACCGCGCGGCTGGCCCAGGTGCTGCACCTAGTGCGCCAGGTGGCTGGCGTGCGCAGCGCGCGCCGGCGCTGAAATCCGGCGCTGGTGCAAAAACTGCACTTTTCTCTGCTACACTGCGCAGCTTATTCAGGCGCGTAGCTCAGCTGGTTAGAGCACCACCTTGACATGGTGGGGGTCGTTGGTTCGAGTCCAATCGCGCCTACCAAACAGGCAGGCACCTGGCGGCGACGCCAGGTGCCTTTTCTTTTGCGGCTGATTTTTTGGGGGCTTGGTTCAGCGGCCTTGGCTGAGGGCGTTGCTCACCAGGCGCGAGGTGATGTCAACGATCTGGATCATGCGGTCGTAGGGCATGCGCGTGGGGCCAATCACGCCCAGCGTGCCGACCACCTGGCCATCCACTTCGTAGGGCGCGCTGACCACGGACAGCTCTTCCACCGGCACGCTCTGGCTTTCACCGCCAATGAAGATGCGCACGCCCTCGGCGCGGCTGGACATGTCAAGCAGGCGCATGAGCTGGGTTTTTTGCTCGAACAGGTCGAATGCGCGGCGCAGCTGGTTCATGTCGTGGCTGAAGTCGCTCACGGCCAGCAGATTGCGTTCACCGGCAATCACCACTTCGTCCCCGGCCTGGCGCATGGCCTCGGAGCCAGCCTGCACGGCGGCCTGCATCAACTGGGCCACTTCGCCGCGCAGGCTTTCCACTTCTTGTTGCAGCCGTTCGCGCACCTGCTCGATGGCCATGCCGCCGTAGTGCGCGTTGAGGTGGTTGGCCGCTTCCACCAGCTGGGCGGGGCTGAAGTCGGTTTCGGTGAACAGCACGCGGTTTTGCACGTCGCCGTCAGGCGTGACGAGGATGAGCAGCACGCGCCGCTCCGACAGCCGCACGAACTCGATATGCCGGAACACCGACGAGCGGCGCGGCGCCATCACCACGCCCACAAACTGCGAGAGGCTGGACAGCAGTTGCGCCGCGCTGGCAATCACCTTCTGCGGCTGGTCGGGCGGCAGCTCAGGGGGCAGGGCGGTGGCCAGGGGCGACGCGGCGGTGAGCATGGTGTCCACGAACAGCCGGTAGCCGCGCGCGGTGGGCACGCGCCCGGCCGACGTATGCGGGCTGGCGATCAGGCCCAGCGCCTCCAGGTCGGCCATCACGTTGCGGATGGTGGCGGGCGACAAATCCAGCCCCGATGCGCGCGAGAGCGTGCGCGAACCCACGGGCTGGCCTTCGGCAATGTAGCGTTCGATCAGCGCCTTGAGCAGCACGCGGGAGCGGTCATCAAGCATGCCGTCTATTCTAGGATCGGCCCATGTCCGCCCTGTCCGTCAACCCGCCCGCCCCCACGCTGCCGCGCCGCATCGCCCATCTGGATATGGATGCTTTCTATGCCTCGGTGGAGTGGCTGCGCTACCCGCAGCTCAAGGGGCTGCCCATGGTGATTGGCGGCGGCCGGCGGCGCGAGGACGAGCTGCTTGCGCGCCTGAACGCCGAGCGCCCGGAGCGCCGGTGGACGGCGGCCGATCTGGCCCACATTCCGGTGGATTTTTTCCCGCGCCTGCGCGACTACGCCGGGCGCGGCGTCATCACCACGGCCAGCTATGCGGCGCGCGCGTTCGGCGTGGGCTCGGCCATGGGGTTGATGAAGGCCGCGCGGCTGTGCCCGCAGGCCATCTTGCTGCCGGCGGACTTTGACGAGTACCGCCGCATTTCGCGCGCGTTCAAGCAGGTCATCACCGACATCGCGCCGGTGATGGAAGACCGGGGCATTGACGAGGTGTACATCGACTTCACCCATGTGCCCGGCGGCCAGCGCGAGGGCGGGCGCGTGCTGGCGCGGCTGCTGCAAAAAAGCATTCTTCAGGCCACTGGGCTGACCTGCTCCATTGGCGTGGCCCCCAACAAGCTGCTGGCCAAGATGGCCAGCGAATTCGACAAGCCGAACGGCATCAGCATCGTGCACGAGGCGGATCTGGCCACGCGCATCTGGCCGCTGCCGTGCCGCAAGATCAACGGCATTGGCCCCAAGGCCGACGCCCGGCTGCAGGCCCACGGCATCCGCACCATTGGCGAGCTGGCCGCGCGCGAGCGCGCCTGGCTCATCGCCCACTTTGGCAAAAGCTACGGCGCCTGGCTGCATGAGGCCGCCCACGGGCGCGACGACCGCCCTGTGGTCATGCACAGCGAACCGGTGAGCATGAGCCGCGAAACCACTTTCGAGCGCGACCTGCACGCCGTGGCTGACCGCGCCGAGCTGGGCGCCATCTTCACCCGTCTGTGCGAGCGGGTGGCCGCCGACCTGGCGCGCAAGGGCTACGAAGGCCGCACCATTGGCATCAAACTGCGCTATGCCGACTTCAAGACCGCCACGCGCGAGCAGACCGTGACCGCCTACACGCAGGATGCGCGCCTTATCCGCCAGGTGGCCGGGCAATGCCTCAAGCGCGTGGACCTGACGCGCCCGCTGCGCCTGCTGGGCGTGCGCGTGGGTTCACTGCGCCGGCAGGGCGAGGGGGCGGGTTTTGAGGTGTCAAAAAGGCCTTTTGGGCAGAACAGACCTGCCATGAATGCTTCTGAAAGCATAGCAACCACGGGCTGGCTGTTCTGAACCGCTGGCGCCGGGCCTGGGGACGTGGCGTTCAGCGCCTGCCCGCCGCGATCTCGGCGTGTTTCGGCGTGAGCAGGCTCTGGCGCTTGACAGCCCTTCAGCGCCGCGTCTTGCGCGTTTTCGCGCCCGAAGCTGGCGCGGCGGCCTTGTTCCGGCGCGCGGCGCTGGCGCCTTTGGCGGCGGCAGAGCCTTTGCCGGCGCCGCGGGTTTTGGGGACGCTGGCTTTGGCACTGATGCCTTGGCGCTGCCTGGCGGGGCGCGAAGTGGCCTTGGAAGCTTTGGGTGTCTTGGCCGCATTGACCGCCTTGGCCGTGGCGCGGCCCGTGGCGGCCTTTTTGGCAGGGGCGGGGCGCCATTCGTCTTCTGGCGAAACCAGCCGGAAGTCGATGCGGCGGCCATCCAGGTCCACGCGGCTGACCTGCACGCGCACGGGTGTGCCCAGCGCGTAGCGCACGCCGGTGCGTTCGCCGCGCAGTTCCTGCCGCGGTTCGTCAAAGCGGAAGTAGTCACCGCCCAGCTCGGTGATGTGCACCAGCCCTTCCACATACATGTCGCGCAGCGTGACGAAGATGCCGAAGCTGGTGACGGCCGTGACCGAGCCCGCGAACTCTTCGCCCAGGTGCTCCTTCATGTACTGGCACTTGAGCCAGGCCTGCACGTCGCGGCTGGCTTCGTCGGCGCGGCGCTCGTTGGCGCTGCAATGCAGGCCAGCGGCTTCCCAGGCTTGCGTTTCCTTGCTCAGGCGCGCGGGCGGCGCGTCGGCACGGCCGCGCGCGGCGCTGTCTTTCTGCAGCCGCTTGCTGAGTTTTTCGTGCGCCTCGCCCGGCGTGGGCAACGCGGGCAGGCGGTATTTGCCGCGCGCCAGAATGGCCTTGATGACGCGGTGCACCAGCAGGTCGGGGTAGCGGCGGATGGGGCTGGTGAAGTGGGTGTAGGCCTCGTAGGCCAGGCCGAAGTGCCCGCTGTTGACGGGCGTGTAAATGGCCTGGCTCATGGCGCGCAGCAGCATCATGTGGATCTGCTCGGCGTCGGGGCGGTCTTTGGTGGCCTCGGCGATGCGCTGGAATTCGCCGGGGCCGGGGTCGTCGCTGATGCTCAGGCCCAGCCCCAGCGCCTTCAGGTAGCCGCGCAGGATGTCCTGCTTTTCGGGCGTGGGGCCTTCGTGCACGCGGAACAGCCCGGCGTGCTTGCCCTGCAGGATGAAGTCGGCGCTGCACACGTTGGCGGCCAGCATGGCCTCTTCAATGAGGCGGTGCGCATCGTTGCGCGTGCGGGGCACGATTTTTTCAATGCGGCCGGTTTCGTCGCAGACGATTTGCGTCTCCACCGTGTCGAAGTCAACCGCGCCGCGCGCCTGGCGGCTTTGCAGCAGGGCGCGGTAGACGTCGTGCAAGTGCAGCAGATCGGCCACGCGGGCCTGGCGCGCGGCGGCTTCGGGGCCGCGCGTGTTGGTGAGGATGGCGGCCACCTCGGTATAGGTCAGGCGCGCGTGGCTGTGGATGACGGCCGGGTAGAACTGGTAGGCGCAGACCTCGCCCTGCGCGGTGACGAGCATGTCGCACACCATGGTCAGGCGATCGGCCTGGGGGTTGAGCGAGCACAGGCCATTGCTGAGCTTTTCCGGCAGCATGGGGATGACGCGGCGCGGAAAGTACACGCTGGTGGCGCGGTCGTAGGCGTCCACGTCGATGGGGCTGCCGGTTTCTACATAGTGGCTCACATCGGCAATGGCCACCAGCAGGCGCCAGCCATTGGGCTTCTTGCCCCGGCCCTTGACCACGGCGGGGGTGCAGTAAACGGCATCGTCGAAGTCGCGCGCGTCTTCGCCGTCGATGGTGACGAAGGGCACGTCGGTCAAATCAATGCGGCCGGCCTTGTCGGCGGGCGTGACTTGCTCCGGCAGCGCGCGGGCCTGGGCCAGCGCGGCGTCGGAAAACACGTGCGGCACGCCGTACTTGCGCACGGCGATCTCGATTTCCATGCCGGGGTCGTCGATTTCGCCCAGCACCTCCGTCACGCGGCCCACGGGCTGGCCGTAGAGGGCGGGCGGCTCGGTCAGCTCGACCACGACCACCTGGCCCGGCTGAGCGCCGCTGGTGGCGCCCTGGGGCAGCATCACGTCCTGACCGTAGCGTTTGTCCTCGGGCGCGGCCAGCCACAGGCCGCCTTCGTGCAGCAGGCGGCCAATGATGGGGTGGGGCGGCCGCTCGACGATTTCGACCACGCGCCCCTCGGGGCGGCCGCGCCGGTCATGGCGCGTCACGCGCACCTTCACGCGGTCGCGGTGCAGCACGGCGCGCATCTCGTTGGGGGGCAGATAGATGTCGGCATCGCCGTCGTCACGCTGCAGGAAACCATGCCCGTCGCGGTGGCCTTGCACCGTGCCCAAAATTTCTTCGGGCTGGGGGGTTGCGGATGGGTTTTTCTTGCTATACAATTCAAATCTTTCCTGAAAGCCCAGGTGGCGGAATTGGTAGACGCACTAGTTTCAGGTACTAGCGGGTAACTCCGTGGAGGTTCGAGTCCTCTCTTGGGCACCAAACACAAAGTCTTGATTGTGCACAACAAACAAGACACTTTTTGAAAAAGCCGCTTTCGAGCGGCTTTTTTCTTGCCTGATCGAAAAGCCTTTCCCGCTTTGGGCGCGCTGAATGCAGCAGAGGTGGCGCGGGAGAGGCGCACACCCGAAAGGCGTAGCCGAAGGAGCCGCACCCGCACCGCGTGGCGCTGATGAAAGGGTGTGGCACGACGCGCTGCACTTGCCCATCAGCCCGTGGCATGGTCTGGATGGAAACCAGGCTGTTGCCGATGGCGCTGTTCGTACATGCATGACGCACACCTTCGCGGTGCTGCATGCAACGCTTGACCATCGGTTCGGGCTGCGGGGCCGGGTGCAAGACCGGGCAGGCTGTACTGCCCGAAGTCGAGAAGCGGCTTGGTGACAGACGCTGGGGGATGAGCTGAAATTGTTTTGGCGGTCAGCAGCGCCTGCAGTCCATGAGCCGAAGGCCGCTCCGGCGGCGGCGCCCGCGTGGGCGGGCACTGTAGCGGGAGGAAGGCGGGCGGTGCGGCGGTTCAAAACGTTCAATTCAAAACGTTCAAAACGTTCAAAACGTTCAAAACGTTCAAAACGTTCAAAACGTTCAAAACGTTCAAAACGTTCAAAACGCGCTCAAATCGGCACGCCAACCAGGTCATGCCCTTCACTGGCGACGATGCGGGCACGCGTGAATTCGCCCGCTTTCAGCGTTTTGCTGATCTTTTCGGGCGGTAGCAGGCGCACGATGCCGTCGATCTCCGGCGCGTCGGCATAGCTGCGGGCCACGCCGCCGCGCCGCCCCTGCGCGGGGGCCGAGTCCACCAGCACCTTCATGGTGCTGCCCACGCGCTCTTGCAGCTTGGCGGTGGAGACTTCTTCGGCCACGGCCATGAAGCGTGCGCGGCGCTCTTCGCGCACTTCGGGCGGCAGCATGCCGGGTAGCTGGTTGGCGGTGGCGCCTTCCACCGGGCTGTAGGCGAAGCAGCCGGCCCGGTCGATGCGCGCCTCGCGCATGAAGTCGAGCAGGTGCTGGAATTCTTCTTCCGTCTCGCCCGGAAAGCCGGCGATGAAGGTGGAGCGGATGACCAGCTGCGGACACAGCTCGCGCCAGCGGGCGATGCGCGCCAGGTTCTTCTCGCCGCTGGCGGGGCGCTTCATGCGGCGCAGCACGTCAGGGTGGCTGTGTTGCAGGGGCACGTCCAGATAGGGCAGCACGCGGCCTTCGGCCATCAGCGGCAGGATGTCGTCCACGTGCGGGTAGGGATAGACGTAGTGCAGGCGCACCCAGGCGCCGTGCGGGGCGGCCAGGTCGGCCAGCGCCTGCACCAGCTCCAGCAGCCGGGTCTTGACAGGGCGGCCGTCCCAGAAGCCGGTGCGGTATTTCACGTCCACGCCGTAGGCCGAGGTGTCCTGGCTGATGACCAGCAGTTCTTTCACGCCGCCTTCGAACAGCGCGCGCGCTTCTTTCAGCACGTCGCCCACCGGGCGGCTGACCAGGTCGCCCCGCATGCTGGGGATGATGCAGAAGGTGCAGCGGTGGTTGCAGCCTTCGCTGATCTTCAGGTAAGCGTAGTGGCGTGGCGTGAGCTTGATGCCAGCCTCGCCAAAGGCGCCGGGCACCAGGTCGATGAAGGGGTCGTGCGGCTTTGGCGCGTGGCGGTGCACGGCGTCCATCACCTCCTGCGTGGCGTGCGGGCCGGTGACGGCCAGCACCGAAGGGTGCAGGTGCTTGACCAGGTTTTCAGCTTCTTTTTGGCCTTCATGGCCCGTCCCATCTGCCTCAGGCGCTATGGTTTTTGCACCAAGGCAGCCGGTGACGATGACTTTGCCGTTGCTGGCCAGGGCTTCGCCAATGGTGTCCAGGCTTTCCTTGACGGCGTCGTCAATGAAGCCGCAGGTGTTGACGATGACCAGGTCAGCGCCTTCAAAGGTTTTGCTGGTGGCATAGCCTTCGGCGGCCAGCTGGGTGAGGATGAGTTCCGAGTCGGTCAGCGCCTTGGGGCAGCCCAGGCTGACAAAGCCGATGCGCGGCGCCGGGCTGGCAGGCGCGGGCGTGGCGGTTGCGTTCATGGGGGAGGTGGTCGATCGAGGGGCCAGGGAGCGCACGGCGGCGCGCCTAGCGCTTGAGCCCGAAGGCGCCCAGCATCTGGCCGGTTTGTTTCTGCATCTGCTCCTGCATTTGCAGGAACATGGTCTTGGATTGTTCGAGGTAGTTGCCCATCATGCCCTGCATCAGCGGTGACTGCATGCGCATGAACTGCGCCCAGTGCTCGGGCGAGAGGGTTTGGGATTGTTCGGACAAGCGGGCTTGCATGTCCATCAGCGCCTGAATGTTCTTTTCCAGATAAGTGCCCATGAAACCCTGCATGGCATGGCCGTAAAAGCGGATGATGTTGGCCAGCACTTCCTCGGTGAACATGGGGGCGCCGCCGGCTTCTTCCTCCAGAATGATTTGCAGCAGGATGCTGCGCGTGAGGTCTTCGCCCGTCTTGGCGTCGCACACCACGAAGGGCGCGCGCGTCATGACCAGCTCGCGCACGTCGGCCAGGGTGATGTAGGCGGAGGCGTTGGTGTCGTAGAGGCGGCGGTTCGGGTATTTCTTGATGACGCGCGCGCCGTTTGCCGTGCGCTTGCTGGCGCTGCGCAGCGTGGAATCCGGGGGAGGCGTTGGGGTGGTCATGAAAGGACAGGGCAGCGCGCCCTGCTTTTTGTGCAATGCAGCATATTCTAGGTTGAATGGGGCTTGGGCGCTGTTTACTGAAACGCCACTTCGGCAAAGCTGCGCAGCTTGCGGCTGTGCAGGCGCTCGGCGCCGTTGGCGCGCAGGCGTTCGAGGGCGCGCACGCCAATCAGCAGGTGCTGGCCCACGCGTTCGCGGTAGAAGTGGTTGGCCATGCCGGGCAGCTTGATTTCGCCATGCAGGGGCTTGTCGCTCACGCACAGCAAGGTGCCGTAGGGCACGCGGAAGCGGAAGCCGTTGGCGGCGATGGTGGCGCTTTCCATGTCCAGCGCGATGGCGCGCGACTGCGAAAAGCGCCGCTGCGGCGCGTGGTCGCCCAGCAGTTCCCAGTTGCGGTTGTCGGTGGTGGCGACGGTGCCGGTGCGCAGCACGCGCTTGAGTTCGGCGCCCTGCAGCCGGGTCACGTCGGCCACGGCTTCCTGCAGCGCTACCTGCACTTCGGCCAGCGCGGGCACGGGTATCCACAGCGGCAGGTCTTCGTCGAGCACGTGGTCTTCGCGCACGTAGCCGTGGGCCAGCACATAGTCGCCCAGTTGCTGGCTGTTGCGCAGGCCGGCGCAGTGGCCCAGCATGATCCAGGCGTGCGGGCGCAGCACGGCAATGTGGTCGGTGATGGTCTTGGCGTTGCTGGGGCCCACGCCGATGTTGACCAGCGTGATGCCGCTGCGGTCGTCGCGCGTCAGGTGGTAGGCGGGCATTTGCGGCAGGCGCGGCGGCGGCGTGCCTGCCTCGTCATCCGGCAGTGGAGGCAGGCCCGCGCGGCGCGTGAGCGCGTTGCCCGGCTGCACGAAAGCGCTGTAGCCGCTGGCGGGGTTGGCCATTTCGGCCTGCCCCAAGGCAATGAATTCGTCCACGTAGAACTGGTAGTTGGTGAACAGCACGAAGTTCTGGAAGTGCTCGGGCGAGGTGCCGGTGTAGTGGCGCAGGCGGTGCAGCGAATAGTCCACGCGCGGCGCGGTGAACAGCGCCAGCGGCTCGGGCGCGCCGGGCGGGGTGCGGTGCGTGCCGTTGGCGATGCTGTCATGCATGGCGGCCAGGTCGGGCAGGTCGAACACATCGGCCAGGCGCTGGCGGTGCGCGGCGCTTAGCGCGCCTTCAAAGTGTTCGTCATCGCCAAAGCCAAAGGGCAGGGCGATGGGCTGTCGGCTGATGCCCACTTCCAGCGTGGCGGCATGGTTGGCCAGCAGCAGGCGCAGTTGCTCCAGGTAATAGGGGCCGAACAGGGCGGGACGGGTGAGCGTGGTTTCGTATTGCCCGGCGTGGGAGACGAAGCCGTAGGCCAGGCGCGTGTCTGGCTGGCGGCCTTGCGTGGCGATCAGCCGCACAAAGGGGTAGTGGGCGCGCACGCGGGGCGGCGTTTCGCCCGGCGCGGGCGCGGGCTGCTGCACGTATTGGTGCAGCGCGTGGCGCAGGTGGGCGGTGGCTTCGTCGTAGATGTGGCGCGCCTGGGCCAGCGCCGCATCGGCCTGGTGGAAGCTGGCGGGGGCGATGAAAGGGGGCAGCGAGAGCATGGCGCATTGTCACCGCCCATGTGCGGCCACGGTGTGACACGCGCCGCGGGCGCGTTCCATGGGCGCGGTCACGCCCGGCCCTGGCGGCGTAGCTCCTCGGGGGTGGCGCCGGTCCAGCCGCGAAAGGCGCGGATGAAGCTCTTGTCGCTGCGAAAGCCCACCGCCTGCGCCACTTTCTTGAGGGGCTGGTGCGTGCGCAGAAGCAGTTCGGTGGCGTGCTGGCGGCGCTGTTCGTCCTTCAGCGCCTGCAGGCTGGCGCCTTCGGCGGCCAGCTGGCGGTGCAGGGTGCGGGGCGACATGGCGAGCTGCGCGGCCAGCGCCTCGGCGGTGAGGGCATGGGCGCCGGCGGCGCGCAGGCGCTGGCGCACGCGCTCGACCAGCAGGCGGTCGCGCCGGTAGGGCAGCACCATCACGCGCAGGGCGCGGCGCAGCATGTGGTCGAGCGCGGCGGCGTCGCGGCGCAGGGGCTGGGCCAGGTAGGCGGCGTCAAAGCGCAGCAGGGCGCGTGGCGCGCCAAAGTGCAGCGGGCCGGGGAAAAGCTGCGCATACACGGCCGCATGCGCGGGCGCGGCGAAGGGAAAGGCGGCCGCTTGCAGGGCAATGCGCGAATCGATCAGCCAGCACGCCAGCCCGTGCGCGTTGCGCAGCAGCGAGAGCAGGGCGAATTCGCGCAGCGCGGCGGGCAGGGGGGCGTGCTCGTCAATGGCCAGCGTGGCCGTGCCGCGCGCTTCGCCCAGGCTCAGCCGCACGTCGGCCGTCAGCAGGCCATGGTGGCGGCACCAGCGCTTGAGGGCCACGCCCAGCGTGGGTGCGCTGATACTGGCGCGCGCCAGCATGCCGTAGCTGCCCCAGGGTAGCGGGCGGCGGAACCAGCCGGGGGCTTCGTCGTCCAGCTCCTGCATGGCGGCGGCGCACAGGCGCTCGAACTGGCTGGCGCTGACCTGGCCGCCCGGCAGGCGTGCCTGGCGTGGCGTGATTTGTGCCTTGCGCAAGGCCCGGCCCGCGTCCAGCCCGCGCAGCGTGTAGGCATGCACGATGGCTTGCACGAAGGCGGCCGGCGTTTGCAAGGCGGTGGCGCGGGGCGGCGGCATGGCGCCAGTGTAGACCCGCAGGTGGCAGCAATTGCAACCCAAACGGCAGCCCTGGGCGCGGCCAATGGCCTATGCTGGCGCGCGTACGCAAACAGGCCCAAAGACAGCCCCAAAGCGCCGGCCCGCGCGCCAGGGCTTGCCCGAAGGACCGAGGAGACAAACCATGAGCCCTGTCATGCAACCCATGGCCTTGACGCACAGCCACGCCCGTGGCGCGACCACGCAGCCGCTGATCGGGCAGACGATTGGCGCCTTTTTTGACGACATGGCTGAAAAAGAGCCTGGCCGCGAAGCCCTGGTGGCAGCGCACCAGCGGCTGCGCTACACCTACCGCCAGTTGCAGGCCGAAAGCCGCCGCCTGGCCAGCGCGCTGCTGCGGCTGGGCCTGCAGCCGGGCGATCGCATTGGCATCTGGTCGCACAACAACGCCGAGTGGGTGCTGATGCAACTGGCCACGGCCTATGCGGGGTTGGTGCTGGTCAACATCAACCCCGCCTATCGCACGGCGGAGGTGGAGTACGCGCTGAACAAAGTCGGCTGCCAGGCGCTGGTGCTGATGCCCCGCTTCAAGACCAGCGACTACATCGGCATGTTGCGCGAGCTGGCGCCCGAGTGGATGCACCACGCGCCGGGCCGGCTGGAGTCGGTCCGCCTGCCGCAGCTCAAGCACGCCATCTGGATCGACGTGGCGGGCCAGGGCGCGGACGAGCCGGGCTTCATGCGCTTTTCCGACCTGCTGAACACGGGCGATGCCAGCGATCCCCGTCTGACCCAGGTGGCTCGCCTTTTGCACCCGCAAGATGCCATCAATATCCAGTTCACCAGCGGCACCACCGGCTTTCCCAAGGGCGCCACGCTCACGCACCGCAACATCCTGAACAACGGCTTTTTCATTGGCGAGGCCATGAAGCTCACCCAAGACGATCGCCTGTGCATTCCCGTGCCGCTGTACCACTGCTTTGGCATGGTGCTGGGCAACCTGGCGTGCCTGACGCACGGCGCCTGCATCGTCTATCCCAACGACGCGTTTGAGCCTCTGAGCGTGCTGGAAACCGTGCAGCGCGAAAAATGCACCGGCCTGCACGGTGTGCCCACCATGTTCATCGCCGAGCTGGACCACCCACGCTTTGCTGAGTTCGATCTCTCTAGTCTGCGCACCGGCATCATGGCCGGCAGCCCCTGCCCCATTGAGGTGATGAAGCGCGTGCAGGCCGACATGCACATGAAGGAAGTCACCATCGCCTACGGCATGACAGAAACCAGCCCCGTGAGTTGCCAAAGCAGCACCGACACTCCGCTGGACAAGCGCGTGTCCACCGTCGGCCTGGTGCAGCCGCACCTGGAGGTGAAGATCATCGACCCCGAAACCGGCTCAGTCGTGCCGCGCGGCGCCACCGGCGAGCTGTGCACCAAGGGCTACTCCGTCATGCAGGGCTACTGGGGCGACGAGGCGCGCACGCGCGAAGCCATCGATGCCGAGGGCTACATGCACACGGGCGACCTGGCCACCATGGACGCCGAGGGCTACGTCAACATCGTCGGCCGCATCAAGGACATGGTGATCCGCGGCGGCGAAAACGTGTACCCGCGCGAGATCGAGGAATTCCTCTATCGCCATCCCAAGGTGCAGGACGTGCAGGTGGTGGGCGTGCCCGACGCCAGGTTCGGCGAGGAACTCTGCGCCTGGATCGTGCCCAAGCCCGGCCAGACGCTGACCGAGGACGAAGTGCGCGCCTTCTGCCAAGGCCAGATCGCGCACTACAAGGTGCCGCGCTACATGAAGTTCGTGGAAGCCTTCCCGATGACGGTGACGGGCAAGATCCAGAAGTTCAGGATTCGCGAGCTGATGAAAGAAGAGCTGGGCCTGCCCGAAGCCAAGACAGCCTGACAACCTGTTCAAAGCCCGCCCTGCAGGCTGCGCGGCCTGCCCCTTTGGATGGATTGAAAACGGGTGTTTGCGCCCACCCATTCATCGCAAGAAGCTATAAAAAATGGAGCAATTTTCGTGACCGTTCTGCAAAGCAAACTCA
This sequence comes from Comamonadaceae bacterium OH2545_COT-014, assembly GCA_003859965.1. Taxonomy (GTDB): domain Bacteria; phylum Pseudomonadota; class Gammaproteobacteria; order Burkholderiales; family Burkholderiaceae_C; genus Ottowia. The sequence continues at coordinate 1,371 of RQYR01000008.1, read as the reverse complement.
ACCCCCGCTCGGCCGACTTCCAGGCCAACGCCGCCGCCATGCGCCAGCTCGTCGATGACCTGAAGGCCCAGGTGGAAAAAGTGGATGCTGGCGGCGGCGAGGCCGCGCGCGCCAAGCACAAGGCGCGTGGCAAGCTGCTGCCGCGCGTGCGCGTGCAAATGCTGCTGGACCCCGGCACGCCGTTTCTGGAGGTAGCCCCGCTGGCCGCGCTGAACATGTATGGCGGCGACGCGCCGGGGGCGGGCATCGTCGCCGGCATCGGGCGCGTGTCCGGCGTCGATTGCATGATCGTCTGCAACGACGCCACGGTGAAGGGCGGCACCTACTACCCCATGACGGTGAAAAAGCACCTGCGCGCGCAGGAAATTGCCGAGCAAAACCGCCTGCCCTGCATTTATCTCGTCGATTCCGGCGGCGCCAACCTGCCCAATCAGGATGACGTGTTCCCTGACCGCGACCACTTCGGCCGCATCTTCTACAACCAGGCCAACATGAGCGCGCAGGGCATCGCGCAGATCGCCGTCGTCATGGGCAGTTGCACGGCAGGCGGCGCCTACGTGCCCGCCATGAGCGACGAATCCATCATCGTCAAGAACCAGGGCACCATCTTCCTGGGCGGCCCGCCGCTGGTCAAAGCCGCCACGGGCGAAGTGGTCAGCGCCGAAGACTTAGGCGGAGGCGACGTGCACACGCGCCTGTCGGGCGTGGCCGACCACCTGGCCGAAAACGACATGCACGCCCTGGCCCTGGCGCGCGAGGCCGTGGCGCGCCTGAACCTGCGCAAGCAATACAGCGGCGCGCTGCAAACCCCCGTGCCGCCCAAGTACGCTGCCGAGGAGCTGTACGGCATCATTCCCACCGACACGCGCAAGCCCTTTGACGTGCGCGAAATCATCGCCCGCATCGTCGATAACAGCGAGTTGCACGAGTTCAAAGCCCGCTTCGGCACCACGCTGGTCTGCGGCTTCGCCCACGTGGAGGGCATGCCCGTGGGCATCATCGCCAACAACGGCATCCTGTTTTCCGAATCCGCGCAAAAAGGCGCGCACTTCATCGAGCTGTGCTGCCAGCGCAAGATCCCGCTGGTGTTCTTGCAGAACATCACCGGCTTCATGGTCGGGCGCAAGTACGAGAACGAAGGCATTGCCCGCCACGGCGCCAAGATGGTCACGGCCGTGGCCACGGCCAACGTGCCCAAGTTCACCATCATCATTGGCGGCAGCTTTGGCGCCGGCAACTACGGCATGTGCGGCCGCGCCTACAGCCCGCGTTTCTTGTGGATGTGGCCCAACGCCCGCATCTCCGTGATGGGCGGCGAGCAGGCCGCCAGCGTGCTGGCCACCGTCAAGCGCGACGGCATCGAGGCCAAGG
>RQYR01000070.1 GCA_003859965.1 Comamonadaceae bacterium OH2545_COT-014 | reverse complement strand
ATGGGCCGTTGCAAGGCGTCGAAGGTTTGGGTCTTGATGGCTCCCGGCGTGCTGATTTGCCCGGGCACCATCCACTGGTAGTGGCCGTAGCTGATTTCGCTGCCGTTGGGCAGGGTGACTTTTGACAGGCGGCCTTGCTCGTAGCTGTAGCGCTGCGTGCTGCCGTCGGGGTACTGGTGGCTGGCCAGCTGGCCGTCGGCGTTGAAGCTCTGGCTGATCTGGAAGCTGAACGTTGTGCCGTCTTCCTTGCCGTAGGTGTGGCCGCTTGTGGCGACTCTGCCTTGGGCGTCTCTTTGGTAGCTGGCCTGGCTGATGAGCTGGCCCTGCCCGTCGGTTTGTTCGTAGCCTGTGAGCTGGCCGTCTTTGTCGTATTGGTAGCTGATCTTCTGGTCAAGCGTGCTGCCGCTGGTTTTGTGCTCTTCCAGCGTCATTCTTTGTGCGGCGTCGTAGGTGTAGCTTCTCGTGTTGCCGCCGGCATCGGTTCTTTGCGTCAGGTTGCCAGCTTGGTCGTAGGCGTAGTGGATGGCGCCGCCCAGCGGTCTGGTTTCCCGTATGAGCTGGCCGGCCTTGTCGTAGTCGAACTTGTGCGTGTTGCCTTTGGCGTCGGTGAGGCTGGTGAGCTGCTCGTGTGCGTCCCAGCTTTGTTTCGTTGTGCCGCCCAGCGCGTCGGTGGTCTGGGTCAGGCGGCCCAGCGCG
>RQYR01000069.1 GCA_003859965.1 Comamonadaceae bacterium OH2545_COT-014 | reverse complement strand
CCCCCAGAACACCCAGTTCAACAATGGCGCTTTCAGAACCATGGAAAATGACTGGGCGCGCTGGATTAAAAAGGGCGGAACGGTGGAGGTGGATATTCAGTTGATTGGTAATGGCGCAAGACCCGACAAAGTTGATGTCAAGTATTGGTTAGTAGATTCAGATGGCAATCGTGTTGATAGATTTGTGCAGACTTTCGACAATCAGCTCGGGCAAAGCTACGCAAGACGTGTTTACTAAAGGATAAGGAAACCATGAATAAAGACGAAGCTCTCGTTGAACTCTGCAAGTCCATGCTGCAAGATTCTGAAGTCACTGAACAAGACGGTTGGGTGAAGATTGTTCTTGTGGGTGAAGTTGGTGATGGCCACGCGGGAATGAGGGGCTATTCATACAACTCGGAGAGCAAATGCCTTCTGGTTGCCCCCGATGCGCATCGCTTGGAAAAGCTCAAGCAACTGCATGCCGTCATGAAGGCCGAGAACCCCAGCGGTCGCGGTTGGCTGAAATGCATGATTCGCATATCCAGCACTGGCGACGTGGGGGCGGATTTCGAATACAACGATCCCGAGCGCTGGAGCCATACACCGGAAAACTACAAGGAGCGTATTGCCGAATACGCTGCCATGCCTGTTTGATTCGCAAAAGCAGGCTCGACTGACGCCGAGGGGCCAGTTCAGAAATCGTTCGTATTTTGAATTTGCCTGCTACCTGACTACTTGAAATGCTTTTGCGGCGCCGGCCTGAGCGCCGTGAGCATGATCCCCTACGTGGGCGACGCCGCCAAGCTGGGCAAGCTCGGCAAATACGCCCAGACCGTGGC
>RQYR01000068.1 GCA_003859965.1 Comamonadaceae bacterium OH2545_COT-014 | reverse complement strand
AGAACCTGTTCAAAATCTTTTTGCCAATTTGTCTATGCTCGTTGCATGAGAGCGAAATACCCAAGCGATATCAGCCCAGAGCAATTTGAGCCTGTGCGCCCTTTGCTGGAGGGCGCGCGCAAAAGCACCCGCCCGCGCACGGTGGATCTGTATGAGGTGTTCTGCGCCGTGCTGTACCTGCTGCGCACAGGTTGCCAATGGAGAGCTCTACCGAGTGACTTTCCTAAATGGCGCACCGTACACGCCTACTTCCAGATCTGGAGCCAGCCCAATGAACAAGGCACCAGCTTGCTGCAGCAGGCTTTAAAAAAATCAAGTTGGCGCGGCCCGCGAGAAACAGGCGCGCAACGCATGCAGCGCCTTCTTGATCGTGGACGCACAGAGCGTCAAGGGCAGTGACACCGCTGGCCACAAAGGCTATGACGCAGGCAAGAAGGTTTCAGGCATCAAACGTCACATCGCCGTCGACACCCAAGGTCTGCCCCACGCCATTGCCGTGACGACTGCAAACATCACAGACCGCCAAGGCGCACTACAGGCACTCCAGCGCTGCCAACCTGCATGCAAGCGCGTGCAAGGCCTGCTGTGTGACAGCGGCTATGTGGGCAAACCTTTTGCGCAGGGCGTGCAAGCCATTTTGGGCGGGCACGTCAACGTGCAGATCGCCAAGCGCAGTCAGTTGCACACCTTCAAGGTGATGCCCAAGCGCTGGGTTGTGGAGCGCAGCTTTGCCTGGCTGGACAAGAACAGACGCTTGTGGAAGAACTGCGAGCGCCTGCTCAATACCAGCTTGCAGTTCATCCACTTGGCTTTCCTGGCGCTCATCCTCAAAAGATTTTGAACAGG
>RQYR01000067.1 GCA_003859965.1 Comamonadaceae bacterium OH2545_COT-014 | reverse complement strand
TGTGATGTCTCAATAGGTTGTTTCTGGCGTCCACCCGGGCTGAGTCTGGGAGACTGGAAGTTGCCAAACACCCAAAACTTCCAGAGACAGCCGGATGAACACCCATAAGAATGCCCGACTCAACCTTTGCCCGTCGCCTTGAAATGGTTTCAGGACATGACTGGGCGTGGTTTGAATGCCGCACAGGCTGCCGCCAGCCACGGCGTGACAGCGCCCACCGCACGCAAATGGCTGGGGCGCTACCTGGCCGCGGGCCTGCCGGGGCTGGCCGACGCCTCATCGCGCCCGAAGCATTGTCCGAAGGCCATTTCACCGGGCGCCGCCTTGCTGATCGTGGAGCTGCGCCGCAAGTGTTGGCTGCAAGCGAGGACCGCCCAGCAGGTGGGCGTGTCCACTGCCACGGTCAGCCGCGTGCTGGCCCGCGCCGGACTGTCGCGGCTGTCGGATCTGCAGCCGCGCGAGAGCGTGCAGCGCTACGAGCACGAAGCCATAGGCGATCTGCTGCACATCGACATCAAAAAGCTCGGGCGCATCGAGCGGCCCAGTCACCGGGTGACGGGGCGCCGGCGCGACTCGGTCAAAGGCGCTGGCTGGCAGTTCCTGTTCGTGGCTGTAGACGATCATGCGCGCATTGCCTTCACCGGCATGCACCCCAACGAACGCCAGGAAAGCGCGGTGCAGTTCCTGCATGACGCAGTGGCCTACTACGCAACCTTGGGCGTGCGCATCAAGCGCGTGCTGACCGACAACGGCGCGGCGTTTCGCTCCAAGGCCTTCCGCGCTGCCTGCACCCAGCATGGCGTTGTACAGAAGTTCACCAGGGCCTATCGGCCCCAGACCAACGGCAAGGCCGAGCGCTTCATTCAGTCGGCCCTGCGCGAGTGGGCCTACGGCTGGACCTACCAGAGCTCAGCCCAACGCACACAGGCGCTGCTCAGCTGGCAACACCACTACAACTGGCAACGACCGCACCATGGCATCGGCCGCCTACCTCCCATGAGCCGACTTCCCT
>RQYR01000066.1 GCA_003859965.1 Comamonadaceae bacterium OH2545_COT-014 | reverse complement strand
AGCCTTCGGGGCGGCCGGCATCATCCAGAGCCAGTCAACGATCGAGATGAACCTCAGGTTCCCGGGGCAGTACTTTGATCAGGAAACCAACAGCCACTACAACTTCCATCGGGATTACAAACCCAATCTGGGAAGGTACTTGCAGAGTGATCCGATTGGGTTGAATGGTGGGGTGAATTGGTTTGCCTATGTGACTGCCAAACCGACAAAGCTATTAGATGATTTTGGATTGATCGAGTGGAAAGGAGATTACCATGCACGATCGGCTTTTATCGGATTTGGCGGTGGGTGGGTTGATTTTGATTTGACCTCGGAGTGTGTTGATGGGAAAAAATATAAAGTGAGGGTGGTCGGTCGCGGGTTGGGTGCTGGTATTGGGATTCCTGGTGTCGCAGCGGCGGAAACCTATGGAAAGGTAGTTTTGAATGATAGGCAGATAAAGCCAAACCCGATTTACTTGAATGGGAGCTTTTTGCTTCACTCTTTTGGGTATACGATAGGAAAGAAAACAATGGGATTAAGTTATGTTAGGGTCGGTTGGGCCGTAGGTGAAACAATTTCAAGCACTGGATTCGATGCTGGTATTTCCGGAATGAGTGGTAGGGCAAAAGTTACAAGCGCCGTGGAGGTGGACTGTGGATGCGAGAGCTAAGTTGTTTGGATTTTCCTCTGTTTTTTTTAGTTTGCTTTGTGTTGTGACAATGATTTATTTGTATTTTTTGGAAGGCCAGTTGGCGGGTGTTTTGTTTTCCCTTGGCTTGTGTTTGTTGTGTATTTTTTCCCATTTTTTTTCAAATCGCGTATTATTGTTTTTCTTGATAAAATTGGTTTCTGAGTTTGGTGTTATCACGCCGACGATAGATAAATATAGATTATTAATTGTTGGTGCCGTTTTGGGTTTTGTTTTTGTCATTTCTTCTTTGAAAGCTAGTTTGGTATAGCCTGTAGTGCATGTTGGTCATGCTCAACTACGGCCACTACCAGTGGATGGTGCCCGGGCAAATCAGCACGCCGGGAGCCATCAAGACCCAAACCTTCGACGCCTTGCAACGGCCCAT
>RQYR01000065.1 GCA_003859965.1 Comamonadaceae bacterium OH2545_COT-014 | reverse complement strand
GTGCCCAGGTGGTCGGTGTGCAGATAGTGATAGCTGGTATCCGTTGCCGTCAAGCTGGCATTTGTGACTTCCGCCTGCCAGATCGGATCGGCGCTCCACAAGCCCTGCTGGGCGGCAATCGGATTGAAGCCGTAGGCCTTGGTCAGTTGCCCCTGTTCGTTGTAGGGAAAGTAGACGGTCTTGCTGGTGTTGCCTTGCCGGATGGTCTTTGAGATGCGTCTGCCAAACGGGTCATTACGAAAGTATGACCTCAATACCCCGTCGCCTTGCCCTTGGCTCCTAAATACATGCTCTGCCATCAGGAAGTGCTACAGTTTCCTCTATTTCTCCGGCATCCTGAGGGGCACCACAAACCGAGTAATTACCCTCCAAAACCCTAATTCCTTTTCCATATATCTTACCAGTCCTGATAGACAAAACAATTATAGGATTGGAGGTTCTAAAATCAAATAAATAATTTTTGTATACCCATATCTGCTTAATCTCCCCATTTAACTCATTATATTTCAAACTAAAACCTCTATTAAGCAACTCAACCTCTCTTTTCTTAAAGTCAGCAACACTCTCCATTAAAGGCTGCACCTCATAAACAGAAAAAATCTCAACATTTGATCGTGCGCAAGAATATAAAAGCGCCAAACTCAATATAAATGCGATTTTAAGGCTCACAGCCTCGGCAATCTCTTTCACAGTCACCCCAAAAAAACCTATAACCCTTAAGAACTCCTTCGTTATTCGCACTGATATCCTCCACATCAAACCCAGTTTTTCCAAAAAAATCCATTATTTCTTTGCCAATCCCAATAGCGGGTGCTGCAGGAAGGCCCGCCATACACTTAATCAGTATGCAACTAGCCATACAATGACGAGATTTGTCATCGGTAACCGGGTATGACGCATTCATAGCTTTTTTAAAAGCATAAATTGAACATGCAGCAGTCCAGAGTGCAACGACACCTCCAACGATAAGCGCCACAGGCGCTCTACCCTCAGGATCCATTTTGATTAAAGGTTTTAATCCAGCATAGCCAAACCAATTAACCCCACCCTTTAGCCCAATCGGATCACTCTGCAAGTACCTTCCCAGATTGGGTTTGTAATCCCTGTGGAAGTTGTAGTGTGTGCCGGTCTCCTCGTCGTAATA
>RQYR01000064.1 GCA_003859965.1 Comamonadaceae bacterium OH2545_COT-014 | reverse complement strand
CGCCGCCGCCTACCTGCGCGACGCCTTCGAGTCGCTCGGCAAGCCCGAGGAAAGGGCGGTGAGCCTGATGGCCATCCGCGACGTGGCCCAGGCCTACGGCGGCCTGGCCAAGGTGGCCGAAGACGCCGGCATCAGCCGCGAAGCGCTCTACCGTGCGTTGTCCCCCAAGGGCAACCCTACGCTCAACACGCTCCTGGCGGTGCTGTCCTCCGTGGGCATGCGCCTGACCGTGGAGCCTGCCAAACCCGTCCAGGCCTGACACCGCCGGCCCGGGACTGTTTCCGGCCCACCGGCACGGAAAGAACCCGTCAAAAGGGTTCCCCAGACAGCTTGACGACACCTTGGATGTACGCCATTGGCGTATGATGTGGATCCATGGAATTCATTGAAACTCCGACCTTCACCCGGCAACTGCTGCTTCTGATGTCGGACGATGAATATGCCCGGCAACAGCAAAGATTGACGGAGAACCCTGAAGCTGGCGATCTGCTCGTTGGCGGCGGTGGTATCCGCAAACTGAGGGTGCCTCTGGCCGGTCAGGGCAAGAGCGGAGGCGCCCGGTTCATCTACTACTGGGTCAGGGAGGATTGGCAGATTTACATGCTGCTGGCCTATCCCAAGTCTGAAAAGGACGATCTCACCGCTCGGGAGACAGCCGTTTTGCGCAAACTTGTGAAGGAGCTATGCAATGGATAGCACGCTTTTCAATGAACTCGTCACCAGCCTGAAGGAGGCTGGCCAGATCGCCCGTGGAGAAATCCCGGCATCGCGCCGCTTCAAGGTGGATGCGCTTGATGTCAAGCATGTGCGCGAGCGCACAGGCCTGTCACAAAGCGAGTTTGCCGGTTTGATGCGAGTCAGTGTCAAGACGCTTCAGAACTGGGAGCAAAGGCGCAGGGCGCCTACTGGGCCGGCCTCAGCGCTGCTGACCATCGTTGCCCGCAATCCCGTGGCAGCGATGAATGCGCTGCATGGCTGATCCAGACTTGTCTACGCTGTAGTCGTTTCCCAAGGATCGCTCATGACGAAATACAAGCTGTCCGTATCTCACCGCGAGGTGCTGGTCAAAGAGCTGCGTGACGATCCCGAATTCGCCGCCGCCTACCTGCGCGACGCCTTCGAGTCGCTCGGCAAGCCCGAGGAAAGGGCGGTGAGCCTGA
>RQYR01000063.1 GCA_003859965.1 Comamonadaceae bacterium OH2545_COT-014 | reverse complement strand
TTTCCCGTCGAATTGACGGAGTAAGCCTGTGCCTTGGAGCCCTGTAACCGTGATCGAACAGAGACAAGAGTTTGTAGCCCTGGCGCGCCAGCCCGGCGCCAACATCAGCCAGCTGTGCCGTCGCTTTCAGATCAGCCGCAAAACCGCCTACAAGTGGCTTGCGCGCCAGGACATGAGTGATCTGTCGCGCCGCCCCCATACCAGCCCCAGGCGCACCGACGCCGCCTGGCAAGACGCGGTGCTGGCCGTGCGCGATGCCCATCCGGCCTGGGGCGGGCGCAAGATCGCCCATGTGCTGCGGCGCGAGCAGCACATCAGCCTGGCGCCCAGCACCATCCACTCCATCTTGCAGCGCCACGGCCGCATCAGCGAGCAGGCCAGCGCCGCAGCCACGCGCTGGCAACGCTTTGAGCACCAGCGCCCCAATGCGCTGTGGCAGATGGATTTCAAGGGCCACTTTGCCCTGCACAGCGGCCGATGCCATCCGCTGACCGTGCTCGACGATCATTCGCGCTTTGCCATCGTGCTCCATGCCTTGCCCAATGAGCAGCGCAGCAGCGTGCAGGCAGTGCTGCAAGGCGCTTTCCAGCGCTTTGGGCTGCCTGATCGCATCAATGCCGACAACGGCCCGCCCTGGGGCAATAAAGGCCAAGGGGGCCTGACGCGCCTGGCTGCATGGCTGATTCGCCTGGGCGTGAGCATTGGCTACAGCCGCCCGGCCCATCCGCAGACCAATGGCAAGGATGAGCGCTTTCACCGCACGCTCAAGGCCGAGGTGCTCAGCCGCCAGAGCTTTGCCGACATTGGCCATGCCCAGCGCCGCTTCGATGCCTGGCGGCACGTCTACAACCACCAGCGCCCGCATCAGGCGTTGGACATGCACACGCCTGCCAGCCGCTACTGCGCCAGTGTGCGCAGCATGCCCGCCCAGCTGCCACCCATTGAGTACCTGCCAGGCGACTGGGTGCGCAAGGTACAGCAAGGTGGCTGGATTCACTTCAAGGGCCGCGAGCTGCGCATCAGCAAGGCCCTGCTCGGCCAGCCCGTGGCGCTGCGGCCTGTGCATGACTGTGATGGCCAGTTCGAGGTGTTCTTCTGCCATCAAAAAATCCAGAACCTGTGCCTGATTGAGCAGCACTGATACGCTCGCCATCACCTGTCACCCTTGTCCTCGTACATGTGTCACCCATGTCTCCGGTCCATACA
>RQYR01000062.1 GCA_003859965.1 Comamonadaceae bacterium OH2545_COT-014 | reverse complement strand
CTGGAAGGCCCAATCGGAAGCCTTCGGGGCGGCCGGCATCATCCAGAGCCAGACAACGATCGAGATGAACCTCAGGTTCCCGGGGCAGTATTACGACGAGGAGACCGGCACACACTACAACTTCCATCGGGATTACAAACCTAATCTGGGAAGGTACTTGCAGAGTGATCCGATTGGGCTTAAAGCTGGGGTCAATTTGTTTGCCTATGTTGATCTTCGTCCTTTAATTTGGATGGATTCTTTAGGATTAAAATCACAGGAAGACGCTGAAGAAAGTATTTCAGATTGGGTTAAAAAAAATGCCTGCAAAAAAGGGTGTGATTGGCTTTATAAAAAATGCAGAGAGACTTGGATGAGATACTGTGTGATGTGGGGAAGAAGTACGGCGTGCGCTGAGTTCTGTGAACTGCAAGTCCCTGACCTGTGTGCACAAGAGAGGGAAAAACACTGCCCGGATCCTGTTGCGTGTGTCACACCTGGAGATTACCCTGGAGGAGGTGATAGTGCTTAGTTTTAAAAGGCTTTTATTGCTAGGATTTGTTTCACTTGCTATCGTTGGATGTTTCGGGGGGAAATTTTCAAACCTCCATCAACGGGATAAAATCTTCTATTCAGCCGTGAGACTACATGACTACTTGCTGCTTGCAAAATCATTAAAAGAGTCAAGTAATGTTCCAGAAAATGCTGTGCATAGATTAAATTTAATGATAATGAGTGAGCTGGCTTTTGTTGAAAGGGATCTTGCTTACTTCCAAGAAGTGGGCGCTGCCAAGCACGCCGCCTGGATTTGTCGGTCAATTGATGAACTTTTGTTAAATTCATTTTTGAAACTTGAGGATGCAGCAATAGAGCAGCTGGCTGCAATTAACAATAATTTGTGTATTGCAAAAGATAGTCCTTAGAAGCATTTAAACGCGAACCAGCCGAAAGCAAAGTATTGCCCAGATCGAAGCCAGCTACCGGCATGACCCCTTTGGCAGGCGCATCGCAAAGACCATCACGCAAGGCAACAGCACAACGACAACCACCTACTTCGTCTACAGCGAACAGGGCTTGATGGGGGAGGCCAACGAGCAAGGCCAGCTCACCAGGGCTTATGGCTTCAACCCCATTGCGGCGCAGCAGGGCTTGTGGAGCGTCGATCCGATCTGGCAGGCGGAAGTCACAAATGCCAGCTTGACGGCAACGGATACCAGCTATCACTATCTGCACACCGACCACCTGGGCAC
>RQYR01000061.1 GCA_003859965.1 Comamonadaceae bacterium OH2545_COT-014 | reverse complement strand
CGTTGTAGCCATAGTCCTTTGTCCACTGGCTATTGCTTTCCTTTTGGGTATGGCCCTGCGCTGTGTAGCTGACCGTGGTGTCCACGGGCTAGCGTGCCTTGAAGGATTGGACACTCAAGTAAGCCTGGGATCGCAAAGGGGCAACGCGCCTGTTTGAGTGGGAACGAGTAAGAACCAGTGCAAAAAAGAGAAGGAACCACACGTGCGAATGCTGTGATTGCGTACTCCACTCAACTGCAAATTTCAGGCCGGTTTTGTGGAGAAGCGGGGTTGAAAACAGGAGAAGAAGTGTCGGCGGACAGCGGACGAGACACTTATCTCCGAAAAATATTCTCAAAATAAGCTGAAATAACCCAAAAAAACAAGGAAAGAACAATAAAATACCCCCTATTCTCCAGGCACCACTCAATCAGATTTGCCCCAGCAAAAGCGTCAAGCATCGCAATAACAAACGCAAAACAACCATGCATGACACAAACAAATTGGCAGCGCCAAATAAAATTACTAACATTCATCACAATTCTCTTCTTTGACCGAAGTTACAGCACTACTACCCATACCTATAGCCAACCCAACATCTAAACCATAACTTGGGCCATCCAATATATTTTCACCTCTTAGCCTACCAATCTGCCAAGTGGACAATAATGAACCACCGACCCCAACAACAAAATTAATTCCAGAATTAAATGCACCTCCATTCGCTGCATACGGGTCTGGGCAGTCACGCCACTTGTCTTCTAGAGATAAACCTCCTCCAGTTCCAGAAAGATCCGGCAATCCTCTAAGACCAGCTCCAATTGTAAAAAGAGAAACAAATCCTTTTATATTATATTTTTTCCACATTTACACTCTGAATCCAAATCAAACCACCCAAAAAATCCACCCACACCAGCGGTCGCACCACCACCAATAATCGACCCCTTCCACTGCACGAGTAACCCGAGAGTATCTGTGACTGATATAGGAAGATTCTCTGTGTAAACAACAAAATTAACCCCACCCTCCAACCTAATCGGATCCGACTGGACGTATCGCCCCTGGTTTGGCTTGTAATCCCTGTGGAAGTTGTAATGTGTGCCGGTCTCCTCGTCGTAATACTGCCCCGGGAACCTGAGGTTCATCTCGATCGTTGTCAGGCTCTGGATGATGCCGGCAGCCCCGAAGGCTTCTGCTGCTGCCTTCCAGCTCGTGTTTCCGTCTTTCGTCGTCGCCAGCTGCGGCGTGCCCAGGTGGTCGGTGTGCAGATAGTGATAGCTGGTAGCGCACGGTGCGGCCGCTGCCTGTATCGCTGGCGTCGGCCACTTGCACGACTCTGCCCTGGCTATCGCTTTGCAAGCTCAAGGCCGC
>RQYR01000007.1 GCA_003859965.1 Comamonadaceae bacterium OH2545_COT-014 | reverse complement strand
TCTCATGCAACGAGCATAGACAAATTGGCAAAAAGATTTTGAACAGGTTCTTAGAGCGTGTTCTGCTCGAACGTTGACAAATCCAAGACCTGGCCGCTGCCTGGCATCGCCACCTCGCAGGTCGCTCTGGTCATGCCCGCGAAGGCGGGCATCCAGCGCCACCCTTGCGCACGAGCGGGGGATTGGCAAACGGGTAGCGCCTTCTATCAGTGTCGCCACTGGACACCCTCCTTCGCGGGTGTGACGAGAACGAGAGAAGGCGGCGCTTGCAGGAAATGTCCTCATAAGAATCGAAACCGCTCTAGCTGCCGCACCCGTCTGAGTGGATTGCACCAAGACGTGCACGCGCCCCTATCGCGACCCCGCGTGTTGCAGCAAATCCTGCAAAAACTCCGACTCCGGCGCCACTGCCGAGACATGCAAAAAGTCGCGCGCCCGGGTGCAGGCCACGTAGAGCAGGTGGCGCTCGGTGTCGTAGATCTCGCCCAGCGCCACCTCGTCGGCGGCGGTGTTGATACGCGCCTGGGAGGGGATGACTTCGTCGTCGCAGGCCATCACTGCCACGGCGCGAAATTCCATGCCTTTGGCCAGATGCATGGTGGCCAGACTGACGCAGCCTTCCTCGCTCGTCATGTGCTGGTCCAGCACCTTGGCTGCAAGATCGGCGGCGGCCACGGCCGCTTGCGCGCGCGGCATTTCAGCCTGGGAGCGCACGAACACCGCCATCTCATGCGGCTGCACGCCTTGCCCGACGCACTGCCGCAGCCACTGCCCCACGGCGCGGCTTTCGGCCTCGGCGCTGGGATAGCTGCGGATGACGGGCTCCGGGCCGTTGAACACCGAGACCGTGCCCTTACGGGTTTCCACATTGCCGTCCAGATCGGACACTTCCGACCCCAGCAGGCGGTCGGCCTGGGCGCGAATCTGGTGCGAGGTGCGGTAGTTGATGGTGAGCATGCGCGAGCGTCCGCTGATGTCCACCCCCTGCGACTTCCACGAAAACGGTTGTTGGAAGATGCGCTGGCCCAGATCGCCAGCAAAGAACAGCGCATTGGGCCGGTCCCCGGCCAGCGCGGCGAGAAAGCGCAGTTGCTGCACGCCAATGTCCTGCGCCTCGTCCACCACAATGTGGCTGAACACCGGATGCGCTCGCTCAGGTATGGCCTCGGCCAGTTGCCGAAACAGGCCCGCCCAAGTCAGTTGCCCGGCCTGTTCCAGCCGTGCCTGCACCTGTTCAAACACCTGCCAGCACAAGGCCCGTTGCGCTTCGGGCAGGCGGGTTCTGCGGCCCAGCCGCTTGGCATCGCGGTAGGCCTCCCAGTGGTTGATCTGCCAGGCATCCACCACCTCCTGCCACTCGGCCAGCAAAAACGCCTGACCTTGCTTCAGGCCAGCTACCGTGGCCGCCGCTTCTTGCAGCCAGGCGGCGATCTGCGCTTGGTCGGCCAGCTTGGACGGCTTGCCGAACTGCCCCCGGTACAGGCGCAACGCCATGGCGTCCATCGACGCCACGTCGATGCGCTCGGCCACGCGCGGCGTGTTGCAAAGCAGGCGAAACAACGCGCCTTGCAGCACTTTCGCCAGCGGGGCGGAAAAGGTGGTGAGCCACACCCGAGCATCCTCGTCTTGACGCGCCAGATGCGCCGCCCGGTGCAGCGCCACCACCGTCTTGCCCGTGCCGGCCGAGCCGGACACCCGCGCCGGGCCGTTGTAATCGCGCGCCACCATCTGCCGCTGCGCCGGATGCAGGAACACCGTCCACTTGTCCCACGGGTATTCCAGCGCCTGTGCCAGCTCCTCGGCATTGTCCAGCGTGCGGAAGCGCCGCTGCGCATCCGGATGCAGGAAGGGATCGGCATCGGCGTCAGCAGGCACGGGCAGCGTGGGTGTGCCACCCGTGGCCAGCTCCAGCAAAGCCTCGCCGGCCTCGGCCGGTAGATGCGTGACCAACTCCAGCAGCCCGTCCTCATCGGCGGCGCGCACATCGTCCAGCCATTCCAACGGCACGCCATAGGCCAGCAGCGCATCGTCGCTGTAAGCGGCAAACAGCGCCGGGCCAGCGGCAGCGGGCGTGACCGTGGCAGCGGATACCGGCGGCGCGATGGCCACGCTGGCCGCCGCACCTCCTCCCGCGTTGGCATCGGTGCTGGCTTCGGCACGACGCGGCGGCGCCACTTCCTGCACGCTTTCGCGGATTTCCACCAGTTGCGCCGCGCCCGTGGCGGGATGCGTTTGTAGCTTGCGCCGCTCGGCCCACTGGTAGGCCTTGTCGTGGTGATCGACGTAGCACAGCAGCAGGCTGCTGACCATGCGATGCACGATCAAGCGAATGTCGCGGCTAACCCGCACCGACCAGAAATTGGGATCCTTCGCGCGATCGAGCTTGTGGAAACTGTGCCCCTTGCCGCTGGGATCCATTTGCAGGTCAAAGGCGGTGGTCTTGACCAGCTTTTGCTCGTCGCGGGTCAAGCGCGCCAGGCTGGCGGTAAAGGTGTCGGCAATGCGGAAGTGCATGGGTTTACTCTTTGGGATAAAGCCGTCCACGGCTTAAGGCATATTCCACGAGCCGCTTGGCAAGTTTTCTGCACTCTTTATTCGTGCGCTGGCCAAATTCAATCAGGGCATGCGCCGAATTGCCCTCAACAGGATCAGCGCAATAGCTCAAGTCAAGGGACTTCACCTCCTCACCCGAAACGCCCCAGACGCCTGCGGATAGCAAATGCTGCTCCTCGGTGTAATGCCGATAAGCCTCTTGCGGCGACACCTGATCTCCATCGTAGACTGAAAGACCGCCTTGATCTTTTGGGAAAGGTGTGAAAGCTTGACTTGTTAGCACGCCCTCAACCAAAAAATTAGGATTTACTTGGCGAAAAAACAGGGTTTGATCATTCATGCCAACTCCCCTTTGATGTGTTCGCCAAGGAATCGGAAAAGCAATCTCCAATCATCTTCACCCTTCAAATCAAAGTCTCTCTCAACGTCCTCGCCAGTCTCGTCAAATACATGGAAACTCGCCTGCATGTTGGCAAGATCAATATCTAACGACGGGAAGCCTTTCGCCTGCCACTCCAACAGCAGATTGCCGTCTTGTGTCGGGACAATCAGTGGCAAAGGCACATCATCAGGGTAATCCGCCAAGTGATCGGCAATCTGTTCCAAATACTCTTTATTCAGGGAAAATCCGCCGCCTTCAAACCAGCCATCTTCCAGTTTCGCTATTTCGTCCAGGCGCGATGAAATCGCATGATTTTTAATGACTTCAAGAGAATCGACGGTGATCACGCTTTTCAAGCGATCCCAGGAGTCATAGGCGGCAACCCCTTTAAGAACCACCTGATGACGTTCACGCCCGCCAAATTTTCTCACCGTTTCCCGAGTTGATTCCGGCATGGTCACAGTACACTGGCCACCATCGATCAGATGCAGTCTGAAGGTGGACTTGGCCCAGTCCACTTCCATAATAACGCCCGACAGCTTTGCTTCTTTTTCGTAGGTTTTTTCAGCTGCCAATACCAGTTCTTTTCGCTTTGTCGGTGTTAAGACTGCACCATCTTGCCTGTGGCGGCGCGGCAGCTCCATTGCTTCACCCTCACGCAGTGAACGTCCCAGCTGGTTGAAGTGACTCAGCAGCTCTTTTGGAAAACTCTCGGGCAATGCGTTGGCAGGGGCCGCAATACATTCAGCCACCAGATCGCGCGCCTGCCCAAAATATCCTTGGGCTTCACCCAGATAACCAAACAGTCCGCCCGCTACCGCCATGGCAACCAAATGTGGCTTTGTGCTGCCTTCTTCTATTCTTTCTATATCCAGTCGGAAATTATCCGAAAATCCGCGCGGCACGCGTTTTCTTTTTGGGTTGGCTTGCAAATACAAATGCTTTGCCAAGTCCACGATCAGCGCCTCGTAAGCGGCCAAGTCGCGCGCCACATCCACCGGCAGCGTGTGCGCCTCAAATCGCGCTCCGGTGAATCGGGGTATTGCGAACGCTTCTTTCAAGTCGGTTTGCATATGCAGCTCCTTGGGGCTTATCCACTTGTGTGAACACCTAGTTAGTTCTAGCCAGTTCTAGCAACTTTCTGCTAGAACTAGCTAGAACCTCATCCCACCTTGAACACCTTCATCACCTCATCGCCCAAATGGTTGATAACCTTGACGGCGAAGCGGCCGGTCTCGGGCCGGGGGAAGGGGCGGGAGGTGTCGGAATTGAGGCTGGCCCAGGCTTCGGGGTTGATGTCGGCCTTGAGGGTGGTTTTCAGAGCCTTGTAGGGGTCGCCCGCGCCGAGGAAGTAGGCGTGGCGCACGAAGAAGGATTCTTCGTTGTAGTTGGTGTCCAGAAACCAGCAGGCAATGCCGTCGGCGCTGTCGCTGCGCACTTCGCCGCTGGCAGGGTCGAACACGTCCACGCCGCGGATTTTCACCACCAGTTCTTTGCCTTCGGGCAGGTCGATGATGTCCTGCTTGCCGTCGTAGCGGCGGATGCTGCGGCCTTGCGTGTCGAGCACGTCCACATCCGGCTCGCCGAAGATCACGAACAGATTGCCCTTGCCGGTGTTTTTCAGGTCTTCGGCCATGTGCAGGTCGGCGTTCATGCGCGCCTTGAGCACGCGCACGCGGCCGAGTTTGTCGAACTCGCTGGCCTGTGCGTCGTAGTTGAAGGCGCAGGCGATCAGCACGTCGAAACCGGCTTCGCCCGCCTCGCGTGCGGCGTCGGCCAGGTCCACGCGGGTAACGGTGCCAAATTCCGGGCCGATGAAGATGCCGGCGCGCTTGCTGGCGCCGGTTTCGCCAGCTTCGTCGTCATAGCGCCCTTCGGCGCAGACCATCTGCCCCGGCCAGGGGGTGAGCGCGGTGAATTCGATCTTGCCCGACTTGTGCGCCTGCTGCACGCCGGCGGCGCGCAGGTTTTCCAGAATCAAACCGGCAAAGTCCTGGCCGTATTCGGCACGGCTTTCTTCCACGCGGTCGATCAGGCGGTCTTCTTCATCCACGCCCAGCTCGCGGTGCGGATTGAGCGATTCCACGGTAAACGGCCCGGCCACGCGCACGCGCTTTTTGTCTTCATAGGGCTTGTCGTACAGGGTTTCAAAATCGGCCTTGGCGGCAATGCTGGCGTCGATTGCTTTTTGCCTTGCGATGCGCTGCTGCCAGAACGCCTCATGCAGGGCGCGCGCCGATGCCGGCCAGTCCTCGGGATAGTCGCGCGGCACTTCCCATTCCTGGATTTCGGCGGGCACTTCGGCGGTGTATTTCTGCGCTTTGCGATGCGCGGCCAACCAGTCTTTGGGCAGCGCCGCCGTCAATTCGGCTGTCAATTGCGCGCGCAGCGGGGCCAGCGCGGCCTCGTATTGATCCCAGATCACGTCGATTTCGGCATTGTTGGCGATGGATTTGAGGGTGATATGCGGCACGCGCTGGCAGACGAAGCCGTGCGCGATATGGCCGTACACCGGCAGGCTGGACGGGGCGCTCTGGCTGATTTCGGCCTCCTTCAACTGCCCTTCGCGGCTGTCGGCCAGCAGGTAGTACGGATAGCGCGCGCCCATGATGCGCGCCCGCGCCAAGGCCAGCGCCACGCGGGACGTATCAATGGTGATCCAGCGCCGCCCCCATTGCTCGGCCACATAGGCGGTGGTGCCGCTGCCGCAGGTGGGATCGAGCACCAAGTCGCCGGGGTCGGAGGCCATTAGGAGGCAGCGTTCGATGACTTTCGTTCCTGTTTGGACGACATAGACCTTGTCGTCGGTAAAAGAACCTGTGCCTGTATCCGTCCAAACATTGGAAAAAGGAATAACTGGGAAATCATCCAAGTAGCGAATGTACTGGATTGTGCCTTTAGATGTAGGCCAGATACGCTCACCTTTCGAAAGACGAGCTAAACCATTTTCGTCTGTTTTGAAAGTGCCCTTCCCAGGCGTGTAATTTTTCCCGTTAAAAACAAATTTACTCACATCGCCGTCACCAGCCGGGCGAGAGCTCGTAATATTATCCGGGCGAAACAACCGAGCACCCTCAGGGATAAGTGAATTATCTCTTTTTTGCCCGCTAGTTATCCTTGTGCTTGATCCATCACTGAAGCGAAGCAATGAATAAACCTGCTCCGTAGAGCTACCTGCAGATTTGTCTTGATAAACCGCTCGGTACTTGCATTTTGAGGAATCCTTGGCAAACCAAATGAGGTAATTGGACGCGGCAGAAAGGTAGTCACCTGCGCGACCAGTTGTTGTGCGAAAAGCAATTTGAGAAATGCAGTTCCCCTCCCCAAACACCTCATCCATCACCGCCCGCACGCGATGCACATTCTCATCGCCAATCTGCACAAAGATGGAGCCAGTCTCGCTCAATAAATCGCGCGCCACCATCAGGCGGTCGCGCAGGTAGCTCAAATAGGAGTGGATGCCGTCGCGCCAGGTGTCGCGGAAGGCCTTGACCTGCTCGGGCTCGCGGGTGATGTGGCTGGCGTTGCCGTCTTTCACGTCGCGGCTGGTGGTGCTCCACTGGAAGTTGCTGTTGAATTTGATGCCGTAGGGCGGGTCGAAATAAATGCATTGCACCTGGCCGCGCAGGCCCTCGCGCTCGGCCAGCGATGCCATCACTTGCAGGCTGTCGCCCAGAATCAGGCGGTTTTGCCAGTGGCCTTCGTGCTGGTAGAAGTCGGTGCGCTCGGCGCCTTCGGGCAGGCCGTTGAAGTCGCCAAACAGCTCGGCCTGTTGCATGTCAGCGCTGGCAGCGCTGTTGTCGGCCGTCTGGCTCAGGCGGCGCAGGTCGTCGATCAGGGCCTTGGGCTTGACCTTTTCCTGGATGTACAGCGGCGGGGCGTTGACGATGAGGTCGCTCCAGTCCTGCTGGTCCTTGCCGCGCCAGATGAGCTGCGGGTCCAGCTCGCGGTTGAGGCTGGGCCGGCCTTCTTCGGCCCACTCGCCCGCTTCGTGCAGGGCGCACAGCGCGTCCAGCCACCGCGCATTGGCGCGCGGGTAGCGGGCCTGCCTGGGCGCGCGCTGCGCCGCGTCCATGACGGACTGGTGCTCGGCGGTGGGGATGTTCTTGCGCGTGGCCCCGGTGTGGACGAGATCTTCCACGCCGATGGGGGGTTTTTGAGGGGCTTTGCTGCTGGATTTGGGTTGACGGGCCATGAGGGATGATGATCTTTAATCAGGATGGCGGCTAAGTTAAGGGAAATGCGTTTTCCTTAACTTAACAGGTGGCTAAGTTAAGGCAAGCGGCGCATCCTTAGCCCAGGAAGAGGTCCAGGTAAGCATCAAAAGCGTAAAGACGCCAGCGGTTCTGGCCGGTGATCTCCACCAGAATGCCCAGTCGGATCAAGTCCTTGATCAGCGCCTGCGCCGTGGGCGCCGAGACTTGCAGCTCGCGCTCCAGGTCGGAAGAGGCCACCATCGGGCGGCGGTACAGGAGGTTGAGCGTGGCCCGCGCGTTGGGCACCCGCTTGCCCAGTGTCAGAATGCGTTGCTCCACATCGGTGCGCAGCGCCAGCACTTTGCTGAAGGTGTCGCGGCCCTTGGTGGCGATTTCCAGCACGCCTTGCAGGAAGAAGCGCACCCAGTGGCCCATGTCGCCGGAGGCGCGCACGCGCGTCAAGGCGTCGTAGTAGCTGCCGCGGTGGCGCTCGAAAAAGTCCGACAGGTACAACGAAGGCTTGGCCAGCAGGCCATGGCTGACCAGATACAGCGGTATCAGCAGGCGGCCAATGCGGCCGTTGCCGTCCAGGAAGGGGTGGATGGTTTCAAACTGGTAGTGACTGATGGCAACGCGGATCAAGTGCGGCACTGTGATGGTGTCGTTGTGCCAGAACTTCTCCAGATCGCCCATCAACTCGGGCACGTTTTCGTGGTACGGGGGGATGAAGGCCGCATCCATCAGGCTGGAGCCGCCAATCCAGTTCTGACTGGTGCGAAATTCGCCCGGTTGCTTGTGCTCGCCGCGCACGCCTTGCATCAGGGTGGCATGCGCCTGGCGCAGCAGGCGGTTGGACAGCGGCAGGTTTTCCAGCGCGGCGATGGCGGTGTTGACCGCATCGATGTAGTTGCGCACCTCGCGCCAGTCGTCGCGCTTTTCCGGGGCGATCTGCTCTTCCGGCAGCACGGCCTCTTCGATGCCGGTGCGCGTGCCTTCGATGCGGCTGGAAGTCTGCGCTTCCTTGACCACGTGCATTTCGATGAACAGGTCGATGTCCGGCACGATCAGCGAGAAGGCGTTGAGTTCGCCCAGGGCGCGGTTGGCCGCCTCCAGCAACACGTTGATTTGCGCATCTTCCCACTGCCAGTCGTGGTTGACCGGCGTGGGCTCGAAGCTCTTGTATTGCAGGCGCTGTTGCCAGCGGCCGGGCTTGAAAGTTTCAAATTTCATAACTCAGATCCAGCACTTTGACAGCAAAAAGAAAAACGATACGGCGCTGGGCAGAGACCATTTTTCCGGCGCCAGGAAAATGGTCTGGTGAGATGGCCTGTAAACAAGTACTCGCTCCAAAGCCGGGCTCGAGCTTGATTGCGCTTCATTGATCGGCCTTAACGCTGGCCTTGAGCATCGCCTCAAAGTGCTCTTGCACCTTCTGGGCAAAGTCGCTCTGCATTTCATACACATCGCCAAACTCGGCAAAGGCCCAGCGGCCGTGGGCGCCAAGCTGGTTGACGGCGGGCAGCCAGTGGCTTTGCATGGCGGTTTTCTTGAAGTCGGCATCTTCGTGTCGGTAGCCCTTGATTTCGACGATGAGGTGCAACGGGTCGTCCGGGCCGTGGCCGTCGTCCACCAGCACGATGAAGTCGGGCCGGTACAGGCGGTTGTCGCCGCCGAACTGGTAGGGCGCTTCCAGCCCCAGGTTGTGGTTTTTGGTGTAGGCGATCACGCGCGGGTGCTGCTCGGCGACGCGGCAAAACTCGGCTTCCCAGTCGCTGTCGGTGACGACCCAGTTGACGTGGTTCTTGGGCGGCGGGCCCAGGGTTTCCCAGCGGGTATCGCGCGAGGTGGCAAAGCGCACATGCGCGGTGCTGCCCGTGGGGTTGTAGGGATCGAGGATGGCCTTGACCTGCGCGCCTTTTTCCAGCGCCTCGCGGGTGATGGCGGCGGTGATTTTCTGGCAGGCCTTGTCGGCCAGCGCGCGGTACATGAGTTGCGCCGGATAGGTGTCGCCCTTGCAGTGCAGGCATTCGTCCAGCCATTGCCGGGCAATGCGCTTGAGCTGGCCGAACAGGTGGATGGGCGGCGGCTGCCCCGGCTCGCGCCAGTGCTGGATCAGGTGGCGGGTCAGCTCCATCAGCAGGGTGGATTGGCGCACATCGCCCAAATGCTGCACCGTGAGATTGACGGCCTCGCCGATGATGCCGGCGTTCTGGGTTTGCGTGGGGCCGACCATCTCGGGGGTAAGCGTCATGTGGTGCTCATCGCCAAAGCGCGCTTGCAGCCCGGCTTGCGGCCGCTCGACGCGGTAGCCCAGCACGCGCGGGAAGCGGATTTCCAAATGGTCGCGCTCGGGCCGCAGCGCCTTGACGATGACGGTTTCGCGCGGGGTGGGTGGGGCGGTGACGACGGGCTTGGCCGTGAAGTCGAAGGGGATGCCGAAGACGTCGGCATATTCCACGTCAAACCGCCCCTGGGCATTGAGCTCGTAGGACTGGCGACGCAGCGCGCGGCCGATGACCTGCTCGCACAGGAGTTGGGTGCCGAAGGCGCGCACGCCGAGGATGTGGGTGACGGTGTTGGCGTCCCAGCCCTCGGTGAGCATGGACACCGACACCACGCAGCGGATGGATTCGCCCAACCGCCCGGGCTTGCCGACGGTGTTCATGACTTCGCGCAGCAGGTCCTGGTCGCTCAAGTCATCGGCGCGGGTGCGGTCGCCGGTGCGCTCGATGATTTCGCGACGGAAGCGCTCGATTTCATCGTCGGCCATGCGGCGGAAGTTGTCGTCCAGCGCTTCGCCCGATTCCAGTTGCTCGCTGTCGATCAGCAGCGTGTTGGGGCGCGCCAGGGGCTCGCCGTAGTCATCAAAATTGCGGAACAGCTCCAGGCGGCCAGGAATGCGCGTGGTGTTGCCCTCGTCATCGGTGCGCTCGAAGCCGGCGATGTAGTCGTACACCAGCTTGGAGGTAGCGGTGTTGTTGCACACCACGATGAAGCAGGGCGGCACCCGGATGCCAGCCTTTTTCCAAGCCTCGAAGGTTTGCACGTAGTGGCCGTAGAGCGCCTCCAGCGCGGTTTGCAGCTCCACCGGGATGGCGTGCGGATCCAGCGCGCCGCCCTTGCCGCGGCCTTTTTTGGGCATTTTCTTGCCGATGCGCTTCCACAGCTCGCGGTAGATGGGCATTTCCGCGCCGGGAATGTTGTCCACCACCGGCACGCGCGGCAGTTTGACGATGCCGCATTCGATCGCATCCATCAGCGAAAAATCGCTCATCGTCCACGGAAACAGCGTGCCTTCGGCATAGCCGGAGCCGGCCAGAAAGAACGGCGTGGCCGAGAGGTCGATGACGCGCTGCACCCCCAGGTGGCGCTGCACGGTTTCAAGCCCGGAAATCCACAGGCGGGCGGCTTCGTTTTCGCTTTGGGCATGTTCCTTGGCGGCCTTGAGGTCATCGCCGGTCAGCGGATTGCCCTTGTCGTCGATGTAGTCCTCATCGGAAGCGGGCTTTTCGCGGTAGCAGTGGTGGGCCTCGTCGTTGAGCACGAGGATGTTTTTCATGCCCATCAAGGCAGGCATGACGCGCTGGAGCATCTGGCCTTCGGTTTCCAGCGTGTCCGGCGCGCTGCCGGTGCGCCCTTGCAGCAGGCGGCGGCCGCCCTTGGACAGCTCCATGCGCTCGCGCCGCTTGAAGGCGTGGTAGTTGGTGATGACGATCTTGGCCCTGTCCAGATCGGCCAGCATGTCGCGCGGCACGATCTCGCGGCTGGCGTAGTAGCTGTCCGGATCATTGGGCAGGAGCACGCGCAGACGGTCGCGGATGGTGATGCCCGGCGCTACCAGCAAGAAGCCGCGGGTGAATTTTTTGCTGCCCGGGTGGCGCACGGCGTTGACCGTTTGCCAGGCAATCAGCATCGCCATGACGGTGGTCTTGCCCGCGCCGGTGGCGAGCTTGAGCGCCAGCCGCATCAGGTCGGGATTGGCGTCCTGACTGGCCCGGGCCAGATGGTCGAGAAAACGCTGGCCGCGCTGGCCCAGTTGCGGCGCCACCTCGGTCAGCCAGATGGCGGTTTCGGCGGCTTCGATCTGGCAGAAAAACGGGCGCACGCCAGAAAATTCATGCGCCCGCCAGTGTTGCAGCAGGCGCACGGTTTCCGGCGTGACCCGCCACTGCGAAGGCGGCAGCTTGCGCCAGGCATCCACCTCCTGCCGCACGGCGTTGATGATGGCCGTGTGGTCGTAAGCCTGCGCCGCGCTGCTCAGCCCCTTGCCCTCGTCGAACAGCAGGCTGCTTTGCGCGCCGCGCGCCTTGCGCGGCCGGGGAATGGGGGTGATGAAATCCGCCCGGCGGCGGCTGTCGATGATCTGCCCGGAAGGCTGCCCAGCCTCGTCCAGCGCCCAGTGCCGGGCGGGGTATTCATAGGGGGAATTGAGGATGGGCTGCTGGAAAAACTGTTCACTCATGGGATGCGGCTACCTGTCCGGCCCGGCAGCCCCGGCTGGGGCGCGAGCAGACGCTGGAAATGACGACGACAACATGGCGCGCCGCCCCATAAGCCCCCCGGCGCAGAGCAGATTTGCGTGGCACGACGCTACGGAAATGATAGAGGATGCTATGCAGGCAGCAGACCGGGGCCATAGGTCAAGACGACAGCCTTGTTCGAACAGCTAATGTGGTTGTTGAGGGGCCGCCATAACTTCATAGACATCACTCAGGCCGGGGGATGGTGGACTGCGTTGCGAAAGCAGTTAAAGATGTGGCTGATAACTTTGACTATGGCCTACATTGGCGAGCCTCAGCTGAGGCATTGCCCGCCGAGCAACCGCCCCAGCGACGCCCATCAACCCCGCCAATCGCCGCCTTAGCCACAATCCATTGGCCACGGCGGCTGCGAATGCCTAGCATTCACGGCTTGTGTTTTCTGACCGCAAGGAACAACTGCCGTGGCCCGTTTTCTCCGCAACCATCGTCACATGCTCCGCAAGACGGCCAGCTATTACGTCATGCACATCAGCGTGGCGGCGCTGGTGGCTTATGCCGTGACCGGCAACCTGCTGATGGCGCTGACGCTCAGCCTGCTGGAGCCCACGGTGCAGGCGGTGGCGTTTTTCTTTCACGAAAAAGCCTGGGCGCGCGCCGACCGCGCGGCGCTGGGCGGCGCCCCGGCGGCCACACCCGCGCCAGCGCCAGCGCCCCTGGCGGCCTGATGCCCCGGCGGGCCGCGTGGCCCCATAACCAAAAACCCGCTTCAGGCCGTATTCAAGGCCTGAGTAGCTATATAAATTATAGCAATCAGCTTTTCTCGCGCCAGCGCAGCAGGCGCAGACCGGCGCCCACCACGAGCAGGCTGGCGCCCACGTCGGCGAAGACAGCCATCCACATGGTGGCGTGGCCGGCCAGCGCCAGGGCCAGAAAGCCGGCCTTGATGCCCAGGGCCACGGCCACGTTGCCCCACAGCACGCGGTGGGTGTGGCGCGACAGGCGCACCAGCGTGGCGATGCGGGCCAGGTCGCCGTTCATCAGCACCACGTCGGCCGCCTCCAGCGCCACGTCGGCGCCGGCGCCGCCCACGGCCAGGCCGATGTCGGCGGCGGCCAGCGCGGGCGCGTCGTTGATGCCGTCGCCCACCATGGCCACGGGGCCGGCGGCTTGCAGGGCGCGGATGCGGGCCAGCTTGTCATCTGGCATCAAATGCCCATGCGCTTGCCGCACGCCCGCGCCGTGCGCCACGGCTTGCACGGCCAAGGGGTGATCGCCCGAGAGGATGACGGTTTGCAGCCCCAGGCTGTGCAGCGCCGCCACGGCCGCAGGCGCGCCGGGCTGAAGGCGGTCGGCCACGGCCAGCAAGGCCAGCGCCTGCGGCCCGCGCGCCAGCAGGGACACGCTGTGCCCTGCCGCCTGGTGGGCGGCCAGCCGCGCGGCCTGCGCGGGAGTGAGCGCCAGGCCCGGCGCGCGTTCGCTGACCAGGCGCAGGCGCTGGCCCGCCACGGTGGCTTGCACGCCCAGGCCGGGCTGGTCGAGCAGATCGTGCACGGGCAGCGGCGCGGCGGCGGCTTGGCCGCCCAAGGGCGGGGCCAGCGGCCCGGCGGCCAGCCCGGTGGCGATGGCGCTGGCCACCGGGTGCTGGCTGTGCGCGGCCAGGGCGTGCGCCCAGCGGTACACGGCCACGGGGTCTTCGTCATCGGGCAGCGCCTCGGCGGCGGCCAGCACGGGCTGGCCGGTGGTCAGGGTGCCGGTTTTGTCGAAGGCCACAGTGCGCAGCCGCCGCGCGCCTTCCAGATAGATGCCGCCCTTGACGAGCAGGCCCAGCTGCGCCGCGCGCGCCAGGGCGCTGACCACGGTGACGGGCGTGGCGATGACCAGCGCGCACGGGCAGGCGATGACGAGCAGCACCAGCGCCTTGTAAATGGCCTGGGGCCAGGCCCAGCCCGCCAGCAGCGGCCCCAGCAGGGCCACTGCCAGCGCCAGTGCGAACACGGCGGGGGTGTACAGGGCCGCAAAGCGGTCGATGAAGGCCTGCATGGGCGCGCGCTCGCTTTGCGCCTGCTCCACGGCCTGGATGATGCGGGCCAGTTGCGTGTCGGCCGCCGCCGCGCTCACGCGCACCCGCAGCACCCCGGTTTCGTTCAGGGTGCCGGCGTACACGGCGTCGCCCGCGCTTTTGTCCACGGGCAGGCTTTCACCGGTCACGGGGGCCTGGTTCACGGCGCTGCGGCCTTCCAGCACCGTGCCATCCAGCGCCAGACGGGTGCCGGGTTTGACACGGATGACCTGGCCCGGCTGCACCTGCGCCGCCGGCACGCGCTGCCAATGGCCATGCGCGTCTTGGCGCTCCACCTCGGCCGGGGCCATGTCCAGCAGGCGGGCTATGGCGCCGCGCGCGCGGTCCACGGCGTGCGCCTCCAGGTGTTCGGCCAGCGCATACAGGGCCATGACCATGGCCGCTTCCGGCCATTGGCCAATGGCGAACGCCCCGGTCACGGCCACCGCCATCAGCGCATTGATGCTCAGCCGCCCACGGCGCAAGGCGTCCAGTCCCTTGGCATAGGTGGACAGCCCGGCCAGCAGCACGGCGGCCAGCGCCAGGGCCATGCCCCCCGCCGCCCAGCCGCCGGGCGCCAGGGCGTGCCACAGCTCGGCCCCCAGGGCCAAGGCCAGGGCCGCCGCCATGCGCAGGCGCCCCGGCGCTTGCCACAGCGCTGACCACCCCGCCACGGCCCGTGCCTGCCCAGTCCGCGGCGGCGGCGCATGCGGGGCGCCGCCAGTCTGGGCGCAGCTGCCGTGGCAGCATGCCGCGCCCGGCGTCACGGCGGGCGCGGCGCCCGGCATGGCAGACGCCGTGCCGTCCACCACCGCCTGGGGCGCAAAACCCGCCGCGCGCAAGGCCGCCTCGGCCTGCGGCAGCGCCTGCGGATCGGCCTCCAGCGTGAGCAGCCGCGCCGCCAGCTGAAAGCGCAGACGCCGCACGCCCGGCACCGGGGCCAAGGCCCGGCGGATTTCACCTTCTTCAGCCGCGCAGTCCATGTTGGGAATGCGCCATTGCACGCGGGTCAGGGAGGAAGCGGGGGCATTCATGCCCCGATTGAAAACCCTGGAGTGGCTCCAGGGTCAAGCCCGTGGCTGCCTGGCCTGGCGGGCTCCGGGCCTATCATGGCTTGGCCATGAAGATCAGCGAGCTTGCCCGCGCCACAGGCACCCCGGTGGACACCATCCGCTACTACGAACGCCTGGGGCTCTTGCCTGCGCCCGCGCGGGCGGACAACAACTACCGCCTGTACGGCCCGGCCCATGCCGAGCGGCTGGCCTTCATTCGCCAGGGGCGCGGCCTGGGCATGTCGCTGGACGAAATCCGCGCCCTGCTGCGCTGGCGCGACGACCCCGGCGCCGATTGCAGCGCCGTCAATGCCCTGCTGGACGCCCATATCGCCCACCTGCGCACCCGCATCCGCGAGCTGCGCGCGCTGCAAAGCCAGCTTCAGGCGCTGCGGGCGCGCTGCTGCCAGCAAAGCGACACCGCCCATTGCGGCATTTTGTGCGGCCTGACCGAGCAGGCCGCGCAACCTGCGCCACCGCCCGTGCGCGGCGTGCACTGAACGCCGTGGAACACGCCGCACAGCGCGCGCCTCGTCCCCCTGCCGCGCTGGCGCCGCCCTTCCGGGCGCACGCGGGCAAAGGGGCCGCCCCAGGGGGAAGCGGGCGCATCACGCCAAGCGCACCGCACGCAAGCCGCCGCCCCGGGCCGTTTTTTCATTGAAAGGCCGGGCGGCGCAAAGAGTGCGGCCGCTTACAGCGAAGGGGGCGCTATCTGCTTGCCCGGCTTGCGCCAGGCCTCGCGCGTCAGGGGGTTGACGCGCAGCCCCGCCTTGGCAGCCAGCTGTGCGGCCAGAGGGCTGGTCAGCACGGCCTTGAGCGCCTCGTCCACCGCTTGCACAAACGCGGTATCACCCTTGCGCATCATCAGCCCATAAGGCTCCACCGTCAGGAACTGGCGGCGCACGCCGATGTCCGCGTCGTCCGGCAGCAGCACGGCGTCTGCCACCAGCGTGTCGATCTCGCCGGCCTTGAGCATGCGCACCCCGTCGCTGTAATTGGCCACATGCGTGACTGCTTCAATGCGGTACATGCTCTTGCGCGGCTGGCGCACCTGCATGGCGCGCTCCGCCGTGGAGCCGGCGAGCACGCCCGCGCGGCCAAATTCTCTGTCGGCGGCCATGCGCTGATCCGTCTTGCGGTAGGCCGCGGCCACGCCCGAGACAAAGAACGTGACGGAAAAGTCCACCTGCCTGGCCCGCTCTGCCGTATGCGTGGTGCCGCCGCATTGCAAATCAATGCCGCCGCTGCGCAGCAGATCGAAAGACTCCGCCAGTGTGACGGGGACGATCTTCATTTCGATGGGCCGCCCGATTTGCGTGGACAGGCGGCGAACCACCTCCTGGCACAGCTCCCAGGAAAAACCGGCGGGGTGGCCCTGCGCGTCCACCATCGCGAACGGCGGCGCGCTGCTGCGCACGCCCAGTGTCACGCCCTGCCCCGCTTGCAGCCGCGCCAGCGTATCGCCCGCCGCTGCGGGCTGCGCCCAGGCCATCGGCATGGCCCCCAGACAGGCCAGCGCGCCCGCTATCCAAGACCGGATCGGTTTCATGTTCACTCTCCTCCATTGCACGGGCGCGCTGCTTGCCACGCGCCCTGTTTCCCACCGGCTCCCACCGGCGCCGCGCATACCCCGCGCCCGCCATCCGGTTCGCTATGCGACAGGCGGCCCAGGCTCCGGACATTCGCAATACGCAATACCCCGCCAGTGGTTACAAGTGTAACCATTCTCAATACCTTGACAGGGCCATGCCATTTCATGCGGCTTGCGCCCGCGCCCGCCGTGCGCGCTGCGCGTAACATGCGGGTTACGTCAGCTTTCCAACCCTCTCATCTTGATCGAAAGGAGCATTTCCCCCATGAAAGCACTGCATCTGCTCACCACCGTGGCCGCAGCCGCCCTGCTGGCCGCTTGCAGCACCGCCAGCAAGCCAGCGGCGGCGCCAGCCAAGGCCGCGCCTGCCACCGTGGCGCTCAAGCCCACCAGCGTGCCCATTGCCCCCGGCGCCAAGCAGCCCGTGCAGGGCAAGCTGCGCTTTGTGGACACGGGTTACGTCGTGCAAGTCACTGGTGAAGTCAGCGGCCTCAAGCCCGGCGCGCTGCACGGCTTTCATGTGCACGAGCATGGCGACTGCTCCGCGCCGGACGCCAGCAGCGCCGGCGGCCACTTCAACCCCACGGGCGCGCCGCACGGCGCCCACGGTCATGGCCACCACCATATTGGCGACATGCCCCAGCTGCTGGCAGACGCCAAAGGCGTGGCCAAGGTCAGCTTCACCAGCCATTCGCTCAAGCTGGCTGGCGCCCACAGCATCGTGGGCAAATCAGTCATCGTGCACCGCGACCCGGACGATCCCAAGGCCCAGCCCACGGGCAATTCCGGCCCGCGCGTGGCTTGCGGCGTTATCCAGGCAGGGCAGTGACGACTCCCATGCCGCTACGCCTGTAACGCAGGGCTATCAGGCAAGCGTTCCCGCAAACAACAAAACGGTGCCAAATGGCACCGTTTTTTTGCAATTGTCAGCGGAATGTAACCTTTTGTTTGAAAAATCGTTTATCCTGAATTACATAGATACATCTTTCTGCCTCACCTTCACCTCGGCTGGATAGGGTCCGCTCACGCGCCCAGGTTCGTTCGGTTCATCAAGGGGACTTTCATGAACAAGCGGTTTTTTCGGCATGCGCTGGCTTTCGGCGCCTTGGCTTTGCTGGCCACAGGCGGCATGAACGCCTTTGGAGCCTCGCGTTTTGTGCTCGGCGTTAGTGAAGGCGGTGCCTCCGATCTGCACCAGCTGAACGCGCAGACCAAATACCAGGTTATCGCCACCCTTATCGAGCAGGCAACCAAGACCCCTGTGCTGGTGGAAGAACGGGCGCGCTTGTCCGATGTGGCCGCTGGCGTCCAATCGGGCGAGTTCGACTTCGTGCTGGTGCGGCCAGCCGATATCGCCGCGCGTGCGCTGCGCGAACACAACTACCGCTTTATCGTCAGTGGCAAGCCCGACTCTCACTGCTATGTGGGCGTAACCAAGAACTCACCTGTGCAGAAGCTGGCTGACATCCAGGGCAAGCGCATTGCCACGCTGCAAGGCAAAAAGCCGTATCTGGTGCGCTTCTGCGCGGCCGATCTGCGCGACAACGGTATCTCCCTGTTTGCCCAGAAAATCCAGGAAGTTGGCATGCAGGGCGCCGTCGCCGTCAGCGTGGGCGCGGGCATGGCGGATGTGGCACTGCTGGAAGTCAATGGCGCCAAGGCATGGCAAAAACAGGGCCACCGCATCATTCACACCAGCGCATCCAAGCCCTACTTTCCGCTGGTAGCTGGCCCCCGTGTCACCCCTGAACAGGTCGAAGCTGTGCGCAAGGCCATGCTGGCAGCAGGCAACACAGCCAGCGGCCAGGAAGCCTTCAAACGCCTGGGCATTGAGCGCATGGATACCGACATGGAAGACAGCCTGCGCCAGCTTCTGCCCTGGCTGGAGGGCAAGGGCGGCAAGTAGCGTTGATGCGCGCCCGGCCGATCGGTCACGCGCGCTACTACCCGACCTTTCGTGATCTGCCTCGGCCGTAAGAACCTGTTCCAAGTCTCGGCGCGACTGGGCCGCCAGCGGTTGGGGATGGGATGCAAGGCGCAAAGCGCCGCCAACAGCCCGTGCTATCCCGTGCTATTGGTCAGTGCTATTGGCCAGTTTTGCGTGCGCCGCAGACCGCCCCCATCCGCTTCAGTGCCCGCCGTGCAGAGACTTGGAACAGGCTCTGAGCCATCATGCCCCTGATCGCTGCAGCCGCTCGCTCTTCCAATACACGTCATCACCCGCGCCGCCGTCGGGCCGGTGGCGGTTGAGCACGCGCGCCAGCACGAACATCACATCGCTCAGGCGGTTGAGGTACTGGCGCGGCGCGGGGCGCAGGTTTTCCGCCTGGCCCAGCGCCACCACGGCCCGTTCGGCCCGGCGCGCCACGGTGCGGCACACGTGGGCCTGGCAGGCGGCGCGGGTGCCCGCGGGCAGAATGAACTCTTGCAGCCGGGGCAGCGTGGCGTTGTAACGGGCCAGCGCTTCGTCCAGCTGGGCCAGCGCCTCGTCTTTCAACAGCGCGAAGCCGGGGATGGACAGCTCGCCCCCCAGGTTGAACAACTGGTGCTGGATGTCGATGAGCAGCTCGCGCACGCCGGGCGGCAGGTCCTCGCACAGCAGCAGGCCGATGTGGCTGTTCAGCTCGTCCACGTCGCCCATGGCCTGCGGGCGTGCGCTGGCCTTGGACACGCGGGTGTTGTCGCCCAGGCCGGTGCTGCCGTCATCGCCCGTGCGGGTGGCAATTTGCGTGAGGCGGTTGCCCATGATTACTCTCTTTTTGATAGCTTATCAGGCCGTATTGACGGCCCAAAATGCATTTTTGATGCAACATCCGCTTACCCCCGGCCCGCCAGCGCGCGCAGCCCCAGCAGGTAGGAATCCACGCCAAAGCCGCAAATCTGCCCGCGCGCAATGCCGGCAATGTACGAATGGTGGCGAAACGGCTCGCGCGCGTGGATGTTGCTCATGTGCACCTCAACGACGGGGCAGGCCAGGATCGCCAGCGCGTCGCGGATGGCCAGGCTGGTGTGCGTCCACGCCCCGGCGTTGATGAGCACGCCGTCCACCGCGTCCCGGTGCGCCTGGTGGATGCGCTCGCACATGGCGCCCTCGTGGTTGGTCTGAAAGCATTCCACGGCCACGCCCAGCCCGGCCGCCAGCGCGTGCAGCGCCGCGTCGATGTCGGCCAGCGTGGCCGAGCCGTAATGCGCCGGATCGCGCTGGCCGAACATGTTGAGGTTGACGCCGTGCAAAACGAGAAGCTTCATGGCGCGCCACTATA
This sequence comes from Comamonadaceae bacterium OH2545_COT-014, assembly GCA_003859965.1. Classification (GTDB taxonomy): domain Bacteria; phylum Pseudomonadota; class Gammaproteobacteria; order Burkholderiales; family Burkholderiaceae_C; genus Ottowia. The sequence goes on along the minus strand of RQYR01000007.1, from coordinate 99,508 downwards.
CGCAGGCCAGGCGCGCGCCTGTGCGGCCGCCCATCACGGCATCTCCTGGCCGTGCACAAAGGGCGTGGCCTGATGAAAGCGCATGACCCACCCCTGCGGGCCGCGCGACCACAGCGATGCCCGATGGGCGCATTCCAGCGCGCCGGCCTCGTTGATGACCCAGCTGTCGTAGATGATCTGCACGCAATCGGCCGCCAGCGGCCGCAGCACCAGCTGCCGCAGCGGCCACTGGCAGCGAATGGGCCGCGCAGGCAGTCTCAGAATCGCCTGCTCGCGTGTGTAAACACGGCCCGAACGGCCGAACTCCACAAAATCCGGCGCGAAATAGCGCTGCTGAAAGTGCATGTCAAAGCGCGTTTCCGGGCGCCACATTGCCTCCTCCAGCCGCAGCAGCTCCGCGCGGTCCGCGTCATTCAAGGCGCAGCCGTCCATGCCGTTCACCCCAGCGGCACGGCCAGCCGCGCCAGCACGGGCCGCGTGTCGGGCCGCACGCCGCGCCACCAGGCAAAGGCCTCGGCGGCCTGCTCCACCAGCATGCCCGTGCCATCGGCCACGCGCGCGCCAGCCGCCTGGGCCAGCTTGAGAAAAGGTGTGAGGCCCTTGCCATACACCATGTCGTAGGCCAGCGCGCCGGGCGCGAACGCGCCGGGCGGCACGGCGGGGGCCGCGCCCGTCAGGCTGGCCGAGGTGGCGTTGATCACCACGTCGAACGCGCCAGCGCCAGCCAGCGCATCCAGCCCCACTCCGGCCAGCGGCACGCCCGCCAGATGCGGCGCCAGCTCGCGCGCCAGCGCCCCGGCCTTGTCCGCCGTGCGGTTGGCAATGGCGATACACGCCGCGCCCGCGCGCGCCATGGGCAGCACGGCGCCGCGCGTGGCCCCGCCCGCGCCCAGCAGCAGCACGCGCCTGCCTTTGAGCGGCAGGCCCAGGTTGACCTCAATGTCACGTACCAGGCCCGTGCCGTCGAAGTTTTGCGCCTCGACGCGGCCCCGGTCGAAGCGCAGCGCATTGGCGGCCCCGGCCACGCGGGCGTCGTCGCTGGCCACATCGGCCGCTGCCAGCGCCTCCAGCTTGAAAGGCAGCGTCACGTTCACGCCGCGCCCGCCCGCCGCCCGGAAGGCGGCCAGCGCCTGCGCAAAACCGCCCTCCTGCGCGCCGCCGTCAATGGCTTCGTACACCAGCGCCTGGCCCGTGGCCTCGGCGAACAGGCGGTGAATCAAGGGCGACTGGCTGTGGGCAATGGGGTGGCCGATGACGGCGTAGCGGTCGGGCATGGGGCAAGGCATGAAAAAAGACGGGGGAAGCCGGCGGGCGGGTCACACCCGGCGCGCGCGCCACTTGCGTACGGCAAATGCCGTGCCCAGACCCAGGCAGGCCAGCAGCGACAGCGAGACCAGCGCCGTCTTGGCCGCGCTGAATAGCGGGCTGGCCTGCATGGCCCAGCCGGGCATGGCGGGGTAGGCGCCAAGCAGCGTGATCATGGCAGCGTTCTCCAGGTAGTCGAACAGCGCCGCCAGCGGCGGCAGCGCGGCGGCCAGGCGCAGCTGGGGCCATGGCAGCGCGCGCGCCCAGAAAGCGATCAGCCCCGCATAGGTCAGGGCAAACAGCCCCGGGTAGACCATGTCCAGCGGCATCTGCCGGTACAGGTAGTCGTGCCGCCCCTGCGCGCCCAGCCGGGCCATCAGTTCGGCGATGTAAGCCGGCTCGTACCAAGGCAACATGTCCACGATGGGCAGACCGCCAGCCAGCGCCCGCAGGCGCGGCACGGTCACGAGCAGCATGAGCAAATACACCGCCGTGGTCAGCACGAAAAGCAGGGCAAGGTTTCGGGGCCGGTTCAATGCGCGGATCTCCTGGCGCCTGCCGGCCCCACGCAGCGGGGCCGGCAGGCGGCGCGTGCAATATAGCAATCCCCCGCGAAGAGATGCCAGGGCACGGCTACACTGCCCGTTTTTTCGCAAAACGCCACAGGAAAACACCCATGAACGCCCCCGCCCAGGCTAGCCACGTGCTGCCCCATGTCCAGCCCCGCCCCGTGCCGCCCGCGCTGATCGAGGCGCTGCAGGCGCGCTTTGGCGCGCAGTGTTCCACCGCGCTGGCCGTGCGCGAGCAGCACGGGCGCGACGAGTCGGCCTTCACCGACGTGCCGCCGCCGGCGGCCGTGGTGTTTGCCGAAAGCACGCAGGACGTGGCCGACGCCGTGAAGCTGTGCGCGCAGCACCGCGTGCCGGTGATCCCGTTTGGCGTGGGCTCCTCGCTGGAAGGGCACCTGCTGGCCGTGCAGGGCGGCGTCAGCATCGACCTGGGCCGCATGAACAAGGTGCTGAGCGTGAACGCCGAGGACCTGACGGTGACGGTGCAGGCCGGCGTAACGCGAAAGCAGCTCAATGACGAGATCAAGAGCACCGGCCTGTTCTTTCCCATCGACCCCGGCGCCGACGCCACTCTGGGCGGCATGAGTGCTACGCGCGCCAGCGGCACCAACGCCGTGCGCTACGGCACCATGCGCGAGAACGTGCTGGCGCTGGAGGTGGTGACGGCGCAGGGCGAGGTCATCCGCACCGGCACGCGCGCCAAGAAAAGCAGCGCGGGCTACGACCTGACGCGCCTGTTCGTGGGCAGCGAAGGCACGCTGGGCGTGATCACCGAAGTGACCGTGCGCCTGTACCCGCTGCCCGAGGCGGTGTCGGCGGCCATCTGCTCCTTCCCCACCATTGCGGACGCGGTGAACACCGTGATCCAGACCATCCAGCTCGGCGTGCCCATCGCGCGGGTGGAACTGATCGACGCGGGCACGGTGGCCATCGTCAACAAATACGCCAAGCTTCAGCTTCGCGAGCAGCACATGCTGCTGATGGAATTTCACGGCTCGCCCGCCGGCGTGCGCGAGCAGGCCGAGATGGTGCAGCACATCGCCAGCGAACACCATGGCGCCGACTTCGAATGGGCCGACACGCCCGAGGAGCGCACCCGCCTATGGACGGCGCGGCACAACGCCTACTTCGCCGCCGTGCAAAGCCGCCCCGGCTGCCGCGCCATCAGCACCGACACCTGCGTGCCCATCAGCCGCCTGGCCGACTGCCTGCTGGACTCGGTGGCCGAGGCCGACGCCAGCGGCATCCCCTACTTCCTGGTCGGCCACGTGGGCGACGGCAACTTCCACTTCGGCTACCTGATCGACCCTGACAGCGCCGACGAGCGCGCCCGCGCCGAGCAGCTCAACCGCCAGCTGGTGGCGCGCGCGCTGGGCATGGGCGGCACATGCAGCGGCGAACACGGCGTGGGCCTGCACAAGATGGACTTTCTGGTGCAGGAAGCGGGCGAAGGCGCGGTGGCCATGATGCGCACCCTCAAGCACGCGCTGGACCCGCACAACATCATGAACCCCGGCAAGGTCTTCGCCTGGTAAGCCCTGCTGCCTGTGTTCCGCCATAGCCGCCGCTGCGGCAGCGGCGCCAGCGCCGGGCTTGCCGCAGCGCGCCACCCTTGCCCAGAGGCGCCGGGCGAAGTTTGCTCCCCTGCCATGAAAAAGCGCCTGATGCCGTGGCGCAAAACGGCATCAGGCGCGCGGGAGCTGGCAAACGCCTTCAAAGCCCCTCAAGGCGCGCACGCAGGGCTTTTCAAAGCCCCCGCGCGAACACCTTGAAAGTGAAGCGCACCGCCTCAGCGGCGCTTGTTGCTGCGGCGCTTGGGCGCCGTTTGGGGCGTATAGGTCTGCGAGGGCGGCGCGGCGCCGTCCACGCCCAGACGGCCGCCGCCGCCCAAGCCCTGGCCCTGCACGCTTTGCGACTTGTAGTTGCGCAGCGCACGCACCATCTGGTTGTACGAATCCATGAACGCGGCCGTGAGCACCTTGCCCTGCGGCGTGTTCTGGTAGCCGCCCAGGCCACCGCCTGCGCTGCCGCCAAACAGGCTGCCGAAGCCGCCAAAGTCGGTCTTGGAAGCGCTGCCTTGCGATGCCGCCACCTGCACGCCCGAACGGTTGTCCACCAGCGTCAGCATGGCGGCCGCCTCGCGCGTCTTGGTGCCAGCGGCCACGGCGCCCACCACGCTGCCAATGCCGCCAAACAGGCCGCCCAGGCTGGCGGCCACGCCACCCGTGTTGTTCTCGCTGAAAATGATCTCGGGCGACAGGCCGTAGTCGGAGGCCACCAGTTGCCCGCGGCCAAAGTTGCTGCCGCGGCGCATTTCGCCCGACTGCATCAGCTCGCGCTCGCGGCTCATGGCGCGCATGCCGGCCGCGCCGCGCTCCACCACCACGAAGCAGTTGGACTGCTGGATCAGCAGGCGCAGCAAGTTGGACGTGGGCGGCAGACGGTATTCATTGCGCAAGATGGTGTACCAGCCAGCGTCCTGGTTTTCCACCAGCGACACCGTGCCCAGCGGCGATGCGCACTTTTCGAGATCACCGCTTTCGCCCGCTGCCGTGCCGCCCGCCGCGCCGCCCGTGGCCACGGTGTCCGCGCCGCTGGCGCTGCCCATCTTCATCTTGGTGGTTTCACAGCCAGCCAGCAGCATGGCCATCCCTGCGGCCGCAACCAGGGCCAGTGTTCGCTTGGTCATTGGAATGAACTCCATGGAAAAAAGCACCGCTGCCCGCATCCGCCAGCCGGATGGTTGCAGTGATGAAAGTGTTGCAAGAAAAGATGGAAGAAAAGCGCCCCGGCAGCCCGGCCTCTGGTTCGCCGCGCCCGCGCCCCCCTCTCACGATGTTTGCGTGCAAACGGCCGCAATGATACCCCTGCGCCCCCCAGCCTCTTTCACACCAGACCCGTCGGTACGGGCTTTTCCCAATGCCAGTGTGCGTGTCCTGCCACGCGACGCGCGCGGTTTACCGGCAAACAGTGGAATTTGTCGCGCAAGTGACCGGCATGCAAAGCCTGGGCTGATGCGGCATTTGGGCGGCAATGGCACATTAGCGCACCGTTTCTCTCTATTACTTTTTGATCCATTTTTCCCCTGAGGAGCTGTGTATGAGCGCCAGGAAAGTTCGCGTCGAGTTTGTGGATGCCCAAGGCCAGGGCGTGGCCGGTGTCAGCGTCAAGGCCAGTGGCTGCTCCGAGTTGGAAACCGGCGCGGCCGGCCAGGCTTTCTTCCTGGTGGAAGATGCTGAATTCGCCATCTCGGCCAACGGCGCCGAGGTCTGGCGCGGGGCGCTGACCAGCGCGCCTGAAAAGCTGGTTTTCAAGCAAGACGGCAGCGGCTGGCAAGCCGCCTAAAACGCACACTTCCAAGGCGGCATCACGCCGGCGGCCTACCCGGCTAGGCGTCTTGCAAGGCCGGTGGCTCATGCGGTGTGGTCATGGCACCGCCTCCAGTTGCGCCAAGCTCGCCACGCAGCCAGCCGCGACTGGCCCGACGCGAGCGCATCCTTTACCCGTCGCGCCCAGACGGGTCAAAACCCGCCCGCCGGTTTCAGGCGCGCAGCGCCGGCACCTTGAACACGGCCAGCGCGCCACCCGCTGCATCTGCCGTGCCTCCGCCCGCCGCCGGGGCATTGGCCAGTGTCACGCTGCCCTGGTGCAAGGCGGCGATTTCCCGCACGAAAGACAGGCCCAGGCCCGTGCTTTTCTTCTGCGTGCCGGGCCGGGCCAGGGAAAAGAATTTGTCGAACACCCGGGCCTGTGCATAGGCGGGCAGGCCCGGGCCATGGTCGCGCACGCGCACCACGGCCATGCGGCCTTCGCGCGACAGGCCCAGTTCAATGCCGGGCGCGGCATCTGCCGGCATGGCGGGCAAGGAGAATTCCACCGCGTTGTCCAGCAAGTTGCCGATGGCGCGGCGCAGCAGAAAGGCGTCGCCCTCCACCGCCACGTCATCTTGCACGTGCACGTCAATGCGCAGGCCCGGTGCGCGGGCGCGCGCGCTGGCGGCCAGCTCGTGCAGCAGGGGCGCCAGCGGCACGCGCTGCTGGTCTTGCAGCAGGCGGCGGCTTTCCAGCGCGCTGAGTTCTGTCATGCGGTCAATCACTTCCTGCATGCGGCGCGTCTCGCGCGTGATGTTGGCGGCGAACTGCTGGCGCGCGGCGGGTGGCAGGTCTTCTTCTTGCAGCAGCTCGGCCGCGCCGCGGATGGCCGACAGCGGGCTTTTGATTTCGTGCGTGAGCTGGGCCACGTAGCCGGCCACGTAGTTGCGTCCGGCCATCGCCTCGCGCAACTCATGGGCCGTGCTGCGGCCTTGTGCACGCAAGGCCCGCCAGGCGCGGCGCGGGCTGTAGCGGCGCGCGCCGTCCTCACGGCGCCACACCCCGGCGCGCAGCGCGGCCCACACATCACGGGTGAGGCCCAGCGGGCGAATCAGCCAGAACGCCAGCGCCAGCCCTGCGCCCAGCACGGCCAGCGCGCCGGTCAGGCCCGCGTACAGCATGTTCTGCCTGGCCGCCGCGACAAATTGCCCAAAGCTCTGCACCGGCTTGCCCAGCGTGACCACGCCCACGATGTCGCCCTGCCAGCGGATGGGCGCGCCCACGTACATGACGGATGAGCGGGGGTTGTCCGGCACGTCGCGCGTGGTGCGCGCGCCGTACTGGCCGGCCAGGGTGCGGTGCACGTCGCGCCAGGACGAATAGTCTTGCCCGAGCGCGCGGCCCAGGCTGTCGAACACCACCACGCCGTGCCGGTTGGTGACGTAGGCGCGCAGCTCCACCCGGGTTTTGTGCAGGCCGAACACTTGCGCGGAAAAGGGGCGGCGGTAGAGGTCGCGGAAGATGGCGGCCACGCGGTCGGCGGGCAGCGCGCCGTGATCGACCTCCTGCTCGATCACGGTAGCCAGCAGTTGCGCGGTTTCCACCAGCGATTCCTCGGCCGATTCGCGGTAGCGCGGGTCCAGCCCGGCTGCCAGGCTGTAGAGCAGCCAGCCGGTGCCGAGCACGTAGACGGCGATCAGCGCCAGAAAGATGCGGGTGCGGCGGGACACGCGCCTTCAGCCCCCCTGCCAGCGCAGATCGCCCGCCGTGGCGCCCACATGCGCCAGCAGGCCGCGAAAGCCCCGCATGGCCACGGCCAAGGTCTGCGCGCGGTGGCAGTTCAAGGCGGCCCGGGCGGCCCAAGCTTCAATGACCGACAGCAGGGTCCGCTGGCTGGCCACAGTCAGTGCGCCATCGCCATAGGGGTGAATGGCCACGCCGGGGCGGCACCGGTAGCGCCCGAAAATTTCTGCCAGCCAGCGGTATGGCGCCTCGCCCAGCGAGAGCAGGCGCGCATCGTGGGCCAGGCGGTGAAAGTCCAGAGCCATCAGCCAATCCGCAAGGGTTTTGCAAGGGTTGCGCAGGGGTGTTTACGGCGCAGCCAGCGGGCCGCGCTCAGGGCAAGTCTTCGCGCAGCGCATAGCCCACGCCGCGCAGGGTGCGAATGGGGTCTTCGCTGTCGCGCACGGCGCGCAGCTTGGCGCGCAGGGTTTTGATATGGGCGTCCACCGTGCGGTCGAAGCTGGCGGCGGGGTCGTCCCACACCTGTTGCAGCAGTTCATCGCGCGTGAACACGCGGCCGGGGCGCTGGATCAGGGTGGCGAGCAGCCCGTATTCGTAGCGCGAGAGTTCGAGCGGCTGGCCGTGGTAGCGAATCAGGCGGCGCCCGGCGTCGTGCAGGAAGGGGCCAGCTTCAACGGAAACTTCATTTTTGATAGCGCCTCGGGCAATACCGTCGTGCCCTGAAGGCATTTTTTTCTCTTGATCTTGCTGACCTGCTGCGGGCCGCGCGGCGGCGGCGCGCTGGCTGCGGCGCAAGATGGTGCGCACGCGCGCCACCAGCTCGCGCGGGGAAAAGGGTTTGGCAATGTAGTCGTCAGCGCCCAGCTCCAGGCCCACCACGCGGTCGATTTCGCCGGAGCGCGCGGTCAGAAAGACCAGCGGCACATCTTTGCCCCCCGGCAGTGACTGGAGCTGGCGAAACAGCTCAAAGCCGTTCATGTCCGGCAGGCCGATGTCCAAAATTGCCAGTTGCGGCGGCCGGGCGGCAAAGCGGGCCACGGCCTCGGCGCCGCTGGCACACACCTCGGGGGTAAAGCCGTCACTGCCCAGGGCGTAGGCAATGGTGTCGGCAATGCCCGGCTCGTCTTCCACCACCAGGATCAGGGGCTTGGTCATGGCATGCAGGGGCAGGCAAGAAAGCGGAGGGCGGCGCAGGCGTGGCGGGCAAAGGTGGGCCGTGCGCGCAAGGGCCAGCGGCGCGCCGTCAGCCGCCCGTGGCGGCGGGCGGGGTTTTTTCCGGCAGCTCGATCTTGACTTCCAGCACTTCCAGATCGTCCTGGCGCTCAAGCTGAACCTTGATGTCGCGCGGATCGATCTTGACGTACTTGCTGATGACGGCGATCAGGTCGCGCTGCAGGTCGGGCAGGTAATCCGGCGCGCCGGCATCGCCGCGCCCGGCGCGTTCGTGCGCCAGGATGATTTGCAGGCGCTCCTTGGCCACGCTGGCGGTTTTCTTCTTCTCGCCCAGAAAGAATGAGAGGAAGGACATGGCTTACTTGCCTCCGAACAGGCGCTTGAAAAAGCCGGGCTTTTCGGCCTCGATGAAGCGCAGCGGGCGCTCCTCGCCCAGAAAGCGCGCCACCACGTCCTCGTAGGCCTCGGCCACGTCGGTGCCCTTCAGGTGCACGGCGGGCAGGCCCTGGTTGGACGCTTGCAGCACGGCCTCGCTCTCGGGGATCACGCCGATCAGCTTGATGCGCAGGATGTCCTGAATGTCCTCCAGGCTGAGCATCTGCCCGTCGGCCACGCGGTGCGGGTTGTAGCGGGTGATGAGCAGGTGCTCCTTGATCGGCTCGGCGCCTTCCAGCGCACGCCGGGTCTTGCTGCTGAGCATGCCCAGGATGCGGTCGGAGTCGCGCACGCTGGAGACTTCGGGGTTGGTGACGATCAGCGCCTCGTCGGCGTAATGCATGGCCATGAGCGCGCCGGTCTCGATGCCGGCCGGCGAGTCGCAAACGATGTAGTCGAAACCCATGCCCTTGAGGTCGTCCAGCACCTTGCCCACGCCCTCCTGCGTCAGCGCGTCCTTGTCGCGCGTCTGGCTGGCGGCCAGCACGTACAGGTTGTCGCACTGCTTGTCCTTGATGAGCGCCTGGTTCAGATTGGCCTCGCCGTGGATGACGTTGATGAAGTCATACACCACACGGCGCTCGCAGCCCATGATGAGGTCGAGGTTGCGCAGGCCCACGTCAAAGTCGATCACGGCCGTCTTGTGGCCGCGCAGCGCCAGGCCGGACGCGAACGCGGCGCTGGTCGTGGTCTTGCCCACGCCGCCCTTGCCGGATGTCACCACAACGATCTTGGTCATCTTGAAAAGTCTTTCCTGGGTCTTTTGCTTGAAAAATCTGCCGGCCGGCCCGCACTGCCCGGGGCTTAGCTGGCGAGGGGCGTCACGATGAGCTTGTCGCCCGCCTCGCCGCTGGCCAGGTGAATCTGCGCGGCCCGGCCCCACACTTCGGGCGCCAGCGGCGTCTCGGTGGTGCGATACACGCCCGCAATGGAAATCAGCTCGGGCCGCATGTCCAGCGCGAAGATGCGCGCCGACGTGTCGCCGCGCGCGCCCGCAATCACGCGCCCGCGCAGCGGCGCGTACACATGGATGTGACCATCGGCGATCAGCTCCGCACCGGGGTTGACCATGGCCAGCACCACCGCATCGCGCCCGCGCGCGTACACCTGCTGGCCAGAGCGCAGCGGCCGGTCGATCACCAGGGCGCTGCTGGGCGGCAGCGGCGGCGCCTCGGCCTCCGCCGGCAAAGGCGCGGCCGCCGGCTGTGGTTCAGCGGCCGGGGCGACCGGGGCGGCCACACGCGCATCAGGCGCCGGGGCCAGGCCCGCCGCCTGGGCGGCCTGCATTTGCGCCGCGCTGCCGCCACGCACCGCCAAGGGCGCCAGCCGGTGGCGGCGCAGCAGCGCCAGCAGCGCGGCAAAGTCCAGCTCCGCCTGTGGATCGGCGGCCGCCAGCGGCGCCAGGTCGATCAGCAGCGGATCGTTGTCGAAAAAATCGGGAATGTCGCCATAGCGCTCGGCCATCTCGGCAGCCAGTGTGTCCATGGCGGCCGACTTCACAAGCAGGGCCACCAGCGGGAGATTGGCGCTCTTGATTTCGAAGCTGGCAGGCGCCTTGGCGGCAAGGGCAACAGGCATGTGCGGGTGCGGAAAAAGGGTTGAGGCAGCCGCCCAGGCCACACCGCTTCTGCAGTGCGCGCGGCTTTGGCGCGGCATCTTACCAGCGGCCTTGCCCGCCGCTTGGACACGGTTGTATCGAGCCTGAAACAGCGCGGCTCAGCCATGCCGCAGCACATCAACCCGCGCAGGCGGCAGGTTGCGCAGCACGCGCTCGCGCACCTGCACGGCCAGCCCCGCCTGCTGCCACGGCGAGGGGCCGCGCAGCGCATACGTGAACTGCACCAGCCGCCCGTCAGGCGCCAGCGCCTGACGGCCCGCCGCCAGAATGCGCCCGCGCGCCGTAGGCGGAATGGACAGCAGCGGCAAGCTGGAGACGATGTGGCCCACGGGCAGCGGCTGGCCCTGCCCGTCTGCCGGCCAGCCGGGGCGCTGGCGCAGCTGCGCCAAATCGGCCGCATCACCATGAATGACATGCACGCCGGCAAAACGCTGCCGCAAGTGGCGCGCCAGCGGGGCCGCGTGTTCCACCACCACCAGCCGCCCGGGCGGCACGCCCCGCGCCAGCAACGCCGCCGTGATGGCGCCGGTGCCACCGCCCAGCTCCAGCACCACGGCGGGCCCGTCCTGCTCCACATGCGCGGCCATGCGCGCCGCCAGGTAGCGCGAGCTGGCGCACACCGCGCCCACCGCGCCCGGTCGGACCATCAGGGCGCGCCACAGCGGTGCATGGTGGCGGCGAAATTGCAAAACGGCAGCAAAAGGATTCATGCAAAAAGGCGTTGACCCTGGCGGTTGGCACTGGTGCCACGGCCGCCGCAGAAGCGACAGACGACCAGACCAGGGGGAAAAGAAAAGCCCCAGACCCTCCCAAATGGACAAATGGCCCGCTGGACTCGAGGCACTGGAGCGCACTGGGCATTGCACCACAGCCTGTGCCGCCGCAAAGGCCACAACTTGTGCACGAGTGCGAGAAATGGCAGGGAACGTAAGGGTCGCCTGTTCAATGCCTTTGCGCGGCCCGCTCTGCAACCCGCGCGGCTGCGGCCAACTTCGCCGCGGTAAGTGGTCAACCATCCCGCGCCAAGGCATGGGCTGGGGTTGTTGCCATTGGCTGCCCGCCCCCAAGTTTTTGCGAGCTTGCCCGCTCGTATTGGGACGTTGCACAGGTTTCGCGCGCACCGGTCGCCACGCCGCTGTGGCGTGGCGCTCTCCCTTTGAGCGCCATGCGGCCCTCAAGGCGTGCTGAACCGGCCGCTACGCGCGCGGCATACGGGCGATGCGCAGAGTGTGCGCAGGCCAAGCCGCTTCGCCGCGCCCATCGCATGAAATGGCTGCTTTAGCCTGCCGTGGCGCGCAGGCGTTCAATCAGGCCGTTCAGCTCCTCCAGCGAGCTGAAGCGCACCGCCAGCTCGCCGGCGGTATCGCCACGTTTGTTGCGTTTTTTCACGCGCACTTCCACCTGGGCGGTGAGCAGGTCTGACAGTTCTTCTTCCACCCGGCGCACGTCGCCCGGCAGGTCGCTGCCCGCGCCGCTGCTGGCGCGCGCGGGGGCGATGGCATCGCCGTCCGCCTGGCGCTTGCGCACCAGCCGCTCGGCGTCGCGCACCGTGAGTTTGCGCGCGGCGATTTCGTTGGCGGCAGTGATTTGCGCCGCCCCGTCCAGCGCCAGCAGCGCACGGGCATGGCCCATGTCGATGTCACCGGCCATCAGCATGGTTTGCACCGGCTCGGTGAGGTTGAGCAGGCGCAGCAGGTTGCTGGCGGCGCTGCGGCTTTTGCCCACGGCCTGGGCGGCCTGTTCGTGGGTGAGGCCGAATTCGTCCACCAGGCGGCGGATGCCTTGCGCCTCCTCCAGCGGGTTGAGGTCTTCGCGCTGGATGTTTTCGATCAGCGCCATGGCGGCGGCGGCTTCGTCGGGCACCTCGCGCACCAGAGCCGGCACTTCGTCCAGCCCCGCCAGGCGGGCCGCGCGAAAGCGCCGCTCGCCTGCGATGATTTCATAAGCCGCTTCATTATCCATAGCACCAAGGGAAGATCCAGTCTGCCCCGAAGGCTGCTTTGGCACGGAAACACGGCGCACCAGAATGGGTTGCATGACGCCCTGGGCCTTGATGCTCTCGGCCAGCTCGTACAGCGCGCCTTCGTCCATGCGGGTGCGTGGCTGGTATTGACCGGGGCGCAGGGCGTTCAGCGCCAGCATCATGGGCGTGCCCGCCGGGGTGGCGGGGGCATCGGCGGCCGCGCTGACGGTGGTCTGGGGGCCGAGCAGGGCTTCCAGGCCGCGGCCCAGCCCTTTGGATTTCTTGGTTGCCATGAGATGTGTTCCGTCAAAAGAAAATGCCCCGCTGGTAGCGAGGCCAGCGCACGAGGCGCCGCAATATACCGAATGCCAGGCGACACACTCGCCTACCCCGCAGCCGGAATGGCGCCGGGGTTATGCAGCAGCGGGCGGTTGGCTGCCACGCAGGCCCAGCAGCAGCGCATGGCCCTCGTCCCAATCTTCCAGGCCGGAGTCGGCATTGATGTGACCACACGCGCCCAGGCTGTAGAAGCTGGCGCCCCAGTCGGCCGCCAAGCAGCTGGCGGTTTCCAGGCTGCCAAAGGGGTCGTCACTGCTGGCGACCACGGTGGCGGCAAAGGGCAGGCGCTGGCGGGCGGGCGGCGCCCAGCCGGGAATTTTCTGACGGTTGTCGGCGCGCTCGATATCGGGCGGGGCCACCAGCAGCGCACCGGCCACGCGGTCCGCATGGCGCGTGTGGGCCGCCCACCAGGCAGTGAGGATGCAGCCCAGACTGTGCGCAGCCAGCAGCACGGGGGCGGGGGCGGCCAGCACCGCGTCTTCCAGCCGCGCTGTCCAATCACCGCGCAGGGGGCGCTGCCAGTCATGCTGCTCCACACGCTGGTAGCCGTGGCGCGCCTCCCAGCGGGTTTGCCAATGGCCAAGGCCGCTGCCCAACCAGCCAGGCAAGATGAGCACGGAAGGTGCCTGAGCGTCTCGTTTACTCACTTTTTTATAGCTTCTAACGCTTGATGGGTGTGCCTCAAAAGCCATTCAGGCCCTCAACCCGCGAGCCACCATTTCCTGCGCAAAAGCCACGAAAGCCTGGCTGCCCTTGGCGGAACGGTCGAACACCACGCCGGGCAGGCCGTAGCTGGGCGCTTCGGCCAGGCGCACGTTGCGCGGGATGACGGTGTCAAACACCTTGTCACCGAAATGGGCCTTGAGCTGCTCGCTCACCTGCTGCTGCAAGGTGATGCGAGGGTCGAACATCACGCGCAACAGGCCAATGAGCTTGAGGTCGCGGTTCAGGTTGGCGTGCACCTGCTTGATGGTGTTGACCAGGTCGGTCAAGCCTTCCAGCGCGAAATATTCGCACTGCATGGGCACGATGACGCCCTGCGCCGCGCACAGGCCGTTGAGGGTGAGCATGCTGAGCGCGGGCGGGCAGTCGATGAGGATGAAGTCATAGTCGGCATCCACTGCGGCCAGCGCCTCTTTCAGGCGGCGCTCACGGCGCTCCAGCTCCACCAGCTCCACCTCGGCGCCCGCCAGTTCGCGATTGGCGCCCAGCACGGCATAGCCGCACCCGGCCTCGGCCAGCTTGTCGGGGCGCACCACCGCCTCAGCCACATTGGCCGAGCCGATGAGCACGTCGTACACGGTCAGCGGCAGGCTGCGTTTGTCGGCCCCGGAGCCCATGGTGGCGTTGCCTTGCGGATCCAGGTCCACCATCAGCACGCGCTGGCCAATGCGGGCCAGCCCGGCCGCCAGGTTGACCGTGGTGGTGGTTTTGCCAACACCGCCTTTTTGGTTGGCAATGCAAAAAATCTGGGCCATGGAGAGTGTTTTTCCGGGAAATTCAGTCAATCAGGGCGCCGGGCGTGCGCCCCCAGCAATTGGCGGCGCCTCGGCTGGCTGGCGCGTGCAGCCAGTGTTCACGCCCTCGCGGCACCTCACGCAGCCGGGCCGCGGAAGCGCGCGTGGCCTGATCGGCCCGGGCCACCTGGAAGTTGGCGCCCCATGCCTGCCGACAAGCGGCGTCGGCGTCGGCCAGCGTCAGGAACTGGCTGCCACGGTAGCGGTCAGGCGTGGGCCTGAAGTCCGTGATATTGGCGCACAGCAGCGGTCGCGCCGAGGCGCAGGTCACGGACTGGAGGCAGCTCTGGCGGGTACAAGGCTGCCCGCCTGCCGCCGCGTCGGGGATCATCAGCACCGTGCCGGTGCTTCGTACTTCCGTGCGCGCGGCCTGGTCACGCCCGGCCGGGTCGCGCAGGCGTGCCGCATTCTCGGCCAGACGGGCCGGAATGTCGTCCGGCGAGCGGAGGTCCCCATTGAGCAAGCCCTGGTCCCCCAGCCCCAGCGCCTTCAAGGTAGCTTCGTCGGCGATCAGGTCATAGGACACCCGGGCAGGCCGCCCCACGTGGACACGCGGCACAGCCAGCAGTCGCAGCGGCCGTCGGCTGGCGCGGGAGCGAATGTCCATCTCGACCACGCCCTCGGGCGACAGGCGCCAGCTCTGGATGCCCAGCCCCGCCGGCGGCGCGGGCAGCGCCGCCTCGTCGCCAGACCTGGCCAGCCGCCCATGGGTCTTAAGAAACGCATTCAATGCCTTGCTCAGCGTGCTGCTGATGCCGGGCGACTCCTGCATGAAATGCTCAGCCTCGACATGTCGCGCCCGATCCTGCACCCGACTGTAGACCGTGTACGTCAGCAGCACCAGGGCGGCCAGCAAGCCCAGGCCCCAACCTCTCAAGCGCATCATGGCTCGACCTCCGCATCCATCTGTTCAGCCTTTCCTTGTGCAGATCACGCCACGCCCGGCCGCGCCCGTTTCACGTGAAACACCCGTTGCATGAAGAACGGCGGAGCACCGAAACGGGGCCCATGGCCAAGCCGCTACCGGACGGGGGGCGGAGCGGACGAGCCAGAGCGGCCCTCCCCTTCCCGCACGGCGCATGCGCCGATCCAGCCACACAGGGCACCGGCAATTGTAAGGGTGAGCCAGAGCGGCCACTGCTCGCCCAGACGCACGGCCTGGGTCAGCACGCCAAAGCCCGCCACCAGCAAGGCGCACACGCCTGCGCTGGCCGCCGCCGCTTGCCAGCGCAGGCGCGGGCCGGGCTGCAAATCCAGCAGATGCAGCACGGGCAGCAGCAGCGTGAAGGCCACGCCCAGCCCGGTCACCGTGCCCAGTGTGAGCATGGCCAGCGTGAGCGCCACCATCGAAACCGGCCATTCGCCCGTTTCCAACCGCACCAGCCAGGGCCAGAGCAGCGCCAGCACCGGCCCGGCGCTCAGCCCGCCCCACAGGGCGATGCGGAAAGCGGGCGTGCGCGTGAAGCGTGTGGCCGTGCTCATGAGGCCGCACCCTGCTTGGCCGGCGCGGGAGCGTGGGCCGCCGGCCGCATCCAGACCAGGTGCCGCTGCGCGTCCAGCGACGGCACGCGCAGCGGTTCCACGTGAAACACTTCCACGCCTGCCGGCAGCGTCGCGATTTCGTCAGCGGGATAGCGGCCCTTCATGGCCATCCAGACCCCGCCCGGGGCCAGCGCCTGGGCCGACCAGGCAGTGAAGTCGGACAGCGCGGCAAAGGCGCGCGCGCTGATGACGTCGAACGGCCCGGCCAGGGTTTGCACCCGCGCATGCAGGCCTCGCAGGTTGGGCAGCCGCAAGCTGCCTGCCACCTGCTGGATGAAGGCAGCCTTCTTGGCCACGGCATCCACGCAGCACACGTCAATACACGGGCAGCAGATGGCGATGACCACGCCGGGCAGGCCACCGCCGCTACCCACGTCCAGCAGGCGCAAGGCCCGGCCCTGCGCGTGGCACAGCAGGGGCGGCACAGCCGCCAGGCTGTCAAGCAGGTGCTGCTTCAGCATCTCGGCCGGCGCGCGCACGGCCGTCAGGTTGTAGACCTTGTTCCACTTGCCCAGCAGGTCCAGGTAGGCCAGCAGTTGGCGCTGCTGGGCTTTGTCCAGCGTCATGCCCAGTGCCTGGACGCCTGACTCCAGGATCGATGACAGTGCATGGTTCACAGCCGCGTCCGCCATTTCAGTGCACTTCGGCTGCCCCGCCACCCACGGCGGGTGCAAGCCCGGCAAAGCCCTTGAAGCCCCCTTTTTTCAGGTGGATCAGCAGCAGCGAGATGGCGGCGGGCGTGATGCCGGAGATGCGGCTGGCCTGCCCCAGTGTCTCGGGCCGGTGCGCGTTGAGCTTTTGCCGCGCCTCGATGGACAGGGCGGATACCTGCATGTAGTCCAGCCCTTCCGGCAGACGCAGGCTTTCGTAATGGGCGGCACGGGCCACCTCGTCCTTCTGGCGGTCGATGTAGCCCGCATATTTGGCGGCGATCTCCACCTGCTCGATCACCGGCGCCGCCAGATCGCCCAGCGTTTCACGTGAAACATCCGGCGCCGCATACTTGCCGCCGTCCAGCGACATCAGGGCCGCATGGCTCACGCCGGGACGGCGCAGCAGGTCGAACAGGTTGTGTTCATGTTCGATGGCCTTGCCCAGCACGCGCTCGGCCTCGCTGGCCGGCAGGTTGCGCGGGTTGACCCAGGTGCTTTTCAGGCGCTCGGTTTCACGTGAAACCGCGTCGCGCTTGCGGCAAAAGGCATCCCAGCGCGCATCGTCCACCAGGCCCAGGCGGCGGCCGGTTTCGGTCAGGCGCATGTCGGCGTTGTCCTCGCGCAGCTGCAGGCGGTATTCAGCGCGGCTGGTGAACATGCGGTAAGGCTCGGTCACGCCCTTGGTGATGAGGTCGTCCACCAGCACGCCCAGGTAGGCCTCGTCGCGGCGCGGCAGCCAGGGCGCATCGCCCCGGCATTGCAGCGCGGCGTTGATGCCGGCGAACAGGCCTTGCGCCGCCGCCTCCTCGTAGCCGGTAGTGCCGTTGATCTGGCCGGCGAAGAACAGGCCGCCGATCTGGCGCGTCTCGAAACTGCTCTTAAGCGCGCGCGGGTCGAAGTAGTCGTACTCGATGGCGTAGCCGGGGCGCAGGATGTGGGCGTTTTCCAGCCCCGGGATGCTGCGCACCAGCGCGTACTGCACGTCAAAGGGCAGGCTGGTGGAAATGCCGTTGGGGTAGATCTCATGCGTGTCCAGGCCTTCCGGCTCCAGAAAGACTTGGTGGCTGTCCTTGTCCGCGAAGCGGTTGATCTTGTCTTCCACGCTGGGGCAGTAGCGCGGCCCCACCCCTTCGATCTTGCCGGTGAACATGGGGCTGCGGTCGAAGCCGCTGCGGATGATCTCGTGCGTGCGCGCGTTGGTGTGCGTGATCCAGCACGGCAGCTGGCGCGGGTGCATGTCGGCGCGGCCCATGAAGCTGAACACCGGCACCGGATCCTCGTCGCCCGGCTGCGCCTCGCACTGGCTGAAGTCGATCGTGCGCCCGTCCAGCCGGGGCGGCGTGCCCGTCTTCAGGCGCCCCTGCGGCAGCTTCAGCTCCTTCAGCCGGGCCGAGAGCGTGACCGCCGGCGGGTCGCCCGCACGCCCGGCCGCGTAGTTGTCCAGCCCCACGTGGATGCGCCCGTCCAGAAAGGTGCCTGCCGTCAGCACCACGGCGCGCGCGCGGAAGGCCAGGCCCATTTGCGTCACCGCGCCTGCCACCCGGTCGCCCTCCAGCAGCAGGTCGTCCACCGCCTGCTGGAACAGCCACAGGCGCGGCTGGTTCTCCAGCACATGGCGCATGGCGGCCTTGTAGCGCACCCGGTCGGCCTGCGCCCGCGTGGCGCGCACGGCCGGCCCTTTGCTGGCGTTGAGCGTGCGGAACTGAATGCCCGCCGCGTCCGTGGCCAACGCCATCGCGCCGCCCAGCGCGTCCACCTCCTTCACCAGGTGGCCTTTGCCGATGCCGCCAATGCTGGGGTTGCAGCTCATCTGCCCCAGCGTCTCGATGTTGTGGGTAAGCAAGAGCGTGTTACAGCCCATGCGCGCGGCGGCCAGCGCCGCCTCGGCGCCGGCATGGCCGCCGCCGACGACGATGACGTCGAACTGCTGCGGGTGGGTAAGCGGGGTAGAGCGTGTCATGAAATTTCGCGGACGCAGGCGCATGGGCCGGCAAAAGCATCCTCCAGCCCGGGCCCATGAAAGTTTTTGATTATACGAATCCGCCGCCAAGGCATGTGTTTCAAGACAATGAAGCTACATAAAAAATAGCATCTCCCTCTTTTTTGCCTTAATAACCCGCATGACCCTGCGTGAATTTGCCCTAAAAATCTCAAAACGTTACTATTTCGTTACTTTTTGATTATTTTTTCTTAATTTTCATCATGAAGTTCTGCTCGCTCTCCCTGGCTTGGGCATCATGGGTTGTTGCCGCTGGCGCGCTGACAGCCGGCGCCGCACAGGCTGGCCCGACGCTGGACCGTATCCAGTCCACCGGCACCATTACGCTCGGCTATCGCGCGGGCGGCCCGCCGTTTTCCTATGAAGACCGTGACGGGCAGGTGATCGGTTATTCCATTGACGTCTGCCAGCGCATGGCCAGCGCCATCCAGCAGCAGTTGCGCCTGCCTCGGTTGACGGTGCGTTACGTGCCTGTCACCACCGCCGAGCGCATTGCCGCCGTTCAAAACGGCCGCATTGACCTGGAATGCGCCAGCACCACCAACACCAAGGCACGGCGCGAACAGGTGGCCTTCGGCCTGACCTACTTCTACACCGGCGCACGCTTGCTGGTGCGCGCTGGCGAAGGCATTCGCAGCCTGACCGACATGAAGGGCAAAACCCTGGCCATGGTCAAAGGCACCACGGGCGAGCTGGTCGTCCGGGCGCGCGAACGCCAGGGCGAAGGCGGCTGGAAGGTACAGATGGTGGAATCCGTGCGCGCCGGTGTCGCCGCGCTGGAGCAGGGCACGGTGGACGCCGTGATCCAGGACGACGTTCAACTGGCGCCGCTGGCCCGCCAGTCCCGCAAGAAACTCGTGCTGACCGGCATCGCCATGTCCATTGAGCCGCTGTCTCTCATGTACAGCAAGGACGACGCCGAACTGGGCGCCCTGGTGCTGACGCAAATGAAGCAGCTTTACCGCAACGGGGACATGGAACGCATCTATCGGCAGTGGTTCCAGCAGCCTCTGCCCAGCCGCAATTACAGCCTGGATCTCAAGCTCAATCCGCTGCTGCGCGACAACTTCATGCGGCCCAGCCCCTATGTGACCGACTGGACCGTGCTCTGACCCCGGCCTGGGCCACCCGCACGCCCGGCAAACCACACACCCGCCATTGCGGCCGCTCAGGCGGATTCGGTACAGTGCGGCGAGGCAGGCGCCGCCTGCCCCTCTGCCTGGAGACATGCCCCATGCCCGCCCTGCCCCCCGCCACTTCTGCGCCAGCGCCCGCCCACGCCCTGCCCTCCTACCTCAACGCCGAGCAACTGGGCCCCTGGGGCATCTACCTCACCCAAATCGACCGCGTCACGCCCTACCTGGGCACGCTCGGCAAATGGGTGGAAACGCTCAAGCGCCCCAAACGCGCCCTGATCGTGGACGTGCCCATCCACCTCGACGACGGCACCGTCGCCCATTTCGAGGGCTACCGCGTACAGCACAACATCAGCCGCGGCCCTGGCAAGGGCGGCGTGCGCTTTCATCAGGACGTCACGCTGTCCGAAGTGATGGCCCTGGCCGCCTGGATGTCCATCAAGAACGCCGCCGTCGGCGTGCCCTATGGCGGCGCCAAGGGCGGCATCCGCGTCGATCCGCGCCAGCTTTCCGAAGGCGAGTTGCAGCGCCTCACCCGGCGCTACACCAGCGAGATCGGCCTCATCATCGGCCCCACCAAGGACATTCCCGCGCCCGACGTCAACACCAACGAAAAAATCATGGCTTGGATGATGGACACCTATTCCGTCAACCAGGGCATCACCGCCACCGGCGTCGTCACCGGCAAGCCCATCACCCTGGGCGGCTCGCTCGGCCGGCGCGAAGCCACGGGCCGGGGCGTTTTCACCGTGGGCGTGGCCGCCGCCCAGCGCATCAACCTGCCCGTGCCCGGCGCCCGCGTCGCCGTGCAAGGCTTTGGCAACGTGGGCGGCATTGCCGCCAGGCTGTTCGCCGAAGCCGGCGCCCGCATCGTTGCCGTGCAAGACCATGGCGGCAGCCTCTGCAACGACCAGGGACTGGACGTGCCTGCCCTGCTCCAGCACGTGGCCCACACCGGCAGCGTGGCCGGCTTTGCCGGCGGCGATGCCATGACCGCCGCCGAATTCTGGGCCGCGCCGTGCGACATCCTCATCCCCGCCGCGCTGGAAGGCCAGATCACCGAGGCCAATGCCCGCCACATCCAGGCGCGCCTGGTCATCGAAGGCGCCAACGGCCCCACCACGCCCGCCGCCGACGACATCCTCCATGACCGGGGCGTGCTGGTCGTGCCTGATGTCATCGCCAACGCTGGTGGCGTCACCGTCAGCTATTTCGAATGGGTGCAGGACTTTTCCAGCTTTTTCTGGAGCGAAGAAGAAATCAACCAGCGCCTGGTGCGCATCATGCAAGACGCCTTCTCCGCCGTGTGGGAAGTGGCGCAACAGCACCAGGTCAGCCTGCGCACCGCCGCCTACATCGTGGCCTGCACGCGCATCCTGCAAGCGCGCGATCTGCGCGGGCTGTATCCCTGAGCATCTACGCGCCCCTTTGCTCCCGCTGCCTGCCACGCACGCCACTGCATGGCCGCGGGCAGCGTTGCTGGCCCCATGCAAACCCTTTGCCACCCCGGCTGCGGCGCCTGCTGCATCGCGCCCTCCATCACTTCCGCCATCCCTGGCATGCCGCAGGGCAAGCCGGCTGGCGTGCCTTGCGTGCAGCTGGACGAACACTTGCGCTGCCGCCTGTTCGGGCAGCCGGAGCGCCCCGCTGTCTGCCGCCAGCTCCAGCCCTCCCCCGCCATGTGCGGCCCCGGCAGCGATGGCGGCGCACACGCCATGCGTTTCCTGCACTGGCTGGAGCAGGCCACTACGCCCGGCCGTGACGCTTAAGAACCTGTTCAAGACCCCGGCGCGAGCGGGCGACAAGCGGTTTGGGATGCCAAGCGCCACCGGATACACATAGACGAACACATGACGACGCGGCCAATGATTTGCGGCAGCCCGCGTGCGATTGGTCAATTTTGCTTGCGCCGCAAAGACCGTCCCCATCCGCCTGATGGCCCGCCGGCAAGCCTGCCCGGAACCGCTTTTCATCCAGATGAAAACCGCCCCAAGGCTTTATCCACAAGAAAGATAGCTATAAACAAAATAGCAAACAACCTCTCGGCCGCGGTAGCACCGTATGATGCGCCTCGTCAACGTCTTCCGCCCCGCCGACGAACCACCCATGCCGCCTGACCCGCAAGACGCCCCCTTCTCCCCCTCACCCACATGGAACCGCCCGCCCCCCGCCCGCCGCAGCGGCAGCGCCGTTGCACGCTGGCTGCTGATGGCGCTGGCCTTGGCCGCCGTGCTGCTGGTTGGCGCACAGGCCATGCGCTGGCTGCTGGTCAGTGGAGTGCCGCGCATGGCCGCCCCCGAAGCCGCTCCTGCCGCCCCCACGGCCGCCGATACTGAACCGCCCTTGTCCTCCCTGCCCATGGCAACAGCCACCACACCGGCCGTTAGCCGCCAAGACGCCGGCCCGGTGCAGCCTGCCGAGCCAAGCGCCGCGCCGCCGGCACCCGTCATCGCGGGCGCCCCCGGCATCCACAAATGTCTGGTGGACGGCCACACCACCTACACCAACGAACCTTGTGCGCCAGGCACCGATGCGCGTGAGGTCCTGGCCGCCACGGCCGCCGACCGGGCCGGTGAATCGGTCACCATCGCTCCCGCTGCCTCGCCGCCGCGCGCCGTGCGCTCCAATGCGGGCGCGCAGGACATCGCCCAGTGCCACTTCCTGAGCGCCGAAATCGCCCGCCTGAGCTACGAGTTCGAGCAGCCGCTGCCACCTCCCGTCATCGACCACATCGCCACTCGCCTCAAGCAGCTGCAAGAACGCAGCGCCGAAGCCGGATGCGGTGCCAGCCCGCCCACATCCCGAGGCAAGCGCCGCGCAGTCGAGCCGGCCTGAGAACCTGTTCAAAACCCCTGCGCGGCGGCCCATAGGCGGATGAGGGCGGTCTGCGGCGCAAGCCCCCCATCCCAAGCCGCCTGTTGCCACTCGCGCCGATATCTCGAACAAGTTCTGGGCACAACGCCCCGCCAACGCACCCGGCACAAAAAAACCGCCCCTGCCGGGCAGCGGCGAGGGACGGAATGGTATGGCCAGTGGAGTCAAGCCATCAGAGAAAGCCTCTCTATTGCCTGCCCACGATCTCGGCGCCCGCCGTCAAAAGGACAAGCAGGGGGGCAAGGCTGGTGGCCACACCGAGCCGCCCCCTCCCGGTTTTCAACGGCGGCAAGAAGAGATCGAGGACAAGACGTTCACCCTTCAGGGCTTGCCAGTTTTAGATGCTGGCGCCTTGCCCCCTAGGGAAACGCCACCTGCCGAAGCGCCACCTGCCGCAGGCTTGGCGGCCGAGGCAGCGGATGCCGGCTCACCGGGCATGGCTGGGTGCAGATCCGCCGGCAGGGCCGGGGCTTTGTGTCCCGCCGATGTCGCACGCAAGCCATCGCTGCTTGCCGTGGGTGACTTGGCCGGGGCAGGCAACGGCATTACAGGCGCGGGAGGGGCGGAAGGCACGCCCGAGGCGCCCGCCGCCGTCTGGGCAGACGGCTTTGCCGGATCGCCCGGCCCCCATGCACCTGCCGCATGTGCAACCCCCCAAGTCATGGCGGTCGTCATCAGCAAAGTAGCCGGAACGGTACGCAGAGAACGCTTGGTCATCGCAAATGCCTTTCAACAAGTTGAACAGGCTTCGCAGTCTGCACGGTTTTGACGTTACATCCCTGGCTCAGATGTTGGCGTTGTAACGATGTGAATGCGCACTCACTTTAAAGGGGCGCTCGCACCCCTTCTGCACGGCGCCCGTCCTCCCAATCCAAAAAATAGCCAACACGCCACAATTTCGCGAAAACGAAAGAAGAATTGCCAAAAGGACAAATGTAATTGGCAGATTCACATGTAACATTAAGTACATGCATGCTTTCGTTTCCAAGCCCCTGCCTGCAGCGCCAGGCGCCCGCATCCAGGCTCGCGGCTTTTCCCTGGTGGAAGTGCTGATTTCCATTGTGATCCTGTCGTTCGGCCTGCTGGGCGCGGTGGGCTTGCAGGCGGCCGCCCTGAAAAACAACCGCGATGCGCGCTTGCAATCCGAAGGCACCAACCTGGCCCGCGAGCTGGCGGAAATGATGCGAGCCAATGCCCGGGTTGCCGGAGCCGCGGGCGCCACCAATCCCTATCGCGGCAGCTTCGGCCCCGGCCAGCTCACCCCCGCCACATCGTCAGACTGCCTCAACCTCGGCAAGCAATGCGATTCGCCTCAGGACGTGGCCAACGCACAGATGACCGAGTGGCTCGCCCGCGTGCAGCACATCCTGCCTGGCGCGCGCGTCGTCATCTGTCTGGACAGTCAACCGTACGACGAAAACGGCTTACCGCGCTGGGATTGCACCAGTGCCAATACTGCGCAGCAAAACATCACCGTCATCAAGCTGGGCTGGACACGCGCCACCGGCCAGAACCAACTGGAAGCAGCCGGCGCCGAAGGCAGCCGTCCGCATGTTCTGATTCCCGTCACGCCCGGAGGCCAGCTGTGAGCCTGTACCCCCCACACCGCGCCCCTGGCACCGCGTTGGCATCGCGGCCCGCCCGCAAGGCCCGCCCCGTTTCACGGGCGCACGAACGGGGCATGACCCTGGTTGAGCTGCTGGTCGCCATGGCTGTGGGACTGCTCATCGTGCTGGTCGCCATTTCCGGGCTGGTAGCCGGCCAGCGCGGTGCCGCCACGGTGGACACCGCCTCGCAGCTGCGCGACGACGCCCGATTTGCCACCGACATGATCCAGCGCCTGGTCATGCAGGCAGGCTTTGAAGACATTCCGTTCGCCAGCGCCCCTTACAAAAGCTCGGCCGCTCAGTACAAGCACGCCAACCCGGGCAGCAGTGGCAGCAACATCGACATCAAGACGCTCCAGCCCAACGTGTACGGCTTCAACAACGCTGTGCCCAACGCCACCGACCCCCTGCACAGCGCCGCCGCGCGCAAAAAAGACACCCCCGGCTACGGCAGCGATGTGCTGGTGTTGCAATACCAGACCGCCCGCAGCGATCCCGGCCTGGACGCCAGCGCGCCCGACGGCAGCATGATCACCTGCAACGGCCTGGCCACCCAAGACGCCCAAGACACCGCCACCTCGCGCGGCACGCGGCTGGTCAGCATCCTGCATGTGGCCGAAAGCGAAGGCGAGCTGGCCCTGATGTGCACCGCGCGCAACAAGAACGGCCAGTTCGAAACCGTACCTCTGGTCAAAGGGGTGGAAAACTTCCAGGTGCTCTATGGCGTGGACAACGTGACCGCCGGCACCGCCCCCGCAGGCCATGTGGACAGCGTGCCCGATAGCTACCTGCGCGCCGACCAGCTCACCGTGACAGGCGACTTGAACGCCACCTACACCAACTGGCGCCGCGTGCGCAGCCTGCGCATTGGCCTGGTGCTGCGTGGCCCGGCTGGCTCGGCCCAGGAAAAAGCCGAAATCAAGTACCACCCGCTGGGCCAGGCGTCCTACGAAAACAACAACGACCCGGGCAGCGAATTCACCCCTCACGACAACCGCTTGCGCCAGATCGCCACGCTGTCCGTTCAGTTGCGCAACTGCCAGAACCAGGGCTACCAGCCTTCCAGCGGCGACGCCCCGTGCGACGTCGTGCTGCCCAAATAACCACCACCGCGCCCGGAACAACCGCGCCGCAAGTTCATCGCCGAAAGCCTTGCCATGCCCTGCCTGCCGCACTTTCCGCCACACCGACCGTCACGCCAGCGCGGCGTGTCCCTCATCGTCGTTCTGCCCATCCTGGTGATCGTTTCCATGCTGGGCCTGGCCAGCATGCAAATCGCCCTGATGGGCGAGCGCGGCGCCCGCAACGACCGCGACATGCAGCAAGCCTGGCAAGCGGCGGAAGCCGCGCTGATCGACGCCGAGATCGACCTGCAAGGCCCAAACAGCGCCAGCCAGAGCCGCACGGCCCGCCTCCTGGCCTCACCCGCCATTCCCGACAGCGGCTGCCAAACCAGCAGCCAGTGGCGCGGCCTGTGCGCCGTGCAAAGCCCAGGCCAAAGCAAGCCCTCCTGGCTGGTTGTGGATTTCACCGACACCAGCAGCAGCGCCCCCACCGTCGCCCTGGGCACTTACACCGGGCGCGCCTTCACCCACGCGGGCGAGGCCGAAGGCCGTGGCGTGCAACCGGCGCTGGCGCCGCGCTATGTGGTGGAAGACGTCAGCCGCTTCGACGCGGCCAACCCTGGCCGCATGGTCGGCTCCAGCTATGCCTCCGCCGCCGCCGCCGGCACCCAGGCCGCCGCCGGCAGGCTTTACCGCGTGACTGCGCTGGGCTTCGGCCCGCGCAGCGACATCCAGGCCGCCGCCCAAATCCTGTTCCGCAACTGATGGCCCGCAGGCGCCGTGCCTGCCGAGAACCCCTCATGTCTTCCCTCGCTCACCGCTCCCGCACCGCTGCCCCCCGTCCACGCCGCCTGCCCTGGCTGGCGCTGCCCCTGGCGCTGGGCGCCGGGGTCTTGTCTTTTTCCGTCATGGGCCGGATCGCGCCCCCGGATATCCCGCCCATCACCATCGCCTCCGTGCCGCTATACGCCGCTACCCAGGGCGACAAGCCCGCGCTGGCACTGGCGCTGTCGGTGGAATACCCCACCGTGGGCGCGCAGTACGTAGACCAGCCCGGACAGCGACTGGACGAGTCCTACACCCCGACCAAGGAATACATTGGCTACTACAACGCCGAGATGTGTTACCTCTATCGCGACCAGCCTACGGAAACGCCCGGTACTGGCGAAACCGAGGCGGACTACAAGCGCTTCGTCATCAGCGGCCCCGCCCGCCAGCGCCAATGCGCCGACGCCTTCAGCGGCAACTTCCTGAACTGGGCCACCAGCTCTGCCATCGACATGCTGCGGCTGGCGCTCTCCGGCGGCGACCGCATCATCGACAAACCGGGGCTCACCGTCCTGCAACGCGCCGTGTTGCCCAACGGCACGCCCAGCTGCTTCTGGAACAGCCAGAACTTTCCCGCCAAGGGGCTGCATCAAGGCAGCGATGGCCGGTACGCCGGCGCCGTCCCCCAGGCGATGATCGCTGCCGCGCGCCGAACCAAAACCGAAACCATCTGGGTCGCCAACATCCTCAACCAGATCTACTTCGGCACAGCACGCGGTGGCAGCTGTGGCGACCCCAGCAGCTATGCCCTGGGAGCCAGCCCCCTTACTGCCGCCATGGGGCCGAAGACATCCAGATCCGGCTCCACCCGCATTCCCGGTGATCCTGCCCGCTGCACTGGTGAAGGCGGCACCTGCAACGCAGGCCGCCAGGTTCTCCTGGCCTGGTACGGCGCGCCTGACCGCGGTTGGGTCACCGCCCCGGTGCGTGGCGAATTTTCCTGCACCAACGCCATATTCGGCGACCCTGCCCCCGGCACACCCAAGGCCTGCTACCTCAGTCCTTACCAAGGCAAATGGCGTCCACCCAGCTCTGGCTCTTCGGCTCTCAACACCGATGGCTTTTTCTATTCACGTGTCGAAGTCTGTGGCAAAAGCAGCCGCGGCACACTGCAAGATACGCGCGACTACAACTTCTGCACCCGCTACCCCGACGGCAACTACAAACCCACCGGCACCATCCAGAAGTACAGCAACCAGCTGCGCCTGGCCGCCTTCGGCTACGCGATGGAACCCACACGCAGCTGGGGCAACGGCACGGAAGGCCGCTATGGCGGGGTGCTGCGCGCTCCCATGAAATACGTGGGCCAGCGCACCTTCAACACCACGGGTGGCGAAAACACTCCCATCACTGGCAACCCGCATGCCGAATGGAACGCCCACACTGGCGTCTTCATCAGCAACCCCGACGGCGACACCACGCAAACCCCCGGTATCAGCGGCGTCATCAACTACCTGAACAAGTTCGGCCGCACCAATCAGGCCCGCCCCGGTTTCTACAAAACCTACGACCCGGCCAGCGAGCTGTACTACGAAACCCTGCGCTACCTGCAAGGGCTGCCGCCTTCGCCCGCGGCCGTGGCCAACCTCGACCCCGTCACCAACGCCGATTTTTATGACGGATTTCCCATCTACCGTGACTGGTCCCAACTCGACCCCTACGGCAACCGCTCCAACAAAACGGACTATTCCTGCCTGAAAAGCAACATCGCACTCATTGGCGACGTCAACACGCACGACTCCAAGCACTACGGCAACAGCCGAATGCCCGCCACCAACATCGCCAACAACATCCCCGACATCCAGGGCTGGCTGTCCGTGGTGCAAGCTTTCGAAAGCCAACAGGCTGTCGATTACGTGGACGGCAGCGGCATCACCCGCACCACCAGCAACCCCAACGCGGCCTCCTACAGCAGCACTCCCTCTGCCACCAACCGCGGCCAAAGCAGTGAGCTCATTGGCCTGGCCTACTGGGCGCACACCCACGACATCCGCGGCAAGAGCTGGAGCAACGCCCCCGACAAGCAACGCCCCGGCCTGCGTGTCAAATCGTTTTTCTTCGATGTCAACGAATACGGCAATGAATCCAACGACACCAAGCGCCGCACCAACAACCAGTATTACACCGCCGCCAAGTACGGCGGCTTCCTGACCCAACCCGGCGAAGGTGCGGGCCGCTACAACATCAAGGGCAACCCGTTCTACGACCAGGACGGCAACGCCGACAACAGTGTCTGGGAAGACCCCGACCGGCAACTGGAGCCGCAAACCTACTTCCTGCAAAGCGACGCGCGCGGCGTGCTTGCCGCCTTCGAGAAAATCTTCAGCAATGCCGCTTCGGCCGAACGCAGCATCGCCGGCGCAGCGGCCTCCAGCAGCCACCTCACGCGCTCCACCTCTCACGTGTACCAGGCGTCCTACGACACGGGCGACTGGTCAGGCGACCTGCAGGCCTTCAACATCAACATCAGCGTCAGTGAACCGCCGACGGGCAAACGCACCAGCGTCAGCCTGGGCAGCACGCCCGTCTGGTCGGCCGAGCAGCAGCTGGCGGCCCGCATTGCCGCCGGTACGGAACGCAACATCGTCATCGGCAAACAAGGTGCCAACCCGGTCAGCCCGCTCGCCACCCGCTTCACGCGCGGGGAGGTAGAAGACACACTCAAGGCACAACTCAACCGCTACAGCCCCACGGCCGCCGCAGACAGCCTGTGGCAAGACCGCCTCGACTACCTGCGCGGCGACAAGTCCAAGGAAGGCAAGCCCTTCCGCGTGCGCCAGCGCGCCATGGGTGATGTAGTCAACTCCGGCGTGCAGTACGTAGGCGCGCCCTCGCCCCAAAGCGGGCTGGGCCAAGGCCATGCCGCCTTCGCCGCCGACCAGGCCAGCCGCGCGCCCGTGGTCTACGTGGGCGCCAACGACGGCATGCTGCACGCCTTCAACGCCAACACTGGCCAGGAGCTGTTTGCCTACATCCCCAGCTGGATGGGCCCCAAGCTCAGCGCCCTGACCGACCCGGAATACAACAGCATCGGCAACCACCAGGCCTACGTGGACGCCACCCCCGTGGCAGGCGACGCCAAGACCGGCAGTGGCGCCTCCGCCAGCGACTGGAAAACCGTGCTGGTGGGCGGCACTGGCGGCGGCGGCCGCGGCGTTTATGCACTGGACATCTCCAGCCCGGCCGCCTTCGCCCCTGAAAAAGTGCTGTGGGAATTCACCCACCTGAACGACGCCGACATGGGCTTCGTCATCGGCAAGCCGCGCATCGTGCGCCTGCGCACCAGCGCCACTGATGCCGCCACGCCCACTTACCGCTGGTTCGCCCTGGTGCCCAGCGGCGTCAACAACTACGTGCCCGATGCAGCCAGCGGCCGCTTCAGCGCAACCGGCGCCCCCACCCTCTTTTTGCTGGCGCTGGACAAAACGCCCGGGCAAGCCTGGCAGCTCGGCCGCAACTATTACAAGATCGCCCTGCCTTTCAATGCGGACGAGGCCAAAAAACGCGCCACCGGCGTCATCAACCTGGA
Organism: Comamonadaceae bacterium OH2545_COT-014; assembly: GCA_003859965.1. GTDB lineage: Bacteria > Pseudomonadota > Gammaproteobacteria > Burkholderiales > Burkholderiaceae_C > Ottowia. The sequence goes on along the minus strand of RQYR01000007.1, from coordinate 70,303 downwards.
AGCCTTCATGGACAGCCAGGGCGTGGTCGAAGCCGTTTTCGCCGGCGACCTGCACGGCAACCTGTGGGCGCTGGACTTCTCGCAGGGCGGCACCGACAAATGGACGGCCGGCCGACTCTCGCGCGTGACCACCGGTTCGGGCGCCAGCGCCAAGGCGCTGCCCCTGTACATCGCCAAAGACAGCGATGGCAACCTGCAGCCCATCACCGCCGCCCCCACCGTCTTGCAGGCCTCCGCGCCCCGCACCTACTACGTCGGCTTTGGCACCGGCAAGTACATCGAGCCAAACGACGCCACCAGCACGCAGCAAAACACCTATTACGTGGTCTACGACAATGCGCAAAACGATACGGCGGGCGGTGTTGCCAACACCGTCGGTATTGCCGGGCGCTCTCGGCTGGCGCAGGTCAAGGCTGGCACCGATGGCCGGCTGGCGCCCGAAAGCGCTTTTGCCTGGGGTCGTCCCACGACGGACAGCGACACCAGCCAGCGCGCCGGCTGGTTCCACGACATGCCGGTGGGCGGCGAACGCATCGTCTACGACTCGGTGTACGTGCCCCTCACCACCAAGGTCGCCTTCAGCAGCCTGATCCCGGACTCCGCCATCGCCCCCGGCGTGTGCAGCGTGGCCGGCGGCGAAGGCAATGGCTACTACATGGACATCGTCGCCGGCACCGGCCTGCGCCGCGCCTCCAACGTTGGCGTCACCGGCCAGCCCATGGTGTTGTTCAACGACGAAGGCGCCAGCACCACCCTGGCCGACAGCACTGGCCGCCGCCTGCGCACGCGCTCCGTCGTGCTGGCACAGCAAGGCTCGGCCAGCATCTCGGCCGAGGAAGTGGGCAAGGAAACCCTGGCCGTTGGCCGCCTGAGCTGGCGCCAGATCCACAACTACCTGGAGCTGAAGAACAAATGAGAACGCCCTGCCGCCGCCTTTCAGGCCTTGCCGGGCCGCGCCCATGCCCACGCGCGCGCGGCTTCACGCTGATCGAAATCATGATCGTCGTGGCCATCATCGGCATCCTGGCCGCCATTGCCTACCCGTCCTACCAGGAATCCGTGCGCAAGGGCCGCCGCGCCGAAGCCCGGGCCGCGCTGACCGAGCTGCTCCAGCAGCAAGAGCGCTACATGACCCAGCGCAACACCTACAAACTGTTCGATCCCGCCGACAGCAGCGCGCCCTTCAAAACCTACGTAGGCAACAGCATCGGCAGCGCCACCTACAAGCTCAAGGCCGAAAAATGCCCGGCCAGCAACGGCCATTCGCCCAGCGAGCGCGAATGCGTCAAGCTCGTGGCCGTGCTCACCGGCGCCGACCCCCTAGCCGGCAACCTGAGCCTGACCAGCACCGGCGTCAAAGACTGCACCGGCTCCGCCAAACAAAACAATTTCCGCCTGTGCTGGCCATGAACACGCTCTACTGTCCCCGCGCCCCCAATCGTTCGCGCCAGCGCGGCTTCACTCTGGTGGAGCTGATGGTCACCATCGCCATCGCCGCCATCCTGCTCTCGCTGGCCGCCCCCAGCTTTCTGGCCTTTCAGCGCAAGGCCGAGCTCACCTCGCTCACCAACACCCTGCTCGCCGCCTTGAACACCGCGCGCGGCGAAGCCATGAAGCGCAACAGCTTCGCCATGCTGACGCCGCTGGAAGGCACGGACTGGTCATCGGGCTGGCGCATCTTCGTGGACCGCGACCTGAACAAGACGTTCGACGCCGCAAAAGACCTCGTTGTCGCCGAGCAGGCCGCGCCCTCCTCGTCCCTCACCATTTCCGCCGTCGGCCCCGCTGGCCAAAGCGCCGCCTTCATCCTCTACAACGGCTCGGGCTACGCACTGTCCGACCGCGCCACGCTCACCATTCGCCGCAATGACGTGGACCGCGCCAGCGAAAGCCACTACACCCGGCGCATCGTCGTGGCGCCCTCCGGCCGCACACGCTCCTGCCGCCCGGCGGATGACACCAGTTGCACTGAAAACGCAACGCAATAACGCGCGCCCCGCTGGCGCATCACGCCCTGTGATGGGCGCCTGACAAAAACACGCACTGCCTTTAAAATGCGCAGTTGCCTTTTCAGCGGCGCTGCGCCGCTTTGCTTTTTCCGGGCTGCCCGGCCCGCGGTTTTCGCACCCGCTGGCACATGTGCCGATATTCGTTTTGATTGGCGCCATGCTTGCCTTTGTCTCTTTGGCCATCCCCCGGTTGCCTTAGAGCCCATCCCCACCGGGGATGGCCGCCTTCCAAAACCGCCCGCCGGCCCCGCACACAGCCGCCCGTCTGCCGCCTCCCGCGCCAGGGCGGGCTTTTCAGCCACCCACGTACAAGGAGTGAACCATGGCGAAGGAAGAATTGATCGAGATGCAAGGCATCGTCAACGAAGTGCTGCCCGACACGCGCTTTCGCGTCACGCTCGACAACGGCCACCAGCTCGTGGCCTATTCCGCCGGCAAGATGCGCAAGCACCACATCCGCATCCTGGCTGGCGACCGCGTGTCGCTGGAGCTGTCGCCCTACGACCTGAGCAAGGGCCGCATCAGCTTCCGCCACCTCAACAATCGCGGCCCCGCGCCCGCCCCGCGCAACCCGCGCTGAGCCCTCGGCACATCGCTTCCCCCTCAACGGCACCGTGCGCGGTGCCGTTTTCTTTGTTCTTTGGTCAAGCCCCGGCTGCATGGGGCATCCATGCGGCGGCAAGCAGCCTTCATCATTCAGCCTCTACAGGCAGAAGGCGCGGGCCTTGAATGCTATTGATTTGATATCAATGCCGCAGACCGCCCAAAGCCGCTGGAGTGCCCGCCGCGCGGCGCGCCCGCACGGCCTGGGCCAGTTGGCGCAGCACCGGCACGGTCTGCGTCCAGCCGATGCAGGCATCGGTAATGGACACGCCCGCTTGCAGCGGCTGGCCCGGCACGATGTCCTGGCGGCCTTCTTCCAGATGGCTTTCGATCATCACGCCGGTGATGCGCCGCTCGCCGCCGGCGATTTGCGCGGCCACGTCGGCGGCCACGTCGATCTGGCGGCGGTGCTGCTTGCTGCTGTTGGCATGCGAGAAGTCGATCATCACCTGCTCGCGCAGCCCCGCCTGGGCCAGCAGCGCGCAGGCGGCCTGCACGTCAGCCGCGCTGTAGTTGGGCGCCTTGCCGCCGCGCAGGATGACGTGGCAGTCGGGGTTGCCGCGCGTCTCGAACACGGCGGCCTGGCCCATCTTGGTCATGCCGATGAAGGCGTGCGGCGCCTGGGCCGCCACGATGGCGTCGGCCGCCACTTTCACGCCGCCGTCGGTGCCGTTCTTGAAGCCCACCGGGCAGCTCAGGCCGCTGGCCAGCTGGCGGTGGCTCTGGCTTTCGGTGGTGCGCGCGCCAATGGCGCCCCAGCTCACCAGGTCGCTGATGAACTGCGGGCTGAGCAGATCCAGAAATTCCGTGCCCACCGGCAGGCCCAGCGCCAGCACGTCCAGCAGCAGGCGGCGCGCCATTTGCAGCCCTTCGTTGATGGCGAAGCTGCCGTCCAGGTGCGGGTCGTTGATGTAGCCCTTCCAGCCCACGGTGGTGCGGGGCTTTTCGAAATACACGCGCATCACCACCAGCAGCTCGCCGGCCAGCGCGTCGGCCTCGGCCTTGAGGCGGCGCGCGTAGTCCAGCGCCTGCGCGTGGTCGTGAATGGAGCAGGGGCCGACCACGACGATCAGCCGGTCGTCCTGCCCGTGCAGCACGCGCGAGATGGCGGCGCGGCTGGCTTCCACCAGGGTTTGCGCCGCCTCCGGCGCGGGCAGCCATTCCTGCAGCAGCGCAGGGGTGAGCAACGGACGCACGGCGCCGATGCGCGTGTCGTCAATGCGGGTGGTGTCGAGGGTGGATGCAGAAGCCGTCATGCCGCGAATTATGAGTGTTTTTGGGCCCCAGGGCCGTCGTTACGGCCATAGCAGCTATTGAAAAAATAGCAAATCGCCACCCATGGCGCTCATGGACCGCCGGGGCGCCGTTCGTTAGCATGGCGCGGGTAGTGCCTCTCGCCGTATCGCCGTATTCCTGGTCTTGCCCGAAAACCTTGCCATGCCCGCTGTCACCCCCAAAAAGACTGTGCCTGCCACCCCCCGGTCCGTTGGCCCGCCCTGGCAGCCGCCCGCCACTGGCGGCGGCTCGCCGTTCGTGCTGGCGCAGTGCGACCCGGCGGCCCGGCCTTTTTCCAGCGGTGACAAGGCGGCCGACAAGGCGCGCGTGGCCGCGCTAGCGGCCGAGCTGCATGACTGGCAGGCGCTGTTTCATGCCGACCAGCGCTTCAAACTGCTGGTCGTGCTGCAGGGCACGGACACTTCGGGCAAGGACGGCACGATCCGCGCCGTTTTCAAGGAAACCAGCCCGCTGGGCGTGCGCGCCGTGGGCTGGCAAGCGCCCTCCCGCGCCGAACGCGCGCATGACTTTCTGTGGCGCATTCACCAGCAGGCGCCGCGCGCCGGCGAGATCGTGGTGTTCAACCGCAGCCATTACGAAGATGTGCTGGTGCCCGTGGTCAACGGCGCGTTGGACGCCCAGGCCACGGCGCGGCGCTACGCGCACATCAATGATTTCGAGCGCCTGCTGAGCGAAACCGGCACCGTCATCCTCAAGTTCATGCTGCACATCAGCGCCGACGAGCAGCGCCAGCGCCTGCAATCGCGCATCGACACCCCGGAAAAGCGCTGGAAATTCAGCCCCGACGACCTGAGCGCGCGCCGCCAGTGGCCCGCCTACCAGCGCGCGTATGAAGCCCTGCTCAACGCCACCCACACCCCCTGGGCGCCCTGGACCGTGGTGCCCGCCGACAGCAAAACGCACCGCAACCTGATGATCGCCACCCTGGTGCGCGACCGCCTGCAGGCGCTGGGCCTGCGCTACCCGCCGGCCGACCCGGCGCTGCAGGGGCTGCGCATCGAATAGGGCGCGGACGGCCTGTCTGGCGCCTGCGGGTGATCCGGGCGGCGCGCCCGCCCGGCTGCCGTCAATCCGGCTCGAAGCGGTAAGACACCAGCGACTCCCCATGGTCGCTGGCCGCCAGCGCCTTGCCCGCTGGCGGAAAAGCGCGCTGCACGCAGTCGGCGCGCGGGCACACGCGGCAGCCGGGGCCAATGGGCACCACGTCGCGCGGTTCGGCCAGGTCAATGCCGTCGGCATACACCAGCTCGCGCGCATGCGTCAGCTCGCAGCCCAGCCCGATGGCGAACAGCTTGCGCCGCGAGCGATAGCCCCGCCCGCCCCGGCTGGTGGTGCGCGCCACGCCAAAAAAGCGCGTGCCGTCCGGCATCTCCAGCACCTGCGTCAGGATGCGTCCCGGCTGCGCGAACGCCTCATGCACATGCCACAGCGGGCACGCGCCGCCGTGGTGCGCGAAGTGAAAGGCGGTGGCGCTCTGGCGCTTGGAGATGTTGCCGGCCTGGTCCAGCCGCACAAAGTAAAAGGGCACGCCGCGCGCGCCCGTGCGCTGCAGCGTGCTGAGGCGGTGGCACACGGTTTCAAACCCCACGTGAAAGCGCTGCTGCAAGCGTTCGATGTCATAGCGCGTGCGCTGCGCCGCGGCCAGAAACTCGCCATACGGCAGCAGCACCGCCCCCGCGAAGTAATGCGCAAAACCCTGCCGCGCCAGCGCCTGCGTGGCAGGTTCGGCAAAGCCGCCGTCGCGCACCACGTCATCCACCGCCTCGCGCAGCGCCAGCAACGCATATTGCGTGGCCATCTGAAAGGCTTGCTGCGCATCGCTCAGCCCGGCTGCCACGTCCAGCCGGCGGCGCGTGCGGTCCAGGCGGCGCAGCCAGTGCTGGCCTTGCTCCTCCGGCATCAAATGCACTTCCACACCGCAGCGTTCGTGCAGCAGCGCGCGCAGCGCGGGCGCGCGCTGGCCGGGCGTCAGGCGGAGCGCGGCCGCCAGCGCCTCGCCCTCGCGGTCCAGCACGTCCAGATAGTTGTTGCGGCGGTTGAAATGGTCGCGCACCTCCTCATGCGGCAGGCGCATGGCCGCGCCGCGCGGGGGGGCGCCGCCTTCCTCGCCGTAAAAGCGGTCCAGCAGCTGGGCGTGTTCTTCCTGCAGGCGGCCATGGCGCTGATACAGGGTGAGAAAGGCATCCACCAGCTCCGGCGCCTGCTCCACAAAGCGGGCCAGCGTGGCGGCGGCCACCGGCTCGCCGCACAGGGTGCGATCGTTGAACGCGCAGTCCAGCTCGGCCAGTTGGCGGCGGCTGGCGTCCTCGGAAAACGGTGTGACGTCGCCGCCAAACACCTCGGCCAGCTTCAGCAGCACCGGCGCCGTCACCGGGCGCTGGTTGTTCTCAATCTGGCTGACGTAGCTTAGCGACAGCCCCAGCCGTTCGGCCAGCAGTCCCTGGCTCCAGCCGTTTTGCTCGCGCAGCCGCCGCACGCGCGGCCCCACGAAGAGTTTGCGGGCACGGGTCATTTCACAAATTCCACAAAATCATTGTTTCAATGTAAAGCACTTCGCAAATTTTCCTTTTACGGGCAAGCACTTATTGCCGTTTGTGGAATTGGCGTATAAATTCGCTGGCCAACATGCCGGTGCTTTAACCCGACCGGTCACTTTTTCATTTCACCTATCAGGAGACCACATGACCGCTGCGTCCGTGCCCAATATTCCGCTGCTCATCAACGGCGAATTCGTCCAGTCCAAAACCACCGAATGGCGCGACGTGGTCAACCCCGCCACGCAGGAAGTGCTGGCGCGCGTGCCCTTTGCCACGCAAGACGAGATCAACGCTGCCGTGGCCGCCGCCAAGGAGGCCTTCAAGACCTGGCGCAAAACCCCCATTGGCGCGCGCGCACGCATCTTCCTGAAGTACCAGCAGCTCATCCGCGAGAACATGAAAGAGCTGGCCGCCATGCTGACGGCCGAGCAAGGCAAGACCCTGCCCGATGCCGAGGGCGACGTGTTCCGCGGCCTGGAAGTGGTGGAGCACGCCAGCGCCATCGGCAACCTGCAACTGGGCGAGCTGGCCAACAACGTGGCCAATGGCGTGGACACCTACACCCTGCTGCAACCGCTGGGCGTGTGCGCAGGCATCACGCCGTTCAACTTCCCGGCCATGATCCCGCTGTGGATGTTCCCCATGGCCATTGCCACGGGCAACACCTTCGTGCTCAAGCCCTCCGAGCAAGACCCCATGGTGACCATGCGCCTGTGCGAGCTGGCAGTGGAAGCGGGCATTCCCGCCGGCGTGCTCAACGTCATCCACGGCGGTGAAAACGCCGTCAACGCCATTTGCGACCACCCGGACATCAAGGCCATCAGCTTCGTCGGCTCCACCAAGGTGGGCACGCACGTGTACAACCGCGCCAGCCTGGCTGGCAAGCGCGTGCAGTGCATGATGGGCGCGAAGAACCACGCCATCGTGCTGCCCGATGCGAACAAGGAGCAAACCCTCAACGCCATCGCCGGCGCATCGTTCGGCGCCGCAGGCCAACGCTGCATGGCCCTGCCGGTGGTAGTGTTGGTGGGCGAGGCGCAAAAATGGCTGCCCGAGCTGGTGGAAAAGGCCAAGACGCTCAAGGTCAGCGCCGGCACCGAGCAAGGCGCCGATCTGGGCCCGGTGATCTCCTGCGCCGCGCTCTCGCGCATCGAAGGGCTGATCGAGCGCGGCGTGGCCGATGGCGCCAAGCTGGAGCTCGACGGCCGCAAGCCCAATGTGCCCGGCTACGAGAAAGGCAACTTCGTCGGCCCCACCATCTTCAGCGGCGTCAAGCCCGGCATGGCCATTTACGAGCAGGAAATCTTCGGCCCCGTGCTGTGCGTGGTCAACGCCGCCACGCTGGACGAGGCCATCGAGTTCATCAACGCCAACCCCAACGGCAACGGCACGGCCGTGTTCACCCAGTCGGGCGCGGCGGCGCGCAAGTTCCAGGAAGACATCGACGTCGGCCAGGTCGGCATCAACGTGCCCGTGCCCGTGCCCGTGCCGCTGTTTTCCTTCACCGGCTCGCGCGCGTCCAAGCTGGGCGACCTGGGCCCTTACGGCAAGCAGGTCATCCTGTTCTACACGCAGACCAAGACCGTCACCGCCCGCTGGTTCGACGACAGCACCGCCGGCCAGGGCGTGAACACCACCATCAGCCTGAAGTGAAGCGGCGCGGGGCTGTGCAGCGATGATCACCGCCATCGTCACCTTCGCCCTGCCCGCGCCCATGTCGCGCCAGCAAGCGCGCGACACCTTTCTGGGCACGGCCCCCAAGTACCAGGGGCTGGACGGGCTGGTGCGCAAGCACTACATCCTGTCGGAAGACGGGCGCACGGCGGGCGGCGTGTACCTCTGGCGCTCGCGCGCGCAGGCCGAGGCCGCGTACAGCGACGAATGGCGGGCCTTCGTGCGCGCCAAATACGGCGCGCCGCCAGTCATCGCCTTCTACGACACGCCCGTGATGGTGGACAACGTGGCGCACGACGTCTGGTCCGATGTGGATGCGGCGCCCTAGCCCTGGGCATGCGCTGGCCGCCGCCGTGCTGTCCAGCGCGGCGGCCTGGCCTGCCTGGGCACAAACGCCCGCCGCTGCCGCCACCTGCACGCCGCAAAGCTGCACCCTGCAAGACCTGGAAGCCGTGCAGGCCGACACCGAAACCCTGTACGGCGACGTGCTGCTCGTCCTCTCGGCCCACGAGCGCCCTGCCTTGCGCAGCGACCAGGCCCAGTGGCGCCGCCAGGCGCGCCAGCACTGCCAGCAGCAGGCTCCCTTGCGGGGCGACGTGGCAGCGCCCGCCGCCAGCGCCCACCACGCCTGCATGATCGCGCAGCACCTGGCCCGCCGCCGCGCGCTGCGCCAGGACTGGCTGATGAACGGCTACCGCGTGGACTGAAACGCTGCAACGCCCGTAACCACCCGGGCACACCGCCCCCGCGTCCGCCACAAGAAAAACCGGAGACAAACACATGGACTTTGAACTCACCGAAGACCAGCGCGCCTTCGCCGACACCGCGCGCCAGTTCGCACAGGCCGAGCTGGCCCCGCACGCCGCCGAATGGGACGCGCAAAGCCACTTCCCGCGCGACACCATCGCCAAGGCTGGCGAGCTGGGCTTTTGCGGCCTTTACGCGCCCGAGAGCATTGGCGGGCTGGCGCTGCCCCGGCTTGACGCCACGCTGGTGTTCGAGGAAATGGCCGCCTTCGACCCCTCCACCACCGCCTTCATCACCATCCACAACATGGCCACCTGGATGCTGGGCGCCTGGGGCGGCGAGCGCGTGCGCGCCGAATGGGGCGAGGCGCTCACCAGCGGCCAAAAGCTCGCCAGCTACTGCCTGACCGAGCCGGGCGCCGGCTCCGACGCCGGCTCGCTCAAGACCCGCGCCGAAAAGCAGGGCGACGACTACGTCATCAACGGCAGCAAGGTTTTCATCAGCGGCGCGGGCAGCACCGACGTGCTGGTGCTCATGGCCCGCACCGGCGGCCCCGGCCCCGGCGGCGTCAGCGCCTTCGCCGTGCCCGCCAACGCCCCCGGCATCCAGTACGGCAAGAAGGAAGAAAAAATGGGCTGGAACAGCCAGCCCACGCGCCAGATCAGCTTCGACAACGTGCGCATCCCCGCCGACCACCTGCTGGGCCGCGAGGGCGAGGGCTTCAAGATCGCCATGAAAGGCCTGGACGGCGGCCGCATCAACATCGCCACCTGCTCGGTCGGCGCCGCCCAAGGCGCACTGGGCCATGCGCAGCGCTACATGCATGAGCGCCAGCAGTTCGGCAAGACGCTGGCCAGCTTCCAGGCCCTGCAATTCAAGCTGGCCGACATGGCCACCGAGCTGGTGGCCGCGCGCCAGATGGTGCGCCTGGCCGCCAGCAAGCTTGACGCCGGCGCGCCCGACGCCAGCACCTACTGCGCCATGGCCAAGCGCTTTGCCACCGACGCGGGCTTTGCCGTCATCAACGACGCGCTGCAACTGCACGGCGGCTACGGCTACATCCGCGAATACCCGCTGGAGCGCCTGCTGCGCGACGCCCGCGTGCACCAGATTCTGGAAGGCACGAACGAAATCATGCGCGTCATCATCGCGCGCCGCCTCTTGCAAGACGATTCACTGGAGACCATTCGATGAGCGAAAAAACCTACACCGGCCTGCGCCTGGAAAAACGCGGCCACACCGCCCTCGTCACCCTGAACAACCCGCCCGCCCACACCTGGACGGCCGAGAGCCTGGCCGCGCTGGAGCAGCTGGTGGCCGACCTCAATGCCGACCGCAGCGTGTACGCGCTGGTCATCACCGGCGACGGCGAGAAGTTCTTCAGCGCCGGGGCCGACCTGAAGCTGTTCGCCAGCGGCGACAAGGCCGTGGCCGCCACCATGGCGCGGCGCTTTGGCGCGGCCTTTGAAGCCCTGGCCGGCTTTGGCGGCGTGAGCATTGCCGCGCTCAACGGCTACGCCATGGGCGGCGGGCTGGAATGCGCGCTGGCCTGCGACCTGCGCGTGGCCGAAGAACACGCCGTCATGGCCCTGCCCGAAGCCAGCGTGGGCCTGCTGCCCTGCGCCGGCGGCACCCAGTGGCTGTCGTGGAACGTGGGCGAGGCCTGGGCCAAGCGCCTGGTGCTGCTGGGCGAGCGGGTAGATGCCGCCACCGCCCTGCGCATCGGCCTGGTGCAAGAAGTGCTGCCACGCGGCCAGGCGCTTGAGCGCGCCCTGGCCCTGGCTCAACAGGTGGGCCGCCAAAGCCCCAGCGCCGTGCGCGCCTGCAAGCAGCTCATCCAGGCCGCGCGCCACGGCGGCCCGGCCACGGCCCTGCCTGGCGAGCGCGAAGCCTTCATCGACCTGTTCGACACCCAGGACCAGCGCGAAGGCGTGACCGCCTTTCTGGAAAAGCGCGCCCCGCAGTGGAAGAACGCTTGAGCATGACGAATGACTTCGCCGCTGGCGCGGCGTTGATGAGCAATGACCTCGGCCTGCGGCCGTCGATGAAAAATGACGGGGGCGTCAGCATCCGCCTTCATCCTTCATCCACGCCGCGCCGGCGGCGAAGTCATTCCAGTCATGCGGCCCGCGCCCGCGCTTGCCAGATGCGCCGCATGCCCTCCCCCACCCTCTCCTAGAAGAAGAGGGCGTTGAAAACCATCCATCCCAACCCCATGACCGCACCTTCCGACACCTCCCCCGTCCTGTTCGAAACCCTCCGCAGCGCCAGCGGCCACCTGTGGGGCCGCGCCACGCTCAACAGCCCCGCCAGCCTGAACGCGCTGTCGCTGGACATGGTCAACCTGCTCGACCCCCAGCTCAAGGCCTGGGCCGAAGACCCGCAAATCGCCGGCGTGCTGCTTGACGCCACGGGCGACAAGGCCTTTTGCGCCGGGGGCGACGTGGTGGGCCTGGCGCGCGCCATCCGCGCCCTGCCCGCCGGCCAGGTGCCGCCCGAGGCGCCCGCCTTCTTCGAGCGCGAATACCGGCTCGACCACCGCATCCACACCTACCCCAAGCCCCTGCTGTGCTGGGGCCACGGCATCGTCATGGGCGGCGGCATCGGCCTTATGGCCGGCGCCTCGCACCGCGTGGCCACGCCCAAGACGCGCATGGCCATGCCCGAGATCAACATCGGCCTGTACCCCGACGTGGGCGGCAGCTGGCTGCTGCCGCGCCTGCCCGGGCGCACCGGCGCCTTCCTGGCCCTGACCGGCGCGCACATCAACGCTGCCGACGCCCTGTTCACCGGCCTGGCCAACTTTGCCGTGCCGCATGAGCAGCACGGCGCGCTGCTGCAAGCCCTGGCCGAATCCCGCTGGCAGGGCGAGCGCGAGGCCGATGGCGCGCAGCTGAGCCACCTGCTTGAAACGCTGGGCCAGGGGGTCGAGCTGCCCGCCTCGCACCTGCGCACGCATCTGGACCGCATCAACGCCGTGATCGGCCACGACCGCCTGCAAGACCTGGCCCCGCGCCTGGCCGCGCTGGCGCAAGACGCCGACCCCTGGCTGGCCCAGGCCGGCGCCACCTTCAGCAAAGGCTCGCCCACCTCCGCCGTGCTGGGGCTGGCGCTGCAAGAGCGCTGCCGCCACCTCTCGCTGGCCGACGCCTTCCGGCTGGAGCTGCAAGCCTCCGTCGGCTGCTGCGCCCACCCCGACTTCGCCGAAGGCGTGCGCGCCCTGCTGATCGACAAGGACAAGAACCCGCGCTGGCAGCCCGCCACGCTGGCCGAGGTCACGCCCGCGCTGATCGAGGACATCCTGCGTCCGCGCTTTGACGGCGCGCACCCGCTGGCCGACCTGCGCTGATGACTGTTATGACCTGCGGCCTGCGGCCTGCGATGAGGGCGCTTCGCGCCCGATGACATCCAAGGTCGCGGCCCCCGCGCGATCCGTTCCCAACCTAACTCAACCCATCCCATCCAAGGAGACAACACATGAGCACCACCATCGCCTTCATCGGCCTGGGCAACATGGGCGGCCCCATGGCCATCAACCTGCAAAAAGCCGGCTTCACCGTCAGCGCCTTCGACTTGAGCGCCGACGCGCTGGCCAAGGTCAAGGCCGAAGGCGTGACCGCCGCCGCCAGCGCCAGCGAAGCGGCCAAGGGCGCGCAAGTCGTCATCTCCATGCTGCCCGCCAGCCGCCACGTGGAAGGGCTGTACCTGGGCGCCAATGGCCAGGCCGGCCTGCTGGCCGGGCTGGCCGAGGGCGCGCTGGTGATTGACTGCAGCACCATCGCCCCCGCCTCCGCCAAGAAAGTGGCCGAAGCCGCCAAGGCGCGCGGCCTGGCCATGATCGACGCGCCCGTTTCCGGCGGCGTGGCCGGCGCCACGGCGGGCACGCTCACCTTCATCGTCGGCGGCGACGCGGCGGCGCTGGAACGCGCCCGCCCCATGCTGCAAGCCATGGGCAAGAACATCTTCCACATGGGCGATGCCGGCGCGGGCCAGGTCGCCAAGCTGTGTAACAACATGGCGCTGGGCGTCATCATGGCCGTCACCGGCGAAGCCCTGGCCCTGGGCGCGGCGCACGGGCTAGACGCCAAGGCCCTGTCGCAGATGATGGCCGTCAGCACCGGCCGCAGCTGGGCCACCGAAGTGTGCAACCCCTGGCCCGGCGTGCTGGAAAACGCCCCCGCCTCGCGCGGCTACAGCGGCGGCTTTGGCAACGACCTGATGCTCAAGGACCTGGGCCTGGCCGTCGAAGCCGCCATGGGCGTGGGCAGCCCCATCCCGCTGGGCGAGCTGGCGCGCAACCTCTACGCCCTCAACAGCCAGGCCGGCCGCGGCGGGCTGGACTTCTCCAGCGTGGTCAAGCTGCTGGAGCCCAAGGGCTGACGCTTTGTACCTACTCCCGGCAGGCCGGGTCTTTCAGCCCGCTTCCTGCGAAACCGGGGACGCATTGGCTTTTTCCGGCACATCCTTTGCCTGCACAGTGGCCGGCCGCCAGCGCCGCAGCAGCAACGCATTGGCCATGACGCTGACCGAGCTGAAGGCCATGGCCGCGCCGGCCAGCACGGGGCTGAGGTAGCCCAGCGCGGCCAGCGGAATGCCGGCCGTGTTGTAGATGAAGGCCCAGAACAGGTTCTGCCGGATCTTGGCCACCGTGCGGCGCGAGATGTCGAGCGCGGCGGGCACCAGCGCCACGTCGCCGCGCATGAGCGTGATGCCGGCGGCGTGCATGGCCACGTCAGTGCCGCTGCCCATGGCGATGCCCACGTCGGCCGCTGCCAGCGCCGGGGCATCGTTCACGCCGTCGCCCACCATGGCCACCACGTGCCGGCGCGCTGCGGCAGTGGGCGTGGGCAGGGCTTGCCCGCCGCCGCGCAACTGTTCAATGGCTGCGGCCTTGTCGCCGGGCAGCACGTCGGCCATCACTTCGCCAGCCTCGGGCTTGAGGCCCAGGCGGCGCGCCATGGCCTCGGCCGCGCCACGGTTGTCGCCCGAGATCATCACGGTGCGGATGCCTTGCGCATGCAGCGCGTCGATGGCCGGGCGCGCGCCGGGCTTGGGCTCGTCGCCAAAGGCCAATAGGGCCAAAGCGTGAGGCGCGGCTTCAGCCGAAGGCCGCGTGGCAACGATGGACACCGTGGCGCCCTGGGCCTGATGTTCTTGCGCCAGGGGCTGTAAGTGCGCCCACTGCGCGCCCAGCGCGTCCATCCAGCGCAGGCTGCCAATGAGCAGGGCATGGCCGCCCACCTGCCCCTGGGTGCCGTGGCCGGGTACGGCGCGCACGTCCTGCACTGCGGGCAATTCATGCAAGCCCTGTTCGCGGGCGGCGGCCAGCACGGCGCGCGCCAGCGGGTGTTCGCTGCCCGATTGCAGGGCGGCGCTGGCGGCCAGGGCAGTGCGCTCGTCCACGCCGGGGGCGGCGGCAAAGGCCAGCAGGCGTGGCTGGCCCTGGGTGAGCGTGCCGGTCTTGTCAAAGGCCACGGTATCAACCCGGTGCGCGGTTTCCAGCGCCTCGGCGTCTTTCACCAGAATGCCGTGGCGCGCGGCCACCCCGGTGCCGGCCATGATGGCCGTGGGCGTGGCCAGGCCCAGCGCGCACGGGCAGGCGATGACCAGCACGGCCACGGCGCGGATGATGGCCGTCTCCCACCCCGCGCCGCTCCACCACCAGCCGGCCAGCGTGGCCAGCGCCACCAGCACCACCACGGGCACGAACACGGCCGAAACGCGGTCGGCCAGGCGCTGCACCGGCGCCTTGGCGGCCTGGGCGTCTTGCACCAGGCGAATGATCTGGGCCAGCACCGTCTCGCGCCCGGTGGCGGTCACGTCCAGCAGCACGCGGCCTTCGCCGTTGATGGCGCCGCCCGTGAGCTTGTCGCCCACGGTCTTGGGCACGGGCAGCGGCTCGCCGGTGAGCATGGATTCGTCCACCTGCGTCTGCCCCTCGGCCACCACGCCGTCAGCCGGAATGCGCTCGCCCGGGCGCACCACCAGGCGGTCGCCAGGGCGCAGCTCATCCACCGGAATGTCTTTTTCCTCGCCAAACGTCAGCAGGTGCGCCACCTCGGGCCGCAGCGCGTGCAGCGCGCGGATGGCGGCCGTGGTCTGGCGCTTGGCGCGCGCTTCCAGCCACTTGCCCAGCCGCACCAGGGCCACCACCACGGCGGCGCTTTCAAAGTACAGGTGCGCATGCCCACCATGCCCGGAAAACAGCCACAGCCAGACCGACAGCAGCCAGGCCGCCGTGGTGCCCAGCGACACCAGCAGGTCCATGTTGCCCACCCCGCTTTTCAGCGCATGCCACGCCCCCTGGTAAAAGCGCGCGCCCAGGATGAACTGCACCGGCGTGGCCAGCAGAAACTGCACCCAGGCCGGCGGCATCCAGTGCACGCCGAAGGGCATGCCCAGCATGGGCAGCACCAGCGGGGCGCACAGCAGCAGGCCCAGCGCAATGGGGGCAAAGCCGGCCCAGGGGCCATCATCTTGCGGCGCGGCCAGGGCGTCGGCGGCGCGCGGCTCGTAGCCGGCATCGCGCACGGCGCGGCGCAAAAGGGCGGCCCATTCGTCGCGCGCCATGGCTGTTTCAGCCGATCCGGCAGGCAGCGATGGCGCGGCCAGGCGCACGCGGGCCGATTCCGTGGCCAGGTTCACGCTGGCCTCGGCCACGCCCGGCACTTTTTTCAGCGCGCGTTCCACCCGCGCCACGCAGGCGGCGCAAGTCATGCCGCCAATGCCCAAATCAAAAAATTCTGCTTCTTTCATATGGCAAGTGTGAACCGTGTTACGCGAGTCGGGGCATGATGCGGTTTTTTCAAGAGGAGTGATCTGCCATGCAACATGTTTTCACCGTCAGCGGCATGACCTGCGGCCACTGCGAAAAAGCCGTCACGCGCGCCGTGCTGCAGCTCGATGCCAGCGCCAAAGTGCAGATTGACCGCGCCGCCAGCCGCGTCGAGGTGGATTCCAGCCAGCCGCGCGAGGCATTGGCCCGGGCCATTGCCGAGGAAGGCTACGAGGTCGCGGCCTGAGAGCCTGTTCAAAGAGCCTGTTCAAAGGCTTGGCGCGAGCGGGCCACCCGGCGGATAGAGGAAGGTCTGCCGCGTGGCCAAGCCACCCCCCGCTGGCTGGCCACGCGGGCGCTCGCGCGCCAGCGCCTCGGCGGTCAAGAACCACTGCCAAAAATCCAGGCCTTTTTACGGCTTTTGGCCCGTCCATACGGCCTGAATAGCTACTTTTTTAGTAGCAAACAACTCACTGCCCCGCTTCCCGCCACCAACAAGGCCGTTCGCCTGCACCGGCGAACTGGCCGCGGGCCGGCAGCTTTACAAAACTTCAGCGCCCCAAGCCGCTTCGCGATACATGCGGCCGCCACACTGCCTTTCCATGCCCGGGCATCCCGGCCCGTTCATTGACTCCACATGGAAAGGAAACCCCATGAAACCGCAGCGCAAACATTTGCTCATTGCCACCTTGCTGGCCGCCCTGGGCGCCGGCGCCAGCGCACAAACCGCTCAAACGGCACAAATGGCACAAACGCCGCCCCCGGCGCCCGCCAGTGGCGAAGCCGCGCCCCAGCCTGGCCCGCGCGCCCAAGCGCCACGCCACGATCCGGCCCAACGCCACGCCCGCATGGCCCAGCGCCACGGCCAGCGCATGGCCGCGCTGAAAGAAAAGCTCCAGCTCTCGGCCGCGCAGCAAGGCGCCTGGAACCAGTTTGCCAACGCCATGCAGCCCTCGGCCACCCCGCCGCAACGCCCGGACCAGGCCGAGTTCGAGCGCCTCACCACCCCCGAGCGCATCGACCGCATGCAAGCCCTGCAGGCCGAACGCCAGGCCCGCATGAACCAGCGCGGCGAAGCCATCAAGGCCTTCTACGCCCAGCTCACACCCGGCCAGCGCCAGACCTTCGATGCGCAAATGCGCGGTTTTCGCGGTTTTGGCCCCGGCGCCAAAGGTCACAAACATCACAAAGGCCATCGTGGCCATTCCGGACACAAAGGGCGGCGCCATGACCACCCCCCGGTCAACCCCCACAGCCACTGACGCGGCACCAATGCCGCAAAAGCCCCGGTAAGCGCCCACCTTGCCCGCCTTTGCCAGCAGCCGCACCAAAAGCTGCGCTTTCTCTCCCCTTGCCGCCTCCGGGCGGCTTTTTTGCAAAGCCTCTTGTGCCCTCCGCGTGCACGGCGTGGGCAATGGCGCGCCCATGGCAGGCCGATGGCGCTTGGCTTAAGCTCAGGCCCTTTTCCGCGTGCATGCCTTGCCGTGCGCCATGGCAACCCGCCGCACGCCGCGCACCGCACGCACCTTTTTTGCCTTGGGACTTTGCCATGTTCGGTTACAGCGAAGAACAAATTGCCTCATTCGGCCTCACTGTCGGCGTGGGCGCCTTCATGCTCTACATGTTGTTCATCATTGGCCAGCTCGCCTGGGAATCCAAGGCCGGCAAGTTCGGCACCTTTGTGCTGTTTCTGGCGCTGGCGGTCGGCATGCTGGGCTTTGTCGCCAAGTCCGTGATTCAGTGGATTCTTGAGCACTGAGCCCAGCGGTTCATTTCTTCCTCACCACTTCCTCCGCATTCCCCAAAAGCCCAGCCGTGGCGCCCGCAGGCGTCACGGCTTTTTTTTGCCCTGCACCCTTTGCCTAAAGCCCAAGCCAGCGCGGAAAAACCTGTGGACAAAAAAAGTACAAGCCCTTGTTTATCCACAAGGCTGGCGTATGGCCCGGGCTTATCCCCGCTCGCCAACTTTGAAAGCCGACGCTTTCCCACACGCCCGATTTCGATGCAAGTCGTTGTCTTTGAAAGGAAAAAACAGGTTTTCCCAAAAACGTCGGGGCACCTACTACGACTACTAATCTGAAATACAAAAGACAAAGGAAAACCAGAAATCCCCCTTTGTCCCACAAGGCCTCGTTCCGGTAGCCAAGCGGCCCGGCGCGCTTCACAATGCGTGATGGCGTGCGCAGCCTGGCTGACGCGCGCTGTGACCGGTTTTTTCTTTCAGCCGCTTTTCAACGGCCTTGTTGCCATGGACCTGCACTACCTCACCCCTTTGTTCGAGCCTCAATCCATCCTGCTTTTCACAGGCCCGGAAGAAGACGGAGAAGCCGCGCAAACCCCCCAGGCGCGCGCGCTGCTGGCCCAGCTCAAGGCCCAGCCCTTCAAGGGCACAGTCACCCGCGTGGATACGGACATGAAAGGCACGCTGGCTGATTTGGCCCGCGTGCGGGCCGATCTGGCGCTGATTGCCCTGCCTGAAAACGAGATCCTGAATGCGCTGGAGCTGGCCGGGCGCATCAAGTGCAAGGCTGCACTGGTCATCTCCGCTGGCGTGGGCGCGGCGCTGGCGGCCGACATGCGCCGCGTGGCCCGGCGCCACGGCCTGTGGCTGCTGGGCCCCAACAGCCAGGGCTTTCAGCGCCCGGCCTTGCAGCTCAACGCCAGCTGCTCCGGCGCGCTCGCCACACAAGGGCAACTGGCGCTGGTGTCGCAGTCAGGCGCGCTTACCGCGTCCATCCTCGACTGGGCACAGCAAAACCGCGTGGGCTTTTCCAGCGTGATCTCGGTTGGCCCACACACCGCCGTGGACCTGGCTGATGCGCTGGACTATCTGGCCGCCGACCGGCAGACCCAGAGCATCGTGGTTTACATGGAAGGCATTTCCAGTGCACGCCGCTTCATGAGCGCGCTGCGCGCCGCTGCCAACGCCAAGCCCGTGGTGGTGCTCAAGTCCGGCCGCAAGGAAGCGGGCAACGCTGCCGCGCAAACGCACTCTGGCACCATCGTTGGCCGTGACGCGGTGTTCGACGCGGCGCTGCGTCGCGCGGGCGCCGTGCGCGTGCGCTCCTTCGTGGAACTGTTCTCGGCGGCCAAATGCCTGGCTTCGCGCTACCGGCCCGTGGGGCGGCGCCTAGCCGTCATCACCAACGGCGGCGGCCCGGGCGTGCTGGCGGCCGACTGGGCCAGCACCCTGCGGCTGGAGCTGGGCCTGCTGCCCGAGGACGCCGCGCGCGCGCTGGCGCCCCAAGTGCCCGCCGGCGCCTCGCTGGCCGACCTGATCGATTTGTCGGAAGACGCTGGCCCCGAGCACTACAGCGCCGCGCTGCAAGCCTGCGCCAAGGAAAAAACCGTGGATGGCGTGCTCGTCATCCATTCGCCCAAGTTCGGCGGCGATGCCGAAGGCGTGGCCAAGGCCATCGTCGAAGCCAAGCCCCAGTTCAGCAAACCCCTCATCACCTGCTGGATGGGCGATGCCAGCGTGCACGCCGCGCGCCGCCTGCTGGCCGATGCGCAAATTCCCACCTTCCGCACGCCCGAGGCGGCCGTGGGCGCGTTCAGCAACATCGCCTCGTTCTATCAGAACCAGCAGCTTTTGCAGCAAACCCCGCCGCCGCTGACCCACCTGGCCAAGCCCGACGTGGAAGGCGCGCGCCTGCTCATCGAAGGCGTGCTGGCCGAGCGCCGCCATGTGCTGACTGAAATGGAATCCAAGGCTTTGCTCTCGGCCTTTCACATCCCCGTCACGCAGACCATCCTGGCGCGCAGCGCCAGCGAGGCCATGATGATTGCCACCCAGCAGGGCTTTCCGGTGGCGCTGAAGATCGACTCGCCCGACATCACCCACAAGAGCGACGTGGGCGGTGTGGCCCTGGGCGTGATGAACGCCACCGCCGTGCGCGACATCTACCAGGAAATGATGCAGCGCGTGGCGCGCGCCCGCCCGCAGGCGCGCATCAACGGCGTCACGGTGCAGGCCATGGCGCGCAACCGGCGCGGGCGCGAGCTGTACATCGGCGTGGTGACGGATGATCCCTTCGGCCCCGTCATCTCCTTTGGCGCCGGCGGCACCATGATCGAACTGATGGGCGGCACTGCCATGGAACTGCCGCCGCTCAACCAGTTCCTGGCGCGCCGCCTGATCGAGCGTGCCCGCGTGGCCGAAACCCTGGGCGAATGGCGCGGCGCCCCGCCAGTGGATCGCGCCGCGCTCGAACACGTGCTGCTGCGCATCTCCGAAATGGCGTGCGAGCTGCCCCAGCTGCGCGAGATGGACATCAACCCCATCATCGTCGATGACCAGGGCGCCGTCGCCGTCGATGCGCGCATCGTCGTCGGCAACGCCGCGCAAACTACCGACGGGCGCGGCCGCACCAGCTACGGGCACCTGTCCATCCTGCCCTACCCGGCGCGCTACGAACAGGTCTGGCCGCTGCGCGGCGGCGGCGAATACACCATCCGCCCCATTCACCCGGACGATGCCCAGATGCTCCAGCAGCTGGTGCAGCGCCTCACGCCTGAAAGCCGCTACTTCCGTTTCGTCTCCAGCATGGCCGAGCTGCCTCCGGCCATGCTCTCGCGTTTCACCCTCATCGACTACGACCGGGAAATGGCCCTGTGCGCCGTGGTTGAGGAAGAAGTGCCCGGCGCCGACGGCCAGCCCGTTACGCGCGAACGCATCATCGGCGTGTCGCGCTACATCACCAACCCCGATCAGACCAGTTGCGAGTTCTCGCTGGTGGTGGACGATCAATTCGCCGGCAAGGGCCTGGGCTCGCGCCTGATGCACAGCATCATGGACGTGGCGCGAGACAAGGGCCTGCAGGAAATCATCGGCCTGGTGCTGACCAACAACGGCAACATGCTCAAGCTGATGAAAAGCCTGGGCTTCACCGTCAAGGCCTACCCGGAAGACCCGGATTTCAGGCTTGTCACGCACCCGCTCTGAATTTCAGAAAAGAAAAAACAGCTTAAGGTATATCAGTTCTTATCAGATTGCTATCTTTTTTGATAAATTTTGGGTCAAGCAAGTGGTATGAACACACCCCGGCAGCCCCAACGCTCTACGCCCGCGCCGCGCCTGCCGGGCGATGTGTTCATCTGGTACGTCATCTTGCTGGAAGGCGCCACCTTCTGTGTGCTGTTCGCCGCCTTTGCCTTCGCCCGCGCGCGTCATCTGGAGCTGTTTCGCAGCGCGCAGCAACAGCTGGATGTGGGCGCGAGCGCCATCAACACCATGCTGCTGCTCACCGCCAGCTGGTGCGTGGCGCGCGCCGTTCTGGCCGCACGCGGCGGCTGGCGCTCCCGCGCCCTGGGCTGGCTGGGTGCGGGCATGGCGGGCGGCGCGGCCTTCGTGGCGCTGAAGCTGATGGAATACGCGGACAAAGCCGCGCAGGGCATCGGCCTTTCCACCAACCTGTTTTTCGACTTCTATTTCATCCTCACCGGCTTTCACCTGCTGCACGTGGTGGCCGGTCTGCTGGGGCTGGCGCTGGCGGGCGCGGGGCTGATGCGCCAGATGCCCGGCACGCTCAACGCCCATGCGCTGGAAACCGTGGCCGCCTTCTGGCACCTGGTGGACTTGCTATGGCTCGTGCTGTTTCCGCTGGTTTACGTGATGCGCTGAGAAGATGCGCTGAAAGGAGCAAAACGCCATGAAGCCCCAGCCGCTTGATCTGGTCTGGCTCCTGTTGCTGGCTGCCACGGGCCTGACATGGTGGCTGGACGCCAGCGGCGCGCTGCGCGCGCCCAACCTGGCGCTGATGGCATGCGTGTTTGGGCTGGCCTGGCTGAAAGGGGCCGGTGTGGTGCTGGAATTCATGGAGCTGCGCCATGCGCCGCCCCTGTGGCGCCGTGCGCTACTGGGCGGCCTGACGCTGGCCGTGGCGTTGATCCTGAGCGCCTACGCCATGGCCTGACACAAGCTGGTCAGGCCCAGCTCGCTATGGACGAGGGCCAGCAGCGCTGTACGCAAGCAAGCACCTGCGCCCTTACCGATGGCCCGTCATGCAGGCTCTAACGAGACTTGGGCTAGGCACTCAGGCGGCATCGGCCCCGTCTACGCCGAAGATAACGCCGCCGCCCAGGCAGACTTCGCCGTCGTACAGCACGGCGCTTTGGCCGGGGGTGACGGCCCATTGCGGATCGGCAAAGCGCAGACGCCAGCGGCCGGGGGTGTCGTCTGCGGCCAGGGTGCAGGCGGCGTCTTGCTGGCGGTAGCGGGTTTTGGCGGCGCAGGGGCCGGGCGCAGGCGGTGTGCTGGCACACCAGCTGGCGTCGTCGAAGATCAATTCGTGTGAGAGCAGCCAGGGGTGATCGTGCCCCTGCACGGCGTACAAGGTGTTGGTGGCCATGTCCTTGCGCGCCACGAACCAGGGGGCGTGCGTGCCGCCGCCACGCGGCGCGCCCTTTTCCTTGATGCCGCCAATGCCCAGCCCCTGGCGCTGGCCCAGGGTGTAGAAGCTCAGGCCCACGTGCTGGCCGATCTTGCGGCCGCGCTCGTCCTTGATGGGGCCGGGCTGGTTGGCCAGGTAGCGGTTCAAGAACTCACGAAACGGCCGCTCGCCGATGAAGCAGATGCCAGTCGAATCTTTCTTCTTGGCGTTGGGCAGGCCGATTTCGGCGGCGATGCGGCGCACCTCGGTCTTGTGCAGCTCGCCCACGGGGAACAGGGCCTTGCCCAGTTGCGCCTGGTTGAGCCGGTGCAGGAAGTAGCTTTGGTCCTTGGCCGGGTCCAGCCCCTTGAGCAGCTCGTGGCGCTGCGTGGCGGCGTTCAAGCGCACGCGCGCGTAGTGGCCGGTGGCGATTTTCTCCGCGCCCAGGCGCATGGCGTGGTCGAGAAAGGCCTTGAACTTGATCTCGGCGTTGCACAGCACGTCGGGGTTGGGCGTGCGGCCGGCCTGGTATTCGCGCAGGAACTCGGCAAACACGCGGTCACGGTAATCGGCGGCAAAGTTGACGTGCTCGATCTCGATGCCGATGACGTCGGCCACGGCGGCAGCGTCCAGAAAGTCCTGCCGGCTGGAGCAGTATTCGCTGTCGTCGTCATCTTCCCAGTTCTTCATGAAGATGCCGACCACTTCGTGGCCCTGCTGCTTGAGCAGCCAGGCGGTGACGGCCGAATCCACGCCGCCCGAGAGGCCCACCACGATGCGCTGTTTGTTGGTCATACGGGGAATTATGCGGAATAAGTGGAATTACCTACTCCATTAGTCTTAAATTTGAAACAAAATGTTCAATTTTGAGCCATCCGCACACTTGGTTGGCACCAGGCTCACCCGGCCCCGCCAACTGTTTGCCCGCGCGCCATGCAGGGCCAGGTTTGTCAAGGGCTGCTTTTGCCTTTCCTTCTTTTCCTGTCTTTTCCAAGCCCCTTCTCATGCCGCGCTTTGCCCTTGCCCATGCTTTCCGCTCCCGGCCGCTGCACCGCCTGAGCCTGCGACTGGCCGCCGGTGCGGCCGTGGCGCTGGCGGCACTCTCGCCTTTGCGCGCCGAAATCCTGATTGGGCAAACCACGGCCCTGACAGGCCCCGTGGCAACCAGCGTGGCCGAAAACCAGGTGGGTATCGCGCTTTACATCAACCATGTGAACGCCACGGGCGGCGTGCATGGCGAGAAGATCCGCCTTGTCACGCTGGACGACCGGTTCATCCCCAAGCAGGCTGCGGCCAATGCGCGCCAGCTCATTGAAAAGGAAAACGCCCTTGCCCTGCTGATGAGCCGGGGCACGCCGCATACCGAGGCGATCTTGCCCGCACTGGCGCAGCACCGCGTGGCGCTTGTGGGCCCCGCCACGGGCGCCATGGTGCTGCATGAGCCGGCTCACCCGTATGTGTTCAATGTGCGCTCCAGCTATCAGGCCGAAACCGAAAAAGCCATCGAGCACTTGCACACGCTCACGCTCAACCGCATCGCGGTGGTATATGTGGATGACACGTTCGGGCGCGACTGCCTGGCCGGCGCAATGAAAGGCTTCAAGAAAGCGGGCTTGCAACCGGCCGCGCTGATCGCCGCCGACCGCCAGCAGCCCGATCACGCCGCCATCATCGCGAAGATCCAGCAATCAGGCGCGCAGGCCGTGCTGTGGGTCGGCTCCAATGCGGCGGTCAGCACAGGCATCAAAGCGCTGCGGCAAGCGGGCTCGCGCATCCAGGTCATCACGGCTTCGAACAATGCGTCCAGCCGCTTCATTGAGCAGCTGGGCAAGGACGGGCATGGCGTCATCGTTACCCAGGTCTTCCCCAGCGAGCGCGCCATGGGGCTGGCCATCAACCGTGAAGCCGCCCAGCTGGCCAAGGCCGCGGGCGCCACGCTGTCGCCCCAGGTCATGGAAGGCTATGCCAGCGCCAAGGTGCTGGTGGAAGCCCTGCGCCGCGCCGGCCCCAAGCCCACGCGCGAGCGCATTCTTTCCACCCTCAACGCCATGAGCCACTTCGACCTGGGCGGGCTGGAGCTGGGCTACAGCTCCAATGACCACACGAGCCTGAGCTACGTGGACCTTTCCATCATCGGCAGCAACGGCCAATACCTGCGTTAAGCCTGCGTTGGCCATTGGCACCAAGCTGCAGACCGCGAAAAGAAGCTGATACAGCGCCCAAGGCCGCCAGGGAAAAGGCAACCAATGGCAAAAGCCTGAGCGACCAGTGGACTAACGGCCTGGCGGCCCTCGGGGAGCATTTCAGGAGAGCCCAGAAAAACACCTTGAAAGGGTTCAACCCTTTCAAGGTTTTGTCTATCGGCGGTTCAGCGGGGGGCCATGCGGGGCGGCAGGCTACGCGCGCCGGCGGCGGGCAAGCCCCGCGATGCCCAGCGTGGCCAAAATCAGCGCCCAGGGCGCATTCACCGGCACGGCAGTGACACCGGGCGCGGCCTGCACGGTGATGGTGGCGGTGGCCGTGTCGCAGACGGTGCCGTTGCAAACCTGATAGCGGAAGGTGGTAGTGCCGCTAAAACCCGCACCGGGGGTGAAACTGAAACCGCCGTTGGGGTTGAGGGTTACGCTGCCATTGGGAGAGGGCGTGGTGAGCGTGAACACCGAAGTGGGCAGCACGCCAAAGTCGTTGGCGCCCAGCCCCGAAGCCAGCGGCACCGTCAGTGTCTGGCCGGGCGTGGCGGTGTAGGTATCGTCAATGGCGTCCAAGGTGGCTTTGGTCACGCGCAGGTTGCGGATTTCATGCGTGTTGTGCAACGCCCCCATGCTGGCGCTGAAACCCATCTTGAAGGTGGCGGGCAATGCCTCCATGCCTGTGACCGGCACACCCGCGTTGACCAAGGGCATGGCGTCGATGACGGTGTTGCCGTTGAGGAACACGCTCATCTTCACGTCAGGCGCGGGCGTGATGAGAATGCGCACGCGCTTGGCGTCGTCGCGCGTGCCGGTCACGATGCGGGTGTTGCTGGCGCCAGACGGGGCGGCCTCGACCTCGCGCAGCAGTTCAAAGCCCGTGGTCTTGTTCTGCGGGTCCGCCCCGGCGCTGGTGCCCAGCAGCGAGCCAGAGCCACGCACGGCCACGCGGTTTTTCCAGACCGTGGCATCTGGCGCGCAGGCTATCACGTTGCACGCGCCGTACCGGTGGTTGGAGAAGTTGCCCCACTCGTCAAAGCCAATGCCCACGTAGCCGTTGGTCACACCCGGGCCATGGGCGCCCCAGGAATAGCCCAGGCTGCCGCCGCGCGCGCCCACCGTGGGCGCTGTGGTGGCGCCGTCGATCAGGTAGAAGGTAAAGCCATCGGCGCCCTCGCCCGCATCAGGCCGCCAAGTGGCGTATTCGAACTGCACGTCAATGCCGTCGGTGGATGCGAAGGCTTGGTCGTAGATGGCCGACCCGGCCTGGTCGTCCACCGACCCTGTCAGGCGCAGCCAGCCCGTGCCCGCGGCATCGCCTTCAGCCCCGGTAGCCGCCGTCAGCGTGGTGTGCCCGTGCAGGCTCCAGTCCGGGGCGGTGGCATGGCGAAAGGTTTCAGTGATGTTGACCGTTTGCGCCTGGCTGGTCAGGCCAGCCAGCTATCGGCGAAGTCTGTCACTTTTCAGGCGAATATGCACACCCCAGCGGCCCGGCTTGTCGGCGCCTTGCCCGCCATCTGTTCACAATTTCACTCAGCCGCGCAGAAAAAACAGCCCCGCCATCACCAGCCCCGTGGCGATGACGATGCCACGCACCCACGCCACCGGCAGGCGGCGGGCCAGCCGCGCGCCGGCAAAGCCGCCCAAGGTGGCGAAAAGCGCCATCCATAGCGCCTGCGGCCAGGCAATGGCGCCGCCCACGGCGAAGGCCGCGACGGACACCAGGGAGAGCACCAGGGAATTGAGGTTTTTCAGCGCGTTGACGGTGTTCAGCCGCCCCTCGCCCGCCAGCAGGTACAGCGCCATCAGCAAGATGCCCAAGCCGCCGTTGAAGTAGCCGCCATACACGGCCACGGCCAGCAGCCCCGCGCCGCGCCAGCGCGCGGCCCCCGCGCCAGCGCCCTGCGCCCCGCTGCCGGCCCAGCGCGCCAGCCGGGGGCCGGCGGCGAACAAGGCCGTGGCAAACAGCAGCAGCCAGGGCACGATGCCCGCGAACAGCTTGGCGGGCGTGAGCAGCAGCAGCAGCGCCCCGGCCACGCCGCCTGCGGCGCAGATCAGCATTTCGCGCCCCAGCAGCGCGCGCGGCAGCGCTGCCAGCTCGGCGCGAAAACCCAGCGCGCTGCCCGCGTAGCCGGGCATGACGGCAAAGGCGCTGGTGGCGTTGGCGGCAATGGGCGGCACGCCCGCCCACACCAGGGCCGGAAAGGTGAGAAACGTGCCGCCGCCCGCCACGGCGTTGAGCACGCCCGCCCCCAGGGCCGCCACGGCCAGCAGGCTCCAGGACAGCAGTGGCTCCATCATGATTGCTACATATTTAATAGCTATTCAGGCCGTATTGACGGCCTGAAAGGCTGTTTTCATCAATCACCCGCCCTTGACCCCTGCGCCTGCGCTGGCTGGCGCGGCGCGGGCTGCGGCGCCATGGCGGCAGTGGCCGTGGCATCCATTTGCACCGCCTCCAGCGGAAAGCGCTGGCCGCGCAGGTGGTCCTGCACGCAGCGCCACACCAGCGGGCTGCGGTGGCGCGGCTGGCTGGCTTCGATTTCGGCGGGGGTCATCCACAGCGTGCGCACGATGCCTTCGTCCAGCGCACGCGGCGGGTGGCACGGGCGCGCCGTGCCGCAAAAGGCAAAACGCATCCAGGTGGCGGGTGCGCCTTGCGCATCGGGCGAAGCGGCCATGTAGATGCCCAGCAGCGCGGCGGGGGTGAAGGCGTGGCCGGTTTCCTCCAGCGCCTCGCGCACCGCGCCTTCGGCGGGCGATTCGCCGGGCTCCAGGTGCCCGGCGGGGGTGTTCAGGCGCAGCCCCTCGCTGGTGTGCTCTTCCACCAGCAGGTAGCGGCCATGCTGCTCGATCACGGCCGCGACCGTGACGCTGGGCTTCCATCGAGAGGCATTCGTCATGGCCGCGATTATCCGGGGGCGCGTCCGGCGGCGTGCAGCACGCGCGCGGCCCTCCCCCAGCGGCCTCATGCGGCCACGGCTTGCGGCCGCGCCGGGCACGCATTTTTTTGGCCCCGCCTGCCTGGGCCATGATGCAAAATGCCCCGGTCCGCCTGCGGCGGCGGCACAAACGTCGCTGCCGCAAGACCAGACCAAGGAGAAAACACATGCTGATTGGCGTGCCCGCCGAAACGGCGGCTGGCGAAACCCGTGTCGCCGTCACCCCCGAAACGGCCAAGAAACTCGTGGCGCAGGGCCACCAGGTGCGCGTGCAATCCGGCGCGGGCCAGGCCGCCAGCGCCCCGGATGCCGCCTACCAGGCCGCCGGGGCCGAAATCACCGATGCCGCCGGCGCCCTGGGCGCCGAGCTGGTGCTGAAAGTGCGCCCGCCCGCCGAGGCCGAGCTGGCGCACATGCGCAGCGGCGCCACGCTGGTGGGCATGCTGGAGCCGTTCAACGCCGAAGGGCTGCAGCGCCTGGCCGCCGCCGGGCTGACGGCCTTCGCGCTGGAGGCGGCGCCGCGCACCACGCGCGCGCAGAGCATGGACGTGCTGTCCAGCCAGGCCAACATCGCGGGCTACAAGGCCGTCATCATGGCGGCCGACCGCTACCAGAAATTCTTTCCCATGCTGATGACGGCGGCGGGCACCGTGAAGGCGGCGCGCGTGGTCATCCTGGGCGTGGGCGTGGCCGGCCTGCAGGCCATTGCCACGGCCAAGCGCCTGGGCGCGGTGATCGAGGCCAGCGACGTGCGCCCCAGCGTGAAGGAGCAGGTGGAATCGCTGGGCGCCAAGTTCATCGACGTGCCCTACGAAACCGACGAGGAGCGCGAGGCCGCCGAAGGCGTGGGCGGCTACGCCCGCCCCATGCCGCCCAGCTGGCTGGAGCGCCAGAAGGTGGAAGTGGCCAAGCGCGTGGCGCAGGCCGACGTGGTGATCTCCACCGCCCTGATTCCCGGCCGCGCCGCGCCCGTGCTTGTGACCGAGGACATGGTGCGGAGCATGAAGCCCGGCTCCGTCATCGTGGACCTGGCCGCCGGCCGGGGCGAAGGCGGCGTGGGCGGCAACTGCCCGCTGACCGAGGCCGGCCGCACCGTGGTCAAGCACGGCGTCACCATCGTGGGCGAAACCAACCTGCCCGCGCTGGTGGCCGCCGACGCCAGCAGCCTGTACGCGCGCAACGTGCTCGACTTCCTCAAGCTCGTGCTGCCCCCGGCCGCCAAGGGCGAACCGCCCGCCACGCTGCGCATTGACATGGAAGACGACATCGTGGCCGCCTGCCTGGTCACCCAAGGCGGGGCTGTGCGGCGCGGCTGAGGGCCGTCTCCGGCGCCCCAAAACCGCCACACACGCAAGGAACACTGTCACATGGGCCTGCTGATGCAAATCATCGGTCTGCTGATGGGCCTGATCTTCGTGGCCGAGGGACTGAAGCGCCTGGGCATTGACGTGGGCTGGCTCAACCCGCTCACCTTCTTCCGCCGCCGCGCCTGGAAGAAAAAAATCACCCAGCCCCCGTTGTATGCGCTGGAACACCCGGTGGACGTGGTGGGCGTGCTGGCACTGGCCGTGGCGCAAGCGGGCCAGGCGCAGCCCGGAGCCGCCTTGCCCCATGAAAGCGCCCGCGCGTCCGCCGCGCAGGCGCTGCTGCGCCAGCACCTGAGCCTGGACGAGAAGGCCGCCCAGGACTTGTGGCTGGCCAGCGCCCACCTGCTGCGCGCGCACCCGCTCACGCCCCGGGAAGTGCCTGCCGTGCTGACCCGCAGCGCCGCCCGGTTCACCCCCTACCACCAGGACACCTTGCGCACCGTGCTGCATGCCGTCGCGCATGCCCAGCCGCCCGTTACCGCCGAACAGCAGGCTTTGCTGGACGCCGTGGCCGCCTTCTTCGCCCGCCACGGCGCCGCATCCGCCAACGCCGCTACGAGCGCTACCAACGGCCCGGGCGCCCGCTGACAGCGCTCCGGCGCTTTTTTGGAAAACCGCATTCCCGCCCCTTTCGCAACCGGATCCTGCCCATGACCCTGACCAGACCCGCTACCGCTCCCCTTGCCAAGCTTGCCAGGCTTGCCCTGGCGGCCACGCTGGCTGCCCTGGCCGCTGGCTGCGCCGCCCCGGCAGGCACATCCGCTGCGGCCGGCCCGGCCACGACCGCCACCGCCGCCGCGCCAGCCCCCAGCGCCCCGCTCATCCACGTACCGCCCGTCAGCATTGGCACTTGGTATGACCTGGGTCACGAATCGCTGCCCTGGCTGGCGGGCGATGCGCCCGTGCCCGTCAGCGGCGCCACCGCGCCCACGCGCGCCGTGGGGCTGCGCCGTGATGACGGGCACTGGCTGGCCATCGTGGCCGTGCAAACCGCGCCCGCCGGCAGCGCCGCCTGCGCCGCCCCCACCAGCTTGCACGTGCCCGCCAGCGCCGAAGCCGCCAGCGGCTGCCTGCGCATGCGGCGGGACGCCGACTTTGACCACTACCTGGAAAAACAGAATGCCGTGCTGTGGCAGTGGCTGCAGCGGCGCGGCCTGGCCTCGACGCCGCGCGCCTGGGTGGCGCACCGCGTGCCGCAAGGCCAGCGCCTGCTGGAAGTGCACGCGCTGCTGGATCCCGCGCTGCTGGAGGCCACCACGCGTTCCAACGACGACTTTCTGGCTGCCGGCGCGCCCGGGCTGAAGTGGGCGCGCCAGCTCGCCCGCGCGGCGCAGGCCGCCGCTGATGGCGCACCGCTGGCCGTGCCGGCACTGCCTTTCGCACCACAGGCCGCGCCGCCGGTGGCTCCCGCTGCCGCGCCCCAGGCGCCGCCCGTGGTGACTGCGCCGCCGCAGGCCGAGCAAGTGATGCCGCCACCCGCGCCTGCCCCCGTTCCCGCGCCGCGCGCCGACCGCCAGTAACCGCCCCTTTTTTGTCTCGCCGGAGCTTTCATCATGGATGCCGTCTCGCCCACCATCGTCAACCTCATCATCTTCGTGCTGGCCATCTACGTGGGCTACCACGTGGTGTGGAACGTCACGCCCGCGCTGCACACGCCGCTGATGGCGGTGACCAACGCCATTTCCGCCATCGTCATCGTCGGCGCCATGCTGGCCGCCGCCCTCACCGAAGGCGGCTTTGCCAAGCTGATGGGCGTGCTGGCCGTGGCGCTGGCGGCGGTGAACGTGTTCGGCGGCTTCCTGGTCACGCGGCGCATGCTGGAGATGTTCAAGAAAAAAGAAAGAAAAGCCGCACCAGCGCCCGAAGGTAAAGCCTGAGCAGCTATAAAAAGAGGAGTCAAGACATGAGCATGAATCTCGTCACGCTGCTGTACCTGCTGGCCAGCGTGTGCTTCATCCAGGCCCTCAAGGGCCTGAGCCACCCCACCACGTCCATCCGGGGCAACCTGTTCGGCATGGCCGGCATGGCCATTGCCGTGCTGACCACGGCGGCGCTGATCGTGCAGCTGGCCGGCTCGGCCCTGGGCCTGGGCTGGGTGCTGCTGGGCCTGCTGATCGGCGGCAGCGCCGGCGCCGTGATGGCGCAGCGCGTGGAGATGACCAAGATGCCCGAGCTGGTGGCCTTCATGCACAGCATGATCGGCCTGGCGGCGGTGTTCATCGCCATCGCCGCCGTGACCGAGCCCTGGGCCTTCGGCATCGCCGGGCACGGCCAGCCCATTCCGCTGGGCAACCGGCTGGAGCTGTTTCTGGGCGCGGCCATCGGCGCCATCACCTTCAGCGGCTCGGTCATCGCCTTCGGCAAGCTCTCGGGCAAGTACAAGTTCCGCCTGTTCCAGGGCGCGCCGGTGGTGTTCGCCGGCCAGCACCTGCTGAACCTGGCGCTGGGCCTGGCCACCGTGGCGCTGGGACTGGTGTTCATGTTCACCGGCAACTGGCTGGCGTTTTACGTGATGCTGGCGCTCAGCTTCGTGCTGGGCGTGCTCATCATCATCCCCATCGGCGGGGCGGACATGCCGGTGGTGGTCAGCATGCTCAACAGCTATTCGGGCTGGGCGGCCGCGGGCATTGGCTTCAGCTTGAACAACAGCATGCTCATCATCGCCGGTTCGCTGGTGGGCAGCTCGGGCGCCATCCTGAGCTACATCATGTGCAAGGCCATGAACCGCTCGTTCTTCAACGTGATTCTGGGCGGCTTTGGCGGCGACGCGGCCACGGCCAGCGGCGGCGCGCAGGAGCAGCGCCCGGTGAAAAGCGGCAGCGCCGACGATGCGGCCTTCATGCTCGGCAATGCCGACAGCGTCATCATCGTGCCCGGCTACGGCCTGGCGGTGGCGCGCGCGCAGCACGCGGTGAAAGAGCTGGTGGACAAGCTGGTGGACAAGGGCATCGACGTGAAATACGCCATCCACCCCGTGGCTGGCCGCATGCCCGGACACATGAACGTGCTGCTGGCCGAGGCCGAGGTGCCCTACGACCAGGTGCACGAGATGGAGGACGTGAACGGCGAGTTCGGCCAGGCCGACGTGGCCATCGTGCTGGGCGCCAACGACGTGGTGAACCCCGCCGCGCTGCAAAAGGGCAGCCCGATCTACGGCATGCCCATCCTGGAAGCCTACAAGGCCAAGACCGTGATCGTGAACAAGCGCTCCATGGCCGCCGGCTACGCCGGGCTGGACAACGAGCTGTTCTACATGGACAAGACCATGATGGTGTTTGGCGACGCCAAGAAGGTGGTGGAAGACATCGCCAAGGCCATCGAATAAGCCCCGCCCTAGTAGCGCGCCGCGACGCTGGCTGTGCCTTAAAAGCGCACGGCCGTTCGAAAAGTATCTTATCAAGATACTTTTGGGCCATTTTCGCGGCTGTTCAGGAAAACGCCAGTACCCACGGCCGTCTGTTTTGCCGACAATGCCGCCCGCGCCCCGCCCAGCCGGGGCGCGGCATTGAGAACCTGTTCAACGTCTCGGCGCGAGCGGGCGACAAGCGGTTGGGGATGGGATGCCAGGCGAAAAGCGCCGCCAATAGCCCGTGATTCCCGTGCTATTGGCAAGTTTTGCAACGCCGCAGACCGCCCCAATCCGCTTGATGGCCCGCCGCGCAGGGACGTTGAACAGGTTCTGACACCCGCCCTACCGATCAAGACGACCGAGACGACCCAAGGAGACCCCGCCATGACGACCGAGCGGATCTGGCTCAAGCACTATCCCGAAGGCATTCCCGCCGACATCGACCCCGCGCGCTACCCGTCGCTGGTGGCGCTGATGGAGGAGAGCTTCGCCAAGTACGCCAGCCGCACTGCCTACAGCTTCATGGGCAAGGACATCTCCTTTGCCGAGATCGACGCCCAGAGCCGCGCGCTGGCCGCCTACTTCCAGGGTCTGGGCCTGGCCCGCGGCGACCGCGTGGCCATCATGATGCCCAACGTGCCGCAATACCCCGCCGTGGTGGCCGCCGTGCTGCGCGCCGGGCTGATCGTGGTCAACGTCAACCCGCTCTACACCGCGCGCGAGCTGGAGCACCAGCTCAAGGACGCGGGCGCCAGCGCCATCGTCATCATCGAGAACTTTGCCGCCACGCTGCAAAAGTGCCTGGCGCGCACCGCCGTCAAGCACGTGGTGCTGGCCAGCATGGGCGACCAGCTGGGCCTGCTCAAGGGCGCGGTGGTCAACTTCGTCGTGCGCAGCGTCAAGAAGCTGGTGCCGCCCTACCAGCTGCCCGGCGCCGTGCGCTACAACGACGCGCTGGCCCAGGGCCGGCGCGGCGCTTTCCAGCCGCCCGCCATCGGCCCGGACGACGTGGCCGTACTGCAATACACCGGCGGCACCACCGGCGTGGCCAAGGGCGCCGTGCTGCTGCACCGCAACCTCATCGCCAACACGCTGCAGGCCGAGGCGTGGTATCAGCCCGTGCTCAAGGACGTGCCGGCCGGCCAGCAAATCGTGGGCATCTGCGCGCTGCCGCTCTATCACATCTTCGCCTTCACCGTGAACATGATGCTGGCCATGCGCACGGGCGGCAAGACGGTGCTCATCCCCAACCCGCGCGACCTGAAGGCCACGCTCAAGGAACTGTCGCGCCACGTCTTCCACCAGTTTCCGGCCGTCAACACCCTGTTCAACGGCCTGGTCAACCACCCCGACTTCGGCAGCGTGGACTGGCGCCACCTGAAAGTGGCCGTGGGCGGCGGCATGGCCGTGCAAGGCGCGGTGGCGCAGCAATGGCTGGAAAAGACCGGCTGCGCCATCTGCGAAGGCTACGGCCTGTCGGAAACCTCGCCCATCGCCAGCTGCAACCCCGTCACCTCCAAGACCTACAACGGCACCATTGGCCTGCCGCTGCCCAGCACCTGGATGCAAATCCTGGACGACCAGGGCCGCCCGCTGCCCGTGGGCCAGGCCGGCGAAATCGCCATCAAGGGCCCGCAGGTCATGGCCGGCTACTGGCAGCGCCCCGATGAAACCGCCCAGGTCATGACGGCCGACGGCTACTTCAAGACCGGCGACATTGGCGTGATGGACGAGCGCGGCTACTTCCGCATCGTTGACCGCAAGAAGGACATGATCCTGGTCAGCGGCTTCAACGTCTATCCCAACGAGGTCGAGGACGTGATGGCCGCCATGCCCGGCGTGCTGGAAGTGGCGGCTGTGGGCGTGCCCGACGAGCGCACGGGCGAGGCGGTCAAGCTCATCGTCGTGCGCAAGGACCCGGCCCTCACCGCCGACGACCTGCGCGCCTTCGGCAAGGAACGCCTGACCGGCTACAAGCGCCCCACGCACATCGAATTCCGCGACCAGCTGCCCAAAACCCCCGTGGGCAAGGTGCTGCGCCGCGAGCTGCGCGACGCCGCCCCGCCGCCCGCCAGTCCCTGAACCTGCCTGCCTCCGGTTTCATGCCCCCCATCGCCATCATCAGCGCCCTGCACGAAGAACTGGCCGCCGTGCTGGAGCGCCTGCCCGACGAACGCCGCGAACACGTGGCCGGGCGCGACTTCTGGCGCGGCCACTGGCACGGGCATGACGTCGTGGCCGTGCTCTCGCGCGTGGGCAAAGTGGCCGCCGCCACCACCGCCGCCGTGCTGGCCGAACGCTTTGGCGTGGCCGCCATGCTGTTCACCGGCGTGGCTGGCGGCCTGGGGCCGGGCGTGCGCGTGGGCGATGTGGTCATCGCCAGCGACTTCGTGCAGCACGACATGGACGCCTCGCCCCTGTTTCCGCGCCACGAGGTGCCGCTGTACGGCCGCGCCCGCTTCGGCGCCGGCGCTGCGCTCTCCGCCGCCCTGGCCGATGCCGCCCGCCGCACCCTGGCCCAGCCCGCGCGCACGCTGGGCGAAGACGCCGTGGCCGAATTCGGCCTGCAACAGCCGCGCGTGCATACCGGCCTGATCGCCAGCGGCGACCGCTTTGTCGCCACCTCTGGCGAAAGCGCGGCCCTGCGCCAGGCCCTGCCCGACGCCCTGGCCGTGGAAATGGAAGGCGCCGCCGTGGCCCAGGTCTGCCACGACTGGGGCTTGCCCTTTGCCGCGCTGCGCACCATCAGCGACCGCGCCGACGACAGCGCCCATGTGGACTTTCCGCGCTTTCTCACCCGCGTGGCCAGCCGCTACAGCACGGCCGTGCTGGACGATTTTTTCAATAACTATCAAAACAATAGCTGACCAGGGCGTGGATACGGCCTGAACGGCCTTTTTCATCATCATCGGGCGCTGCCCGCGTTTTCCGTCCTTTTCTTCATTGGAACGTTCCGCATGAACACCGCTCACCAGATCGCCGTCATCCCTGGCGACGGCATCGGCCAGGAAGTGATGCCCGAGGCGCTGCGCGCGCTTGCCGCCGTGCAGCGCCGCTTTGGCGCCCGCCTGCAGCTCACCCCCATCGCCTGGGCCAGCTGCGACTATTACCAGCAGCACGGCGAGATGATGCCGCCCGACTGGAAGGCGCAATTGCAGGACATGGACGCCATCCTGTTCGGCGCCGTCGGCTGGCCCGCCACCGTGCCCGACCACGTTTCGCTGTGGGGCAGCCTGCTGAAATTCCGTCGCGAGTTTGACCAATACATCAACCTGCGCCCCGTGCGCCTGTTCGACGGCGTGCCCTGCCCATTGGCGGGCAGGAAGGCGGGCGACATCGACTTTCTGGTGGTGCGCGAAAACACCGAAGGCGAATACACCAACTTGGGCGGCGTGATGTACGCCGGCACCGAGCGCGAAATCGTGGTGCAGGAAACCGTGATGAGCGCCTTTGGCTCCGACCGCGTGCTGCGCTTCGCCTTCGAGCAGGCCGCCGCCCGCCCGCGCCGCAAGCTCGACGTGGCCACCAAGAGCAACGGCATTGCCATCAGCATGCCCTGGTGGGACGGCCGCGCCGACGCCATGCACCAGCACTACCCGCAGGTGACGGTGGAAAAGCACCACATCGACATCCTGGCCGCGCGCTTCGTGCTCCAGCCCCAGCGCTTTGACGTGGTGGTGGCCAGCAACCTGTTCGGCGACATCCTGAGCGACCTGGGCCCGGCCTGCACCGGCACCATTGGCCTGGCGCCCTCGGCCAACCTCAACCCCGAGCGGCGCTTTCCTAGCCTGTTCGAGCCCGTGCACGGCTCCGCCCCTGACATTTACGGCAAAGGCATCGCCAACCCCGTGGCCATGATCTGGTCGGCCGCGCTCATGCTGCAATTTCTGGGCGAGCAGGCCGCGCACGACGCCATCGTGCGCGCCATCGAAACCGTGCTGCGCGAAGGCCCGCGCACGCCCGACCTGGGCGGTACGGCCAGCACCACCGACATGGGCCAGGCCATCGCGGCGCACATCGCCCAAGGTTAAAGCCCTGCCTGCTCCGCTAATGCGCGCGGCCGGTTTCAAAGGCAAGGGCTGCCTTGAACGGCTCGCCGCGTAAGCGGCTGTGCGTCAAGCCATTTGGCTCTGCTTGTTCTGGTTGCGCCCGTTGGCAGGCTTGCTGCCTGGTGCGTGAACAGGCGCTTGCGGGTTTACGGCCCGTCCTGCACCGCCCATTCCACCAGCCGGTCTAGCGCGGGGCGGGCGGCGGGGGCGTTAGGGTGGTTGATCAGGCCCACCACCGCGTAACGCTGGCCGCTGCGGCCGGTGGCGTAGCCGGCGATGGCGGTCACGTCGCGCAGGGTGCCGGTTTTCAGGCGGGCGTTGCCAATCACTTCCGACGCCGGGTTGCGCGACGACATGCGGCGCGTGGTGCCGTCAATGCCGGCAATGCTGAGCGAGTTTTCAAACACCGCTGCGTGCGGGCCGCGCGCGGCCTGCTGCAAGAGCGCGGCCAGCGAGGCGGCGCTGATGCGCGCCTGGCGCGACAGGCCGGAGCCGTTGTCCACCACGGGCGCGGCGCGCAGGCCGAAACGCTGGCGCCACCAGCGCGCCAGGGCGTTTTTGGATTCGGCGAAGCTGCCGCGCCCGTCGCCCGCGGCCGAGAGCGTGAGCAGCAATTGCTGCGCCATGACGTTGTTGGAGTATTTGTTGATGTCGGCAATGATGCTGGCCAGCGGCAGCGACAGGCCGGTGACCAGCGGCGCGCCGCTGGCCCTGCCTTGCAGCATCCTGACTTGCCCGCTCAGGCGGCCGCCGGCGGCGCGCCACATGGCGTCGATCACGCGCGGGGCGTAGCTGGGCGGGTCGGCATAGGCCACGGCCCAGGTCTGTTCTCCGCAGCGCGCCGGGTAGCGGCCCGCGAAGGCCACGCGCGCGGGGTGGCTGAAATCGGCTGCCAGGCGGGTGCGCCAGTCGCCGCAGGCGCCGGGGGCGGCAGGCACTTCGGCCGGCATGTCCACGCCGCTGATGGGCGGCTCGCTGCTGACCCAGACGCGGCGGCCGTCCGGGTCGGGCGTGAACTTGAAGATGAGCGCCTTGAAGTTGACCAGCAGCCCGTCGGGCGCCACGTTGTAGGGGCGCAGGGGCTCGGCGTCAAAAGCAGCGGGGTCGTGCGCGGGCAGGCGGAAGATGCTGTTGTCCAGCAGGATGTCGCCGTTGATCTCGCGCACGCCCTTTTCCTGCACGGCCAGCAACAGGTCGTGCAGGCGCTCCAGCACCAGCTTGGGGTCGCCGCTGCCCTGAATCAGCAGGTTGCCGTGCAGCACGCCGCCTTTCACGTAGCCCTGCGTGTACACGCGCGTTTTCCAGAAGTAGCCCGGCCCCAGCAAGTCCAGCCCGGCGTAAGTGGTCACTAGCTTCATGACCGAGGCCGGGTTCATGGCTGCATCGGCCCGCCACGACAGGCGCGGGCGCAGGGGCGGCTGCGGCGCGGGCTGGGCGTTGGCATCGCCGCTGGGGTTGACCGGCTCGGGCACGCGGCTCACCGTGCCGGGCGGCGGCGCCAGCGGCACCACCAGCATGGCGGCGGCGTGCGCGGGCACGTCGGCCCGCGCCAGCGCCTCGGCCACTGCGGGCGGCAGCGCCGCGTCTTGCGCCTGCGCCACGCCAGCGGCCAGCCACAGCGCCAGCGAGGCCGCGCGCATCATCGGGGAAGCAATGGACATGGGGCGCGAGTCTAGAGTGTTTCCATCCTCTGAATGGCCCTGCGCGCCGTGCTGGTGGCGCCGTCATGGCCCCTTTGGGGCTCAACGGGACAAGTCCGCCGCGCGCGGCCCAACAGTGCCCTGTGCCACCCTGCACGGCTGCAATGTGCGCTGTGCGCGCGGATAATCTCCGGCCACGCGCCCATGGCGTTGCGCCCTGCGCTGCGCCAGCCACCCGCCCCACGAGAACCCCGCGCCCCACGGGCGCGACCGGCCTGCTTTACTGCCTGCGTCATGAACCTTCTGGCTTTCGACACCAGCACCGA
Organism: Comamonadaceae bacterium OH2545_COT-014; assembly: GCA_003859965.1. Taxonomy (GTDB): domain Bacteria; phylum Pseudomonadota; class Gammaproteobacteria; order Burkholderiales; family Burkholderiaceae_C; genus Ottowia. Next base: position 32,429 of record RQYR01000007.1, on the reverse strand, counting down.
AACGCTTTCCCTTGCCGTTCAGCAGGGCGAGCATGTGCTCACTCACACGGGCGCAGGCGGCGCGCAGGCGTCGGCCACGCTGGTGCCGGCCGCGCTGCGCCTGCTGGCCGAGGCGGGCCTGAGCGTGCAGGCGCTCCACGCCATCGTCTTTGGCCGTGGCCCCGGCGCCTTCACCGGCTTGCGCACCGCCTGCGCCGTGGCGCAAGGGCTGGCCTGGGGCGCGGGCGTGCCTGTGCTGCCGCTGGACACCCTGCTCGCCGTGGCCGAAGACGCGCGCCAGCGCCACGGCGCCACCCGCGTGCTGGCCCTGCTGGACGCCCGCATGGGCGAGGTCTACGCCGCCCCCTTTGTCTGGCAAGCCGGCACGGGCTGGACAGCCGGGGCACCCCCTGTCGTCACCCCGCCCGAAGCCCTGAGCGTGCCCGCCGGCACACCCGCGCCCTGGGCCTTGGCTGGCCACGGCTTGGATGCCTTTGGCCCGCGCCTGCCGCCGCAATGGGCTGCCTGGCCGCGCCTGCCCGCCCAGCCCGCCGCCACCGCCTTGCTGGCACTGGCCCCGGCCCGGCTGGCTGCCGGCCAAGCCGTACCGGCTGACGAAGCGCTGCCGCTGTACATCCGCGATAAAGTGGCGCAAACCACCGCCGAACGCTTGGCCGCCAAAGCCGGCGCCCGCGCCTGACCACGCCACGCGCGCATGCAAGCCCCCGCCCCCGCTTCTACCCCCACCGACTTCCCCGAGGCACGCCTGGAACCCCTGGGCCCCGCCTGGATGGACGCCTTGCTGGCCGTGGAGCAAAGCGCCCACGCCCACCCCTGGACGCGCGGCCACTTCACCGACGCCCTGGCCGCTGGCTACGCCGTGCAGTGCCTGGTGGCTGGCCCGGCGCTGCTGGGCTACTTTGTCGCCATGCCGGGGGTGGAAGAAGCGCATTTGCTCAACCTCACCGTGGCCCCCGCCTGGCAGCGCCAGGGCTGCGCCCGCCTGCTGCTGGACGCGCTGGCCCTGTGGGCGCGCGCCCGGGGCGCAGCCTGCGTGTGGCTGGAAGTGCGCGCCAGCAACGCCCGCGCGCTGCACGTGTACACCCGGCAGGGCTTCACCCGCGTGGCCGTGCGCCCCGGCTACTACCCGGCCGCACATGGCCAGCGCGAAGACGCCGTGGTCATGCGCCTGCCCCTGTAACCATGGCCGCCCGCGCTTTGCCCCTGCCTCACGCCGCGCCCACCCGGCCAGCGCTGCGCACGCGCCCGGCCCTGCCAACGGATTCAACGTTGCTTCGCCGCCTGCGTCAGAACCCGCGCCGGCCCGGGCGGCTTGCCGCGTGGCCTGGCGCCTTGCAGGCCGCCCCGCATCCGCCCGCGGCCTGCCCGCGCCCAGGCTGCCCAGGTGTTGAACCGGCTGTGAGAACCTGTTCAAAGTGCCTGCCCAGCGGGCACTCCAGCAGATGGGGGCGGTCTGCGGCGCTGCCAAACTGGCCAATCACACGGAAATTGCGGGCCATTGGCGGCGTGATGCGTGCAAGAGGCAAGCGCCTTGCATCCCTTCCCCAACCGCTGGTTGCCCACGCACGGCGAAACCTTGAACAGGTTCTGAGGGCGGCCGCATGAACCACCTGGACGACCGCCAGCGCGCCATGCTGGCCGAAATGGGCGTGCGCCTTTGGGCGCGCCCGCCCGCGCCCGCCCGGCCACTGGCGCGCTCCCCGGCCGGTACGTCGGCGCCTGCGCCACAGGCCCCGGCGGCGGCCCGGCTGGAGGCGCATCCCCTCGCGGCGCCTGCCGCGCATCCGGCCCCGGCGCCCGCGCCCTTGCCCGCCCCGCCCCGCCAAGCGCCACCGGCCTCGCCAGCCAAGGCCGCCCTGCCGTCACCGCCGCCGACCCCGGAACCACCCGTTCGCGCCCCCCGCCCGGCCGGGGTTGACACCATGGACTGGCCCGCGCTGGAAGCCGCCGTGGCCGACTGCCACGCCTGCGGCCTGTGCGAAAAGCGCCGCCACACCGTGTTTGGCGTGGGCGCCCGGCAGGCCGACTGGATGGTCATTGGCGAAGCCCCGGGCGAGCAGGAAGACCGGCAAGGCCAGCCCTTCGTCGGCCAGGCCGGCAAGCTGCTGGACGCCATGCTCGCCGCCACCGGCCTGTCACGCCACGCGCCAGCGCCGGCCGGCGCCGCCGGTGCCAGCGCCGAACCGCAGCCCGTCTACATTGCCAACGTGCTCAAGTGCCGCCCGCCCGGCAACCGCAACCCGCAGCCTGAAGAAGTGGCCCAGTGCGAGCCTTATCTGCGCCGCCAGGTGGCGCTGGTGCAGCCGCGCGTGATCCTGGCCATGGGCCGCTTTGCCGTGCAGTCGCTGCTGCAAACCACCGAGCCCATTGGCCGCCTGCGCGGCCGCGTGCACCAGTACGCCGGCGTGCCCGTCATCGTGACCTACCACCCCGCCTACCTGCTGCGCAACCTGCCCGACAAGGCCAAGGCCTGGCAAGACCTGTGCCTGGCGCGCGAGATCATGAACAGCCACTTGCGGGCGGCCAGTGTCGCCCCGGAAAATCAAAAACGATAGCATCCGAGGCCGTATCTACAGCCTGAGCGTGCCAATGCATCAGTGCCGGTTTTGGGCCTCTGCGCCAGGCCAGCCCCGGCGGCCTTTTCACGCTTGCCGCGAGCGTGAAAAGGCCGCAGCCTCGTGTATGCGGCATGGGGGCAGCACCAGGGCAAAGCGTGAGCCGCGGCCCAGTTCGCTGCGGATGCGCAGTTCGCCGCCGTGGCGCTGGGCGACGTGCTTGGCGATGGCTAGCCCCAGGCCGGTGCCGCCCGATTCGCGGGCGCGGCTGCGGTCCACGCGGTAAAAGCGTTCCGACAGGCGGGGCAAGTGTTCGGGGGCAATGCCGGGGCCGGTGTCGGTGACGGCGAATTCGGCGCTGCCATCGGGCAGGCGCTGCCAGGCCACGTCAATCCGCCCGCCCGCAGGCGTGTAGCGCACGGCGTTGATGACCAGGTTGGACATGGCGCTGCGCAGCTCCGCGGCCGAGCCCGTGAGCATGAAGCCGGGCGCGGCTGCCACATGCAATGCATGAGGCGCCGGAGTCTGCGCGCACAGCATGGCCGACAGGCTCCGGGCCTCGGTTTCGCAGGCGTGCAAAAGCTCGCCGGGGTCCACCGGCTCGCTGCCGCTGGGCAAGGGACTGCCTTCCAGGCGGGAGAGGGTGAGCAAGTCCGCCACCAGCGCCTGCATCCGGCGGGACTGTGCTTCCATCAGGCCGAGATAGCTTTGGCGTTCGGCGTCGTCCAGCGGCAGGGTTTGCATGGTTTCAATGAAGCCGGCCAGCACGGTCAGCGGGGTGCGGATTTCGTGGGAGACATTGGCGACGAAATCGCGCCGCATGGCTTCTGCCTGGGCCAGCGCGGTGACATCGCGCGAGAGCAGCAGGCGTCGCCCTTCGCCATAGGGGTGCAATTGCACGGCCAGCTGGAGGGGGGGGGCGGCGTGGGTGGCGTGCCCGGTGAGCACCAGGCCGTCATTCGGGCGGCCCGGGGCCGGGCTGGCGCCATGGGCCTGCGCGGCGTAGTAGGCGGCAAAGGCCGGGTCGCGCACCAGGTTGCCGATGTGCTGGAGCCGGTCGCGCTGGGCGTCGAAACCGAAATGCGCGGCCGCCGTGTTGTTGCACCATTCAATGCGGCCTTCGGCATCCAGCAGCACCAAGCCGTTGGGGGAGGCTTGCAGCGCCGCCATAAACGCCTGGAGCTGCTGCGCACGGGCATCGGCCTCATGCTGGCGTGCGCGCAAGGCGCGCTGGGCGTGGTAGAGCACGTTGCCCCACAGGCCGCGCAGCGCGGGCGGGGGCGTTTCAGCAGGGCCATGCCGGAGCCAGCGCAGCACCTGCCGGCCGCGCCAGGCGTGCAGGCTCCAAGCCCCGGCCGTTGCCGCCACGGTGCCGAGCAGTGCGCCGCGCCAGCCATCCAGCCAGCCGCCAGCCACAGCGGGCAGCAGCCAGATCAAAGCCGTGAGCAGGTGCGAGAGCATGGGGGCGCGAATCCGTGCGGGCGAGGAGGAAGTGGTGGTGTGCCTTAAAACCCAACATCATTTTTGATAGCGGCTAGGGCAATACTGGTGCGCCCTGGCCGCGCCATGGCATGCCAGAAAGTTCAGCATGCGCCTGGCCGCCGTGTTGCCATGGGGGTCAAGCGTCCGCGTCCTGCGCCATGGCGCGCCGGTGGCGTTCAACGAATTCCTGGTAGGTGTCCACGCCCCGCAATTGCAAGATGGCGTTGCGAACCGCCGCTTCCACCAGCACGGCGATGTTGCGGCCCGCCACCACGGGAATCAGCGCTTTCTGGATGGGTACGCCCAGCACCTCTTGCGTGAGCGGTTCGTAGGGCAGGCGCTCGTAATCGCGCTCCAGCGTTTCCTTGCGCACCAGGTGGACGATGAAGCGCAGGCGCATGCGCCTGCGCACGGCCGATTCACCGAAGATGGCGCGAATGTCCAGCAGGCCGATGCCGCGCACTTCCAGCAGGTTTTGCAACAGTTCGGGGCAGCGGCCTTCGATGGTGGTTTCGTTGATGCGGTACAGATCCACCGCGTCATCGGCCACCAGCCCGTTGCCGCGCGAGATCAGCTCCAGCCCCAGTTCGCTCTTGCCCAGGCCCGATTCGCCGGTGATGAGCACGCCCAGGCCCAGAATGTCCATGAACACGCCGTGCATGGTGGTGCGGTCGGCGAAGTGCTTGGACAAATAGGCGCGCAGCACGTCGATGACGAAGCCGGCCGGTTCGGTGGTGGCGAAAAGCGGGATTTGCGCACGCTCGCACATGGACACCAGCGCCTCCGGCGCGGCCTGGCCCTCGCACAGCACCAGCACGGGCGGCTCCAGCGTGACGATGCGCGCCACGCGGCGCGCGCAGTCTTGCTCGGTGCCGCTGGTGATGTAGGTGATCTCGCGCGCGCCCAGAATCTGCACGCGATAGGGGTGGATGTAGTTCAGGTGCCCGACCAGATCGGCGCCGGAGCGCGCCTCGCGCACGGCTTCTTCGTCGAAACGCCGCTCGGGCGCGCCCAGGCCGGCGATCCACTGCCAGCGCAGGCTGGCGCGGTGGTCTTCAAACAGAACATCGGCGCTGATGGCGGTAGGCTTCACGCGGCGCTCCGGCGTCTGTCAGCTCACGGGCCGGCTCAGGCGGCGGGCGGGGCGGATGACTGCCAGCTGGCGATCAGGCTGTGCAGCTCTTCGGCGCTGGTGGCGGTCTTGATTTTTTCGCGCAAGGCGGCGTCGCTCAGCAGCTCGGCAATTTCGGACAGGATTTCCAGGTGCTTTTGCGTGGCTGCTTCCGGCACGAGCAGGAAGATGAGCAGCACCACGGGCTGTTCGTCCGGGGCATCGAAACCGATGGGCTGCGCCAGCTGCAGCACGGCGGCCATGGGCGCTTTCAGTCCCTTGATGCGGCCGTGCGGAATGGCCACGCCGTGGCCCAGTCCGGTGGAGCCCAGGCGTTCGCGGGCAAACAAACTGTCGGTAATGAGGGCGCGAGAAAGGCCATGCAGGCTCTCGAACAGCAGGCCCGCTTCCTCAAAGGCGCGCTTCTTGCTCGTGGCATCGGTGCCTACGAGCACCTGCGAGGCAGGAAGAATGGAGGCAAGTCGGTTCATAGGTTTCGCGGCGGATTCTAGAGCCTGGGGCGCATCAAAGCCGCCAGCCAGAGCCTGCAACGGGCCTGCAACTGCCCCGCGCGGCACAAAAAGAAAGCCGCCCGGAACGCCCGGCGCGGCTCAATTGGAGTCTACAGTCTTCGCTCGTTGTTGTTGCTTCGGTAGCCCCGAATTTACATCAAATGCTTGGCAGCCGCGCGATCGTGGTTTTGCAGCTTGTCCTTGTGTTTGACGACCTGGCGGTCGAGCTTGTCCATCAGCTCGTCCACGGCGGCGTACAGGTCTTCGTGCGCGCTCTCTGCAAACAGGTCGCTGCCCTTGACGTGGATGTTGCATTCAGCGCGTTGGCGTTTGTCTTTTTCCTTCTTGTTGTCAACCGTCAGAAGCACCTTCACGTCCACCACCTGATCAAAGTGGCGGGTGATCCGGTCAAGCTTGCCCGTGACGTAGCTGCGCAGGGCGGGCGTGACCTCCAGATGGTGTCCGCTGATCGTCAAGTTCATGTGAAGCCTCCTGTGGTTCAGGGTTGACAAAAACCGCCCGCCGCTGGCGCCGGGCGATGAGGAAAACGGCGCTGCCACGCGGGTCACTATGCACCCGATGCCTGGCGATTGCAACCCGCCGCCCGCCAGCAGAGCGGGTGCGATAATCAGCCTTTAGCCTTGTGGTTCCGCCCGTTTTCACGTGATTCGCCGGCTTGGCCACGAATGCGCCTGACCGGCCCGAAAGCGCCGCCCCAGCCTGCGCCCAGCCGGTCTTGCTCCCTGGAGACACTGGCGCGGAGACTGAAAGCTGCCCCACGTACACCACCCCCCAGCGCCGTCAGAGTCTGCGCCTGAAGCCGAGGGAATGCGCCATGCTCAATGTCTTTACGCTCTCCAACGGGCGACTGTTCCAGGAAGAAATCGAATCGCTGGAAGAGCTGTCCAAGTTCCGCCCCATCTGGGTGGATCTGGAAGACCCCACGCCGGAGGAAAAGCGCTGGGTGCGCCAGCACTACGGCGTGCAGATTCCCGATGACGCGATGGATGACGACATTGAGGAGTCCGCCCGCTTCTACGAGGAAGACAACGGCGAGCTGCACATCCGCTGCGACTTTCTGGTGGCCGATCCGGACAACCCGCGCCAGGTGCGGGTGGCCTTCATCATCAACTTGCTCAACGCCGACGCGCGCGGCCACGGCGTGCTGTTTTCCATTCACGACGAGACGGTGCCCGCCTTCCGCCTGCTGCGCATGCGCGCGCGCCGCATGCCGGGGCTGCTGACCGATGCCAAGGAAGTGCTGCTCAAGCTCTTTGACGCCGACGCCGAATACTCCGCCGACACGCTGGAAGGCGTGTACGACGAGCTGGAAAAGGCCAGCCGCCTGGTGCTTTCCGACAGCGTGAGCGACGCCGAGGCCAGCGAGGTGCTGGCCGCCATCGCGCACCAGGAAGACCTGAACGGCCGCATCCGCCGCAACGTGATGGACACGCGCCGCGCCGTTAGCTTCTTGATGCGCAGCAAGATGCTGGATGCCGAGCAGTTCGAGGACGCGCGCCAGATCCTGCGCGACATCGACTCGCTGGACAGCCACACCACCTTCCTGTTCGACAAGATCAACTTTTTGATGGACGCCACCGTCGGCTTCATCAACATCAACCAGAACAAGATCATCAAGCTGTTCTCGGTGGCCAGCGTGGCGCTGCTGCCTCCCACGCTGATCGCCAGCATCTACGGCATGAACTTCCAGTACATGCCCGAGTTGAACTGGAAGCTGGGCTACCCCTGGGCGCTGGGCCTGATGGTGGCCAGCGCGCTGGTTCCCATGTGGTACTTCCGCCGGCGCGGCTGGCTCAAGTAAGGCAATTGGAGGGAGAGGGCGGCCCGGTTACCCCAATGGGCATGCAGCCGTTGGCTTGAAACCTGTTCAAAGGCGGGCAAGAAAAATACCGCCGCAATCCAGTCCGCGGCAGGTGGACGGGAACAGAAAAAGCAGGGGAAAACTGGCGCGGCTGGCGGGGATCGAACCCACGACCCTCGGCTTCGGAGGCCGATACTCTATCCACTGAGCTACAGCCGCATGGGATGAAAGCGCCGCATTATCCCTGATTGCCGGGCGCGCCCGGCTTGGGCGGGCGCGGGAGCGGCAAACCGATGCCGCTCAGGTATGCCGCCACGGTGTGCCGGGCCGTGTTTTCCAGCGCGAACACCGGGTTGAGCAGCCAGTGGTGCACCAGGCCGTAAATCAGGGCATCCAGCCCACGCGCCAGGGTGTCGGCGGGCGCTGGCAGCGGGCGCTGGCGCTGGCGCGCGGCGCGCGTGAGCACATTGGCGATGCGGCTGACGTTGGCCTCGATCTCTCGGGCATGCCGGCTGCGCAGCGCGCCCAGCTCGTCCACGTGCTCCACCATCAGGCAGGCGATTTCAAGCACGCGGCGCGTTTGCGCGTTGCGCCGGATCTGGCGCAGGGCCGTGCCGATGCTCTCGCACAGCAGGGCCACGGCATCGCCTGCGCCGTCCCCGGCCTGGGCCACGGCTTCCAGCCGGGCATGCAGGGGCAGGGTCACGCGCTCCATCATGGCGGTGAACAAGTCGGTCTTGTCCTTGAAGTGCCAGTAAATGGCGCCGCGCGTCATGCCGGCTTGTTGCGCGATGTCGGCCAGCGACGTGCGCGCCACCCCTTTTTGCTGGAACGCGCATTCGGCGGCATCCAGCAAGGCGGCGCGGGTGGCAAGGGCATCTTCTTTGGTACGGCGGGCCATGTGGGCAAGGCGCAGCGTGAAACACTGCCGGAAATCAAGGGCGGATGAGACAGCGCGCGCAGGGCGCGCCGGGAGTGTGGAAAGGAAAGCCGCCAGTTTAACCCATACATACAAGAATGTATGTAAAATGCGCGGGTGCTCATCGCCCGGGTGAGGGGGGAACTTGTTTTCCAGCCTTGCGGCGGGCGGGGGGATTCAAAACCTGTTCAAAGTCTCGGCGCGACTGGGCCGCCAGCGGTTGAGGATGGGATGCAAGGCGCAAAGCGCCGCCAATAGCCCATGATTCCCGTGATAGCACGGGCTATTGGCCAGTTTTGCGTGCGCCGCAGACCGCCTCCATCCGCTTCAGTGCCCGTCGTGCAGGGACTTGGAACAGGTTCTCAGCCGCCCAGGCCGTCAACGCGGTACAACCGGAGGAAAACCGGTAGGCGTTCTGGGCCGCATCGTCCCGCCTGCCGGCGGCGGCATGAAGCGCCTGGCCGCCGCAGCGCGCGCGTCCGGGCACTTTTTGGTTTTTTCATTGCAGTCAAGCCGGATGGGCGGTGTTCACCCGGGGCTGTGGTCAACGTTCTTCGGAAACCCATCATGTTTTTTTCTGCATCCATCACTTCTTGCGCGCGCAGGCGCCCTGCCGCGTTGGCCGCCGCCGTGGCCCTGCTGGCGGCGCTGACCGCCTGCAGCGACTCCAAAGAGGCGGATGCCGCTGCCGGCTCGCAGGCCGCGCCGCCGCCCGAGGTGGCGGTGCTCACCGTGCAGCCCGGCGTGGTGCCGCTGGTGACCGAGCTGCCAGGGCGGCTGGAAGCCTCGCGCGTGGCCCAGGTGCGCGCGCGCGCGGCCGGCATCCTGCAAAAGCGGCTGTTTCGCGAAGGCAGCGATGTGAAGGCCGGGCAGGCGCTGTTTGCCATTGACGCCGCGCCCTACCAGGCGGCGCTGCAAAGCGCGCAGGCCACGCTGGCGCGCGCCGAGGCCAACCTGGCACAGGCGTCGGCCCTGGCCACACGCTACAAGCCGCTGGTGGCGGCCAACGCCATCAGCCAGCAGGAATACGCCGCGGCCGTGGCCAGCCAGAAGCAAGCGCAGGCCGACGTGCAGGCCGGCCGCGCGGCCGTGCAGACGGCGCGCATCAACCTGGGCCACGCCCGCGTCACGGCCCCCATCAGCGGGCGCATTGGCCGCGCGCTGGTGACGGAAGGCGCGCTGGTGGGCCAGGGCGAAGCGACGCAGCTGGCCACCATTCAGCAAATTGACCCGCTGTACGTGAACGTGACCCAATCGGCCGCCGAGGCCATGCGCCTGCGCCAGCAACTGGCCAGCGGCCAGCTGGCGCGCGATGGCCAGGCCGCGCGCGTGACGGTGCTGCTGGAAGACGGCAGCACGTATGCCCACCCTGGCCGACTGCTGTTCAGCGACCTGACAGTGGACCCGGCCACGGGCCAGATCGCGCTGCGCGCCGAGGTGCCCAACCCCGACGGCGCCCTGCTGCCCGGCCTGTACGTGCGTGTGCGGCTGGAGCAGGCCCAGGTGGATGGCGCCATCTTGCTGCCGCAGCAAGCCGTGACGCGCGGCAGCCAGGGCGACACGGTGCTGGTGGTGGCGCCTGATGGCAGCGTGGCGCCGCGGCCCGTGACCATTCAGGGGGCGCAGGGACAGCACTGGATCGTGACCGGCGGCCTGCAGCCCGGCGAGCAGGTCATGGTGGAAGGGGCCATGAAGCTGCGCATGGGCGCCCAGGTCGTCAAACCCGTGCCATGGCAGCCCAAACAGGCTTCAGCGCCCATGGGTAATACCCAAGGCGCTACTAAAAATGAAGCAAACGCCGCCCCGGCCAGCTCAGCGGCCAGCACCGCGTCGCAATAAGAAAAGGGGCGCGCACCATGGCTCGTTTTTTCATTGACCGCCCCATCTTCGCGTGGGTGATCGCGTTGTTCATCAGCATCGCGGGCGTGCTGTCCATCACGCGGCTGCCCGTGGCGCAATACCCGTCGGTGGCGCCGCCTTCGGTGGTGCTGAGCGTGGCCTATCCCGGCGCCTCGGCGCAAACGCTGGAAGACGCCGTGCTTTCCGTGATCGAGCGCGAGATGAACGGCGCGCCCGGCCTGGCCTACATGGAATCGAAGGCGCAGGCCAACGGCACCGGCTCCATCACGCTGTCGTTCGAGACGGGCACCAACATCGATCTGGCCCAGGTCGAAGTGCAAAACCGCCTGGCGCGCGCCACGCCCAGCCTGCCCTCGGCGGTGACGCGGCAGGGCGTGCGGGTGGACAAGGCGCGCTCCAACTTCCTGGCCGTGGTGTCGCTGAAGTCGTCCAACCCGGACTTTGACGTGTCCCGCCTGTCTGACTACGCCTCGCGCAACGTGGTGCCAGAGTTGCAGCGCATCCCCGGCGTGGGCCAAGTGCAGCTGTTCGGCGCCGAGCGCGCCATGCGCGTGTGGGTGGACCCGGCCCGGCTGCAAAACTACAACCTCTCGCCCGCCGACGTGACTGCCGCCATTCAGGCGCAGAACGCGCAGGTATCCGCCGGCAGCGTGGGCAACCTGCCGCTGGCGGCGGGCCAGGCCACCAGCGCCACGGTGGTGGTGCCCGGCCAGCTCGCCTCGGTGGAGCAGTTCAGCAACATCACGCTGCGCGCCAATACCGATGGCAGCACGGTGCGCCTGAAAGACGTGGCGCGCATCGAGCTGGGTTCGGAAAGCTACGCCACTTCCTCCCGCCTCAATGGCGAGCCGGCGACCGGCATGGCGATCCAGCTCTCGCCCACCGGCAACGCGCTGGCCGTGGCCGACGCCGTGAAGACGCGCATGACTGAGCTGGCCGCCTTCTTCCCCGAAGGGGTGAGCTGGAGCGTGCCCTACGACAGCTCCAGCTTCGTGAAGATTTCCATCGAAAAAGTGGTGCACACGCTGCTGGAGGCGGTGGCGCTGGTGTTTCTGGTGATGTTCCTGTTCCTGCAGAACTGGCGCTACACCGTCATTCCCACCATCGTGGTGCCGGTGGCGCTGCTGGGCACGTTTGCCGTGCTGCTGGCGGCGGGCTTTTCCATCAACGTGCTAACCATGTTCGGCATGGTGCTGGTGATCGGCATCGTGGTGGACGACGCCATCGTGGTGGTGGAAAACGTCGAGCGCATCATGGCCGAGGAGGGGTTGTCGCCGCTGCTGGCCACGCGCAAGGCCATGGGGCAGATTTCGGGCGCCATCGTCGGCATCACGGTGGTGCTGATCGCGGTGTTCGTGCCGCTGGCCTTCTTCTCCGGCTCGGTCGGCAACATCTACCGGCAGTTCGCGCTGGTGATGGCCGTGTCCATCGCGTTCTCGGCCTTCATGGCACTGTCGCTCACGCCCGCGCTGTGCGCCACGCTGCTCAAGCCGGTGACAGGGCACCATGAACGGAAAGGCTTTTTCGGCTGGTTCAACCGGGGCTTCGCGCGCACCGCCAAGGGCTACGAGGGCTGGGTGGCCGCGCTGCTGCGCCGCGCCGGGCGCGTGATGCTGGTGTACGGCGCGCTGGCCGCCGCCGCCGGCTGGATGTATTGGCGCCTGCCCACTTCGTTTCTGCCTCAGGAAGATCAGGGCTACATCATCGTCAGCGTGCAGCTGCCGCCAGGCGCCACGCAGGAGCGCACGCAAAAGGTCATGGCCCAGGTGGAGGACTACGTGCTGCAACAGCCCGAAGTGCAAAGCATGGTGGGCGTGCTGGGCTTTTCCTTCTCGGGGCAGGGGCAGAACGCCGCCATGGCCTTCGTCACGCTCAAGCCCTGGGGCGAGCGCGCGGGCGCGGCGCACGGGGCCGATGCCGTGGCGGGCCGCGCCATCGGTGCCCTCTCCCGCGTGAAAGACGCCTTCATCTTCGCCGTCAGCCCGCCGCCCATTCCCGAGCTGGGCAGCGGCGCCGGTTTCGTGTTCCGCCTGCAAGACCGCGCCGGCCAGGGGCACGAGGCGCTGCTGGCCGCGCGCAACCAGTTGCTGGGCATGGCCGCGCAAAGCAAGGTTCTCGCCGGCGTGCGCCCCACCGGGCTGGAAGACGCGCCCCAGGTGCAGGTGGACATCGACCGCGACCAGGCCGCCGCGCAGGGCGTGAGCTTTGCCGCCATCAACAGCGTTATCAGCACCTCGCTGGGTTCGGCCTACGTGGGCGACTTTCCCAACGCCGGCCGCATGCAGCGCGTGATGGTGCAGGCCGATGCCACCGCGCGCATGACGCCCGATGACATCCTGCAGCTGACCGTGCCCAACGCCAAAGGCCAGGCCGTGCCGCTGTCGGCCTTTGCCAGCACGCGCTGGATCACCGGCCCCATGCAAACCGTGCGCTACAACGGCTACCCGGCCATGGGCCTGGAAGGCGCGGCCGCGCCCGGCTACAGCACGGGCGACGCCATGGCCGAGATGGAGGCGCTGGCCGCCAAGCTGCCGCCCGGCTTCGGCTTCGAGTGGACAGGCCAGTCGCGCGAGGAAAAACTGGCCGGCAACCAGGCTGTGCTGCTGTACGCTTTCGCCATCCTGGCCGTGTTCCTGGCGCTGGCGGCGCTGTACGAGAGCTGGTCCATCCCGCTGGCCGTCATCCTGGTGGTGCCGCTGGGCGTGCTGGGCGTGCTGATGGGCGTGTACGCGCGCGGGCTGACGAACGACGTGTACTTCCAGATCGGCCTGATTACCATCATCGGCCTGTCGGCCAAGAACGCCATCCTCATCATCGAGTTCGCCAAGGACTTGCACGCCCAGGGCAAGGGCCTGGCGGCGGCGGCGCTGCAGGCGGCGCACCTGCGCTTTCGCCCCATCGTCATGACCTCGCTGGCCTTCACGCTGGGCGTGGTGCCGCTGGCCATCGCCACCGGCGCCAGCTCGGCCAGCCAGCGCGCCATTGGCACGGGCGTGATCGGTGGCATGCTGGTGGGCACCGTGCTGGCGGTGTTCTTCGTGCCCATCTTCTTCCTGGTGGTGCGCAAGCTCTTCAAGGGCAGCCGCCGCGAACAGGAAATGGCCGCCCGCCACGCGCAGCACGCAGGCATCGCCCCGGCCGCACCTGCCGACAGCACACCATGAGGTATCTCGCCATGACGACGACCATCCGCTCCCCTGCCCCGCTGCCCCGTCTGGCAGCGCTGACGCTGGCCGCCACCACGCTGCTGGCGGGGTGCTCGCTCACGCCCGTCTATGAGCGGCCCGCCCTGCCCGTGGCGGCCCAGTGGCCGGCCACGGCCCACGCGCCCGCTGGCGCGGATCACGCCACAGCGCCTGCCGTGGCCGCCGCCGATTTGCCGTGGCAGCAATTCGTGCACGATGAACGCCTGCGGGAACTCATCGCCATGGCCCTGCACGGCAACCGCGACCTGCGCGTGGCGGTGCAGGCCGTGGCGCAAGCGCGCGCGCAGTACCAGGTGCGCCGTGCCGACCAGGCACCCACCCTGAATGCGGGCGCCAGCGCCACGCGCAGCACGCCTGCGCCCATGGCCGCCTTTGGCGGGCCTGAAATCAGCAGCAACTACGGCCTGAGCGTGGGCCTGGCGTCGTGGGAAATCGACTTCTTTGGCCGCGTTGCGGCCCTCAAAGACGCGGCCCTGGCGCAGTACCTGGCCACGAACGAGGCGCGCAAGGCCGCCCAGATCAGCGTGGTGGCCGCCGTCAGCCAAGCCTGGCTGGCCCTGCAAACCGACACGGCGCTGCTGCAGCTGGCCGAACGCACGCTGGCCACGCGCGAGCAATCGCTCCAGCTCATCCAGATGCGGGTGGACCACGGCGTGTCCTCCGCACTGGACCTGCGGCAGGCCCAATCACTGGCGGCCACGGCCCGCGCCAGCCGCGCGCAGCAGCAGCGCTTGCGCGCACAGGACATCCACGCGCTCACCCTGCTGGTGGGCCAGGCCATCCCGGAACACCTGCTACCGCCCCTGCCCGCCACGCAGCCTGCCGCCGCGCCAGCGGACATGACCCGCCCCACCCCCGCGCCGCAGGCCACCGCCGCCCTGACCCGCTTTGCCGAGGTGCCCGCCGGCCTGCCGTCAGACCTGCTGCTGCGCCGCCCGGACATCCGCCAGGCCGAACAGCAACTCATCGCCGCCAACGCCAACATCGGCGCGGCGCGTGCCAACTTCTTCCCGCGCATCAGCCTCACCGCCAGCCTGGGCCGCGTGAGCGGCGATCTGGACGGCCTGCTCGGCAGCGGCGGCAGCCGCGCCTGGACCTTCGCGCCCAGCCTGGTGCTGCCCCTGTTCGACATGGGGCGCAACCGCGCCGCGCTGGAAGCCGCCCAGGCCGCCCGCGAGATGGCCGTGGCGCAGTATGAAAAGGCCATCCAGACCGCCTTCAAGGAAGTGGCGGACGCCTTGGCCGCCCGCAGCGCCCTGGCCGACCAGTTGGGCGCGCTGGAGCAGCAGGCGCATGCCGAGCAGGAGCGCTTTGGCCTGGCAGACCTGCGCTACCGCAACGGCGTGGCCAGCTACCTCGACATGCTGGACGCCCAGCGCTCCCTGTTCGCCACCGAACAGGCGCTGGCCCAGGCCCGCCTGGCCCAGCGTGTCAACGAAGTGCAGCTCTACAAGGCGCTCGGCGGCGGCTGGCACGATGCGGCTGCGGAAAACCCGCCCGGCGCCGCCAGCGCCCGCCCCGCCTCCGGCGGCTGACCCACCGCCCCAGGCGCGGTGGCCTGGGCGGCGGGGGCCAGCCTATAATTTCGCGCTTCAAGGCCCGGGCGGGAAGCGGCAAGGCACATTGGCAAAAAACGTGCAAACGTGCAAAACATGCATGCGGCCCGCTGAAGCGCCCATTGACCCCACATCTCCCACGACACGCCCTCCGAGGACGCCATGAGCGACATCACCGCCCCCACCGCCCCCGCCGCCAAAAGCGCGAAAACCACCATCTGGCTCAGCGTGATTGCCCTGGTCGTGGCCATTGCGCTGATCTGGATGCTGCCCTCACCGGCCGACTACGGCAAAGGCGTGGCCACGGCCGACGCTGAACTGGGCGTGGCCACCCGCATCCAGAAAGTGGGCAGCGTGGCCATTCGCCAGGCCGCACGGGCGCTGCAAAACGGCGAGCAGGTTTACAACGCCCAGTGCGCCGCCTGCCATGCCAGCGGCGTGGCAGGCGCCCCCAAATTCCAGGATGCCGCAGCCTGGGCGCCCCGCATCGCGCAAGGTTTCGACACGCTGGTGCAATCCGCCCTCAAAGGCAAAGGCAACATGGGCCCACAGGGCGGCGGCGATTTCTCCGACCTGGAAATCAGCCGCGCTGTGGCCTACATCTCCAACGCCGCAGGCGCCAAGTTTGAAGAGCCAGCCGCACCCGCAGGCGCTGCCAGCGCCGCCGAAGGCGAGGCCGCTCCGGCTGCCTGACCACAGCCTGGCTTGAAACGACCAACCCCCGCCCCTGGCCAGACAGGGACGGGGGTTTTTTCATGGGTCAAGCGGGCGGGCGCACAGGTGCCTGAGGCCCGTGCCAGTGGTGAAGCTAGTGCAGTGATGGTTTGAGATACCTGTTCAAAATCCCTGCACGGCAGGCAAGCAAGTGGATTGGGGCGGTCTGCGGCGCAAGCAAGACGGGCCAATGGCACAGGCTATGACGGGCTATTGGCCGCGCGGGATGTGTATCAGAGGTGGCGCCTCGCATCCCATCCCAAACCGCTTCTTGCCCACTCGCGCCGAGATCTTGACCAGGTTTTTAGGGAGAGCAGACCCTAGGGAAAACACCGAGCGTTCTGGCTCCCAAGCGGCTTGGTCTGCTTGGCGCACTCATGCAGAATAGAACGATCGTTCGTTTTATTGCCATGAGTACCGCTTTCACGCCCGTTGCCGCCTCTGCCCGCCGTGGTCGCGGCCGCGCCGCATCGTCGCCGCGCGGCTTTCTCAAGGGCCAGCAGACCAAGGCGGCCATCGTTGATGCCGCGCTGCGCATGGCGGCGCAGGTGGGGCTGGAGGGCTTGTCCATCGGCGCCCTGGCCGAGGCCATGGGCATGAGCAAGTCGGGCGTGTTCGCGCACTTCGGCTCGCGCGAGGAATTGCAGATTTCCGTGGTGCGCGCGTATTTCGCGCGCTTCGAGGCCGAGGTGTTCACCCCCGCCATGGCCGAGCCGCGCGGGCTGCCGCGGCTGCGCGCGCTGTTCGAGCGCTGGATGCGCTACACCAGCGCCGAGCTGGATTCGGGCTGCATCTTCATCAGCGGCGCGGTGGAGTTCGACGACCGGCCCGGCCCGGTGCGCGATGCCTTGTGCGCGGCCGTCAGCACCTGGTTGCAGGCCATGGAGCGCGCGGCGGCCCAGGCGCGCGAGGCCGGGCACCTGGCGGCCGATACCGATGCGCGGCAAATCACCTTCGAGATCCACGCCCTGATCCTGGCCCTGCACTACGACGCCCGCTTCCTGCGCCGCAGCGGCTCCACGGCGCGCGCCGTGCGCGGCTTCGACAACATTCTGGCCCGCTACGGCGCGGCCTGAGAACCGTCTTTTCCCTTTTCACCCACACCTTCTCATCCAGGAGCTTGCCCATGCCCACCTACACCCCCCCGCTGCGCGACATGCAGTTCGTGATGCACGAAGTGCTGGGCGTCGTCGATGAACTGAAGGCCATCCCGCGCCATGCCGAGCTGGACGCCGACACGCTCAATGCCGTGCTGGAAGAAGGCGGCAAGTTCGCGGCCGAAGTGGTGCAGCCGCTCAACCTCTCCGGCGATGCCGAGGGCTGCACGCTGGACGCGGCCACGCACGAGGTGCGCACGCCCCAGGGCTTCAAGGCCGCCTACCAGCAGTACGTGGAAGGCGGCTGGCCCGCGCTGTCGTGCGAGCCCGAATACGGCGGCCAGGGCCTGCCCTTCGTGGCCAACCAGTGCTTTTATGAAATGCTCAACAGCGCCAACCAGGCCTGGACCATGTACCCCGGCCTGTCGCACGGCGCCTACGAGGCGCTGCACGCGCACGGCACCGAGGCGCAGAAAAAGCAGTTCCTGCCCAAGCTCACCAGCGGCGAGTGGACGGGCACCATGTGCCTGACCGAGCCGCACTGCGGCACCGACCTGGGCCTGCTGCGCACCCGCGCCGAGCCGCAGCAGGACGGCAGCTACAAGCTCACCGGCAACAAGATCTTCATCAGCGCGGGCGAGCACGACATGGCCCCCAACATCCTGCACCTGGTGCTGGCCCGCCTGCCCGATGCGCCCAAGGGCAGCAAGGGCATCAGCCTGTTTCTGGTGCCCAAGTTCCTGGTGAATGACGACGGCAGCCTGGGCGCGCGCAACCCCATCTTCTGCACCGCGCTGGAGCACAAGATGGGCATCCACGGCAACGCCACCGCGCAGCTCACGCTCGACGGCGCGGTGGGCACGCTGGTGGGCGAGCCGCACAAGGGCCTGCAAGCCATGTTCGTGATGATGAACGCCGCCCGCCTGGGCGTGGGCAACCAGTCGCTGGGCCTGACCGAAGTGGCTTACCAGAACGCGCTGGCCTACGCCAAGGAGCGCCTGCAAATGCGCAGCCTGACCGGCCCCAAGGCCAAGGACAGCGAGGCCGACCCCATCATCGTCCACCCCGACGTGCGCAAGATGCTGCTCACCGCCCGCGCCTGGGCCGAGGGCGGGCGCGCCATGAGCATCTACTGCGCCCTCATGCTCGACAAGGCGCTGCACCACCCCGACGAGAAGGTGCGCAAGGAAAGCGACGACATCGTCGCCCTGCTCACCCCCATCGTCAAAGCCTTCCTCACCGACAACGGCTTCGCCGCCACCAACGCCTGCATGCAGGTCTTCGGCGGGCACGGCTACATCCATGAAACCGGCATGGAGCAGTTCGTGCGCGACGCGCGCATCAACATGATCTACGAAGGCACCAACACCGTGCAGTCGCTCGACCTGCTGGGCCGCAAGGTGCTGGCCAACCAGGGCGCCACGCTCAAGAAGTTCGGCAAGCTCGTCGCCGCCCTCATCGAACAGGAAGGCGTGAACGAGAAGATGGCCGAATTCATCAACCCCCTGGCCTACTTGGCCGACCAGATGACCAAGTTCACCACCGAAATCGGCTTCAAGGGCTTCACCAACGCCGACGAAGTGGGCGCCGCCAGCGTGGACTACCTGCGCGTGGCCGGCCACCTGGTGTTCGCCTACTTCTTCGCGCGCATGGCCAGCGTGGCGCTGAAAAAGCAGGCCGAAGGCAATGCCGACCCCTTCTACCGCGCCAAGCTGCAAACCGCGCGCTTTTACTTCGCGCGCCTGCTGCCGGAAACCGCCAGCCTCATGCGCTGCGCGCGCAGCGGCGCCGCCAACCTGATGGACACCGAGGAGGCCCTGGCATGAAACACCTTCAAGCAAAAACAGCCTTTGGGCACGCCTGCCAAGCGCTAACAGCTACTTTTTTAATAGCATTCACAGTGCAAGCACAAGTGCCCCCCCAGACGCCCATGACCCCCGTGGGCACCTGGCAGAGCATCGACGACGAAACCAAGCAGCCCAAGGCGCAGATCGTCATCACCGAGGGCGAAGGCGGCGTGCTCACCGGCCGCATCGAGAAACTGCTGCGCCCCGGTGCCGACCCGCAGGCCGTGTGCGACAAGTGCGACGACGACCGCAAGGGCCAGCCCATCGTCGGCATGGAAATCATCCGCGGCGCCAAGAAGGCCGAGGACAAGGACGTCTGGGAAGGCGGCCGCATTCTCGACCCCGAAAAAGGCAGCACCTACAGCCTGCGCCTGACCCCGGTCGAAGGCGGCGCCAGGCTGCAAGTGCGCGGCGCCATCGGCCCCTTTGGCCGCACCCAGACCTGGCAGCGCATCAAGTAAGGAAAGGCACAGCGCATGTCCCGATTCAACGTGAAAAAAGTCGCCGTGCTGGGCGCCGGCGTGATGGGCGCGCAGATCGCCGCGCACCTGGTCAACTGCAAGGTGCCCGTCATCCTGTTCGACCTGCCCGCCAAGGAAGGGCCGAAAAACGGCATCGTCCTCAAGGCCATCGAGGGGCTGAAAAAGCTCAAGCCCGCGCCGCTGGCCGACGCGCGCGACGCCGTGCTCATCGAGCCGGCTAACTACGAGGACGACCTGAAAAAGCTCAAGGGCTGCGACCTGGTGATCGAAGCCATCGCCGAGCGCATGGACTGGAAGGCCGACCTCTACGCCAAAATCGCCCCGCACGTGGCCAAACACGCCATCCTGGCCAGCAACACCAGCGGCCTGTCCATCACCGAGCTGGGCGCCGCACTGCCCGAGGCGCTGCGCCCGCGCTTTTGCGGCATCCACTTCTTCAACCCGCCGCGCTACATGACGCTGGTGGAGCTGATCGCCACGCCCGCCACCGGGCCGCAGGTGCTCGATGACCTGGAAGCCTTCGTCACCACCGCGCTCGGCAAGGGCGTGGTGCGCGCCAAGGACACGCCCAACTTCGTCGCCAACCGCATCGGCATCGCCGGCATGCTGGCCACCATGGCCGAAGTGCAGCGCTACGGCCTGAGCTTTGACGTGGTGGACGACCTCACCGGCAAGCGCCTGGGGCGCGCCGCCAGCGGCACCTTCCGCACCGCCGACGTGGTGGGCCTGGACACCATGGCCCACGTCATCCGCACCATGCAGGACAAGCTGAGCGAGGCCACCGACCCCTTCTACGCCAGCTTCGCCACGCCGCCCGTGCTGCAAAAGCTCATCGACCTGGGCCACCTGGGCCAGAAAACCAAGGCGGGCTTTTACAAGAAGGCCGGGCGCGACATCCTGCGCTTTGACCTGGAAAGCGGCGACTACGTGCCCGCCGGCCAGAAGGCCGACGAGGTGTACGGCCGCATGCTCAAACAGCCCGCCGCCGAGCGCCTGAAACTGCTGCGAAACAGCGAAGGCCCGCAAGGCCAGTTCCTCTGGGCCGTGCTGCGCAACGGCTTTCACTACGCCGCCGTGCACCTGAAAGACATTGCCGACACCGCGCGCGACGTGGACCTGGCCATGCGCTGGGGCTTTGGCATGAAGCAAGGCCCGTTCGAGCTGTGGCAGGAAGCCGGCTGGCTGGAAGTGGCCCGGATGGTGCAAGAGGACATCGACGCCGGCAAGGCGCTGAGCCGCGCACCCCTGCCCGACTGGGTGTTCAAGGGCCCCGTGGCCGAGGCCGGCGGCGTGCACACCGCGCAAGGCTCATGGAACCCTGCCACCGGCCGCTTCGAACCGCGCCGCGCCCTGCCTGTGTACGAGCGGCAGTACTTCCCCGAGCGGCTGCTGGGCGAAGCCGGCCCGCGCCCCGACAGCGCCGGCGCCACGCAGCACGAGGACGCCGCCATCCGCCTGTGGACGCTGCCCGAGGCGGGCGAGGACGTGCTCATCGCCACCATCAAGACCAAGATGCGCGCCATCAGCCCCGACGTGGCCGAAGGCCTGTCGCGCGCCGTGGACATGGCCGAAGCCGCGGGCCAGGCGCTCGTCATCTGGCCCGGCGGCGACCCCTTCAGCGTGGGCGCCGACCTGCAAGCCATGCTGCCCGGCTACGTGGCCGGCGGCGCCGACCTGATCGACGCCATGGAAAAAGAGCTGCAGGACGTGATGCTCAAGATCCGCTACGCCAGCGTGCCCGTGGTGGCCGCCGTGCGCGGCATGGCGCTGGGCGGCGGCTGCGAACTGGCCGTGCACTGCGCCCGCCGCGTGGCCGCCATGGAAAGCTACATGGGCCTGGTGGAAGTGGGCGTTGGCCTGATCCCCGGCGCCGGCGGGCTGACCTACATTGCCCGCCGCGCCGCCGAAAACGCGCAAGCCAGCACCGGCAAGGACTTGCTGCCCTTCCTCACCGAAGGCTTCACCGCCGCCGCCATGGCCAAGGTGGGCGCCAGCGCGCTGGAATCGCGCCAGCTCGGCTACCTGCTGGAAGGCGACGTGGTCGTGCCGCACAAAGACGAGCTGCTCTACGTGGCCGTGCAGCAGGCGCGCGCCATGCGCCAGGCCGGCTGGCGCCCGCCCATGCGGCGGCTGTTCCCGGTGGCAGGCCGCGACGGGCAGGCCACCATCTGCGGCCAGCTCGTCAACATGCGCGACGGCGGCTTCATCAGCCAGCACGACTTTCACATCGCCCGCCTGATCGCCCAGGTGGTCACCGGCGGCGACGTGGACCCTGGCACGCTGGTGAGCGAGGAGTACCTGATGACGCTGGAGCGCCGCGCCTTCACCTCGCTGCTGGCCAGCCCCAAGACGCACGAACGCATCATGGGCATGCTGGCCACGGGCAAGCCGGTGAGGAACTGAACCACCCGCTCCTGCCCCGGCAAAACCGACGACGCCGACGATGTGCACCGCCAACGCCTGCCCGCCAGCGGCCAACTCCCTCTCCCGCGTGCGGGAGAGGGCAGGGGTGAGGGCACGCGCGCGTGCGCTGCGGCAGGACAGCACCGACGCCGAAGCGCTGCTTTGGTCGCGCCTGCGCGGCCGCCGCCTGCAAGGCTGGAAGTTCCGCCGCCAGCACCCGGTGGCGGGCTACTTTGCCGACTTCGCGTGCCTGGCGCTGGGTCTGATCGTCGAACTGGACGGCGGCCAGCACGCTGCCGAGCCGGCGCGAAAACATGGCCAGCGCCGCAGCGCCGCGCTGGCAGATGCGAGTTTCACCGTACTGCGTTTTTGGAACAACGAAGTGCTGCAGCAGACCGATGCCGTCGTGCAGCACATTGCCGACGTGGCTGCGCAGCGAGCCGCCACCCTCACCCCAACCCTCTCCCGCCAGCGGGAGAGGGGGCAAAACAGCAAGGACACACCATGAGCAAACCCCTCCAAGACGCCTACATCGTCGCCGCCACCCGCACGCCCATTGGCAAATCGCACAAGGGCTACTTCAGGCACACCCGGCCCGACGAGCTGCTGGCCCACACGCTGCGCGCCGCGCTGGCGCAGGCGCCGGGGCTGGAGCCGGCCGCCATCGAAGACGTGATCTGCGGCTGCGCCATCCCCGAAGCCCAGCAGGGCCTGAACGTGG
Organism: Comamonadaceae bacterium OH2545_COT-014; assembly: GCA_003859965.1. Lineage (GTDB taxonomy): Bacteria > Pseudomonadota > Gammaproteobacteria > Burkholderiales > Burkholderiaceae_C > Ottowia. Next base: position 10,142 of record RQYR01000007.1, on the reverse strand, counting down.
CGCGCGTGGGCGCGGTGCTGGCCGGCCTGCCCAAAAGCGTGGGCGGCATCACCGTCAACCGCTTCTGCGCCTCCGGCCTGTCGGCCGTGGCCATGGCGGCTGACCGCATCCGCGTGGGCGAGGCCGAAGTCATGGTGGCCGCCGGCGTGGAAAGCATGAGCATGGTGCCCATGATGGGCAACAGCCCCAGCCTCTCGCCCGCCATCTTCCGCAACACCGACGACGTGGACGATTACGGCATCGCCTACGGCATGGGCCTGACGGCCGAGAAAGTGGCGCAGCAGTGGAAAGTCAGCCGCGAGGCGCAAGACGCCTTCGCGCTCGAATCGCACCAGCGCGCCCTGCGCGCCATCGCCGCCGGCGAGTTCAAGGACGAAATCACGCCCGTGACCGTGACCGAGCGCCAGCCCAACCTCAAGACCGCTGAAGTGAGCGAGCGCACGCGCACCGTGGACGTGGACGAAGGCCCGCGCCCCGACACCTCGCTCGAAGGCTTGGCCAAGCTGCGCCCCGTGTTCGCCGCGCGCGGCAGCGTCACTGCAGGCAACAGCAGCCAGACCAGCGACGGCGCGGGCGCGCTCATCCTGGCCAGCGAAGCCGCCATCACGCGCTTCGGCCTCACGCCGCTGGCGCGCTTTGTCAGCTACGCCAGCCGGGGCGTGCCGCCGCACATCATGGGCATCGGCCCCATTGAGGCCATTCCCGCCGCGCTCCAGTACGCGGGCCTGACGCAAGAACAACTCGACTGGATCGAGCTGAACGAAGCCTTTGCCGCGCAGTCGCTCGCCGTCATCAACACCCTGGGGCTAGACGCGGCCAAGGTCAACCCGCTGGGCGGCGCCATCGCCCTGGGCCACCCGCTGGGCGCCACCGGCGCCATCCGCGCCGCCACCGTGGTGCACGGCCTGCGCCGCCGCCAGCTCAAGTACGGCATGGTCACCATGTGCGTGGGCATGGGCCAGGGCGCGGCGGGCATTTTCGAGCGGGTCTGAAATTGCAGGGTTGAGCGTTGGGCGTTCAGCGTTGAGCGTGAGTGAGGAGGCGCTGAAGGTTTCACGCCCAACGCCCAACGCCGAACGCCCAACCCCAAAATGGAATCCGCCATGCCCACGCACCCGCTGGATGCCGCCACCGCGCTGCGCGCCGAGACCGGCGCGCCCGGCACCTTCACCGGCCACGGCAGCGCGGCCTACTGGAACATGGTCGGCCCCTATGGCGGCATCACCGCCGCCACGCTGCTGCGGGCCGTGCTGCAACACCCGCAGGTGCTGGGCGAGCCGGTGGCGCTCACCGTCAACTACGCTGGCGCGCTGACCGAAGGGCCGTTCACCGTGCAGGCCACGCCGGTGCGCACCAACCGTTCCACCCAGCACTGGACGCTCTCCATCCTGCAAGCCGGGCCAGACGGCGCGCCGCTGGTCACCACCACCGCGACCGCCGTCACCGCCGTGCGGCGCGAGACCTGGCGCATGGCCGACGTGCCCATGCCCGACGTGCCCCCGCCCGGGGCCGTGCCCGTGCTGCCCGTGCCGGAGCAAGGCATGGCCTGGCTGCACCGCTACGAGATGCGCCCCATCAGCGGCGGCCTGCCGCAGCGCTGGGACGGCAGCGGCGAACACAGCCGCACCCGGCTCTGGATGCGCGACGCGCCGCCGCGCCCGCTGGACTTCTGCGCCCTGGCCGCGCTGGCCGACGCCTTCTTCCCCCGCGTCTGGCTGCGCCGCGCGCGCCGCGTGCCCGCGGGCACGGTGTCCATCACCATCTACTTTCACGCCAGCGGCGCGCAATTGCGCGACACCGGCGCCGGCCACGTGCTCGGCCAGGCCAGCGCGCAGGAATTCCGGCACGGCTTTTTCGACCACACCGCCCAGCTCTGGAACAGCGCCGGGCTGATGCTGGCCACCAGCCACCAGATCGTCTATTTCAAGGAATAGCCGTTGCGCTGCCTGGCCCTCATCTTGAAAAGGCCGCCACGGCAGGCTGGCAAAGCGCAAGCAGCTATAGTATTGGTAGCTAACTCTTACCTGATTTCCCACCCGAAAGCCTTTCCATGACCGACATCCTCACCCACCAGGAAGCGGGCGTGCTCACGCTCACCCTCCATCGCGTCGAGCGCAAGAACTCGCTCAGCACCGCCATGTACGCCGCCCTGGCCGACGCGCTGAACGCCGCCGCCAGCGATGCCGCCGTGCGCGTGGCCGTTATCCAGGGGCATGAAACCGTGTTCTGCGCCGGCAACGATATTGAGGACTTTTTGCGCCAGCCCCCGGCCGGGCCGGACGCGCCGGTGTTCCGCTTCCTGCGCGCCATTGCCACCTTTCCCAAGCCGCTGGTGGCCGCCGTCTGCGGCCCGGCCGTGGGCATTGGCGCTACGCTGCTGCTGCACTGCGACCTGGTGTACGCGGGCGACAACGCCGCCTTTTCGCTGCCCTTCGTCAACCTGGGGCTGTGTCCCGAAGCGGGTTCCACCCTGCTGCTGCCGCAGCGCATCGGCGCCCACCGCGCCGCGCAGCTCATGCTGCTGGGCGAGCCGTTCACGGCGCAGGACGCGCTGGAAATGGGTCTGGTCAACCGCGTTGTGCCCCCCGCCGAATGCAACGCCCTGGCCCAAGCGCAGGCCGCCCGGCTGGCCTCCAAACCGCTCTCCAGCCTGCTGGCCACCAAGCAACTGCTCAAGGGCGAACAGCAAGCCGCCGTGCTGCGCCGCATGGAAGAAGAAGGCGCGCTGTTCTCCCGCATGCTGCACGAACCCGCCGCCAAGGAAGCCATGACCGCCTTCATGGAAAAACGCGCACCAGACTTCAGCAAGTGCTGAAGTCGATCGCTCCGCCAGGAGCGAGCCATCGGGCCATGTAGCGAGGCGCCCCAAGCGCCAGCCCTTCGCCCGCCACGGCGCAAGTTGATCGCCTCTTTCGCCGCGCATCGCGGCCATTCAACGGGAGCACACCCAAGGCACGGCGCCCACCTTGTGCCCCCCGCATAAACCGCGCGATTTCACGCGGACTTCACACAGCCTGTCCGGCCTTCACGCCAGCCGCACGGGCATTTCGCCGGCAGTTCATCGGCATTTCGAGCACGGTTTGCACAGTGCAGGGTACTCAACAACCCCCTGTCGCTGAAGGAGAAACCGCGCCATGCCCCTCGCCGCCCCGCTTTTCACCGTCTCGCTCACCGCCTTGCGCGCGCTGCCGCTGGCGCTGGTGCAAACCGCCTTGCACGCTGCCCCCGGGCGGGCGGCCCGCTGCGTGACACGCCAGGCCCGTCAGGCGCTGCGGCAGGCGCCGGGCCTGGCTACTGCGCACGCGCAGCGCCTGGCCCGCCGCGCGGCTTGGCTGGCCTTGCTGGGCCTGCTGACGGCGCTGCCCATGCGCGCCTGGGGGCAGGCGGCCAACCCAGCCGCCCCGGCAGCCGAAAGCCCCTATTTCTTCGTGCGCGGCGCGCAGCCGGGCGTGGACGCGCTGCCGCTCAAGCGCACCGACGTGCGGGTGGATGTGGCCGGCGTGGTGGCCGAGGTAGTGGTCACGCAGCACTACCGCAACGAAGGCGCGGCGCCCATTGAGGCCAGCTATATCTTCCCCGGCGGCACGCGCGCGGCGGTGCATGGGCTGAACGTGCGCGTGGGCGACCGCGTGGTGGCCGCGCACATCCGCGAAAAGCAGCAGGCCCGCGCCGAGTACGACGCCGCCCGCCAGGCCGGCCAGACCGCCGCGCTGCTGGAGCAGCACCGGCCCAACGTGTTCCAGATGCACGTGGCCAACATCCTGCCCGGCGACGACGTTCAGGTGGAGCTGCGCTACAACGAGCTGCTGACGCCGCGCCAGGGGCGTTACCAGTTCGTCTTTCCCACCGTGGTGGGGCCGCGCTACGCGGGCACGGCGGCCCCGGCAGCCCTGGCTGACCCGGCCGCCGCGCCAGCGCCCGCCCGCGCGTTTCCGGCGCAGCCGGTGCTGCGCGGCGGCGAGCCCAGCGCCAGCGCCTTTCAGCTGACGGCGCACATTCACAGCCCCATTGGCGTGCAGGAGGTGCGCTCGCCCAGCCATGCCATTGATACGCGGCACACCCAGGAAGGCGATGGCCGGCAGGTGCAAGTGCGGCTGGCCGAACATGCCAGCCGCGGCCAGGCCCAGGCAGGCAACCGCGATTTCATTCTGGACTGGACGCTGGCCGGCAGCGCCCTGCAAAGCGGCGTGCTGCTGCAGCGCGGCGAGAAGGAGAACTTCTTCCTCGCCATGGTCGAGCCGCCCCGCGCCGCGCCCGCGCAGGCCATCACGCCGCGCGAATACGTGTTCGTGGTGGACGTGTCGGGCAGCATGCACGGCTTTCCGCTGGACACCACGCGCGCCCTCATGCGCGCGCTGCTGGGCGGGCTGCGCCCGGGCGACCAGTTCAACGTGCTGCTGTTTTCCGGCAGCAGCCGCTTTCTGGCGCCCGAGCCGGTGCCCGCCACCGCCGCCAACGTCGAGGCCGCCATCGCCACCCTCGACCAGACCACCGGCGGCGGCGGCACCGAGCTGCTGCCCGCGCTGCGCCGCGTGTACGCCAGCCCCAAGCGGGCCGACCTCTCGCGCACCATCGTCGTGGTGACCGACGGCTACGTCACCGTGGAAGACGAAGCCTTCGCCCTGGTGCGCCGCCATCTGGGGCAGGCCAACCTGTTCGCCTTCGGCATTGGCAGCGCCGTCAACCGTCACCTGGTGGAAGGGCTGGCGCGCGCGGGCATGGGCGAGCCATTCGTCATCACCCGCCCGGACGAAGCCGCCGCGCAAGCCGCGCGCTTTGCCCGGCTGGTGGCCGCGCCCGTGCTCACCAGCGTGCAGGCCCGATTTGAAGGGCTGGAGGTGTACGACGTTGAGCCGCAAGCCCTGCCCGACGTGCTGGCCGAGCGCCCCGTCATCCTGTTCGGCAAATGGCGCGAGCCGCCAGCCGGCGCCCAGCCCCGCCTGGTGCTGCAAGGTCACACCGCCAGCGGCCCGTGGCAGCAGACGCTGCCCGTGAACGTGGCCAACGCGCCGCACACCGCCGCGCTGCGCTTTCTGTGGGCGCGCCACCGCATCGCCGCGCTGAACGACCAGGAAGCGCTGACCGGCAACGGCGCGCAGCGCGCCGCCATCACCCGCCTGGGGCTGGACTACAGCCTGCTCACCGCCTACACCAGCTTCGTGGCCGTGGACCAGGTGGTGCGCCACCCCGGCGGCCCCGCTGCCCGCGCCGACCAGCCCAGCCCCCTGCCCGAAGGCGTGAGCGAACACGCCGTGGGCGAAACCCTGCTGCCCGCCACCGCGCTGGGCCATGCCGTGGCCAGCACGCCCGAGCCTGCCGCCTGGGCCGCCATGCTGCTGGTGCTGGCCGTGCTGGGCGCGCAGGCCGCGCGCCGGCGCGGCGCCTGGACGGGCTGAGGCGGGTTGGCCGCGCCCCGGCCTCTGGGGCCTGGGGCCGCCGTCACGGCCTGGCCACGCCACACCGCCCGCGCCTGCAGCACCCATGGGCCTATGGCCGGTGGGCCTGCCACACCCGCCCCATCGCTTTCCCGGCCTTGTGGCTCTGTGGCGCTGTGACCACGTCGCCCCGTTGGCCCCACCTCAGGCTCAGGCATGAGATCACCGCTCTCCCCGCACCGAACTACCCGGGCTTGCACGATGAACACCTCCAACCCCGCCATCACTTGCCTGGCCGCCCCGCCAGCGCTCACCGCCCCGGCGTGGCTGCCCGCCGCCATCTGGCTGGACCGCGCCCCAGCCGCGCTCTGGCTGGGCCTGCAGGCGCTGGTCCTGTGGCCCGCCTGGGCCTGGATGGCCGCGCGTTTTGCCGACGGCTCCGACGACCCGCTGGGCCTGGCCGCCGTGGCCGCGCTGGCCTGGCTGGCGCTGCGCCTGCGCCGCCAGCTGCGCGCCAGCCCGCGCCTGCCGTGGCTGGCCGCCGCGCTGGCGGGCACCGTGGCCGCCACGCTGCTGCACCTGGCCCCCGGCGTCCCGCCGCTGGTGGCGGCGTTGGTAGCCGTGCTGGCGCTGGCCGCCGGGCTGCTGGCCTTTTTGCCCGGCCAGCGGTGGGTTGCTATTGAAAAAGAAGCTGCTCAGGATCATCCAGTCTGCCTTGAAGCTCATTTTTCTCATGAAAAAGGAGAGCGCGTCCCCGCCCGCCCGCAGCCGCCTTCGCGCCTGCGCCCCGTGGCCGCCCTGCCGGTGCTGGGGCTGGCGGTGCTGGCCCTGCCGCTGTTGTCGTCCTTGCAGTTTTACGCGGGCTACCCCTTGCGCGTGCTCACGGCCGAAGCCAGCCGCTGGCTGCTGGCGCCGTGGCTGCACGCGGTGCGCGAGGGCAGCACGCTGGCGGTGGACGGCCAGCTCATCGTGGTGGACGCGCCATGCTCCGGCGTGCAAATGCTGTGGCTGGGCTACTTCACCGCCTGCGCCGTGGCGCTGGCCGCCGGGCGCGGCAGCCGCGCCTTCGCGTTGCGCCTGCCCTGGGTGAGTGCGCTGGTGCTGGCGGGCAACGTGGTGCGCAACGCCATGCTGGTGGCGCTGGAGGCAGGCGGCCCGGCGCCCGGCGCGCTGGTGCATGAAGCCGTGGGTCTGGCTGTGCTGGCGCCGGTGTGCGCGGCCATTGCGGCGGTGATGGCTGCACCCTGCCCGCCCGCCGCCCGCGCCCACGGCGGAGGCCGTGGCGGATGGCTTGCAGCGCGGCGCGTCTGGCGCAACACCTTCCGCCGCCGCGTGGCATTCAAGGCCGCGCTGGCCGCCAGCCTGCTGCTGAGCCTGGCCGCCACCGTGCCCGGCTTGGCCCGCCCCGGCCCGGCGGCGGGCGCGCTGGCCACTGCCGCGCCCGAATGGCCCACGCGCTGGCACGACGGCCAGCCGCTGCGCCCGCTGGCGCTGTCGGCCGTGGAAGCGCGCTTTGCGCGCGGCTTTCCCGGCCACCTGGCGCGCCTGACCGACGGCCGCCGCATTCTGGTGCTACGCCAGGTGCAGCGCCCCACGCGCATGCTGCACCCGGCGGCGGACTGCTACCGCGCCTTGGGCTGGCGCATTGAAGACGAAGGGCTAATGCAGCCCGCCGCCGCCAGCCGCACCAGCCCCGCCAGCCCCGCGCCCGGCGACGGCCTGCAACGCTGCTTCACCGCCCGGCAGGGCAACACCCGCCTGCGTGTGTGCGAGCAAATCGAAGACGCCGCCGGCCGGCGCTTTACCGACACCTCGGCCTGGTACTGGGCCGCGGCGCTGGGCCAATCACCCGGGCCATGGCAGGCCACCACGGTGGCGCAACCGCTATGAACCATGGCAATAAAACGCCTTTTCGGCATAACAGATAAAGACTTTCAGCTACTGATTCAGGAGTAATTCATGCCTGCCCGCCCCATCCCCACCGTTCGCCCCTGGCGCCGCTGGTGGCGGCTAGCCGCCTGGCTGGCGCTGGCCCTGGGCCTGACCCTGGCCGCCCTGTGGACACTGCTGCGCGCCCTGCTGGCCCCGGCCGACGCCCAGGACTGGACCGTGACCCTGGGCCGCGGCCCCCTGGCCCTGCCCGCCAGCGTGCCGCAACTGGCCTGGCTGGCCACCACGCCGTGGATTGGCGAGCGCCTGCATGGCCTGCGCCTGCGCACGCGGCTGGGCCCCGTCACCTTCGGCTGGATCGCGGCCGGCGAGGAAGGGCCGCAACCGGTGCTGACCTTGCATTGCGAACCCTGCACCCTGCCCCTGCCCGCCCAGGCGCTGGGGCTGGACGCGCACACCCGCCACCTGGCCCTGCCAGCGGCGCAGCTGGCCCTCTCGCGCGACCGCGTGCAACACCTGCGCGGCACCTTGCTGCTGGGCGCCCATGCCCTGCCAACGTCCGCCTGGCACGGCCCGGCCGCCGACGCCGGGCCGCCCGTGCTCATCGCCCACTGGCAGGCCGAGCGCAGCGGCCCCGGCTGGCAGTTGCAATTGCACTGGCCCGCCGCGCCCGTGCGCCACTGGCTGGCCCTGTTGGCCCCCCAGCTGCCCGAGCTGGCCGTGGCCCGCATCGACGGCCACCTGGCGCTGCAAGCAGAACTGCCCCTGCCCGCCCGCCTCGGCGCGGCCGGCGCCTGGCGCGTGGCGCCGCAACTACACGGCCTGGCCGTCAGCGGCCTGGGCACGCAGCGCTGGCTGGACGCGGCCCAGGCCTGCGCGGCCGATGACCCGCTTCCCGCCGCCCCCACCGCCTCCACCGCGCTCACCCCGCCTTTCCTCTCGCCGCACGGCTGGCTGGCCCGCGCCGTGCTGGCCGCCGAAGACCAGCGCTTTTACCAGCACCCCGGCTACGACCTGGCCGAAATCACCGCTGCCCTCAGCGCCAACCGGCAGCGCGGCGCCATCTGGCGCGGCGGCAGCACCCTGAGCCAGCAGCTCGCCAAGCTCATGGTCACCGGCGGCGAGCGCACGCTGGCGCGCAAGCTGCGCGAACTGCTCTATGCCGTGGAAGCGGAACAAACGCTGGGCAAGGCCCGCATCCTGCAGCTTTACCTGGCCCTGGCCCCCTGGGGCGAAGACGCCCAGGGCCGCCCCCTGTGCGGCGCCGAAGCGGCCGCGCGCCACTATTTCGGCACCCGCGCGGCGGCACTCACCCCGCGTCAGGCCGTCACCCTGGCCGCCATGCTGCACAACCCCCGCCGCGCCGCCGCCACCTGGGCGGCGCAAGGCAGCGTCAACCGCGCGCGCCTGAACCGCATCGCCCGTGATGTGCGCGGCGTGCCCGCCCGCCAGCGCCGCGCCCTGGCCCGGGCGCTGGCACAGGAGCACGCGGCATTGGCAGGGGCGCATTCATGAGCCGGCCTGCCGCAGCGCGCCCAGCGCCTGCCGGATGACGCCCAGGCCGCCGCGCATCGCCGCGCATTGATTGGCGGCCGCGCTTTCACGGGCGTTTTGAAATGCCTGTATGAATTCAGCGCAACGCGCGGCAAAGGGAATGGGAAGGAATGGGAATGGGGAATGGAGCAAACAAAATGCTCAAAACGCTCACCATCGCCATGGCGTGTAGCCGATGGCAGGAAAAAACAATGCGCCTGCCAAAATGCTTGAGCCGCCGCTTTGGCAGTTTGGCAGGCGCATGTGCAGGCACAACAAGCATGTTGCGCAAGTGCTTAAACCGGCATGGCTGCGAATTCGGCGATGCGTTGCTCCAGGTTGCGCGGGGTCACGGCCCAGCGCTGGGCGTCTTCGTATTCAAAATCGACGCCATAACGGCCATCGTTGCCAATCCGGATCAAGCAGGCCACCCAGGCCCGCCCGGTCGGGCTTTTCTCCAGCATGGCTTGCTGCAAGCGCTTCAGAACGTCCTGCGGCTGCCCTTCATCCGGTGATACCGCTTCCCAGTCATCGTGCATGTCAAAGCGGTAACCGAACATCCGGTTCAATCCCTGTCCCGCCACGCCGACGATTACCAGCTTTTTCCAAGTGCCTTTCCCCACGATACCGGCATCGGCGAGCAATGCTTCGCAAAGCGCCACAACCCATGTGGCTTTTTTGCGCCTGCGCGTCGGATATTTTGCGCATGTTTGCATCAAACCGGCATGGCAGCGTATTCGGCAATACGCTCCTTGTAGTTTTCTGGTGTATGGCTCCAGCGCTCGGGATCGTTGTATTCGAAATCCGCCCCCACGTCGCCAGTATTGGAAATGCGAATCATGCATTTCAGCCAGCCGCGGCCGCTTGCATTTTCTTCCTTCATGACGTCATGAAGTTGCTCCAACTTTTCCAAGCTGCCGGGAGATACCATTAGGCACTCACCTTGATTGTTATAAGAGTAGCCGCGCATTCCCATGTGGCCACTCCCTACTTCGCCGATAAGAAATATTTTACTCCAATTGGGCTGCTCCGTGACTTCAGGATCTTGAAGCATAGCCTTGCATAGATCCACTAAAGCTTCATCTTTGTTCATCAATTTCTCCTTTTTAATAAACACGCCTGGAGTAGTTCTGACCTACTTCATTCTTGAAAGCCTGGAAAAAGCTATCAACACGATTGCCGTTCGAATCAAATAACCGATACTTCACTTCAACCTTATCGGGTCGCGCGCTATCGCCGATCATTTTGATATCGACCTCCACCGTTCCGCCCTTTTTAATCCAGCGCGCCCAGTCATTTTCCATGGTTCTGAAAGCGCCATTGTTGAACTGGGTGTTCTGGGGG
>RQYR01000060.1 GCA_003859965.1 Comamonadaceae bacterium OH2545_COT-014 | reverse complement strand
AGCCTTCGGGGCGGCCGGCATCATCCAGAGCCAGTCAACGATCGAGATGAACCTCAGGTTCCCGGGGCAGTACTTTGATCAGGAAACCAATAGCCACTACAACTTCCATCGGGATTACAAACCCAATCTGGGAAGGTATGTTCAATCGGATCCGATTGGGTTGGAGGGTGGGGTTAATATTTATGAATATGCCCGCTCTAATCCTAAAATATTTCTTGATTTGAATGGGTTATCCCCCGGAGGATGGGGGCTTATAGGTAGGCCGCCCAGTGGGAGAATAAATACCATATATTGTCGCGGTGGAAAGCTGGAGTTATATATTATTCCAATGGAGGCATATAAAAAATGTCCGCCTATTGAAGAGTGTTTGAGGGTTCATGAGGAGACTCACAGAAAAGATGCATTACGTTTTAATTCAAGAATATGTAATGGAGTTGATAATGTTGCTGTAGGGTATTATGGGGAGGATGGGAAACCCCCGGGAAAATCAATTTTTATCAGGGATGCAGAGTTGAGGGCGTTTGACAATCAAATATCCTGCTTAGAGGCGGCTCTGCGGAAGGAAGATTGTGACCCCTGGTGCCAGGAATGGATAAAAAGCGAACTTCAATCCAGGCGAAATCAAAGAATACAGGTGATTGCGGGAACTTATTGGAGTTGATCATGAAAAATGCATTGTTTTTTGTTTTTTTTGTTCTTATTTGTTCTAATTTATTTGCTGCGAAAGATGATTGTTTGATTGATGTGTTTGTTGTAAAAAAAGCAGATGGGTGTATGAGATAGGGATTGAGAATAAATCAAAATACCCCTATGAAATTCGGCTTGATAGGGCTCCTTGGGTCGTTGGTTTTGGAGGGGTTAATTTTCATATTTATGTTGATGGAAAGGAGTTGGCGAGGCCCGTTGGAATTGGGCAAAGTGTAGAGAAAATCATTATTGGAAAGATGTCTCGCATTTCGAGTTATGTCGATATCAGCTATCTTCAGTCATTTTATTCTGGAACTGATCCTTCTCGGGTTTCGATCGCCTGGAGCTATCGTTTGCCTGAGGATAATGGAAAAATGGTATGTAGAAAAGAGTTTGGTGGATTTATTAATATTTCGTAGTGGTTTTACTAGGCCGTAAGGCGGCACAACGACAACCACCTACTTCGTCTACAGCGAACAGGGGCTGATGGGCGAAGCCAACGAACAGGGGCAACTGACCAAAGCCTACGGCTTCAATCCGATTGCCGCCCAGCAGGGCTTGTGGAGCACCGATCCCATCTGGCAGGCGGAAGTCACAAATGCCAGCTTGACGGCAACGGATACCAGCTATCACTATCTGCACACCGACCACCTGGGCACGCCGCAG
>RQYR01000059.1 GCA_003859965.1 Comamonadaceae bacterium OH2545_COT-014 | reverse complement strand
TTGGGCCGGAAACAAAAGGGCAAAAGGCAACAGCAGCGCCAACAGCGCACGATGCCGTCGCTGACAGGCATTCAAGTGCGCGCGGGCGCCCCAATGGCTCGGCCGGGTCAACGTGTACTGGGTGGGCATGAGCGATGGGAGGAAGTTTGAGCCATTCCCGGCAATGGTAGGCAGTTGTGATTCAGCGAAGACCTTGTCTTGTTTGATGCCAACCAAAATCTCCGTGGGAAAACTACTCGCTTGAACCGCCACGCGAACGCAAAACCTTGTTCGGATCAAGCATGGAGTTGGCAGCGCTCCACACCATCATGGATCCGCCTTCGACTTCGAAGCCTGAAACATCAAAAATGAATTTAATAGCACCAAAATTATTTGACAAATCAAAAATCAAAGGCGCATCGCCATTAGCTTTTATCAAAAAACCAATAGGAATACACTTTCCTTCACCCACCCTGGGCCAAGTCAGGTCAGACAGCAAAAAAGATTCATTCAAAATTGTTTTTCCAGATTCATCAATTACATGAACATGCATTCTCCCACGAAGACTGGATACACAATTGTATCCATCAATAACGAACAACAAATTATTTTGCCCCCTGTATAATTTATCAACTTCAACGATTGCTTGCGAAGTTCCCTGCTTCATTATTGCAACTTCAACAGATCGCTCATGGTTTAACCATGCGCATGCAGTAAGCAAGCAAATTGATAAAGAAATAGAAAATATTCTTCGCACGACTTCACCCTCATCCATACCAGGGGTCAGAACGTGGAGGCCGTGGCGAGCCAGCAGGATTTTTCCCCCATCCAGGCGACCAAGGTTGGTTAGCAGGTGGAGAGATTCCACACCGTGAAGCAAGCGTATACGCAAATGTGTTGCTGTTTGGCCCAAATGGCCCATTATATTCAGATGGGTCACTGTAATTAGTGTATTCTCTAGTCAAGCAATCACTTAATTCGCACGAAGCAGCCCAAGGACCACAGACACTTCGAGATGGTTGATTGAATGGATCGTTAATTTTTTTCTGACCATTCCTATTAGTGGATATCCCAAATGGCGGAGGACCTTGGAGCTCCAATGTCCTTGTTTGAGAGACGCACTCTTGACAAGGTTCATCAGGCTCATCTTTTTGCTCATTAATAAAGCAATGGTGTGCCGGGCCGAATATCCTTATACAACAAACCTGCGCCTTTAGACCATAATAATCAGCAAAAAACAATGGACGCCCATGGACATAAACAAACCAATTAACCCCACCCTTTAGCCCAATCGGATCCGATTGAACATACCTTCCCAGGTTGGGTTTGTAATCCCGATGGAAGTTGTAGTGGCTATTGGTTTCCTGGTCAAAGTACTGCCCCGGGAACCTGAGGTTCATCTCGATCGTTGTCTGGCTCTGGATGATGCCGGCCGCCCCGAAGGCTTCCGATTGGGCCTTCCAG
>RQYR01000058.1 GCA_003859965.1 Comamonadaceae bacterium OH2545_COT-014 | reverse complement strand
GAAGCCTTCGGGGCGGCCGGCATCATCCAGAGCCAGTCAACGATCGAGATGAACCTCAGGTTCCCGGGGCAGTACTTTGATCAGGAAACCGGCAGCCACTACAAGTTCCATCGGGATTACAGGCCGACCGCAGGGCGGTACGTGGAGTTTGATCCAGAGGGCCTTTACGGAGGGGTAAATTCTTTTACCTATGCTGGAAGCAATGCGATTAGCAACGGTGATCCGCAGGGCCGTTTTGCACAAGTAATCGGCCCGGCTATCATATGGTGCGCGCGTACGCCAGCATGTGTCGGTGGGATTATAGGAATAATTATTGCAGCACCAAAACCTCCTGTTCCTGCGCCCTCTACCTCTGCCGGCGGCAGTGATTCAGGATCCGGCTCGGGGGCTGGAGAAGGTTCAGATTCCGGAGGGGCCAGTTCAACAAAGGATGGCGTTAGTGAATGGAATAAGAAACCGCCAATACAGCGGGGATTATATACGTGTCGATATGTGATGTATTTTCCGATGGATCTCTGCAAAAAAGGTATCTGCCCGGAATTTGTAACTGGCCGGGGTTGGGCCAAAACATTGCAGGAAGCCATGTTAATGGCTCGGATGGAAGCACAAGGAAAAATACCTATAAATTGTGGGCATCAGCATCACGGGCAAATGTGGTGCAGATATGGCGGGGACAAACCATTTATGCCTGGGAATTAGTTATGTCAATAGGTCTAACGATAAGTGAAATATTGGATGATTTTAAAGATTATGCGGATTTGACTGGTAATGTTGAAATTCAAGTCAATACAAGATCAAAATATGGTGACACGCCGCTTCATTGGATGGCCACGTTGGGTGATGCTATTGCTATTGAAATGCTTATTAAATTTGGAGCGGATGTAAATGTTAAAAATGCACTTGGAAATACACCTCTTCATAATGCGATTAAAAGTCGTCAGGTAACTGCTGTAAAGGCTCTTTTGGCTGGCGGATCTGATTGTGCGGCGCGTAATTTAGAAGGAAAAACCCCGTTGGATGTGGCGCTTGTTGAGAGATACCTTCCTGTGATTGATACATTGAGGATAATTGCGGGGCGAGATGATTGATATTAAATAGGCGATCTCGAATCTGAAGTGCAATGTCGCTGATTAATACGTGTTGCATCACAAACGCTTGAGCGGGTAGCACCATCCGCTTGTCCCATCCCGCCCCAAGCATTGCGCGCACCCGCATGTACCCCACCCGCGCTGGCACCTCAAGCTACAGCAATTACCAAGACAGCCCTTGAGACTATGGAATCCATAGCTGCTTACGCATGTATGGTAGGCGTTGGAGCTAGATTTCATCCAAATAGCCCCGCCCGCGCCGCCGCCCGTGCCCTACGGCGTACGCGGCGTCAGCATCACCCCGGCCATCTCCTTTGGCCATGAACCCATCCAGATCAGCGGCGAAGTTCTCACCACGGAAGGCGCGCAGCCCGTGCCCCACGCCAGCCTGCGCATGGTGCTGCGCGTGCAGGGCTTCGAGCGGCGCCTGAACCTGGTGGGCGACGCGCAAGGGCGCTTCAGCTACAGCTTCGTGCCGC
>RQYR01000057.1 GCA_003859965.1 Comamonadaceae bacterium OH2545_COT-014 | reverse complement strand
TATTACGACGAGGAGACCGGCACACACTACAACTTCCACAGGGATTACAAACCCAATCTGGGAAGGTACTTGCAGAGTGATCCGATTGGGTTGAATGGTGGGGTGAATTGGTTTGAGTATGCTGCATCCAATAGTATTAAATACATTGATGCTTCGGGTCAAATTGCTATTGTTCCACCTCCGCCTCTTATACCAATTGGGCCGCCTAGTGGCGGCGCTGGGGCAGGTAATTCTAATTGGAACCCTGGCGAGCCTCGCCCTCCCGTTGGCGTGCCAATACCAAATATATGGCCGCGCTCTCCAGGCCAAGAACCCTGTTGGCGATACGAGTATCGTGATTGCAATGGTGATTTGGTATACATAGGAATAACAAATAACTTGGAGCGGCGCGCAAAAGAACATGAATATGACGGTGTTGTCGCAAAGTATGCTTGTCCACAATGCAAAATTACAAAAACTTATTGGGAGGAAACTCCTAACCGAAGTGCTTGCAGTTTTAGAGAAAAGTTGTCTATAATTTGGAAGAGGCCTATATTTAATACGACATACAATCCTGACCCATTACCTATTTTACTTTTAAGGCGCTATGTTTGGCGTATAGAAAATTGTTCCTCGGACTGTGATGGAGGTTGAAGTGAGAGTTCTTGATGTTGTTTGCGAAGACTTTGAAGGTGGGTTAGATAAGGTTAGAGGTAATTTATTCAACTTGATGATTAATTTTGACGGCAAGGAATTGTTGGGCATCTTTGAGTCGTATATTGATTGCATGAATATGCTTAATTTAAGGGATGTGGCGAAATTATCATCTGCTTTAGACTTATGTAGTGATTGCATGGATTTTTATAATTTCCGTGCATATGTAATAATGAGAGGAAGGGATGTTTTTAATAGGATTTTGAGTGGGTGCGGGGAGATTGATGAGGGTGTGAAATTTATTGTTAGTTCGGTTAATAGATTAGAGGATGATTTTAGGTCATCAATGATTTATGCTTACTTATTAAAGACAGGAAGAAGCTTGATAATGGATTCATGTTTTTATGATGACAAATTATTTGTTTCTGTGTTGATGAATGATTTTTTTGTAAATAAAAATATGGGTGGCACTGGTATGTTGTCGGATGTTCTTGGCGGAAGTGTGGTGCATGAGGCTGCTGTGGATGGTATTGGCCTGGTGCGGCAAGGTGATTTTATTCGACATAAAAAATTTGGAATTGCCTGGTTGTATATGATCGTTAAAGATCCTTTGTGTAATTTTAAAGCATTGGCAGTATTTAAGGATTCAATGCGAGATGTTCTTTTGGGCCTTCCAGGCTTGTGGAGTGGTGTTGATTTTATGCATAAAAAATGATGTAAAACAAATTTAATCATATTTGTTGCATATAAAAAATGAGCTTTTGAAAATGTGAGTGTGTTCTGGGTTGTAATGGATGATGCAAGGGGTGGCTCAAAAATTCAATTTTTTGCAAATTGCGCGTATCCAAAGCGAGCTGGGGCAAACTGAGTACGGTTACGACAACTTAAACCGTCTGACGCAAGCCACGCCCGGCCAATGTAGCTATAACGCCGACAACCAGCTGACGCAATACCCGTACCTCAAGCCCTTCAGCCCGGGCAGCCAGCCCGTGGACACCACGGTCAGCTACACAGCG
>RQYR01000056.1 GCA_003859965.1 Comamonadaceae bacterium OH2545_COT-014 | reverse complement strand
GTGAGGCTGGTGAGCTGCTCGTGTGCGTCCCAGCTTTGTTTCGTTGTGCCGCCCAGCGCGTCGGTGGTCTGGGTCAGGCGGCCCAGCGCGTCGTACTGGTACAGCGTGCTGTGGCCAGCAGGGTCGGTGGCGCTGATGCGCTGGCCGGCGGCGTCATACGCTTGTCTTTGCACTCTGGTTTGGCCCTGGCCGAGGTGCTGGGTGACGGCGGTTTGCCGGTTTCTCTGGTCGTACTGGTAGGTTTCTTTGTAGGTGGGGTAATTCACGGCTGTGAGCAGGCCGGCCAGGGGGCTGCCTTCTGGCCCGTATTCGTAGGTGGTGACGTTGCCGGCCGGGTCTGTGGTTTGGCTGATTCTTCCCAGGCTGTCGTAGGCGGTGGTGGTGGCAAGGCCGCCTGCGCTGGTGGTCTTGACGGGACGGCCTGCGCTGTCGTAGCCGGTGCGCAGGCCCGATCCTTCACGCTGGCCGGGGGCGATGACTTCGATGACTTGCCCGCCTGCGTTGTAGCGGGTGCGCTGGACTTTGCCTTCGGCGGTGGTGGTCTGGGTGCGCCTTCCGCGCGCGTCGTAGGCGTGGCTGAGGGTTTGGCCCAGCGGGTTGGTGACGGTGAGCAGGTTGCCGGCGGCGTCGTAGCTCAGGCGCGTGGTCTGATTGAGGGCGTTGGTTTGGCTCAGGGGCTGGCCCTGGCTGTTGTAGCTGGCTTGGCTGGTTCTGCCCAGGCCGTCGGTGCGCTGGATGAGGTTGCCGCGCTTGTCGTATTCAAAGCGTTCGGTGACGGCGTCCGGCCCCTGGCCGTCGCCGGCGCCTCTTGTGCGGCTTTTGAGTTGGCCGTATGGGTCGTAGGCGCTGACGGTGGTGCGTTGTTCGGGGGCGCCTTCGGCTTCGGTGTGCTGGATGACGCTGCCTTGCGCATCGTAGCGCCAGCGGCTGGTTTGCCCCAGGGCGTTGGTGTGGCTTGTTCTTCTGCCCTGGCTGTCGTATGCGTTGGTTTCTACGCTGCCGTCGGGGTGGATGGTGCGGATGGGCTGGCGCGCTGCGTTGTACTCGATGGTGGTGATGAGCCCGCGTGCGTCGGTGAGGCGCTCCTGGCTGGCGCTGTCTACGCTGCGCTGCAGGCTGCGCAAGCCGCCTGCGCTGTCGCTGAGGATGAGGCCGTCTTTGTTGTAGATCTGGGTGCGCTGCAGGCCGCTGGGCTCCTGGGTGTGCACGGTGTATTGCTGGCGCACTCTGTCCCATTCGATGCGGTAGTTGGTGCGGGCGCCGCTTTCGTCTCGGTAGCTGGCGACGCGGGCGATTTGCGGGGCGCTGACTTTGGTGGCGCCGGTGCCGCTGCTGGCCAGGGCGCCGCCGCCGCCCGTGCCGCCGCCTGCGCCCATGCCGGCGAAGCCGGGGCTGTCGGGGATCATGGCCGGGCTGGTCATGTACTGCAGCTCGATGCTGGCGCCAAGCGGGTCTACCCTCCGGGTGATTTGGCCTTGGGCGTTGTATTCGTACTTCCAGGTGTGGCCCAGAACGTCGGTGACTTGGGCCAGCTGGCTGCTGGCGCCGGCGCCGCTCCAGGTGTAGCGCACGGTGCGGCCGCTGCCTGTATCGCTGGCGTCGGCCACTTGCACGACTCTGCCCTGGCTATCGCTTTGCAAGCTCAAGGCCGC
>RQYR01000055.1 GCA_003859965.1 Comamonadaceae bacterium OH2545_COT-014 | reverse complement strand
GGCTTCGCCGTGGCCACGCGCGACGTCGGTCCGTATCTGGCTGCGGGACTGCAAGTCATCAACCCCTGGCAGCCATGAAGCGGCACTGGCAGCGGCGCTTATATAGTTGGAACAGGATCTAACGGAGCCGACGCAGCGGTCTGCGAAGAAAAAACTGAACCGCTAGTTCGTGCAATTAAGGACATCGTGTCAACCCTGATTATTTTGGCAATCATCGCAGGCCTTATAGCTGCCGGACTCTGGATTGGCGGTGTTGTCATGGGCGGCGTTGCTGGAGGCCTAGCCGGTGCTGGTGGCGCGACCAGTCTTGGCGCAGCTCATGGCAGCCTTTGGACTAACTGCGCTTGTTTTTAGCGCGCAGCAAGCGGTAGCTTCTCCAAGATGTGGTAACGATAAATGCCACCGAGGAACAATTCAGGCGCAAGGATTGGATATATCGGCTTCGGGCAATACGATATCGGAGGGGTGGGCACAACCCATGCCATTTACTGTTTCTCAGGGGTTGGCAATGATGACCCGAATTGAAGCGGCACTTAATCCATCACAACTTGCTGCTCGTTCCAGTTAATTCGCTGCTGCAAAATCATGGATCTCATCGCTCCCGCCCCACGGCATTTGTGGTGGCGGACCTACCAAGTCATTCGGCCCTATCCCGCAGATAAGGATCATGTTAAAAAACAGATTCGGGTAGATGTTAAGGTTTATTCAGGAGAGGTTTTGCAAAATAAATCGACGCAATTGATTGCTCTGGACCTCATGTGCAGGGATGTGGGTTACATCACAATTCCTAGAATCGTGTTGGTTGGAGATGTTAGTGATTATTTTAATCTGATTGATTATATTGATTCATTTGTGCGTGCTGGCGGGAGTGATGAATATAGAAGAGCGCTTCCATTGTCGTCTGGTATTATTGAAAAGCGGCTGTGTGGTCTGCTTTTTCACTGTTGGGGTGACTTGCCAGTTTTGGGTGAAAAGTCAAGCGCGTTCAAATCCTCTGAGGTTGAAGATAGTGATTTGTTACGTGTAGGAGTGCTGTCGGACTCCGGAAGGCTTTTCCTTGGAGGGGAATTTTTGGAGCAGTTGGGCGATTTGCCTTGGGGGTATTTTGCTGGCTCGCGTGAGAGTTTCTGTCTGCTAATTGATTTGATTAAGAAATTCACCGATAGTGGCTTGGATGATATGGCTCTAGAGCACCAATGTGGGGCGAATATTAACCGGATTAGCTATGAGTTAGAGTTTTGCACCAATGATTCTTACTTGGCTCGGTCGCTACCTGATATGTTTTGGGGTTGAAGAAATGCCAATCATGCTGTTACCTGCGACACGGAAAGGCCACACAACTGAGCAGTATCCGTGGAGGTCAACTCCATCGCAAACAGGCGCAAAAGATTTCGAAACTTGGCTTCGCTGATTTTTGAATGGCGGTGGCACCTGTTTTTGCTTAGCATTTCAAGAAGTTAGCATGCAGCAAGAACAAGTTTGCTCCCTAGGCCCCATGGCAAATATCCAGGGCGCGAAGCGCGGGGCAGATGCTGCCCAGGGCTGACAGTTACATCGCAGCCATCACCGCAGCCTATGGCTTCGCCGTGGCCACGCGCGACGTCGGTCCGTATCTGGCTGCGGGACTGCAAGTCATCAACCCCTGGCAGCCATGAAGCGGCACTG
>RQYR01000054.1 GCA_003859965.1 Comamonadaceae bacterium OH2545_COT-014 | reverse complement strand
AATAGCACGCGCTATTGGCGGCGTTTTGCGCCTTGCATCCCATCCCAAACCGCTTGTTGCCCACTCGCGCCGAAACTTTGAACAGGTTCTGAGAACCTGTTCAAAAGCCCTGTGCCCTGCGCGGCGGGTTGTCCGCTTGGCTCGGCCCGCAAAAAACCGGATGGGGCGGTCTGCCGCGTGGCGCGCCCTCTGCCCTTTTTCTTTTCTTACTTTTTCCCTGCCCCATGACGCGATTGACCCGCGCCCCTGCCGCCGCATTGGCCGCCGCCGTGCTGGCACTGGCTGCTTTCTCCAGCGCTGCCCAAACCCCCCAGCCCCCCGAAATAGCCGCCCCCGCCTACCTGCTGATGGACGTGACGGCCGCCGGCCAGGTGCTGGCTGGCAAAGACCTGGACGCGCCGGTGGAGCCGGCGTCGCTCACCAAGCTGATGACGGCTTACCTGGTGTTTGACGCGCTGCGCACCAAGAAAATCGCGCTGGAGCAGCGCCTGCCCGTGTCGGAGCGGGCCTGGAAGATGCCCGGTTCGCGCATGTTCATCGACCCCAAGATGCAGGTGCCTGTGGAAGACCTCATCAAAGGCATGATCGTGCAGTCCGGCAACGACGCCACGGTGGCGCTGGCTGAAGGCGTGGGCGGCTCGGTGGAAAACTTCGTGCGTCTCATGAACGAGCAAGCCAAGGCGCTGGGCATGAAAAACACCGGCTACCGCAACCCGGAAGGGCTGACCGAAGCAGGCCACACCACCACCGCGCGTGACCTGGCGCTGCTGGCCACCCGCCTGCTGCACGATTTTCCCGAATACGTGCACTACTACACCATCAAGAAATACCGCTACCCCGGCACCCCGGCCAGCAACGAAAACAACCGCAACCTGCTGCTTTGGCGCGACCCCACGGTGGACGGCCTGAAAACCGGCCACACCAAGGCTGCGGGTTACTGTCTGGTGGCCACGGCCAAACGCGACTTCCCCAATCTGACAGGCGGCCGCCGCCTGCTTTCGGTGGTGCTGGGCGCCGCCAGCGAGAACGCCCGCGCCAATGAGTCGCAAAAGCTGCTGAACTGGGGCTACACCGCCTACGAAGGCGTCAAGCTGTTCGACGCCAACCAGCCCGTGGCCACGCCGCGCGTGTGGAAAGGCAAAGCCAACACGCTGAAGCTGGGCCGCCCTGACGAGCCCATCGTCGTGGCCGTGCCGGCCGGCAGCGCCGCGCAGGTCAAGACCGAAATTGCCCGCCCCGAACCCCTGGTGGCCCCTTTTGCGCAAGGCCAGGCCGTGGCTACGCTGAAAGTGAAACTGGGCGAGGAAACCCTGGCCGAAGTGCCCTTGGTGGCCCTGGAGGCCGTGGAAGAAGCCGGCTGGCTGGGCCGCGCCTGGGACGCGATGCGGCTGTGGGTGCAGTAACGCCGCGGCCTTGACTGCTGCGAGCGGGCGCGGCCTGGGCGGCCAAGGCACTGCAAGGCGCTTGCCGCCGTGATGGATGAAAAGCGCCCTTGGCTTGGACGCTGGCGCTGATGCGCTTTTCAGCTGCGTAGGCGCGCCGGGGCGTCAGAAAAGGGGCCGGGCGCTGTGTTTCGATGCTTGTTAGAACCTGTTCAAAATCTTTTTGCCAATTTGTCTATGCTCGTTGCATGAGAGCGAAATACCCAAGCGATATCAGCCCAGAGCAATTTG
>RQYR01000053.1 GCA_003859965.1 Comamonadaceae bacterium OH2545_COT-014 | reverse complement strand
CCTTGGCCTCGATGCCGTCGCGCTTGACGGTGGCCAGCACGCTGGCGGCCTGCTCGCCGCCCATCACGGAGATGCGGGCGTTGGGCCACACCCACAGAAAGCACGGGCTGCAGGCGCGGGCAGCGCTATTGAGAGCGGAGACGGGAAAATTATGGAGCAAATTCAGTAACGGTAAAACATTGCCGCATTCGGTCCTGAGTGGAGTTGGTCGTCAATACGGGGGCTAGCCGGGAATTACCTTACGTGAAATCAATCCGGCAATTCTTCCAACATCCACTTGCCATCGATTTTTTTTATCACAACACTTACCTTGCGAGAATTCCCATCGATTTTAGCATGCTCACTAATTTTTATGTGACCAATTTCCTTGTTATTTTTGTACCGAACCCCCACGGTTGTAGAAGGATTGGATAATCCGCTGTCTACAATTAAATATTCCAATTCATCGTGTTTTTTTAGGATGCCAACATAAACGCCGCTTTGCTGGTTTTTTATCACCAGATGCGAATGGTTATCAGAAGGCCCTTCTTCATCCTGTTGAACCCAATATTTATCATTTCCATATTGCACCCCACAAGACACAAGCACCAATGAAAATAAAATTAATAAATAATTTTTTCTCACAAAATTCCCCATAAATATCCAAGGAAGCATATTCCCTAAGCATCCGAAGGGACCATCAACAGGAGCGCGAGAGCCATGAGGCGATCTGGCTACGATTCCCAAAATACCCGCCCCTTTGGGGCGGGTATTCTATTGCGATTTAATACGATTTAGCTCTGCCCACGCATCTCCAGGACAGTCATTATACATTTTTTTCAGCTCCACCCACTTTTCTACATCGCACTTACCTGCCTCAAAACATTTTCTTGCTTCAACATCAAAATTCATATTGGCGACCCCTTTTGCCACTTCAGGGTCTGCCAAGCCTATCCCCAATCCAAAAACGGAACCTAAAATCCTGCTTATGCTTCCCAAAAAACCAGTTGCACGGGGTGGTGCAGGCGGGTGCTTTATCGACTGAGTAGTGCCGCCCGCGGCTGAAATTGCATTACCGGATTGACCAAGCGTGTAACCCACAGCAGGTGAAACCCCTTGGCTATTATGAACTGGTTTACATGCCGATTTTACCCGTGGATCGCTATCGGATGGTTTACCTGCTGTACCAGCGGATTCGCCAGCCAATGCGGGGCGGGATTCGCGCGCCATGTC
This sequence comes from Comamonadaceae bacterium OH2545_COT-014, assembly GCA_003859965.1. Lineage (GTDB taxonomy): Bacteria > Pseudomonadota > Gammaproteobacteria > Burkholderiales > Burkholderiaceae_C > Ottowia. Next base: position 673 of record RQYR01000053.1, on the reverse strand, counting down.
AGTCAAGGGGTTGGGAGCCTGTGGTGCATCCCGGCCATTATCATGCGCTGAAGTGGCATCCGGGGACGCATTCGAGTCTGCGTCTTGCTGCGCCCCCAGATGGTTGACCTCATTCGGAGTGGCATAGGCGAAAAGCGATGATGTGACTTGCATGATTGCGCTCCTTTGCTACAGACTCATGTGAACAAACTTGAGTTTCATTCTCTTTCGTCAGAGGTGGCCGCACAAGCTGGGAAGGTTACTACTAGGAACACTACCAGCTGGTAAATCAAATCTACTATTATGGAAATTACCAGGGGCAGGCCTACCCCATCCCATAGCAGGGAGTCACCCCAGCTAACTTTCAATGTAAGGATTGGCCGTTTTCCTTTTTCATTAGCCACGCGGCAAGGTAAGCCCGCCTGCCACGGACGCTTGCCCTTACCGTGCAAGGGCATCTGCTGCCAGGCGCTTGGCAAGCACCCGGCAAAAGCATTGTCATAGCTATACATTTGCTATGTAGAAGTTAAGGATAATGAGCCGAGCAGAGACTCACATGCGGAACACGCCGAACTTCACGTCCGGCACCGGCGCGTTCTGCGCTGCCGACAGGCCCAGGGCCAGCACGCGGCGGGTGTCGATGGGGTCGATCACGCCGTCGTCCCACAGGCGGGCGCTGGCGTAGTAGGGGTGG
>RQYR01000052.1 GCA_003859965.1 Comamonadaceae bacterium OH2545_COT-014 | reverse complement strand
GTTCTGAAAGCGCCATTGTTGAACTGGGTGTTCTGGGGGAACATGTTGATGGCCCCCTGGTCCTTGACGAAGCGGTGGCCGATGATATGGTCGCCCACGTCATCGGCCAAACCGGCATGGCCGGCGTTGCGCTGGGCGGTTTTTTCGGCGGGCGAGCGGGTGGCGCCAGAGAAGACTTCACCAAGCCGCGCCTTGGCGGCCATGGTATTGCCGAAACGCCCCTGCCCCCGGAGACGTTGACTTCGGCGTTTACTGTCAAAGTCTGGTCGAGCTGACACGCACAGACTGTGCGCAGGCACTGACCCTATACACGCCGCCGGGCTGCGCGGCCAGTGAACTCCGCAGGAAAATACAGTCTGATTTTGCTTACAAGTGCTAAACCGGCATGGCCATGAATTCGGCGATGCGTGTCTTCAAACTCTTGGGCGTGACGGCCCAGCGATGGGGATCGGCGTATTCAAAGTCCACGCCAATTTGCCCGTCATGCCGCCCGATGCGAATCAGGCAGGCCACCCAAGGTCGGCCTGTGGGGCTGTCTGTCAACATGGCGGCATGCAACTGCTCCAGCAGCTCCAATGACTGGCCACCGCGTGGCGCAGCGGCCTGGTGCCGGCCCGCTGCATTGAAGCTGTATCCCCCTAAACCACCGCTGCCGCCATCCATTTCTCCAACCATGATCAGCTTTTCCCAATCAGGCGGCAGGGTCGTTTCATTGATAATAGTTTGGCACAGCGCCGGCAAAAGTTCGTCTTTTGTCATTTATTAAATCTGCAGTTTTATTGACGCGGAGATTAACAACTTTAAAACCGGAAGAATTTCCAATCCATTTATATTATGGATGCATTCAACTTAATGACATGACACCTCGATCAATTAAAAGCGATCCAATTGATTTTAGGCCCGGAGGGATTGCCCTCCGAATAGTGGCAAGTATATTTTTGCGGAGGATATTCGGAAGCATGTTACCCCCTAAGCGTAGTCAATGAAGCATGCGGGAAAATGCAGCTCAATTCGACTGGCAAGCATTAAACTTGCATGGCTGCGAATTCGGCAATGCGTTGCTCCATGTTCCCCGGCCCAATAGCCCATCGACCAATATCAGAATATTCAAAATCAGCGCCAAAATGACCGTTCCGGCCAATACGCAGCATACATGACACCCAAGGCCGACCAGTAGGGCTGGCTTCCGCCATTTTCTGAGCCAACTGTTTCATGGCACGAATGGTTTCACCCCGGGGCGACGTGGCATGGGCCCCGCCCTGGCGATCAAAGGCGTAGCCCGACATTGAAGCGAAACCATCCCCGCGCTTGCCAACCAAAATCAGTCTTTCCCAGTCATCCGGCAAACTAACCTCTTTGAGCGCGGCCTGACAGAATTGAATCAGAAATTCATCTTGCATGTGGAATTAACCCTCTAGTTCATATCTTTTTTGCTTATTCTGGCAAAGGTTTGATCCGGTTGGTTGTCAAAGATGACAAAATTTTCGTATTTTGTTTTCCCTGATACTGGATCAATGACTTTATAGAAAACCTCCAACTCGGCAGGCCGACCGTTCTTGCTATCAACAAGCTTAATCTCGGTGACAACCTCTTTTCCGCTCTTGATCCAGTCAGCCCACTCATTTTCCATCTTCTTGTAGGCGCTGTTATTGAAGTTGGCATTCTGCGGGAACATGTTCTTGATGCCCTGATCCGGCATGAAGCGGTGGCCAATGATATGACCGCCCACGTCATCATCCAGCCCCTTGCCGGCGGCAGTGGCCTGATCGGCCGCCTCGCCGGACGAGCGTTTCAGGCCAGGAAACACTTCGCGTAGCGTACCGCGCGCCGCAATGGTTTCACCAGCGGCGTTCTGCACCCAGGTCACCTCGTTCTTGCCGTATTTGGCGGCTTTCTCGGTCACTTCGCGCACGCCGATGCGCGCAAAGTCATCCAGCTTGCCCTTGATGGGTTCGATGCCCTCGCGCACGGCGTTGGGCAGCTTGTCCAGCGGCAGCTGGTCGATGGCCTCGCTGATTTTCTTCAGGGCCGGGGCCAGTTTTTCGGCCAGGGCCGGGTTGGCCTTGGCGGCATCGACGGCCTTGGCCACG
>RQYR01000051.1 GCA_003859965.1 Comamonadaceae bacterium OH2545_COT-014 | reverse complement strand
TTGGGCCGGAAACAAAAGGGCAAAAGGCAACAGCAGCGCCAACAGCGCACGATGCCGTCGCTGACAGGCATTCAAGTGCGCGCGGGCGCCGCGCTGTGTTGCCTCGTGCAAGGGGCTTCGGGCGGGGGCGAGCAGGGACAGGATTGCAGGGAGTGCCATATGGAGTCGTGACAGTGGTTTCACGCGCGTTCAAGGTTCAAGGTTTGGGGGTGCAACGGCAATGGGGGCCCTTGCAGGTATTCACGCAAGTCGGCGACAGCGGTATGGGCGCGCCGCCGCCTCCCCAGCCGCCGCCCCAGCCGCCTCCGCCGCCGCCACCTCCGCCGTTGCCGCCTCCGCCCACGGATGGCCTTGTGCACGCAGTGCCCGTGACGCGGCTGATGCTGGAGCAAGTGGAGCTGTAACGGATATCGCCCGCAGCGCACTCGTAGCAATACGTGGTGCACGCCTGCGTCTGGTAGCTGGAGCAGCTGGCGGCCTTGGCGGCTTCTTTCAGGGTGTCTGGCTGGGTGTCGGGACGCATGGCGCGGCCGTCTCCGGTGCGCAGGAACTGGCGGATGGCGTTTTGCATCTGCGCGCTGGGCTGGTAGCCGGCGCCTAGCTGCTCCAGCAATGTGGCGGGCTGGGTGTTGAGCTTCAGGCCTTTTTCCAGCGCCTTGAGGCTGGTGATGCGGTAGGGGATGACGATACGGCTCTTGGCGGGCAGCTGCTTGGGCAGTTCGCCGAAGAATTCGTACTTGAAGTGCTCATCGCTGCCGGGCAGGGCAAATTGCAGGTCGTCGGCGCGCACCAGGCCGTAGTTGCTCAGGGTGAGTTCGCCGGTGATTTCTTCGCCTTGCTGCATGGCGGGCAGGTTGATGCTCATGGGCTCCAGCAGTACCACGGGGGCGGGCACCTGGGTCTGGTAGGTGGCTTCGAGCACGATGTCGTAGACGTCTCGGATGGTGGTTTCGGTGACGCTGAATTCGATGCTGACGACCTGGTAGTCCAGAAAGACGCGCTCGTTGGCAGTGAGCCCGGCGCTGACGGTGATGCGGCCGCTGGCGTCCAGGTGGTTGGGGGCGCTGGCGCGCCAGCGGTAGTTGCCGGGCGGGATGGCGGTGAATTCGGCCACGCCCTGGGCGTTGCTGGTGGCGGTGCGGATGTCGGCCGTGAGGGCTTCGTTTTGCAGCACGATGCGCGCGCCCTCCAGCCCTTCAATGGGCTGGCCCTGGGCGTTGAGGGTGCCGGTGTAGATGTCCACCATCCGGAAGCGCACGCCGCCCTGGCCGTCGCGCGCGACGGCGATGGTGACGGGCACGCGGCCGCCGGGATCGTTGTCGGCCGATACGCGCAGTTCGAGCTGGTGGTAGCCGTCGGGCACGTCGGTGCCGGGCCGGGCGTTGACTTGCACGGCGGTGCTCTGCCCCACGTCCAGGGCGCCAATGTCGGCGCCGCTGGCCAGGCTGACCCAGGCCGGCGGCGTGCCGCCGCCGCGCGCGGCCAGTTGCACGCGCACGTTGTGCGCGGCGGTGTGGCCCTTGTTGCTGATGCTGAGCTTGCCGCTGGCAGCCTTGCCCTGCTGCACGCCGATTTCAAGGGCGGCAGGCTCGGGGGTGAGGCCCGGGCGCGCTTCGTGCAGCTGGTAGTCCAGGCGCAGTTCGGCGCGCGGGGTGTCGCCGCTTTCGCGGGCGAAGAGCTTGAGGATGATGGTGCCGGCAGCGCCTGCGCTGGCGCTGCCGGTGAGTTTGATGGAGGTGGGCACGGCGGTGCCGGCGGCGATGTCGACGGGGCTGCCCACGTCCAGCGTGATGCCCGGCGGCAGGCTGCCGGATGGCTGGTCGGCAGGCAGCGCCTTCCAGTGCACGCCGGTGGCGCCAGTGCCCGCGCTGGCGCGCACCTGGAGGGTGGCAGCGCTGGCGACGCCGCGAATGGCGTTGAGCTTGTACTGGGCGTAGTCCACGCTCAGGCGGTTGATGGTGAAGCTGCCCTGGGCCGGGCGGCTGGCGTAGGCGGCGTCTTCGGGGTGGACGACGCGCACTTCGTAGGCGCCGGCGTCGTTGGGCTGCGGCACGAAGCTGTAGCTGAAGCGCCCTTGCGCGTCGCCCACCAGGTTCAGGCGCCGCTCGAAGCCCTGCACGCGCAGCACCATGCGCA
>RQYR01000006.1 GCA_003859965.1 Comamonadaceae bacterium OH2545_COT-014 | reverse complement strand
CAGGTGCGGGGGCGGGGGCGGGGGCGGGGGCGGGGGCCGGAGCCGGCAGGGCCGGTGCTGGTGCCGGTGCCGGTGCCACGGCAGGTGGCGGCGGTGAAGCGGGGGCTGGATCCGAGGGGCTGCTACTGTCACTGCCGCCGCAGGAGGCCAGCAGGGTAGATGTCGCCACACAGGCGGCCCACAGGCGGGACAGCGTAGCCGGCTGCGGGCGCTGAAATTTGCTGGGTTTCACTCGATCCTCCCTTTGTTAGAAATTGATTTCTCATGTTACATAAAGCTATCTGTCCATTCAAATGGGAAATGCGATCCATGAAAAGCATCAGACTTGTTTGGCGTTGTGAGGCCACACGGGTTTGCCCATGAGCCTGCTTGGGCGCGGGGCGGGGGGTGTAGTGGGTTGCAAAGGCCATTCAAGAGCAGGCTGCGCGCATAATCGCCGCCGTGAAGCCCGCCAGACCGCCGCTGGCGCAAGCGCCGAAAGGCCGCGCTGGAGGAACGTCCGGACTGCACAGGGCAGCGCAGGAGCTAACGGCTCTCCACCGTGAGGTGAGGATCAGAGCAACAGAGACGAGCCGATTGAGTTCGGGTGAAACGGGCAATCTCTGCGCGCAGCAACACCAAGTAGGTTGGCATTGAGGCGGCCCGCTGAGCCAACGGGTAGGTGGCACCGAGCCGGGTGGGCGACCCCCGGCCCAGATTGATGGCGGTCACGGCGCGGCTTGCCGCGCCGCACAGAATCCGGCTTATCGGCGGACTTCACACTTTTTTCTGGCGCACGCCTGGCGTGGTCCATGCAGAGGCGCGGCGTGCCCTGGCGTCCCGGTGCGGGAGCTCAGCGCGGCGCGGCCTGCTGGTCATCGCGCTGCTGCTGGCGCAAGGCTTCCTGCGTTTCGCGCAGACGGGTGTCGATGATGGACGCTTCGATGTGATCGGCCCCTGGGTCGCGGCGGGCCATGTCCTGCGCCGCGCGGAAGCGGTCAGCCGCGCCAGCCAAGTCCATCAGCGCGTATTGCGCTTCTCCTTCGGCCCGCAAGGCGCGCAGCGGCTGCTGTCGCGCGCGCCAGGCCGCGGCCAGCAGCTGCCAGGCCGTGGCGTCCAGCGGGTGGTCGCTGACCCAGGGCAGCAGGCGCTCGGTGGCGGCTTCGGGCTGGCCGGCGCCGGTATCGGCCTGGGCCAGCAGCAGGCGCTCTGGCCGGCCTTCGGGGCCGGGAGGCTGGGTGTTTTTCAGCAGCGTTTGCACACGGGCATGCTGGCCGGCGCGCAGGGCCAGGTCGGCTTGCAGCAGGCGGGTTTGGCGCGCAGCGGCGGGGCTGGCGGCCGTGAGGGTGGCCAGCGGCTCGGCCAGTGCCTGTGCGCCCGGCAGATCGCGCAGTTCGGCGCGCGCCAGCGCCGCGGCGTAGAGCGCGGCGACCCGGCGTGCGGCGGGCTGGCTGGCAAAGCCCGTGTGTTGCGGTTCGGCGGCCCAGGCGCGCAACACGTCCACACCGGGACGGGCCAGCACGCGGGCGCGGGCGGACACCTGGGCCTGGGCCAAGTCGGGCGCGGCGGGCTGGGCGGTTTGTGGGGCGCGGCGGCGGGCTTCGGCCAGGCGTTCGGTGGTGAGCGGGTGGCTGCGCAGGTAGGGCCAGTCGCCCCGGTCGCTCAGGCGCGAGGCGTGCTGGAGCTTTTCAAACATGCCGGCGGCGCCGCGTGGCGCGAAGCCGGCCTGGGTGAAGATGCCGTAGCCAATGCGGTCGGCCTCGCGCTCCATGTCGCGCGAGTAGCCCAGCTGTTGCTGCAGCGCGGCGGCCTGCCCGCCCACGGCCAGCGCGGCGCCGGCTTGCGGGTTGCGGCTGGCGGCCAGCGCGCCCAGCACCATGGTGGCCAGCAGCAGGGGCGTTTGGCGCGATTGCTGGCCGATCATGCGCGAGATGTGGCGCTGGGTGACGTGCGCCATCTCGTGCGCCAGCACCGAGGCCAGTTCGTCGCGCGTGTCCACCACGCCCACCAGCCCCAGGTACAGGCCAAAGTAGCCGCCGGGCAGGGCAAAGGCGTTGATGTCGCCGCCCCGGCCCAGCAGCACGCGCCAGGCGTAGCGCTCGTCCAGTTCGGCCGGCAGCTCGCCGCGCTGGCGGGCGGCGGCGCGCAGCGGGCGCCACAGGCTGTCCACCCACTCGGCGATCACGGGGTCGTCGAAATAGGCCGGATCGCGAAACAGCTCGCGCGCGATGCGGTCGCCCAGCTTGCGCTCCTGCAGGGGCGTCATCTCGCCCGCGTCGCCCAGCGAGGGCAAGGCCGTGCGCGGTGCGTTTGCCTGGCTGGTCTGGGCCGGCGCGGCATGCGGGCCGAGCAAGGCCAGCGCCAGCCACCCGGTGGCGTGGCGGCGGTTCAGACAGGTGCAGGCAGGCAGGTAAGAGCGGTACATGGCAGGGCGCGGGCCGGTCTCGGATGAGGGGCTGCGTATGATGCCCCTTCCGTCCGCATGTTCCCCGTCTTTTCCTGTCGTTACCGATGTCTGCCCCTTCCCTTGCCAGCCCCTTGACCCACTTCGATGCCCACGGCCAGGCCCACATGGTGGACGTGGGCGGCAAGCCCGCCACCCGCCGCGTGGCCGTGGCGGGCGGGCGTATCGAGATGAAGCCGTCCACGCTGGCGCTGATCGAGCAGGGCCAGGCCCGAAAGGGCGACGTACTGGGCATCGCCCGCATCGCCGGCATCATGGCCGCCAAGCGCACCAGTGAACTGGTGCCGCTGTGCCACCCGCTGACCCTGAGCCGGATTGCTATTGATTTTGAAGCAAATCAGGCCGATACATCGGCCCCTGCAGCCGTTTTTTGCAAGGCCACCGTGGAAACCACCGGCCCCACTGGCGTGGAGATGGAAGCCCTGACCGCCGTGCAGGTGGCCCTGCTCTCCATCTACGACATGTGCAAGGCCGCCGACCGCGGCATGGTCATGACAGGCGTGCGGCTGCTGGAAAAGCAAGGCGGCCAGTCGGGCCATTACATCGCCCCCTGACCCATCGCGCGCCTGAGCACGGCTTTAGCCGCGCCCTGACGCGCTTTCCTGCCACGCCATGCCCCGCTTTGCCGCCAACCTGTCCATGCTCTACCCGGAGCAGCCCTTTCTGACCCGCTTTGAAGCGGCCGCGCGCGATGGTTTCAGCGGCGTGGAATGTCTGTTCCCCTACACCCATGCGCAGGCCGGGGTGCGCGCCGCGCTGGCCGCCAGCGGGCTGCCGCTGGTGCTGTTCAACACCCCGCCCGGCGGCTGGACGCTGGAAGAAGCCGAGGCCGCCTGGGCCCGTGGCGACCGCGGCACCGCCTGCCAGCCGGGGCGCGAGGCAGAGTTTCGCGCCGGCTTGACGCAGGCGCTGGACTGGGCCGCTGCCCTGGGCTGCCCGCGCCTGCACTGCATGGCGGGGCTGCGCCCGGCCGGCGTCACGCCCGAGGCGGCGCGCGCCACCTTGCTGGCCAACCTGCGCTGGGCCGCGCCACTGGCCGCGCGGCAGGGCGTGCAACTGCTGATCGAACCCATCAACCCGCGCGACATGCCTGGCTTCGCCATCCAGCGCCAGGCCGAAGCGCACGCGCTGGTGCAGGCCGCAGGGGCGCCCAATCTGGGCGTGCAGATGGATCTGTACCACTGCCAGATGGCCGAAGGCGATGTGGCCGCCCGCATCCGCCAGTATTTGCCCACTGGCCGGGTGGGCCACTTTCAGGTGGCGGGCGTGCCCGGGCGCCACGAGCCAGACGTGGGCGAACTGCCCGCTGATGCGCTGTTCGACGTGATTGACGAAGTGGCCGCCGCTTGCGGCTGGCAGGGCTGGGTCGGCTGCGAATACCGCCCCGCGCGCGGCACCCAGCCCGGCGGCACCCGCGCCGGGCTGGGATGGCTGCACGCCCGGCAGGCCCGCCAGAAGGAAAAGATGGGGCCAATGGGGCAGGCCCATCGCTAGAGTGGGGCGTTGAACCGGGCTGTGGAATCGGGCTGACCAGTTCCGTCAGGGCGTCCGTCAGGGCGCTTTGCCAGCCTGGCCAGAGGCGGCGGGCCGCGCATGCGTTTGCCGCAGCGCGGCGCAATGGTCTTGCGCGGGCAAGGCGGGGGTGGGCCAGACGAGGTCGCCTTCCGCCAGGGCGCCGTCGGCGGCATCGGGCACTGGGGCGCCCGATGCCGGGCGTGACTGCGCGGAAAGCACACGCACGCTCAGCGTTGGCGGCAGAAAGCGCGGCACACCCAGCAAACGGTGGGTGTGGCCGTTGCCGGTGATGAGCAGCGCCACCCGGCCCGGGGATGCATAGGGGGCGCCTTGGGGCGTGGCCACGTCGGCCAGTGTTTGCGCCATGGCCATGTCGCGCGCGATTTGCACGCGGGCCATGGGGGCGATCTGGCTTTCCGGCAGCAGGCCGCAATGGCCGGTGCGGATGCGCTCTTGCTGCTGCGCCAGCTGGGGTGGCGGCAGGCGGGCGTCCAGGCGGGCATCGGCCATGGCGCCACGCATGGCGCTGGCGGGCAGGTTGGCCCCCAGCACCGGCACGCCCGCGCGCACGGCGGCCATGATGGGCGGACCATAAGCCCGCCACGGCCAGGCCTTGTCGCGCCAGCCCAGGGCCGCTTGCACCTGCGCGGGGCTGGCCTGCGGCGGCAGGCCGTGGGTGCTGCGTCCCTGCTCGGCCATCTCCAGCGCCACGGCGGCCAACTGGCCGCGCGCGGCCAGCCAGTCGATCAGCTGGCGCTGCAATTGCTGGTGGGCCGGGGCGTCATGCTGCTTGCCCACCAGCAGCACGTCGGCGGGCAGCAGGCGCGACAGGCGGGCTTGGTCATCCGGCGTCAGCGCCGGTGCGGCGCCGGGGGCGGCACAGCCCGCGCCCAGCAGGCTCACGGTCAGCAGGGCAAGGCAGGAAAGGCGGGTGGGGGGCATGGGGTGTGTTCTCCGGGTCGGGCGTGTGAAGGTGGCTAGGCACTGTACGCCCCGCCGACGGTCCCGCGGGCGGTCACCCATGCGTGACGGGAGGGCGGAAGATCGCTATCAGCGCCGCAACCAGTTCTTGACCCGGGTTTGCCAGTGCAGCGGAATGACGCGCGCCACGCCGGACAGCAGGGGCAGTGAGCGAAGGCGCACCAGCAGGCGCAGGGCCAGGCCACGGGCGCCCGCAGCGGCGCTGCCTTCGCCGGGGGCGGGCAGGTGGGCGGACAGCAGGGTGCGGTCCGGGCCGCTGGCGGGCAGGGCGGGCACGCCCGCCAGGTAGTCACTGGCGTACCACTGTCGCGCATCGGCGGGCGGCGGGGGCACGGCTGCGGAGGTGAGGGTGGGCGCGGCCACGGGCGGCGGCGGCTCGCCCGTGGCGAAGTGGCGTGTGCGAATGCCGGTGAAGAAGCTCAGCCACTCGGCGGGCGTGCCGTCCCAGGGCCGCACCCAGCTCCAGGGGCGGCCTTGCAGGCGCTCGGTGAAGGCGCCGAGATCGGGGCAGACCACAGGCCAGCCGCCTTGCAGGCAGGCGCTGAGGGTGTAGCTGTAGGTTTCAGGCCACTGGGCGGGGAACCACACCACGTCTGGCTGCAGCCAGCGCAGCAGCGCGGGCAGCTCATCATCGTCGTAGCGGCCGTGTACGGTCAGGTTGGCGCGGGGCTGGGTGCGCAGCGCGCGGTAGCCGTAGCCGATGAGGTGAAACTCCACCGGTGCGCCCTGCTGGCGGGCGGCCACGGCAGTGTCTTCCAGCACGTCGGCCCCCTTGATGGCGCTGAGCGCGCCGATGACGGCCACTTTCAGCGGGCGCTCGCCCAGCAGTCGCGCGGGGGCGGGCACGGGCAGCGGCGTGGCGGGGTCAATGTCGGTATGTGGCACATGGCGCAGCGGGGCGGCGGGCATGAAGCGGGCCAGGCGGGCCAGCACATCGTGCCCGGGGCCAAGCACGTAGCGCGCGCCGTTGAGCAAGGCGGCGTTGTTCTGGCGCCAGACCGTCAGGTCGATACCTTCGTCGGCTGCGGCCTCCACCGAGCCTTCTTCGCCGCAATAGCGGTTGTGCCGGTCGGTCAGCGTGATCTGCGGACAGATGGCGTAGAAGTCGTGCGCGGTGAAGTCGTAGCTCACGCCCAGCCGCGCGGGCAGCTGTCGCACGGCCTCGCCGTGGCCCAGCAGGTGGTGGAAATGGATGTGGCCCACGCCCAGCTGGCGCAGTACGGTCAGCAGATCGTCGTAGCCACTGCCATCCAGCGCGAACACCAGCTCGAAACCCTCGTCCAGATCGGCCAGGCGCAGGCTCACGCGCTGGCCGGGCAGCGGGCGCAGCGCCAGGAACTGGGCCTGACCGCACAGGGCGGTGGCCAGCTCGTGCACATGGCGCTCGGTGCCGCCCTGGCGGTCGTGCAGCACGGCCAGGATGACGGGGCGCGGCCCTTCGGCAATGCGCGCCACGTCCACGGCGGTGCGCGCCAGGCGGGCCGGGTCGGCCTGCACGAAGCGCAGCACCTCGCCTTCGTAGCGCGGGTGCAGGCGGCGCAGGGTTTCCATGGCGGCGCGCTCGCGCGGGCTTTTGGCGGCGCCGAAGCTGACGCCGCCGAAGTGGCGCACGAAGGTGTCGAGCACGTGCAGGTTGCGCCAGCCGGCCTGCTGGGCGCGGATGCAGAAGTCGTTTTCCTCGCCGTAGCCCTTGCCGAAGTTCTCCACGTCGAACAGGCCCACGGCATCGAGCGCGGCGCGGCGGATGTACATGCAAAAGCCCACGCCGGTGGGCACGTCCACCACTTGGCCGGCGTTGACGCGGGCGAACAGCGCGTCCAGCCGGGCGGTGTCCCAGTCGGGGGGCAGGTCGTTGTCCTGGCAAAAGCGCGGGTAGCTGCAAATGGTGGCGTTGTTGGAAAACGGCGTGACGGAGGCGACCTGCTGGTCGCTGTAGGCGGCGGCGCGAATGCGGTCCAGCCAGTCGCTGGCGACTTCGGTGTCGCTGTTGAGCAGCAGCACGTCGTGCGCGGCCGACAGGGCCATGCCCCGGTTGACGGTGCCGACGAAGCCCAGGTTCTCCTCGTTTTCCAGCAGGGTGATGCGCGCGTCGGTGGGGGCCACCTCGCGCAGGTACTGGGTGACGGCCGGCTCGGGGCTGGCGTCGTTGATGACGATCAGCCGCCACGGCGTGCGGCAGGCGCTGGCGAGCACCGATTCGATGCAGCGGCGAGTGTCTTCCAGCCCGCGATAGACGGGCACGATGATGTCCACCGGGTGCCCGGCGGGCGTGAGGGGCTGGGCAGTGGCGGCCTGCGGTGCGGGGGGGCGGGCGGAGCCGGTGCCCAGCAGCCGGTCGAGGCGCATCTTGGCGTGCACGATGGGGCGGGTGGCGCGGAACACGGTGGAGTTCTCAATGGCATGCAGCACGCGGCGGGCGTCGTCGCGTTCGCTGGTGAGAGTGCGGGCCTGGTTCAGCAGGTTTTGCCGTTGCTCGCGCAACTGGGTGTTTTGTTGCGTCTGTGCCTGCAAGGTCTGGCTCAGCGATTCCACCTGCTGCTGCCATGCGCCACGCTCTTGTTCATGGTGGCGCTGATCTTCTTCACGGGCCAGGCGCGCGGTTTCTGCCTGTTGGCGAGCCTGGCATACATGGGCCTGCACATGGCCGGCCAGCGCCAGATAGTCGGCCGACATGGGCCAGCCCAGCGTCACCTCCAGATGGCCGCCGCCGGCGCGCGCCAGCGCGTCTGTGGCCACGGGCAGCTCCAGCCAGGGGTCGGCGCCGTGCAGTAGCAGCAGGCAGGCGTCGTCGGCCAGCGGCGTGGGGGCTTGCAGCACGATGCCGCTGTGCGGCGAGCCTGCCAGCAGGCCGGCATCGGCCGGGGTCCAGCGCCAGAGCACACTGCCGTCGGCGGCGTGCAGCGCTATGGCGTGCAGGTGCAGGAAGCCGGGGCGGTCGGCGGGGTCGAGCTTCAGGCCCGTCAGCGGGCCTGCCTCGCCCTCCGACGGCAGGTCGAAGCGCAGGGTCTGGCGGCTGGCGCCGATCACGCCGGCCTGGGTCAGCTTGCGCGCTTCGTCAAAGCCGCCCTGGCGGCCCAGGTAGAGCTGGCTGGTGAACAGCGCCTGCGCGGGCAGCGCGGGCGCTTCTTCAAGGGGCGGCGCCACGGTTTCTTCGCCGGGCGCGGCGGGGCGGGCCACCACGATGAACTGGTAGGTCAGCGCGTCCGGCAGGCCCAGCAGGTGGCGCGCCACGGCCGGGGGCAGGGCGTCGAAGGCGACGCGGAATTCGGAGTCGGGCAGCGCGCGTTCCACCGTTTCGACGCTGCACGCGGCCCAGCCGTTTTCGGCCAGAAAGCGCATCAGCGTCTGGCGGGTGAAAAAACGCAGGTGGGTTTCGTCCAGCAAGCCCTCGGGACGGTAGCGGAATTCGCCCGCCATCAGCTCGGCGATCAGGCCGCAGTAGCCCGCGTTGGGGATCGACAGCAGCACCCGCCCGCCCGGCGCCAGCAGCGCGCGGCAGGCGTGCAGCACGCGCTCGGGGTGGCGCGTGTGTTCCAGCACGTCAGCGCAGACGATGGCGTCGTACTGGCCGGGCGGAAACAGCGCCGTCAGCTCGGCGCTGTCCAGGTTGGCGACTTCCACGCGGCGGTAATGGGGCGCGGCCAGCGCGGCTTCATCGGCGCTGATGGTCAGTCCGTCGATCACGCCGCCGTCGCCGCGCCGGGCCAGGTAGCGGCCTACGGCGCCGCTGCCGCAGCCCAGATCCAGCACGCGCGCGCCGGGCGGCAGGTGCGCGCTCAGAACCGACAGGGACGTGCGTTCGCTGCTTTGAATGTCCCGGTCATACACATGCAGGGGAGCCGGTGGATGCGCCATGAGTGAAGTGCGGAAGGGATCAAAAAAAGGGGCTGCCGCCCCTGAAAAAACCCCGCCTGTACCGGGGTGCCGGATGCTACCATGCGCCCATTTTTCCCACGTCTTGCCACGCCCGTGACGCCCGCAGCGGTATCCGGGCGCTTGGCTCTGCTGCATGATTTCTCTGGCGCTGCTTGCCTTTCTGGTGTCACTGGTGGTCACGCTTGGGGTGCGCCGCCTGGCCCGCCGCCTGCACGCGCCCTATGCATACGATGCCCCGCAACGTTTCCATGTGGGCCATGTGCCGCGCCTGGGCGGCATCGGCCTGCTGGCGGGCTGGCTGGCCGCCCTGGCCGCGCTGCCCCTGCTGCAGCGCACGGGCATGGCCGGCAATATCGACACGACCCGGCTGGCATGGCCGCTGTGGCTGCTGGCTGTGCTGCCCGCTTTTGCCGGCGGCGTGCTGGAAGACCTGACCCAGCGCCTGGCCGTGCGCTGGCGCCTGCTGCTGACACTGGCTTCCGGCCTGCTGGCCTGGGGGCTGCTGGGCACGGCAGTGCCGCGCCTGGGCTTTGCTGTCATTGACGGCTGGTGGAGCGCCTGGCCCTGGCTGGGTGTGGCACTGGGCATGCTGGCCGTGGCAGGGCTGCCGCACGCTTTCAACATCATTGACGGCGTGAACGGCCTGGCCGGCGCCGTGGCGCTGGTGGTGTGCCTGGCGCTGGCCCACGTGGCCCTGCAGGTGGGCGACCGCGAACTGGCCACGGTGGCCGTGGTGCTGGCCGCAGCCACGGCCGGCTTTCTGGTGTGGAACTACCCGCGCGGCCTGGTGTTTGCCGGCGATGCCGGCGCTTATCTCTGGGGGCTGGTCATTGCCCTGCTCAGCCTGCTGCTGGTGCAGCGCCACCCGGCCGTGTCGCCCTGGTTTCCCATGCTGCTGCTGATTTATCCGGTGTGGGAAACGGTGTTTTCCATCTACCGCAAGCTGGCGCGCGGCGATTCGCCCGGCATGGCCGATGCGCTGCACCTGCACCAGCTTGTCTATCGCCGTCTGGCACGCAGCGTGCTGCATGAAGACGAGGCCGAGGCCATGCTGCAGCGCAACAGTCGCACCGCGCCTTATTTGTGGAGCTTTATCGCGCTGACCGTCACGCCCGCCGTGCTGTTTTGGCGTTACAGCGGCGTGCTGCTGGGCTTTTGCCTGCTGTTTGCCGTGAGCTACGTGGCTGCTTACGTGGGGCTGGTGCGCTTCAAGGCGCAACGCGTGTTCCGGCGCAGCCGCCCTTGAGTTAATCAATCCGTAGGCGGCCGCCGCTGCATTGCTGCCGGAGCCCAAGCCGAACTGCGCGGGCCGTTGCCTTACCAGGCTGGCAGCGTTTCGCCACGCAGTTCGGCGCGCAGGGCGGCGTAGTCGGGCAGCGTGGCGTGCACGTGCGCCCAAAAGCGCGGGCCGTGGTTCATTTCATGCAGGTGGGCCAGCTCGTGCACTACCACGTAGTCGATGACGGCCGGGCGCAGGTGAATCAGGCGCCAGTGCAGGCGAATGGCGCCGCCGGCGCTGGCGCTGCCCCAGCGCGTGCGGGCCGATGACAGGCCCAGCGTTTGCCAGCGCACGCCCATACGGGGCGCGAAATGGTCGAGCCGGGCGGTGAAGTGGCGGCGCGCCTGGCGCATGAGCCAGGCCTGGGCGGCGTCGCGCCACTGGGCGGGGCCGGCTTCGGGCGGCAGGCCGAGGTGCAGCGCGGGCGTGGCGTTTTCGTTTTCAGGCGTGGCCGCTTGCAGCACGGCCGCGCCGGGGCCATGGCGCAGGCGGGCGTCGCGCCGCAACACCAAGGGCTGGCCCAGATAGGGCAGGGCGGCGCCGTCGCCCCACTGGATGCGTGCGGCTTGCAGGCGTTGCTGCCGTTGCTGCGCTTCGGCCAGGCGGGTGCAGATCCAGCGGGCGCGGGCGTGCAGCGCAGCGTTGATGTCGGCTTGCGGCGTCCAGCGCGGGGCGCTGACTGTGAGGCCGTCGGCATCCACCTGCAGGCCAATGCTGCGCCGTGCGCTGCGGCGCAGTTGGTAGGCCACCAGTACGCCGGGCAGGGCGATGGTCTGGCTGGCTTGCGGGTGGGTGAAGCGGCGCGGCCCGGGAGCGGCAAACGGCGGGCAGGGGTTAGCCGGGGGGGCCGTCACAGGAGCTGCCGCCACCGGGGCCGTGGCGGGTGGCGTCGGTGGCAGATCCAGCGCCAGTTGCTGCATGGATGTCATGCGCCCGGGGGCGGGGTGGCTGGCCGCTGGCCGGGCGTGCGGTTCCAGAGCCGGGCCTGGCCGTCGGGGTACGCGGCGGGGTCCAGGCGCTGCATTTCGGCTTCGATCCACTGCTCGACCTCGCGCATCAGCTCGTCAGGCTTGCGGCCCACGCTGTCGATGGGCGGGCCGATGGAGATATCGACCACGCCGGGGCTTTTGACGAAGGCGCGTGGCGGCCAGCACTTGGCGGAGGTGACAGCCACCGGAATCACCGGCACGCCGCATTCAATGGCCAGCCGGGCGCCGCCGGTGCGGTAGGCGCCCTTGTAGCCGCGCGGCGTGCGCGTGCCTTCGGGAAACATGGCCACCCAGGTGCCCTCGGCCAGCAGGCGGCGGCCTTGCTGCACCACCTTGGTGAACGCTTCGGTACGGCGGCTGCGGTCAATGTGGATCATGTCCAGCCGCCCGATGGCCCAGCCGAAGAAGGGGATGTAGATCAACTCGCGCTTGAAAACGTAGGCCAGCGGGCGCGGCATCAACGTGGGGATGGCAAAGGTTTCCCAGGTGGACTGGTGCTTGATGAGCAGCACGGCGGGCGCGGCTGGGTCGGTGGGCAGGTTTTCCGTGCCGGTGACGCGGTTGCGAATGCCCAGCAGCGGCCCGGCCGAGCGCACGGCCAGCCGCAGCCAGCCCACGCAAAACCAGTACAGACGCCGGCTGCTAACCAACGGCGAGAGCAGCACCGCCGCCGTGGCCCAGGGGATCACGGTCAGCGCCATCCACAGCATGTGCAAGGCGGAGCGGAGAAAGCGCATGGTTGTTCGGGCCTTTCGTGCGTTTTGTGCGTGTCTTGCCTGGAAAAACCTTGTCATGTTTTTTGCCCTCAAGGCAGGTTGGACAAGGGCTGGTTGCTATTTATTTTGAATCATTTGACCTGCAAGGCGCCGGCATGCGCGAGCGCCCGTCCGGGCCTGCCCGGACGGGGCCGCTGCGCTCACGCCCCATCGGCCAACGCGGCCCAACGCCCCCACCAGCGGCCCGCTTGCGGCTGCAGGCGAACGGTGGCGCCGGGGGGAAATTCGGCAGCGTGGCGGCCTTCGGCATGCAGGCGCATGGGCTGGGCGTGCCCGGCCAATGAGAGATAAAGCTCCGCACCACCGGGGCCGCGCGCGCTGGGCGGCACATTGCGCACCAGCAGCACCTGGGCGGTTTGCACCGGCTGCGCCTGCCGGCCGGCGCGGTTCAGGTGGCTGGCTGCCAGCGCCGCCGCTGCGGCCAGGCACAGCAGCAGCCACCCCGCCAGCGCCAAGGGCCGCAGGCGCGCCCAGCCCCAGCGGCGGCAGGCCGCCCGGCCGCCCCAAAACAGCGCGGCCGCCAAGCCGCCCGCCACGGCCAGCGTGAGCACGAAGGGGCGGGCCGCCATCCACAACGCCTCGCTCGCGCTGCTGACCTGCGTGGCCGCCTGCAGCGGCTGCAGGCTGGCCGCGCCTGCATCGGCCTGCGCTTGCAGCCAGGCGCGCAGCAACAGCACGGCCAGCGGCGGCAGCGCAACCCAGGCCAGGGTGCGCCAAGGGGCGGGGTTGGAAGAAGCAGACATAGGCGGTTGTGGGGCCGGGCTGATGATGGAATGAATGCCCGCTGGCGCGGCATGAAGAATGAAAGCGCGGAGGCGAGCAAGGAGGCGTGCCCCCAAAAAACCACCTTTCATCCCAGGCCGTCAGGCCTGGGTCATTCGTCATTCGTCATCCTTCCTGCCCATCAGGCCGCCAGCCGCGCCAAATCGGCCACGCGGTTCATGGCCTGGTGCAGCACTTTGAGCAGGCCCAGGCGGTTCAGGCGCACGTCGGGCTGCTCGGCGTTGACCATCACGCCGTCAAAAAACGCATCCACCGGCGCGCGCAGTCCCGCCAGGGTTTGCAGGCTGGCGGTGTAGTCGCCTGCGGTGAACTGCGCGTCGGCCTGGGGCAGCACCTGCTGCATGGCGGCGTGCAGGGCCTTTTCCGCCGGCTCTTGCAGCAGCACGTCGCTCACATGCGCGTCCACCGCGCCTTCGGCCTCGGCTTTCTTGAGGATGTTGCCGATGCGCTTGTTGGCCGCGGCCAGCGCGGGGGCTTCGGGCAGTTGGGCGAAGGCGCGCACGGCCGCCAGGGCCTTGGGCATTTCGCCCCACATGGGGCGCGCGGCGATGACGGCATCGGCCTCTTGCACGCTGGCGCCCAGCTCGCGCAAATAGCCGGCGATGCGTTCGTAGATGAAGGCCAGCAGTTGCTCGTTGCTCTTGGCGGCATCGGGCAGCAGGGGGCCGAAGGCTTGGGCGGCGCTGGCCACGGTGGCGGGCAGGTCCAGCGGCAGGCGTTTTTCGACCAGCATGCGGATCACGCCCAGCGCGTGGCGGCGCAGGGCAAAGGGGTCTTTGTCGCCGGTGGGCAGGTTGCCGATACCGAACATGCCCACCAGGGTTTCCAGCTTGTCGGCCAGGGCGACGACGGTGCCCACGTCGCCGCGCGGCAGTTCGTCGCCGGCGAAGCGGGGTTTGTAGTGGTCTTCGATGGCTTGGGCGATGTCTTCGCTCAGGCCGTCGTGGCGGGCGTAGTAGCCGCCCATGATGCCTTGCAGCTCGGGGAATTCGCCCACCATGTCGGTGAGCAGGTCGGCCTTGGCCAGCATGGCGGCCTGGTCGGCAGCGGCGGCCAGGGCGGGGCCGCCCAGTTGTTCACCCAAGGTCTTGGCAATGGCGCGCACGCGCTGCACGCGATCGCCCTGGGTGCCCAGTTTGTTGTGGTAGACGACTTTGGCCAGGCCCTCGACGCGGCTTTCCAGCGTCTTTTTGCGGTCGGTGTCGAAGAAGAACTTGGCATCGGCCAGGCGCGGGCGCACCACGCGCTCGTTGCCGCCGGTGACGGCGCTGGCGTCCTCGGGGCGGATGTTGCTGACGACCAGGAATTGGTGCGTCAGGCGCCCGCCCTCGTCCAGCAGCGGAAAGTATTTCTGGTTGGCCTTCATGGTCAGGATCAGGCATTCCTGCGGCACGTCCAGAAATTCTTTTTCAAACTGGCAGGTGAGCACGTGGGGGCGTTCGACCAGTGCGGTCACTTCGTCGAGCAGGGCCTCGTCTTCAATGGGCTTCAGGCCCGCGCCCGCTTTCTGCGCGGCGGCCGCAAGCTGGGCGGCGATGTCGGCGCGGCGTTCGTCAAAGCTGGCGATGACGGCGCCTTGGGCGCGCAAGGCTTGGGCGTAGCTGTCGGCGTCGGGCAGTTCGATGGGGTCTTGTTGCGCATCGAAGCGGTGGCCGTGGGTGGCGCGGCCGGCGGCCAGGCCCAGCGCGGTGACAGGCACGACGGCGCTGCCGTGCAGGGCCACCAGACCGTGCGCGGGGCGCACGAATTGCACGCTGTCCCAGCCGGGCAGGGCGGTGCCGCTGTGCAGCTGGTAGGTCATGACCTTGGGGATGGGCAGTTTGGCAATGGCCTCGTGCAGCGCCTTTTGCAAGGCCACGTCCAGCGTGGCGCCAGTGGCCACGCTGTCGAAGAACAGGGCTTCGGCCTTGCCGTCCATGGCGCGCTGCAATTGCGCCACGGCCTCGGGCCCTGCGCCGATGGCTTGCAGCTTCTTCAGCAGTGCGGGCGTGGGCTGGCCATTCGCATCCAGCCCCACACTGACGGGCATGAGCTTGGTGCGCAGCGGCTTGTCGGCCGCCTTGGCCGCCACGTGCGTGATGTGCGCGGCCAGGCGGCGCGGGCTGGCGTAGGCGGTGACGCGCGAGTCGGCCGCCGTCAGGCCCAGGGCCTGGAGCTGCTCGAACAGCTGGCCGGCAAAGGCCTCGCCCAGCTTTTTCAGCACCTTGGGCGGCAGTTCTTCGACAAAGAGTTCGACGAGGAGGTTGGGGTGGGTCATGGCGTCAGCGAGGGTTCTGCACCGAGCACCGTGCGGTAGTGCAGCACGGTGGGGAAGGGGTCATAGAAAGGATGCAGCAGTGCTTTCCACTGCTGGTATGGGGGCGAGCCGCGAAAGCCTTCGGTGTGGTCTTGCAGGCTGCGCCAGCGCACGAGCAGGGCGTATTGGTGATCGTGCTCCAGGCAGCGTTGCAGTGTGTGCCCCAGGTAGCCGGGCATGCCGGCGATGATGGCCTGCGCCTGGGTAAAGGCGGCCTCGAAGGCGGCGGCCTGGCCAGGGCGCACCTGGAGCATGGCGATTTCGAGCACGCCGTCTTGCGCCGGGGGCATCAGGCGGCCTTGATCTCGATCTGCTCCACCCACTCGCGCGGCGCCAGTGGAAAGCCCAGGCGCGCGCGGCTGTCGTAATAGCTTTGCGCCACAGCGCGCGCCAGGTTGCGGATGCGGCCGATGTAGGCAGCGCGCTCGGTCACGCTGATGGCCCCGCGCGCATCCAGCAGGTTGAAGGTGTGGGCGGCCTTGAGCACCTGCTCATACGCGGGCAGCGCCAGCTGCTCGGTCATCAGGTGCTGGGCCTGTTTTTCATGCGCGGCAAAGGCGGTGAACAGGAAGTCCGCGTCGCTGTGCTCGAAGTTGTAGGTGGACTGCTCCACCTCGTTCTGGTGGTACACGTCGCCGTAGGTCAGGCGCGTGCCGTCGGGCTGCTCGGTCCAGACCAGGTTGTAGACGTTGTCCACGCCTTGCAGGTACATGGCCAGGCGCTCCAGGCCGTAGGTGATCTCGCCGGTGGCGGGCTTGCAGTCGATGCCGCCGACCTGCTGGAAGTAGGTGAACTGCGTCACCTCCATGCCGTTGAGCCAGACCTCCCAGCCCAGGCCCCAGGCGCCCAGCGTGGGGTTTTCCCAGTCGTCTTCGACGAAGCGGATGTCGTTCTTCTTCAGGTCAAAACCCAGCGCCTGCAGGCTGCCCAGGTAGAGGTCGAGGATGTTGGCCGGCGCGGGCTTCAAGACTACCTGGTATTGGTAGTAGTGCTGCAGGCGGTTGGGGTTGTCGCCATAGCGCCCGTCCTTGGGGCGGCGGCTGGGCTGCACGTAGGCGGCCTTCCACGGCTCGGGGCCGATGGCGCGCAGGAAGGTGGCGGTGTGGCTGGTGCCCGCGCCCACTTCCATGTCGTAGGGCTGCAGCAGGGCGCAGCCCTGGTCGGCCCAGTATTGCTGTAGTTTGAGGATGATTTGCTGGAAGGTGAGCATGGCGGGCAGGGCCGGGGGGCACTTGGCGCGCAGAGCCGCCCCGGCGCGTGGGCAAAGGGCGAAATTCTAGGGCTTGTTCACATGGAGGCGGCGCCTGTGCCGCGCCCCGGAAAACCATTTGCGCCTGGCGGTTGGCTGCCAGCGGGCAGGCCGGCAAGCCCGCACGGGCGCCGGGCCAGGCATGTTCAGAAGTCCAGCAGCGTCAGCCCGATGCTGAAGACGGTGCGCTTGAAGTTGTAGTCCAGCAGGCTGTCGCCATAGCCATGAAACAGTTGCGTGTGCAGGTGCAGGTTGCTGAAGCTGTTGCCCACGCCATCGCCCAGCGAACGCAGCCATTCCAGGCGGGCGGCGCCACGCCCGTCGTCCAGACGGCCGCGCAGCGTGGCGCGCAGGGTGTGGCGCGGGTTGACCTGCCAGGCGGCGCTGACTTCGCCGTGCCCCAGGTAGTGCATCAGGTCGGGGTTGTTGTCCTTGGCGGCGTCTTCGCGCAGGCGCTTCCACACCTTGGCCTGCAGGGTGAAGCGGTCGCCCTGCTCGAAGCCGGCCATCAGGTAGGCGCGGTTCCAGCTGCGCGAGAGCGGGTCGGACTGGCCGTTGGACTGGTGCGCCAGCCCGATGCCGCTGTAACGCCAGCGCCAGCCAAACGGCAGGGTGGCGGTGGTGGGGTAAACGTAGATGACTTCCGGCTCGTGGTTGGTGTTGCGGAACGGGCGCGACAGCTCCGGGCTGAACACCTGCCAGTACGACTGCTGGCTGTACGCCACCCACAGCGAATCGCGCAACGTGGAACCGGCGGGCGTGAGCAGGCCGCTGGCCAGCTTGGTGCGCACCGACAGCTGCAGCCGCATTTCATGCTTGCGGTAGTCGATGGCGGTGGTGGCCGTGTTGGCGGGGTTGGGCGAGGCGGGCAGCCGGTTGATGCGGTTGCCCGCGACCAGCGACACGCCGGTGGGCCGGAAGCCCCGCAGGCTGAAGGTGGGGCAGGCGCTGCCCGATTCCAGTTCCCAATGGCGCGAAAGGGCGGAGAACTGGCGGTCCTTGCAGCCTTGTTCCAGCCCCACGCCCACAATGCCGGTCGAGGCCGTGGCTGGCGTGCCGCTGTCGGCCGCGGCCACGGGTTGCGCGGTGGCAATGGCCTGCGCCACGTCGGCCCGCAGCACGGAAGCGGCCGCGCCTGGCGCCGGCATGGCCGCGGGCGACGCCTGGGTGGCCGCCACCCGCTCATGCACGGCATCCACCAGCTTCTGCTGCGCAGCCGCCCATTGGTCAAAACAGGCCAGGCGCTCGCCGTCGGCCAGCGCCGTGCAGCGTTGCCAGGCATTGGCGGCGCTGACCTGGCTGGCCACGCTTTGCGCAGGAAGGGGCGGGGCGGCATCTGCCGCGCTGGCGGGCAGAACGTGGCCCCCCGCCAGGGCGCACAAGCTCCATGCCCATGGGCGCAGTGACCAGGCAACGGGGTGGAGGCGGGCAAAACGATGGGCAGACATGGTGTGCAACAAAACGCCAGAACGCGCGCCAGCCCAGACCCGGCGGCGCGCGATCGAAAAAGCGACGGAACGCGGTAGTGAAACAGACGGAGGCGGCATTATTCACGCCCGGCCCCCGCACGGCCAGCCAGGGGCCGGTTGGCACTGGTGAGCGTGTTGTTTTCTGCCCAAGCCGCAGGCGACCTGGCCGCCTGGCAGCGCCGCCCGAGCGCTTCATGCGCTCCTGTGACCGTGTTGTCACCAATGGGGCTGCGGGCCAGGGCGCGCCCTGTCTGCAGGCGCGCCCCAAGACCACGAGCCGTCGATGGCACTGGTTACAGTGCGCGCCATGCCGTCCATCCCTGCCCCGCTGCTGTTTCCACTGCAAGGCGCGCGCCGCCGCGTGCTGTATGTCAGCCTGTACGAAGGGCTGGCCATTGCCATCGTGACGCTAACGCTGCTGGCCTTTACGCGCGAGGGGCTGGGCAGCGCCAGCGGGCTGGCCGTGGGCTGCTCGGCCATCGCGGTGGCATGGAACCTGGCGTTCAACGCCCTGTTCGAGCACTGGGAACGCCGCCAGCCCGTGCGCGGGCGCAGCACGGCACGGCGCGTGGCGCATGCCATCGGCTTTGAAGGCGGGCTGGTGCTGTGGCTGGTGCCCTTCATCGCCTGGTGGCTGCAAGTGAGCCTGTGGCAAGCGCTGCTGATGGATCTGGGGCTGCTGCTGTTCTTTCTGGTCTATACGTTTGCTTTCACCTGGGTCTTTGACCGCCTGTTCGGGCTGCCAGCGGCCGCCGCCTGAGTGGCCAGGTGGCGTCTATATCAAAAAACATAGCGCACCAGGCGGTTCTGGTGTGCCTTGGCGGTCATTTTTGCATGCGAAAGCTGGCGGTGCCTGCGGGGGCGGCCATGATCTGCGAGGGACGAGGCTGGCCAGGAGGCGTGGGCGCCGTCACGCTTGCCCGCATGCCACAGCCAGCGCGGCTCCTGTAGGCGACCCACGAGCCCTATGGCGCCAACGGCCGGGCGATACCACGGCTGTCCGTGCGCTGGCCTATGATGCCGTTTTCAGGCCGTACCTTCTTGAACCTGCCGTTGATCTGACTTTTGCCTTTGCCTGCCATGACCACTGAAGCCAGCCCCATTTCTCCGCGCGACAAGGCCGAAATCCTGGCCCAGGCGCTGCCCTACATCCGCAAGTTCCATGGCAAGACCATGGTCATCAAGTACGGCGGCAACGCCATGACCGACCCGGCCCTGCAGCAGGACTTTGCCGAGGACGTGGTGCTGCTCAAGCTGGTGGGCATCAACCCCGTGGTGGTGCACGGCGGCGGCCCGCAGATTGAGACGGCGCTCAAGCGCCTGGGCAAGCAGGGCCACTTCATCCAGGGCATGCGCGTGACCGACGCCGAAACCATGGAAGTGGTGGAGTGGGTGCTGGCCGGCGAGGTGCAGCAGGACATCGTGGGCCTGATCCACCAGGCCGGCGGCCGCGCCGTGGGCCTGACCGGGCGCGATGGCGGCCTGATCCGCGCGCGCAAGCTGAAGATGCGCGACAGCCAGGACCCCGGCGTGGAGCATGACGTGGGCCAGGTGGGCGAGATCGTGCAGATTGACCCCGGCGTGGTGCAGGCGCTGCAGGACGACAAGTTCATCCCCGTTATCAGCCCCATCGGCTTTGGCGCGGAAAACGAGAGCTACAACATCAACGCCGACGTGGTGGCCGCCAAGCTGGCCACCGTGCTGCAGGCCGAGAAGCTGCTGATGCTGACCAACATCCCCGGCGTGCTCGACAAGCAGGGCCAGTTGCTGACCGAGCTGACGCCGCGTGAGATCGACGCGCTGTGCGCCGACGGCACCATCTCCGGCGGCATGATTCCCAAGATCGCTGGCGCGCTGGACGCGGCCAAGAGCGGCGTCAACGCCGTGCACATCATCGACGGCCGCGTGCCGCACTCGATGCTGCTGGAGGTGCTGACCGACCAGGCGTTCGGCACCATGATTCGCTCGCACTGACCTGCCTGGGTTCCCCTGTGCGTAGGAAGCCCGCGCCTCGGTCGCCGTGGCGGGGCTGCCACGGGTGGCCTTGGCGCTGGGCCATTGGGGCGGGCGCTTGGTCCGTATGCGAGAATCATTTGGAAACAAGTCGATGCTTGCCATGCTCCCTGACGTCCCCGTTTCCGAACAAGACGAGCGCGCCGCTGCCGCGCCGCCCGCTGTTGCCGCCCCCGCGCCCCGCAAACGCCCGCCGCCGGGTGAGCGGCGTGTGCAAATCCTGCAGACACTGGCCTCCATGCTGGAGCGGCCCGGCAGCGAGCGCATCACCACGGCGGCCCTGGCCGCGCGTTTGCAGGTGAGCGAGGCGGCGCTGTACCGCCACTTCGCCAGCAAGGCGCAAATGTTCGAGGCGCTGATCGACTTCATCGAAGGCAGCGTGTTTCACTTGGTCAACCAGCTTGAAGAACGCGAGGCCGATGGCCGTGTCCGCGCGGCCCGCCTGATGGCCCTGCTGTTTCAGTTCGCTGAAAAGAACCCCGGCATGACGCGCGTGATGGTGGGCGACGCCCTGGTGTTCGAGCATGAGCGCCTGCAACAGCGCATGAACCTGTTTTTCGACAAGCTGGAAGCCGCGCTGCGCCAAATGCTGCGCCGCACGGATGACGCAGCGGCCGCCACGGCCACGCCGAATGCTGATGCGCAGGTGGCGGCCTCGGCCCTGACCGCCTTTGCCCTGGGGCGGCTGCAGCGCTTTGCCCGCTCCGGCTTTCGCCGCCCGCCGGGCGAACATCTGGAGGCCGTGCTGGCGCGCTGGCTATGAGCAGGCGCTGAGCGCTGGCCTGCTAGAATCCAACGTTTACCACTGCGGAGAGATGGCAGAGTGGTCGAATGCACCGGATTCGAAATCCGGCATACAGGTTCTCCTGTATCGAGGGTTCGAATCCCTCTCTCTCCGCCAAAATTGAACCCAAGTGATTGATTTCACTTGGGTTTTTTTCTTTGACGCCCTGTGGGGTGCCTTATCTCGCTTATTCCATGCCCGTCTGGCGGGCTGGCCTGCGCGGTGTCCGCGCGGCGGCTACTTGCCAATGCAAAAGCGTGAAAAGATCACGCCCAGCAGGTCGTCTGGCGTGAATTCGCCGGTGATTTCGCCCAGTGCCTGCTGGGCCAGGCGGAGTTCTTCAGCCAGCAGGTCGATGGCGGGCGCCGCGCTGTCGATCTGGCCAGCGGCGGCCTGCAAGTGCGCGGCGGCGCGGCCCAAGGCGTGCAGGTGGCGTGTGCGGGCGACGAACAGGCCATCGCCCGCAGTGGCTTGCCAGCCGGCCAGCTCCAGCAGGCGGCGGCGCAGTGTCTCCAGGCCGTGGCCGGTGCGGGCAGACAGAACCAGCGCGTCGGGCAGGGCGCTGGCGGGCGGCGTGGCGTTGACCGCCGCGTCTGCCTTGTTCCACACGTGCAGCACGGGCACGCCAGCGGGCGCCCTGGTGGCCACGGCTTGGGCCAGGCGGGCATCCTCGGCGGCGTGGGCGGGGTCGTCATGGCGGGTCAGGTCGTGCAGCAGCAGCACGGCATCGGCCTCGCCAATGTGCTGCCAGGCGCGTTCGATGCCGATTTGTTCCACCACGTCCAGCGGGGCGTCATCTTCGCCCGCGCTGCGCAGGCCGGCGGTGTCGAGCACATGCAGCGGCACGCCTTCGATCTGGATGGTTTGCTGCACCACGTCGCGCGTGGTGCCTGCCTGCGGGGTGACGATGGCCAGCTCCGCCCCTGCCAGCGCGTTCAGCAGCGAGCTTTTGCCCGCGTTGGGCTGCCCGGCGATGACGACCTTGATGCCCTCACGCAGCAGCGCGCCCTGGCGCGCGCTGGCCTGGATCTGCGCCAACTGCGCGCGCAAATCTTCCAGCTGGCCGCGCGCGTTGGCCTGGGTGAGAAAGTCGATGTCTTCTTCCGGAAAATCGAGCGTGGCCTCGGTCAGCATGCGCAGCTGGATGAGCGCCTGCACCAGCGCGTGAATCCGCGCCGAAAACGCGCCGCTGAGCGAGCGGCTGGCGCCGCGCGCGGCGGCTTCGGTGCTGGCGTCGATCAGATCGGCCACAGCTTCCGCTTGGGCCAGGTCGAGCTTGCCGTTGAGAAAGGCGCGCTCGGTGAATTCGCCGGGCCGCGCCAGGCGCAGGTGTGGCAGCCGTGGCGCGCCGGTGGCGGCATCGGCCTGCGAGGCGGCTTGCAGGCAGCGCGCCAGCAGCAGTTGCAGCACCACCGGGCCGCCGTGGGCCTGCAGCTCCAGCACGTCTTCGCCCGTGTACGAATGCGGCGCCGGGAAAAAGAGCGCCAGGCCGTGGTCGATGGCGCTGCCATCGGCCTCCAGAAAGGGCAGGTAGGTGGCCTCGCGCGGCTTCAGCGCACGCCCGCACAGCGCCTGCACCAGCGGCCCCAGCGCCGGGCCGGACACACGCACGATGCCCACGGCTCCCCGCCCGGGCGCGGTAGCGATGGCGGCAATGGGGTCAGAGGCGGCAGGCTTCATGGCGGGCAGGGCAGCGGCAAATGCGCCCGATGATAGCTACGGCAGATCAGGCAGACGCGGAATGCTATTTAATTAATAGCTATAAGGCGATATGGGATATGCCATGTGTGCCATTTGCATGGCGGGTGCCGGGCAGGCGGCAGGGTCGTGCGCAAACAACTCGCTATAGTCATGAATGAATAGCGTTTTGTGTTTTTCTGAAAGGAATGGTTCATGCGTTTGCGCGCTTTTGCCTTTGGTCCCGTTCTGGCCGCGCTGATGCTGGCTGCTGGCGCCGCGCAGGGCGCCGACGCCTTGCTGGTGGCCGCTGGTGCGGGCTACCGCAAGCCGGTGCTGGCACTGGCTGAGCGATTCACGGCGCGCACGGGCATCAAGGTGGAAGCCAGCTTTGGCAACATGGGGCAGGTGCAGGCGCAGCTCAGGCAGAACCCGGCCATCGCCCTGGTGGCGGGCGACAAGGCATTTCTTGAGCCCATGCAGGTTTTTGATGGCTTTGCGCCGCTGGGCCAGGGCAAGCTGGCACTGGTGGCGGCGCGCGGCGTGCCGCTGAAGGCGTTGAGTGATTTGAAAGACGCGCGTTTCAAGCGCGTGGCCTTGCCCGATCCGGTCAAGGCCGTCTATGGCAAGGCGGCTACCACTTGTCTGGCGCGCACCGGGCTGGACCAGGCGCTGCAAGGCCGCCTGCTGCCCGTGGCCACGGTGCCGCAAGTGGGCGCCTACGTGACGGCAGGCGAGGTGGACGCCGGCTTCGTGAACCGCACCGAAGCGCTGGCGCTGGCTGCCCGCGCGGGCGAAGCGCTGGATGCGCCTGCCGAGTGCTACGACCCCATCGAGATCGTGCTGGGGCGGGTGCAGGGCCGTGCCGCCACGCCCGAAGCCCAGGCGTTCATCGACTTCGTGGCTACGCCCGAAGCGCGCGAAGTGCTCGTGCAGCACGGGCTGTGAGCGAGCTTGCCCGCCGGGCCGTGGTGCGCTGCGGCCTGGTTGATGGCTTTTCGGCTCACGTTTTTGCGGCCTGCCTGGTGTCGGCATGACCTGCAACCTGACCCCGTTGCCGCTGACACTGGGGGTCATCGGCTGGAGCTTGCTGGGCCATGCCGCGCTGGGGGTGGCGCTGGGCTGGGTGCTGGCGCGCCCGCGCTTTCGCGGCCAGGCGCTGCTGGATGCGCTGGTCACGCTGCCGCTGGTGTTTCCGCCCATCGTGCTTGGCTATGCGCTGCTGATGCTGCTGGGCCGCCAGGGCTGGCTGACCAGCTGGCTGCCCCAGGCGCTGCGGCCGGACATCGTCTTTACCCAAAGCGAGCTGGTGCTGGCGGCCTTCGTGGCCGGGCTGCCGCTGATGGTCAAGCCCGTGCAGGCCGCCTTTGCCGGCGTGCCGCCGCGCCTGCGCGAAGCGGCCGCCACGCTGGGGCACGGGCGCGCCAGCGTGTTCTGGCGCGTGGAGCTGCCGCTGGCGCGGCGCGGCATTGCCGCCGGGTTGATCCTGGCCGCCGGGCGCGGGCTGGGCGAGGTGGGCCTGTCGCTCATGCTGGGCGGCAACATTGCCGGACGCACCGAAACACTGTCGCTGGCCGTTTACAACCAGGTGATGGACAGCCAGTTTGCCTGCGCCAACACGCTGTCGCTGCTGCTGGCGGGCTTGGCCGCCGTGGCCTTTTTCTTGCTCAAGCGCCTGGGCGCTCTTTAAAAGCTGCTTGCATGACTGCCTTCACTCCTTCCGTTTATTTCGACCAGGCTACGATTGACGCCTGGATTGCCGAGGATGCCCCCTTGCTCGACCTTACCGCCCACCTGCTGGCGCTGGGAGGGCAGGCCGCGCGCATTGAATGGCGCTTGCGCGGCGCGGGCGTGGCCGCTTGCACTGAAGAAGCCGCCCGCGTGGCGCGCCACTGCGGCGCCGCAGTGAGCGCCTGCCTGCCCACTGGCACGCCCTTGCCTGAAGGCGGCGTGCTGCTGGCCGCCCAAGGCCCGGCCCATGCCGTGCTGCGCGCCTGGAAAGTGGCGCAAAACCTGCTCGAATACGCCTGCGGCGTGGCCAGCGCCACCGCCCGCATGGTGGCCGCCGTGCAGGCGGCTGCGCCTGGCGTGGCCGTGCTGACCACGCGCAAACATCCGCCGGGCCTGCGCGCCGTGGCGCTCAAGGCCACACTGGCCGGCGGCGCCTGGCCACACCGGCTGGGCGTGGGTGAAACCGTGCTGGTGTTTCCGCAGCACCGCGCGCTGCTGGCGTCAGCGCCGCAAGACGGTGGCGGGTGGATGGCCCTGGCGCAGCGCCTGGCTGCGGCTGGCCATGCGGTGACGGAAAAGAAAATCGTCGTGGAAGCCACCAGTCTGGCCGAGGCGGAGCAGGCCGTGGCCGCGGGCGCGCAGGTGGTGCAGTTCGACAAGCTGGCCCCCGACGCGCTGGCAGCTGCCTGCCGCGCGCTGCGTGCGCGCCACCCACAGCTGGGCTTGCTGGCTGCGGGCGGCATCCGCCAAGACAACGCCGCAGCCTATGCCGCCACCGGCGTGGACGCCTTGGTCACCAGCAGCCTGCACCATGCTCCCCCTGCCGACGTGGGCGTGCAAGTGGCGCCAGCGGCACCGGAGGCATGAGCACAGAGACGCCCTTCCTTTTCTTCTTGGGCGGGCGACGCGGCCCGGTTGTGGCCTGCACCGGGCGCTGAAGCACGCGGCACACGGGGCTCATGCCAGCGGTCGGTGGGGCAGGGCCAGAGCATGACCCCATGGCCCGGCAGGCAATACCCCGACGCCGCAGTGTCGAAAGGGGCACGGGGCAGCGGGGCCTTGCCGGGTCGTGGACAATGCCGCCCTCTGTGGCGCAGGAGCCAGCCCTTTCTCAATCCCTCCCATCACTGTGTAGCGCTTGCCGGCCCTGGATTTTTCAAGATCTGCGCCGACCGCCGCGTGCCGGTTGACTGGGAAACGGAAGCAGGCGCTGCGCTGTCATTGCTAACCCTGTAGATAAAGGAAATCCCATGAAAGCCAGTGCTCGCAACCAGTGCAGCGGCACCATCAGCCGCGTGACCGCTGGCGCCGTCCACGACGAGGTGGAACTGGCGCTGCCCGGTGGCCAGAAAATCGTGGCCGTCGTTACGCGCGAAAGCAGCCAGACGCTGGGTCTGAAAGAAGGCGTGGCGGCGGTGGCGCTGGTCAAGGCCTCGTCCGTGATCGTGCTGACCGATGCCGAGGGTGCACGCTTTTCGGCCCGCAACTGCCTGCAAGGCGAGGTGCAGCGCGTTCAGCCCGGCGCGGTGAACACGGAAGTAGTGATTGGCCTGCCCGGCGGCGCCAGCGTGGCCGCCATCGTTACCCAGGAAAGCGCACAGGCGCTGGGCCTGAAGGCAGGCATGCGCGCCACGGCCATGTTCAAGGCTTCCAGCGTGATCGTGGGTGTGCCGGCCTGACGTTGCCACCGCCTTTGCGCGCGGCCTGCGTTTCTGGGGCCGCTGCGCAGAGTTCAAAACCCGAAAAGCCCGCCAATCAATGCATGGCGGGCTTTTTTTCATGGCGCGCCGCCTCTCGTGCTGCCTTCTCTACCAGCCCGGCGCAGAAGCGCCCGGTGCGGCTTTGAACGGGGCGGTCTCCGCCTGGGGCACGGCAGCGGCGGGCCGTGGCGCGGGGCGGGGGCCGTGGCTGCGTTGCAGCACGAATGCGCTTTCGCTGTCTTGCGTGCCGGTACGGCCGGGCAGGGGCTGCCAGGCGCCGCGAATTTCATGGCCGCAGGCTGCCGGGGTGAGCTGGCCGCTCCAGAAGGCGGCCAGGCTTTTGCCGTCACGAGACTCGTCCAGATTGAATTCGCCGTTTTCCACATCGCCCGAGGCGATAGCGGTCACGCCGTGGCCCCAGTCGATTTCGCCGCGCAGGCTGGCGCTGAATTCGGGGTGTTGCTTGAGCACCAGGGTGCCGCGCAGGGGCTGCGGCTGCGTGGCCAGCTGGAAGTGCCAGGCGCCGTAAAGGTCGGCAGCGCTCAGTTGCGCGACGTTGGGGCAGGCAGCCGCTTGCGGCGCAGGCGGGGGGTGTGCGGTTGGGGAGCCTGCGGTTTGGGCGTGCGCGGGCAGGGCAGCGGGCGCTAGCAGGGCCAGGGCCAGCGGCAGGCAGCGGATCGGTTTGAGAAGCTGTTCAACGTCTCGGCGCGAGTGGGCAAGAAGCGGTTTGAGACGGGATGCAAAGCGCAAAACGCGGCCAATGGCTCTTGCCATTGGCCAGTTTGGCAACGCCGCAGACCGCCCCAATCCGCTGGGTGGCCCGCCGTGCGGGGACTTTGAACAGGTTCTCAGGGTAGTGGTCATGACAGGGTGCGCGCGCGGGCGTTTTCGGCCGCCTTGCGGGCGAATTCCTCGCGCAGCGCCTTGAGTTTTTCGCGCGGATCTTCGCGCACTGTGGCCTGGTCCAGCGCCATTTCGGCGATGAAGCGGCTGGGTTGGGCGGCGACGATGTCGCGCCCCTTTTTGCGGCGGCGCGTCCAGCTCACGGCCAGGGTGCGCTGGGCGCGGGTGATGCCCACGTACATCAGGCGGCGCTCTTCCTCAATGCGGGCGGCCAGCGCGGCGCCGGTGGCGCCGTCTTCATCGGGGCGGAAGGGCAGCAGGCCCTCGTTCACGCCGGCCAGCACCACGTGCGGCCATTCCAGGCCCTTGGCGGCGTGCAGGGTGGAGAGGGTGACGACGTCCGGGTCCTGCTCGCGCTCGCTGAGCGTGGAGATGAGCGAGACGGTTTGCGCCACGTCAAGCAGGCTGGCCTCGGCGCGCGCGGGGCCGGCGCCGCTGGCGTCGTCAATCTGGCCGCCGCAGCGGCCGGCCATCCAGTCGCAGAACTCCAGCACGTTGTTCCAGCGGGCGGCGGCCAGGGTGTCGCTGTCCTCGCTGTCGTACAGGTGCTTTTCGTAGCCGATGTCTTGCAGCCACTCGGCAAGCAGGGCGCGGGCGGCGGCGTGGCCGACGGCGTGGCGGGCGCGGTCTTGCAGCTCGCCAACGTAGCGGCCGAATTCGTGCAGGCCGGCCACGGCGCGCGCGGGCAGCGCCGCGCCCAGGCTGTGCGCGAACAGCGCGCCGAACAATGACAGGCGCGCGCGCGCGGCAAATTCGCCCAGCTGCGCCAGCGTCTGGTGGCCGATGCCGCGCTTGGGCGTGGTGACGGCGCGCAGGAAGGCAGGGTCGTCATCCTCGTTGATCCACAGGCGCAGCCAGGCGCACAGGTCCTTGATTTCGGCGCGGTCGAAGAAGCTCTGGCCGCCGGAGACCTTGTAGGGGATTTGCGCGCGGCGCAGCGCCTGCTCGAACACGCGCGCCTGGTGGTTGGCGCGGTAGAGGATGGCGAAGTGCCGCCAGTCCTTGAGCGCTGAGGTCTGGCGCAGGCTGAGGATGCGCGCCACGGCGCGCTCGGCCTCGTGCTGCTCGTGGTCGCAGTCCACCACGCGCACCGGCTCGCCCTCGCCCAGCTCGGAATACAGGCGCTTGGGAAAGAGCTTGGGGTTGGGGCCGATGACGTTGTTGGCCGCGCGCAAGATGGCGCCGGTGGAGCGGTAGTTCTGCTCCAGCTTGATGACCTTGAGCTGCGGAAAGTCCTGCGGCAGCTGCCGGAGGTTGTCCAGCGTGGCGCCGCGCCAGCCGTAGATGCTCTGGTCGTCGTCGCCCACGGCGGTGAAGTCGCCGCGCGCGCCCACCAGCGCCTTCATCAGCAGGTACTGGGTGGCGTTGGTGTCCTGGTATTCGTCCACCAGCACATGGGCCAGGCGCTGCTGCCACTTGCGCGCCACGGCCTCATGGTCTTGCAGCAGGCGCAGCGGCAGGCCGATCAGGTCATCGAAGTCCACGCTCTGGTAGGCGGCCAGGCGCTCCTGGTAGCGCGCCATCAGCAGCGCGGTCTGGCGCTCACCCTCGCCCGTAGCCTGCGCCAGCGCGGCCTCGGCGCTCAGGCCCGCGTTCTTCCAGCGGCTGATGGTCCATTGCCACTGGCGCGCGGTGGCGGCGTCGGTGGTGGCGCCGCAGTCTTTCAGCAGGCTGATGACGTCGTCGCTGTCCAGAATGCTGAACTGGGGCTTGAGCCCCAGCGCCGCGCCGTCCTCGCGCAGCAGGCGCACGCCCAGCGCGTGGAAGGTGCAGATCAGCACCGCCCCGGCGGCCTTGCCCACCAAGCCCCGCGCGCGCTCGTGCATCTCGGCGGCGGCCTTGTTGGTGAAGGTGATGGCGGCGATGCGCTCGGGCGGCACGCCAGTCTGGATGAGGCGGGCGATCTTGTGCGTGATGACCCGCGTCTTGCCCGACCCCGCGCCGGCCAGCACCAGGCACGGGCCGCGCAGGTGGTTGACAGCGTCTTGCTGGGCGAGGTTGAGACCGGAGGACATGCGCACGGGCGGGCAAAGCGGCAAATCATAGCCAGCATGACCAGCGGCGCGTGCTGTCCGACAGCCGGGCTTGGGCATACTGCAGACAGTACTTACTCGTTAATCTTGGAGATACAAGGTAATGCAGAGTAGCAGCCCCGCCCGCACTCTCGACGACATATTGGGACACCCTGCAATACAGGCGATGATCCAAGATCCCTCCTTGTCCCAGGCGCGAGCAGCGGAGCTTTACAGGACTCATCAGCCGACTGTCTCCTACTGGCTGTCTAAACTGCGGGAGGAGGCCCCGGAGCGCCTCCCTGAGCATTTGCGAGAGAGTCGGCACGCAGCTCCCCTGACCCTGAACGACATCCTGAACAAGCCTGCCGTGCAGGCTATGTTCAAGGACCCATCCCTGACCCAGACCAAGGCTGCTGACCTGTTCAACACCCCACAGCCATACCTATCCCGCTGGCTAGGGCGTGTTGCTGCAGAAGCGCCTGAGCTGCTGCCTCACCACCTGAAGGACATAAAGCCGCGCCCTACGGGTAAACCCCGCCCCAAGCCCAACGCCCGCCCATCCCACCTCTCGCGCTTTGGCGCCCCGCACGCTTACCCTGTTTACGCCTACGCGCGCGCAGGGGCTGCAGACGTAGCACCGCAGTTCGACGGCCACCCTATCGACGCTTTTCACACCGACATCCGTATCCCGGAGCGCCCCCCCATCCTCCCCTTCGCCCTGCGCGTGCGCGGCGATTCGATGGTGAATCCGTTGGAGCCAGACAGCCCAGACAATCTACCTGAAGGGACGGACGTTCTCATCAATCCCCACATCGAGCCTCGCATGGGGGATTACGTGGCCGCTGCCGATCTGGAGAGCGAAGGCGGCACGATCGTCAAGGAGTACGCCCTGGCCCCCATAGACCCCGCAAATCCGTCAGGGGCCAAGCAGCTGTCTCTGCGCTCGCTCAACCCCAAGTACGCCCCGGAGCGTTTGGATGAACGCTTCCGAATCCTGGGGGTTGTTGTGGACTCCCGCAAGCCGTCATATCGGCGAGGGCGCAGGTTCTGACTCCCCCACCCAGGCTGAAAGCGATGCGTACTTGAGAGTTAGGAGGTTCATATGGCAGGTATCGGCTCACAGAGCAACAATTCACTACTGAAGGTGGAGGACATCCTCCAACACCCTGCAATACAGGATCTGTTGGCGGACGACAAACTGTCGCAGTTGGCGGCTGCGTCCCGGCACGGGGTGGCGCAGGGCACTCTCTCAACCTGGCTTGCGCGGGTTCGGGAGGTCGCGCCCGAAAAGTTACCCGAGCGCCTCAGGCAGACCCGCGCACGGAGATCAAACACCTCTGCTGGGGACGTGTCCGCCTTCAATAAGGGCGATTACAAGTACCCCATATATGCAAGAGCGAAGGCAGGTCCAGCCGATTCGTACCCGCAGTTCGATACGGACCCGTTGGGGCACTTCCACTCTGGGATTCGCATTCCCGCACGAGATGGTTATGCACCATTCGCCCTGCGCATCAGAGGCGACGCCATGACCAACCCTTCGCTGCCCTACCACTTCCCTGATGGCACCGATGTCTTGATCGACCCCCACATTGAGCCGGAGCCCGCCGACTTTGTTGCGGTGGCCTGTGTCGAGAACGGTGGAGGAATTGTGGTGAAGCGGCTGGTCCGTGAGTACCAGCAGGGGCGGGCGGGCGACCGCCCCGCATATTCACTGGTGTCTTTGAATCCCGTGTATGCCCCGATCCCCTTGGACGGGGAGCAGCACCGGGTGATCGGGGTCGTCGTGGACTCTCGCCTACCTTCTTATATACGGTCACAGGCTAGGGCCATGTAAACCCCTCCCTCCAGGCTGAAAGCAACAACTAAAAACAGATGGACCCAGCCTCCCTGTACCCATCTAGCACGCGCGCGAAATCCAAAACCTCTACTATAGTTAGTTTCATATATTATCTACTCTAATTAAGGAGTAGAGCATGAGTTCTCTAGGTTCGCAGAAAGCTAACGAAGCTCTAACGCCTGAGCAAATCTTGGCACACCCTGCAATACGGGCGATGATCGAGAACAGGTCGCTATCTCAATCGGACGCCGCGCGGCTGCACAACACGTCGCAGACGAACGTGTCGCGGTGGCTGATCCTGGTGCGGAAGCTAGCCCCTCACCTGCTTCCCGACCACCTGCGCGAGACGCGCAGTAAGAGGTCCAGCGCAGCGGCTTCTCCCGTGCATACCTACCCCGTCATCACCCGCATCTCGGCTGGCGCCTTCAACGGCTCCAACCAGGCGGACCACGAGCCGGTTGGCGCATACCACAGCACGCGCCTGGTGAAACCACGCGTGGTGGACGGCGCGGCCCGCCAGCCCTTTGCGGTGCAAGTCAGCGGCCACGCGATGACCAACCCTGCATCACCGTGGGACTTCCCGCACGGAACGCTGGCCCTGTGCGATCCAGGCTGCATGCCGGACCTGAACGATTTCGTTGCGGTGGTGGACCTGACGGACGAAACCCTGGCCTTGAGGCAGCTCGTTAACCGGGCCAGGCTCCCGGAGCGCGATCTGTGGCTGGTCGCGCTCAACCCGGACCCCGCTTATGCCGCCATCAAGCTGGACGACGGCATGCACGCGGTGGCAGGCGTGGTGCTGGAGGCGTATTTGCCCAAGTACGCCAGGAAGTGACGCCGCACAGGCACGCTTTCCAACCCGGACTGAAAACAGGAGCCGGGGCCAGGCGCGCCGGCCGCGCGGGCGGCGGCAGAACGCTTAGCGCAGCGCCTCGCCCAGCTGGTCGATCAGGATGGCCCAGGGCGGTTCGTCGCGCTGCTTCTGCTCCCGCAGGAACTGGGCTTGCGCGGTGTTCCAGAACGGGGCGTCGGCCAGCAGCACATCGCCGGGCAAGGGCTGGTGGGTGGTGATGAAGTCGGCAATCTGCGCTGGCGAACTGGGCAGGCCGAGCTGGTCGAACAGGTCCGAAAAGCAGGCGCACTGGTCAATGAACTCGGGGCTGTGGTCAGGCATGAAAAGTCTCCTTGGCGTGACGGTCAGGGGGGTGCGGCATGCGGGCAGCCGCCGCCCGAATGATGGCATGCCGGCGTGTCAGCCATGAACGCGGATGGCGGTAGCGCTTTTCTGGCAAGCGCCGCGGCGGCAGAGGCAGCGCAGGTTATGGTGTAACAGTGCGCAGTTATCATCGCGCCCTTCACATCATGCTTGGCCCGACCCGCCCCTCCGACCCCCGCCCGCTGCTGCTGCGTTCCGCACGCTGGCGCATGGCCTGGGCCTGGCTGCTGTGCGCCGCGCTGGGCGCGCTGCTGGCCTGGGCGGTGGCGCCAGCGGCCTGAAGGGCTGCGGCGGGGGCCATCCTGGGGCACGGTCAGGCGCTTTGCCATGTCGCCACGCATCATTCTTGACAACCTGACGCTGGGCTATGACGGCCATCCGGCCGTGCATCACCTGTCCCTGGCGATTGAGCCGGGCGCACTGGTGGCCATTGTCGGCCCGAACGGGGCGGGCAAGTCCACGCTGATCAAGGCGCTGGCCGGGCTGGCGCGGCCGCTGCAAGGCCGCATTGATGGGCTTGATGGCGTGCGCGTGGCCTACATGCCGCAGCAAAGCGCGCTGGAGCGCGGCTTTCCCGTCACGGTGTTCGAGCTGGTGGCCATGGGACTGTGGCATGAAGTGGGCGCGCTGGGGCGCTTTTCCCGCGCGCAACGCCAGCGCTGCCATGACGCGCTGGCGCAAGTGGGGCTGGCGGGCTTTGCGGGGCGCGGCATCGACACGCTCTCCGGCGGCCAGCTGCAGCGCGCCCTGTTCGCGCGGCTGATGCTGCAAGACGCCCCGGTGCTGCTGCTGGACGAGCCTTTTGCCGCCATGGACGCACGCACCTGCGATGACCTGCTGGCCCTGCTGCCACGCTGGCAGCGCCAGGGCAAGACCGTGCTGGCCGTGCTGCACGACATGGCGCAGGTGCGCGCCGCCTTTCCGCACACGCTGATGCTGGCGCGCGAGCTGGTGGCCTACGGCCCCACGCCGGCCGTGCTTACCCCCGCGCACCTGGCGCGCATGCGCGCCATGCACGAGGCGTTTGATGACGATGCGCCCACTTGCGCCCAGGGGGCGGCCAGCGCGGCCGTGGCGCCCGGGCAGGGGGAATAACCATGGACGCGGCGGCTTCTTTCAACCTGTGGGCACTGCTGGCTGGGCCGTTTGCCGAATTCGGCTTCATGCGCCGCGCGTTGGCGGGCTGCGTGGCCCTGTCGCTGGGCTGCGCGCCGGTGGGCGTGTTTTTGCTGCTGCGCCGCATGAGCCTGACGGGCGACGCCATGGCGCACGCCATCTTGCCCGGCGCGGCCATCGGCTACCTGCTGGCGGGCCTGTCGCTGGGGGCCATGACTGTGGGCGGCATCGTCGCCGGCCTGCTGGTGGCGGTGGCCTCCGGCATGGTGGCGCGCAGCACCGTGCT
Organism: Comamonadaceae bacterium OH2545_COT-014; assembly: GCA_003859965.1. Taxonomy (GTDB): domain Bacteria; phylum Pseudomonadota; class Gammaproteobacteria; order Burkholderiales; family Burkholderiaceae_C; genus Ottowia. The sequence goes on along the minus strand of RQYR01000006.1, from coordinate 91,562 downwards.
GCGCGAAGACGCCAGCCTGGCCGCCTTCTACCTGCTCTCGCTGGCGCTGGGCGTGCTCATCGTCTCCACGCGCGGCAGCAGCGTGGATTTGCTGCACGTGCTGTTCGGCGCCGTGCTGGCGCTCAACGACGCGGCGCTGGGCCTGCTGGCCGCCATAGCCGCCATCACCGTGCTGGCGCTGGCCGTGCTGCTGCGCCCGCTGGCGCTGGAATGCCTGGATCCGGCCTTTCTGCGCAGCGTGGCCCCGCGCTGGAGCCCGGTGGCGCATTACGGCTTTCTGACCCTGCTGGTCATCAATCTGGTGGCCGGCTTTCACGCGCTGGGCACGCTGATGGCGGTGGGCATCATGGTGCTGCCCGCCGCCAGCGCGCGGCTGTGGGCGCGCAGCGTGGGCGGCATGCTGGCCTTGGCCGTGGGCCTGGCGCTGGCGGCCTGCGTGACGGGGCTGCTGCTGTCCTACCACGCCAACTGGCCGACCAGCCCCGTCATCGTGCTGTGCCTGGGCGTGCTCTACATCGGCTCGCTGCTACTGGGCCGCCACGGCCTGTGGCGCGCGCACCGGCGCGTGCGCCGCCACCGGGTGGCATAAGCTACTATTTTAATAGCTGCTTAGGCCGTTAATACGGCCTGAAACGCCGTTTTGAACCATGACCGAACCAAGGACTGCCTTGCCATGAAACGCCTCACCCTCTCCCTGCTGACCGCGGCCCTGACCATGGGCGCCGCCTGCACGGCCAGCGCCGAACCGCTGCGCGCCGTGGCCACCTTCAGCATTCTGGGCGACCTGGTGCGCCAAGTGGGCGGCGAGCGTGTGAGCGTGCAGACGCTGGTTGGCCCCGGCGTGGACGCGCACGTGTTCCAGCCCACCCCGGCGCACGCGCGCACGCTGGGGCAGGCGCAGGTGGTCTTCGTCAACGGCCTGGGCTTCGAGGGCTGGATCGACCGGCTGGTGCAAGCCGCCGGCTACCGGGGGCCGCGCGTGGTGGCCAGCCAGGGCGTGAAAACCCTGGCCTCCGGCGATGCGGCGCACGGGCGCCACGGCCATAGCCATGGTCATTCGCACGGGCACGGGCACGGGCACGGGCATGACCACGGCCCCGCCGACCCGCACGCCTGGCAAAGCGTGCCCAACGCCCGGCGCTACGTGCACAACATCGCCGACGGCCTGTGCACCGCCGACGCCGCCGGCTGCCCCGCCTACCGCGCCAATGCCGAGCGCTATGGCGCGCAGCTCACGCAGCTGGACGCCGACATCCGCGCCGCCTGGCAAACCGTGCCGCGCGCCGCGCGCAAGGTCATCACCTCGCACGACGCCTTTGGCTACTACGCCGCCGCCTACGGCGTGCGCTTCATGGCGCCCCAGGGCGTGAGCACCGAAAGCGAGCCATCCGCCAAGGACGTGGCGCGCCTGGTACGCCAGATCAAGAGCGAGAAAATCAAGGCCTTGTTCGTCGAGCAACTGTCCAACCCGCGCCTGCTGGAACAAATCGCCCGCGAAACCGGCGTACAGCCCGCCGGCGCGCTGTACTCGGACGCCCTCTCCCCTGCCAACGGCCCTGCCGCCACCTACGTGGACATGATGCGCCACAACACCCAGGCGCTGGTGAAAGCGGTGCAGGGGCGGTAAGGGCGCTGCTTTATCGATCAGAAGCAAAACATTTTGAAATATCAATGTCCAATCTCAGTGATCCCGCATGGAATGATTGACATGAGAAGTCTCACGCGCCGAGGCGCGGCAAGAGCGTTGCAGGCAGGTCATCAAGCTGCGCCAGCGGGGATGTACATACGAGGGCATTGCCTCTGAGCTGTGCCGGTCACGCACAAGCGTGCTCAATATCTGCAAGCGCTATGAGAAGGCGGCAGCCTGGCCTTGGCCGACAAGCCATGCGGGCGCCCCAGCGGCGTGTTGCACTCGCTTGCGCCACAGCAGGATATGGCGATTCGGCGCCTGAGCGTTGATCGCACTTCCGATCAGCTGAAGATGGACTTTGCGCTGTGGACACGCTAGGCCGCGATGTGCTGAGCCGGGTGGCGGTACGGTCGCTGAGGCCTGGGCTGACACGGGGCGGCGCACCTACAATCGCCGCCCTGCCGTCAAGGAGCGTTGCAGCGGGGCTGTTCGGCCCCGTCAGGCTTGGCGGCTGCGCTTTTTTCGCGCTTTTCCGTGCTTTTGAACGGCAACGACGCTCGCCTGTCCTCTGTCCCACAAGTCCCAGGTGAGCCCCATGTCTTCTGCTTCTGTTTCCATTGCTGCCTTGCCGCCCATGTGCCTGTCCGGGCTGGAGCCGCTGGTGATTGGCGAAGGCACGCTCTTCGTCAACATTGGCGAGCGCACCAACGTCACCGGTTCCAAGGCGTTTGCGCGCATGATCCTGAACGAGCAGTACGAAGAAGCCTTGGCCGTAGCGCGCCAGCAGGTGGAAAACGGCGCACAGATCATCGACGTAAACATGGACGAGGCTATGCTCGACAGCGAGGCGGCGATGGTGCGCTTTCTTCAGCTCATGGCAAGCGAACCCGACATCGCCCGCGTGCCGGTGATGATCGACAGCAGCAAGTGGAGCGTGATCGAGGCCGGGCTGCGCTGCGTACAAGGCAAGGGCGTGGTCAACTCCATCAGCATGAAAGAGGGCGTGGAAGAATTCAAGCGCCAGGCCACCCTCATCAAGCGCTACGGCGCGGCCACCGTGGTGATGGCCTTTGACGAAAAAGGCCAGGCTGACACCTACGCGCGCAAGATCGAGATTTGCGAGCGCGCCTACCGCATTCTGGTGGATGAAGTGGGTTTTCCGCCCGAAGACATCATCTTCGACCCCAACATCTTTGCCGTGGCTACCGGCATTGAGGAGCACAACAACTACGCCGTGGAGTTCATCGAGGCCACGCGCTGGATCAAGCAGAACCTGCCCGGCGCAAAGGTCAGCGGCGGCGTCTCCAACGTGAGCTTCAGCTTTCGCGGCAACGAGCCGGTGCGTGAGGCGATTCACACCGTGTTCCTGTATCACGCCATCCAGGCGGGCATGGACATGGGCATCGTCAACGCCGGCATGATCGGCGTATACGACGACCTGGAACCCGAGCTGCGCGAGCGCGTGGAAGACGTGGTGCTCAACCGCCGGCCCGATGCGGCCGAGCGCCTGCTGGAAATTGCCGAGCAGGCCAAGGGCGCAGCCAAAGACGACAGCAAAAAGCTCGAATGGCGCGGCACGCCCGATCAGCCCACTCCTGTAAACGAGCGCCTGGCGCACGCGCTGGTGCACGGCATCACCGACTTCATCACCGAAGACACCGAAGAGGCCTACCAACAAACCATCGCCCAAGGCGGGCGCCCGCTGCACGTGATTGAAGGCCCGCTGATGGACGGCATGAACATCGTGGGCGACCTGTTTGGCCAAGGCAAGATGTTCTTGCCGCAGGTGGTGAAAAGCGCGCGCGTGATGAAGCAGGCCGTGGCCCACCTCGTGCCCTATATCGAAGAGGAGCGCCGCCGCGACGAAGCCGCAGGCAAAGACGTAAAGAGCAAAGGCAAGATCGTCATCGCCACGGTGAAGGGCGACGTGCACGACATTGGCAAGAACATCGTCACCGTCGTTTTACAGTGCAACAACTTCGAAGTGGTGAACATGGGCGTGATGGTGCCCTGCCATGAAATTCTGGCGCGCGCCAAGTGCGAGGGGGCCGACATCATCGGCCTGTCGGGCCTGATCACGCCCAGCCTGGAAGAAATGCAATACGTGGCGGGCGAGATGCAGAAGGACGAACACTTCCGCATCAAAAAAATTCCGCTGCTCATCGGCGGCGCCACCACCAGCCGCGTGCACACGGCGGTAAAGATCGCCCCGCATTACGACGGCCCCGTGGTTTACGTGCCCGATGCCTCGCGCAGCGTGAGCGTGGCGCAGGGCCTGCTGGGCGAAGGCGCAGCGCAATACCTGGCCGAGGTGCAAGCCGATTACGACAAGGTGCGCGCCCTGCACGCGGGCAAGAAGCAGGCCGTGCTGTGGCCACTGGATAAGGCACGCGCCAACAAAACGCGCATCGACTGGGCGGGCTACACACCGCCCGCGCCCAAGTTCATCGGGCGGCGCGCCATCAAGAACATTGCGCTGGCCGATTTGCTGCCCTTCATCGACTGGACGCCCTTCTTCCAGACCTGGGATTTGGCGGGCAAATACCCCGCCATCCTGCAAGACGAGGTGGTAGGGCAAGAGGCCACGCGCGTGTTCAACGACGCGCAGGCCATGCTCAAGAAAATCGTCGAGGGCCGCTGGCTCACCGCCAATGCGGTGGTGGGCTTCTGGCCCGCCAACACCGTGCACGATGACGACATCGCGCTCTACGCTGATGAGGCGCGGCAAGACGTTCGCCTCACTTGGCACGGCCTGCGCCAGCAAACCGAGAAGCAGCCCGATGCCCAAGGCCAGATGCGCCCCAGCCGGTGTCTCGCCGACTTCATCGCGCCAGCAGGCAGCGGCGTGAAGGATTACATCGGCGCCTTCGCTGTGACTGCTGGCATTGGCGTGGAGGCCAAAGAAGCGCAATTCCTCGCCCGCCACGACGACTACAGCGCCATCATGCTCAAGGCGCTGGCCGACCGCCTGGCCGAAGCCTGCGCCGAATGGCTGCACCAGCGCGTGCGCCGCGACCTGTGGGGCTACGCCCCCGACGAGGCGCTGGATAACGAAGCGCTGATCGCCGAGCAGTACCGTGGCATCCGCCCCGCGCCGGGCTACCCCGCTTGCCCCGATCACCGCATCAAAAAACCGCTGTTCGATTTGCTGCAAGCGCCCGACATCGGCATGGGTTTGACCGAAGCCTACGCCATGACGCCCGCCGCCAGCGTGAGCGGTTTCTATTTCAGCCACCCTGAAAGCAGCTATTTCAGCGTGGGCAAGATTGATGGCGGCCAGATCGCTGACCTGGCAGCGCGCAGCGGCGCGCCACTGGCCGGGCTGGAGCGGGCGCTGGCCCCCAACCTGGGCCTGTAGCCAACCTCCGCGCGTGTCCAGGCAGGCCGTGCGGCCCGCCCATCATGGCGGATTGCTTCTATTTCAATAGCAAAGCAGGTGCTATGCTGCACGCAGCACCAACCGCACTGCACACCCACACTTCATGCAAAACGGCACCCTGCTCGCCGCTGTGGACCTGGGCTCCAACAGCTTTCGCCTTGAAATCGCCCGGCTGGAGCACGGCCAGATCCGGCGCGCCGAATACCTGAAGGAAACCGTGCGCCAGGGCAACGGCCTGGACGCCGACCGCCGCCTCTCGCAAGACGCCATGCAGCGCGGCTGGAACTGCCTGGCGCGCTTTGGCGAGCGGCTGGCCGGCTTCAAGCCCGCGCATGTGCGCGCCGTGGCCACGCAAACCCTGCGCGAAGCGCGCAACCGCGACGAGTTCCTGGCCACGGGCGAGAAACTGCTGGGCTTTCCCATCGACGTGATCGCGGGCCGCGAGGAAGCGCGCCTGATCTACCAGGGCGTGGCGCACCTGCTGCCCCAGTCCGACGAGCGGCGGCTGGTGGTGGACATTGGCGGGCGCTCCACCGAAATCATCATCGGCCAAGGCTACACCGCGCAGCAAATGGCGTCTTACCGCGTGGGCAGCGTGGCCTGGTCCATGCGCTACTTTCCCGAAGGCGTGTTCAGCGCCCGCGCCTTCGACACCGCCGAGATCGCGGCCAAGGCCGTGCTGGACGAAGCCTTGGCCTACACCCAGGGGCAATGGGACGTGGCCTACGGCTCCTCCGGCACCGTGGGCGCGGTGGCCGATGCGCTGCGCCTGGCCGGGCGCGCCGACGCCGACGGCACCATCACCCACGACAACCTGCGCTGGCTGCGCGAGCGACTGATCAAGGCGCGCCGCGCCGACGCGCTGCGGCTCGACGGCATCAAGGAAGAGCGCAAGGCCGTCATTGGCGGCGGCCTGTCGGTGCTGCTGGCCGTGTTCGACCTGCTGGGCATTGACGCGCTGCACCGGGGCCACGGCGCGCTGCGCCACGGCGCGCTGTACGACCTGCTGGACCGCGAACACAGCCAGACCGACATGCGCGCGGCCACCGTGGGCCACCTGGCCACGCGCTTTCGCGCCGACCCGCACCAGGCTGCCCGCGTGGCCGCCGCCGCGCTGCACCTGTTTCGCCAGCTCGCGCCCGAAGGCAAGGCGGCCCGCAGCCGCCGCGAAATGCCGCGCCCGCAGCAGGAAAGCCAGCTCGAATGGGCCGCGCGGCTGCATGAAATCGGCACCCACATCGCCCATGCCGACTACCACAAGCACGGCGCCTACATCCTCGACAACGCCGACGCCCCCGGTTTCGCCCTGCACGAGCTGCACGCGCTGAGCCAGCTGGTGCTGGGCCACCGGGGCAAGCTGCGCAAGCTGGAGGCGCGCTTTGCCGATGCCGCCTTCATGCGCCAGCTGCTCGCGCTGCGCCTGGCCGTGCTGCTGTGCCACGCGCGGCAAACGCCAGACATCACGCCCCTGAGCCTGGGCGCGGCCAGCGGCCCGGCTGGCGGCTTCACCCTCAGCGCCCCCAAGGGCTGGGCCCAGGCCTGGCCCCAGTCGGCCCACCTGCTGCGCGAGGAAGAACTGGCCTGGCAGAAAACGCCCTGGGGGCTGAAGGTCAAGCTGGACTGACCCCGACGCAACGAGACACACCACGGCCCCTGCGTTCATCCGGAGCACCCGCCATGTCTTTGCCGCCGCCGCCTGCCTGTGCCGCCGGGCCGGCCGAACCCGCTGCCCCCGCCATCCGCGCCATGCTGCTGGCCGCGGGCCGGGGCGAGCGCATGCGCCCGCTGACCGACCGCTGCCCCAAGCCGCTGCTGCCCGTGCAAGGCCGGCCGCTGCTGCAATGGCCCTTGCAGGCCCTGGCGGCCGATGGCGTGCGCGAAGTGGTCATCAACACCGCCTGGCTGGATCAGGCGGTAGAAGGCTTTGTGAATGAAATAAGCCTTCAGGGCAATACAGACGGGCCAAAGCAGCTATCAAATAATGAGCATACCGTCTGGCCGCCCTCGATCATGCTCTCGCACGAGGCGCGGGACTTCGGCTACGCGCTGGAAACGGCGGGCGGCATTGCGCGCGCGCTGCCGCTGCTGGCCCCCCGGGCGCAAGACGTGTTCTGGGTGGCGGCGGGCGACATCTTCGCGCCCGGCTTTCGCTTCGACCCTACCGAAGCCCGGCGTTTTGCCCGCAGCGGCAAGCTGGCGCACCTTTGGCTGGTGCCCAACCCGCCACACCACCCGGCGGGCGACTTCGGCCTGAGCGCCGACGGGCTGGCGCTCAACGACCCGGCGCCGGACGGCGGGCGCTACACCTTCAGCACCATCGCGCTGTACCGGCGCGCCCTGTTCGAGCCGCCGTGGTGCGCCATCCTGCCCGGCAACCCGCAGGGCACGGCCGCGCCGCTGGCGCCGCTGCTGCGCCAGGCCATTGCTGCCGGCCAGGTCAGCGCCGCGCTGTACACCGGCGCCTGGACGGACGTGGGCACGCCCGAGCGGCTGGCGGCGCTGAACCACGGCGCCTTGCCTGCCCCGCCTGCCGGGGGCTGACCGGTTTCACCCGCCCCTGCCGCGCCCAGCCTGCCGGGCCGGGGGCCGTGACTTCCTGCGTGAAACCGCGATGCCGGCGCTGCTGGCACGCGCGGTGCGCGCTCAATGGTTGAGGATCTTGCCCAGAAAGTCCTTGGTGCGGGGCTGGCGCGCCTCGGGGTTGCCGAAGAACTCTTCCTTGCTGCAATCTTCAAGAATGTGGCCGCCCACGTCGATGAAGATCACGCGGTTGGCCACCTTGCGGGCAAAGCCCATTTCGTGCGTGACCACCATCATGGTCATGCCCTCGCTGGCCAGGCCCACCATCACGTCCAGCACTTCGCCCACCATCTCGGGGTCGAGCGCGGAGGTGGGCTCGTCAAACAGCATGACCACCGGGTCCATGCTGAGCGCGCGGGCAATGGCCACGCGCTGCTGCTGGCCGCCGGAGAGCTGGCCGGGGAATTTGTCCTTGTGCGCCATCAGGCCCACGCGGTCGAGCATCTTCAGCCCGCGCGCGCGGGCTTCGTCCAGGCTGCGCCCCAGCACCTTGACCTGCGCCAGCGTGAGGTTTTCCGTCACGCTCAGGTGCGGAAACAGCTCGAAATGCTGGAACACCATGCCCACATGGCTGCGCAGCTTGGGCAAGTCGGTTGCGGGGTCGTTGACCTGGGTGCCGTTAACGATGATGCGGCCTTGCTGAATCGGCTCCAGCCCGTTCACCGTCTTGATGAGGGTGGACTTGCCCGAGCCGGAGGGCCCGCACACCACCACCACGTCGCCCTTGTCGATGTTGACCGAGCAGTTGTGCAGCACCTGCACCGGCCCGTACCACTTGGAGACGTTCTCGATCTGGATCATGTGTTGTTGCGACATTTGATGCTCTCCTTCGGCGGCCTGGGGCTGTGGGCCCGGCCGCCTTGCATTCACTGGACAGGGCGCCGCTTCAGCGGACGATGGCAATGCGCCGGTGCAGCCGCTTGACGCCATAGGACATGGCGTAGCAGATGACGAAATAGGTAGCCGCCGCCAGCAGGTACATCTCCACCGTGCGGCCGTAGTTCTTGCCTGCGGTTTCAAAGCCCTTGAGCAGGTCGTACGCGCCAATGGCATACACCAGCGAGGTGTCCTGGAACAAGATGATGGTCTGCGTCAGCAGCACCGGCAGCATGTTGCGAAACGCCTGCGGCAGGATGACCAGGCGCATGTTCTGCCCGTAGGTCATGCCCAGCGCCTGCCCGGCAAACACCTGGCCGCGCGGGATGGACTGGATGCCCGCGCGCATGATCTCGCTGAAGTACGCGGCCTCGAAGGCAATGAAGGTGATGGCCGCCGAATATTCGGCGCCAATGGGCCGCCCGATGATGAAGGGCACCAGCAGAAAGAACCACAGGATCACCATCACCAGCGGAATGCTGCGCATGCCGTTGACGTAGATGGCGGCCGGCGCTTGCAGCCACTTCTGGCCCGACAGGCGCATCAGCGCCAGCAGCGTGCCGAAGAAGATGCCGCCGAGCGTGGCCACGATGGTCAGCGCCACGCTGAAGGCCAGCCCCTTGAGGATGAAGTTCTGGACCAGCGTCCAGTCGAGCAGGGAAAAGTCGAGGTTCATCATGGCTCAATGCCCCCCTGCCCCGGTGCCCGCGGCCACGAAGCCGGGCACGCGCGCGCGCTTTTCCACCACGGCCATCAGGCGGTTGATGAGCAGCGCCGAGACGATGTAGAGCACCGTGACGGCCAGGTAGGCCTCAATGGGGCGCGAGGTTTCCTCGCCCGTCTGCATGGCGAACTGCGTCAGCTCCGCGATGGAGACGGCGAACGCCACCGACGAGTTCTTGAAGATGTTCATTGACTCGCTGGTCAGCGGCGGGATGATGATGCGAAACGCCATGGGCAGCAGCACGTGGCGGTAGGTCTGCGGCGTGGTCATGCCCAGAGCCATGGCCGCGTGGCGCTGGCCCTTGGGCAGCGCCTGGATACCCGCGCGCACCTGCTCGGCGATGCGGGCCGAGGTGAAAAAGCCCAGCGCGATCACCACCAGCACGAAAGGCGGCAACCCCTGCATGGGCGGCACCAGCGCAGGCGCCACGTAGTACCACAGGAAGATCTGCACCAGCAGCGGAATGTTGCGAAACAGCTCCACCCAGGCATTGCCCAGACGCACGAGCCAGGGGCTGTCGGGCAGGGTGCGCATCACGCCCACCACCGAGCCCACCACCAGCGCAACCACCAATGCCGCCAGCGCCACGGCCACCGTCCAGCCCCAGGCGTTGATGATCCAGTTGAGATAGGTGGGGTCGCGGCTCGTGCCAAAGCAGCCCGCGACCACTTCGCTCGTCAGGGTGTCCTGGCAGAACACCGACCAGTCCAGATTGAACATCTCGCCTTCTCCAGCGATTCGCGTTTTCGCGTGAACAAAAAAACGCCCGCCGCGTCCGCGCGGCGAGCGTGGCCAGGCTTTCGCCAGCCTTGCGTCAGCCGGTGAGCCGGCTGGCCGGCGGCTGGATTACTTCTTGGCGTAGTCTTCCATCGGCTTGTCGTTGGGGTTGTCCCAGGCAGCCTTGGTGCTTTCCGACAGCGGCATGTTCAGCGCCATGTTGTTGGGCGGAATGGGCTGCATGAACCACTTGTCGTACAGCTTGGCCAGCGAGCCGTCCTTGATCTGGCGCTTGATGGAGTTGTCGATGGCTTCCTTGAACTTGGCATCGCCCTTGCGCAGCATGCAGGCAATGGGCTCGACCGAGATCACCTCGCCCACGACCTTGAATTCCTTCGGATCCTTGGAAGTGGCGATGTTCTTGGCCAGGATGGAGCCGTCCATCACAAAGGCGTCGGCGCGGCCGGAGGCCATCAGCAGGAAGCTGTCGGCGTGGTCCTTGCCCATCACTTCCTTGAAGTTCACGCCGGCGGCGCGCTCGTGCTTGCGCAGGTGCTGCACGCTGGTGGTGCCGGTGGTCACGGCCACGGTCTTGCCGTCCAGGTCCTTGATGGCGTTGATGCCGGAGTTGGCTTTGGTGGCAATGCGCACTTCTTCCACGAAAGTGGTCACGGCAAAGGCCACGTCTTTCTGGCGCGCGACATTGTTGGTGGTGGAGCCGCACTCGAAGTCGATGGTGCCGTTTTGCGTGAGCGGAATGCGGTTCTGCGAGGTGATGACCTGGTAGTTGATCTTCAGCGGCTTGCCCAGCTGCTTGGCCAGGTCGTCAATGATGCGCTCGGCCATTTCGGTGTGAAAGCCCACGTACTTGCCGCCGCCCAGCGTGAAGCCCAGGCCGGAGGAGTCGCGCACGCCCAGATTCACCGTGCCGCTGGACTTGATTTTCTCCAGCGTGTCGGTGGTGCCTTGGGCCACGGCGCCGCCCGCCACCAGGGCGAAAGCGGCCAAGGCCAGCAGTTGCTTTTTCATGCCAAATCCTTTCGGGAAAAACAGGGGAACAGTTGAACGTTTGGTAACGCCATTCTAAGAAGTCCGGCCTAATGGTTAACCCCAGTGCCTGGCCGACCCGCCGTTCACGGCGCCAGCCCGGCGGCCACGGCGGGTTCGGCGTTTTGCTGCAAGGCCCACATGGCGGCGTAGCGGCCGTGCGCGGCCAGCAGCTCCACGTGGCTGCCGCGCTCGACGATGCGCCCGCCCTCCATCACCAGGATCTGGTGCGCGTCCACCACGGTGGACAGGCGGTGCGCCACCACCAGCGTGGTCTTGCCGGCGGCGGCCTGGCGCAGCTCGGCCTGGATGGCCCGTTCGTTGGCCGAATCCAGCGCGCTGGTGGCTTCGTCGAAGATGAGCACGGGCGGGTTCTTGAGCAGCGTGCGGGCAATGGCCACGCGCTGCTTTTCGCCGCCGGAGAGCTTGAGCCCGCGCTCGCCCACCACGGTGTCATAGCCCTGCGGCGTGCCGGCGATGAAGTCGTGAATGTGCGCGGCGCGCGCGGCGGCGTGCACCTCGGCGTCGCTGGCGTCGGGGCGGCCGTAGCGGATGTTGTAGGCCACGGTGTCGTTGAACAGCACCGTGTCCTGCGGCACGATGCCGATGGCGCGGCGCACGCTGGCCTGCGTGACCGCGCGGATGTCCTGCCCGGCAATCAGGATGCGCCCGTCCGTCACGTCGTAAAAGCGCAGCAGCAGGCGCGCCAGCGTGGACTTGCCCGCGCCCGAGGGGCCGACCACGGCCACCGTCTTGCCGGCGGGGATGTCAAAGCTCACCTCATGCAGGATGGGCCGCGCCGGGTCGTAGGCGAAGCTCACGCGCTCGAAACGCACGTCCACCGGGCCGCCGCCCACGGGGTTGGTGCGCAGGGCCGGGGCGCCGGGGGCGTCGGCCACCTCCTGCGGCTGCGCCAGCAGGGTGAACAGGCGGCCCACGTCGGCCAGGTGCTGGCGCGTTTCGCGGTACACGATGCCCAGGAAGTTCAGCGGCACGTACAGCTGGATCATGAAGGCGTTGACCATGACCAGATCGCCCAGCGTCATGCGCCCCTCGGCCACGCCCTGGGTGGCGCGCCACAGCACGGCCACCAGGCTGACGGCGATGATGAGCTGCTGCCCCGCGTTGAGCAGCGACAGCGTGCGCTGCGTCTTCAGGCGCACGCGGCGCAGGCGGTCCAGCCCCTCGTCGTAGCGGCGCGCCTCGAAGCCCTCGTTGCCGAAGTACTTGACGGTTTCGTAGTTCAGCAGCGAATCAATGGCGCGGGTGTGGGCGCTGGATTCCAGCGCGTTCGCCTCGCGCCGAAAGCGCGTGCGCCACTCGCTCACCACCACGGTGAACGCGATGTACAGCAGCAGCGCCGCGCCGGTGATCCAGGCAAAGCCCGCGTCGAACTTCAGCGCCAGGATGGCCAGCACCAGCCCCACCTCGACCAGCGTGGGCACGGTGGAATACAGCGAGTACGACACCAGCTGCTCGATGCCGCGCACGCCGCGCTCGATGTCGCGCGTCATGCCGCCCGTCTGCCGCGCCAGGTGAAAACGCAGGCTCAGGGCATGCAGGTGCTCGAAGGCCTGCAAGGCCACGGCGCGGCTGGCGCCCTGCGTGGCGGGGGCAAACACCAGCTCGCGCAGCTCGTTGAACACGGTGCCCATGAAGCGCAGCAGGCCATAGGCCAGCAGCAGCGCCACCGGCACCACCAGCAGCGCCTGCGGGCTGCCGGGCGGCAGCGTCATGGCGTCCACCAGCCGGCCCATCAGCAGCGGCACGCCCACATTGGCCAGCTTGGCCGCCAGCACGCACAGCAGCGCCGCCGCCACCCGCCACGGATAGCGCCACAGGTAGGGCAGCAGGCGCCCCAGCGTGCGCCAGCCGTCGGGCGGCGCGGCGCTGGCAGCCTGAACCGGGGAAGAAGGGGGGGAGGCGGGGGATGGGGGGCGTTCGCCGCTGGCACGCATCAGTGAAAATGCCCGTTTGTCTGCAAGTTGTTCTGCCAAACACGGATTGTGCCCATGTCCCACGTCTCCAGCTCGCTCGTCAACACCCTGCAACCGCCCCGCGACGAGGCGGCGGACGTTCCGGCCGAAAGCCTGCCGGACGACCATGAACTGGTGCTCAAGGTCATCCCCATGCCGGCGGACGCCAACCACAACGGCGACATCTTCGGCGGCTGGGTCATGGCGCAGACCGACCTGGCCGGCGCCGTGCTGCCCGCGCGCTACGCCCAGGGCCGCATGGCCACGGTGGCGGTCAACCAGTTCGTCTTCAAGCAGCCGGTGCGCGTGGGCGACATCCTGTCCTTCTACGCCAAGATGGAACGCATCGGCACCACCTCGCTCACCGTCAAGGTCAGCGTGTATGCGGAACATTTCTTCCGCCAGGGGCGCTACGTCAAGGTGACAGAAGCCTCGCTGACCTACGTGGCCATTGACGAACAGGGCCGCCCGCGCAACGTGCCCGTCAAGCTGCGCTGAGGCCGGGCGCAACCACCACCCGCCGCCCGGGGCTGTGAGCGCCCCAGGCCCGAAAAACCCGTTGGCCCCGACACGGCGGCAACCATGTTTAATCAAAAATGATAGCGCCTTGGGCCGTATTTACGGCCCAAAAGGCCCAATTGACCACATGATTGCGGTTACCCGCAGCCGCTTTTGCTCTTGCCTTTTTGACGCGCCCAGCGCCCCCGCCTGCCATGACCCCGCACGCTACCGCCCGGCCGGACCGCCCCGCCTTGGACATCGCATCCGCCTTCGAGCCTGAATTCATCGAAGGCGTGCGCCGCATTTTTGACGAGCAAATCGTCTTCAACCGCCTGCTGGGCCTGCGGCTGACCGCCCTGGCGCCCGAGCGCGCGCAAGCCCGCCTGGACATGCGCGAGGAGCTGATTGGCCACTTCGAGCACCGGCGCGTGCATGGCGGCGTGATCAGCGCCGGGCTGGACGCCATGGGCGGCGCCGCCGTGATGGCCGCCCTGGGCGCGCGCCACATGGACGAGCCGCCCGCCGCACGCCTGCGCCGCTTCAGCAAGCTGGGCACCATTGACCTGCGCGTGGACTACCTGCGCCCCGGCACGGGCACGCATTTCCTGCTCAGCGCCGAAGTGCTGCGCCTGGGCTCGCGCGTAGCCAACACCCGCATGGCCTTTCACGCGGCAGACGGCCGCCTGCTGGCCGCAGGCAGCGCCGCATACATCGTGTCGTAACCGCCGCGCAAGGACGTTGAACAGGTTCCAATGGGCGGGAACGGCGCGGCCCGCCCGGCATGCGCCGGGATAGGCGCTCCCTGTCCAGACCGCCTTCTAGGCCGCCTTCAGCGCCCGGGCGTGGTGCGCGAAGTGATCGCCGATGAAGCTGGCGATGAAGTAATAGCTGTGGTCGTAACCCGGCTGCATGCGCAGCGTCAGCGGGTGGCCGGCTTGCGCGCAAGCTGCCTGCAACAGCTCGGGCCGCAGCTGCCCGGCCAGAAACTCGTCGGCATCGCCTTGATCGACCAGCAGCGGCAGGCGCTCTTGCAAAGCCGTGCTCACCAGCGCCACCGCATCGTGCTGCCGCCATGCGGCCTGGTCATCGCCCAGGTAGGCGCGCAAAGCCTTTTGCCCCCAGGGTACCTGGCTGGGCGCGACGATGGGGCTGAAGGCGCTCACGCTCTGGTAGCGCCCTGGGTGGCGCAGCGCCAGCGTCAGCGCGCCATGCCCGCCCATGCTGTGGCCGCTGATAGCGCGTGCGGTGCTGGCCGGAAAGTGCTGCTCCACCAATGCGGGCAGCTCCTGCACCACATAGTCTTCCATGCGGAAATGCGCCGCCCAGGGCGCTTGCGTGGCGTTGACGTAAAAGCCCGCGCCCTGGCCCAGGTCGTAGCCCTCGTCATTGGCCACCCCTTCGCCCCGCGGCGAGGTATCGGGCGCCACCACGATCAGCCCGTGCTGCGCCGCCCACTGCTGCGCCCCCGCCTTGGTGGTGAAGTTCTGCTCCGTGCAGGTCAGGCCCGAGAGCCAGTACAGCGCCGGGCACTTCTGCCCCGCCAGCGCCTGCGGCGGCAGGTAGATGCCGAACTTCATGGGTGTGCCGGTGCTCGTGGAATCGTGTTGCCAGACCTCCTGGCGGCCGCCAAAGCTGGCGTGGTGTTCGGTGCGTTGCATGGTGGTGAACCCCTTATGTTTTGGCCAAACGGTTCATGGCTTTCAGCCAGCAGGTTTCAACCCAATGCCGCTGCGGGCCTCGGGTTGACCGGCAGGTCAGGCCGCATCGTCCGCAATACAGTCGGCCTCCAGCTCAACCAGCCAGTCCTTGTGGATGAAACCCTTGACTTCGACAAATGTGCAGGCGGGCTTGATCTCGCGGAAATATTCGCCGTGGGCTTTGGCCGCTTCTTCCCAGCGCGAAATGTCCGTGAGCATGACCCGGGTTCGGACCACCGTGTGAAGCGGTAGCCCTGCCTTGGCGACTGCCTGCGCCATGATCTCGAGGCAGCGAAGGGTCTGGCCATACACGTCTCCGGGCGCGGAAACGCCCCCGTCAGGCGCAATGGGCGCTGTTCCGGCAATGGCCAGAAACGGCCCCACGCGCACCGCGCGGGAAAAGCCAATCGTGGGTTCCAGCGGAGAGCCCGAGGAAATGAGTGATCGTTTCATGGTGGTGAATGTTGTTTGGCCTGACGCCAGCATCAAACCGGCTGCACAGCCTGCTGTCATGAGTCGGCGTTGCGATGGGCAACAAATCGCGGCCAGCGGTTGTACCCGATGCTCGGATCGTTGGAGCGCAGCAACTTGATGAACTCCAGCTCTTTGGCATTGAGCTTCTCTCTCGTGGCTTGCTTTGCTTCCCAAAGAATTTCCCGGCAAACCGTAAAGCGCCGTCTGCTTTGCCTGTCGAAATCTTTGGCAATCAGTGCACTGTTTGCGCTGCCAAAGTAATTGATGCTGTCCGTTCGGTCTTGGCCGATATAGATCTTCCCGTTTGGATACGTGATCTTGTAGATAACGACCATCTCATTCGCTGCTGACGGTTGGAGGTTGTGCGTCAGTAATGCACCACGGAGCGAATCGACTTGCCCTCGTGCATCAAATCAAACGCGCGGTTGATCTCATCCAGCCCCATGGTGTGGGTGACGAACGGGGCCAGTTGAATCTCGCCCGTCATGGCCTGCTGCACCATGCCAGGCAGTTCGCTGCGGCCCTTGACGCCGCCAAAGGCCGTGCCCAGCCAGCGGCGGCCGGTGACGAGCTGGAAGGGGCGGGTGGCAATCTCCTGCCCCGCGCCGGCCACGCCGATGATGACGCTCTGGCCCCAGCCGCGGTGCGCGCATTCCAGCGCGGCGCGCATCACCTGCACGTTGCCAATGCACTCGAAGCTGTGGTCCACGCCCCAGCCGGTCATGTCGATGATGACTTGCTGGATGGGCTTGTCGTGCTCCTTGGGGTTGACGCAGTCGGTGGCGCCGAAGGTGCGCGCCAGCTCGAACTTGGCCGGGTTGGTGTCGATGGCGATGATGCGCCCGGCCTTGGCCAGCTTGGCGCCCTGGATCACGGCCAGGCCGATGCCGCCCAGGCCGAACACGGCCACGCTGTCGCCCTCTTGCACCTTGGCGGTGTTTTTCACCGCGCCCAGGCCGGTGGTCACGCCGCAGCCCAGCAGGCAAACCTGCTCGGGGTTGGAGCTGGGGTCGATCTTGGCCAGGCTGACTTCGGCCACCACGGTGTATTCGCTGAAGGTGCTGCAACCCATGTAGTGATAAATCGGCTGGCCGTTGTAACTAAAGCGCGTGGTGCCGTCGGGCATGACGCCCTTGCCCTGCGTGGCGCGCACGGCTACGCACAGGTTGGTCTTGCCGCTTTGGCAGAACAGGCATTCGCGGCATTCGGCGGTGTACAGCGGGATGACGTGGTCGCCGGGCTGGACGCTGGTGACGCCCTCGCCCACATCGACGACGATGCCGGCGCCTTCATGCCCGAGCACGGCGGGGAAGATGCCTTCCGGGTCTTCGCCGCTCAAGGTGAAGGCGTCGGTATGGCACACGCCGGTGTGGGTGATGCGGATGCGCACTTCCCCGGCCTGGGGCGGGGCCACGTCGATTTCAACGATTTCCAGCGGAGCGCCTGCCTTGAAGGCTACGGCGGCGCGGGATTTGAGGGTTTTGCCAGCGGTGTCGGCGGTGGCGGTCATGGCAGGTCTCCTTGGTGGGGTGGGGGACTAACGCAGGTAGGAACGCACCAGCGCCACGGCCTGGTCGATGGCTTGGTGCTGGCGCGCGTGGGCCGCATCGCGCTCGGCATCGGGGCCGCAGTCGGCGTGGCCGAAGGTCTCGCGCAAATGGCCTTGCAGCACCTCGGCCATCAGGCCGTTGACGGCGCCGCGCATGGCGGCCAGTTGCTGCAACACGGCGCCGCACTCGGCGCCTTCGGCAATGCTGCGCTCCAGCGCCTCGACCTGGCCGCGAATGCGGCGCAGCCGGGTGATGGCGCGTTTTTTCTCTGCAGGGGAATGAGGCATGGCAGGAGCGCGGCGCGAAGATACTGCCGGGGAGTTTAAAAGCGATGGGCCGCGCGGCACAAGAGGATGGCTGGGCGGGAAGGCGCAAACCTTGTGGTCAGGCCAGCGCCCGCACCGCAGGCATGCCCCATGCCGGGGCCGGCGGCAATCAGACAGAGGGCAGGCGGACGCTGCCCGCGCCGCTTGAAAAGCAGCCCGGCGTCAGCCGCCGGCGCTGAGCTGCTCCCAGCGTTCCAGCGCAGCCATCAGTTCTTCCTCGATAGCGGTGTCGCGCGCCTGCAGGGCGATGGCTTTGGGCAAATCGCTCTGGTAGAGGCTGCCGTCGGCCAGTTCGGCGCGGATGGCGGCTTGTTCGGCCTCCAGCGCCTCGATGCGGCCGGGCAGGGCGTCGAGTTCGCGCTGGTCTTTGTAGCTGAGCTTTCTTTTTTGTAGCGTCTCGCGCTGTGCAGGTGTGCCCTGGGGGGCTTTTTTGCTTTCAGCCTGCGCGGCGGCGGGGCGCGGCGGGGCAGCGGCTTCGCGCAGCTGGCGGGCGCGTTGGCTCTGGGTGAGCCAGTCGGTCACGCCGCCTTCGTATTCGCGCCACTGGCCGGGGCCTTCCCAGGCGATGGTGCTGGTGACCACGTTGTCCATGAAGGCGCGGTCGTGGCTGACGAGAAAGACGGTGCCTTCGTAGGTTTGCAGCAACTCTTCCAGCAGCTCCAGGGTGTCGATGTCCAGGTCGTTCGTGGGTTCGTCCAGCACCAGCACGTTGGCGGGGCGGGCGAACAGGCGCGCCAGCAGCAGGCGGTTGCGTTCGCCGCCGGAGAGGCTGCGCACGGGCGAGGCGGCGCGCGCGGGGCTGAACAGAAAGTCGCCCAGGTAGCTCTTGACGTGCTGGCGGCGCGCGCGCGGGCCTTCGCCGATTTCGATCCATTCGCTGCCGGGGCTGATGAAGTCTTCCAGCGTGGCGTCCAGGTCGAGCTGCTGGCGCATCTGGTCGAAGTAGGCCACTTGCAGGTTGGCGCCCTGGCGCACGCGGCCGCCGTCGGGGGCGAGCTCGCCCAAAATGAGCTTGAGCAGCGTGCTTTTGCCCGCGCCGTTGGGGCCGATCAGGCCGACCTTGTCGCCGCGCAGGATGGTGGCGCCAAAGCCTTGCACCACGGGCGGCGCGCCGTCAAAGGCCTTGTGCACGGCCTCCAACTCGGCCACCACTTTGCCGCTGGGCAGGCCGCTGGCCACGTCCATGCGCACGCGGCCCAGCGCCTCGCGGCGGGCGGCGCGGGCGGCGCGCAGGGCGTGCAGGCGGTTGATGCGGCCTTGCGCGCGGGTGCGGCGCGCTTCCACGCCCTGGCGCACCCAGGCTTCTTCCTGCGCGAGCAGTTTGTCGGCCTTGGCGTGCAGGGTGGCTTCGTGCGCCAGTTGGGCTTCTTTCTGGGCCTGGTAGGCGGCGAAGTTGCCGGGGTAGCTGAGCAGGCGGCCGCGGTCGAGTTCGACGATGCGGGTGGCGATGCGGTCGAGAAAGGCGCGGTCGTGGGTGATGGTGACGATGCTGCCGCGGAAGGCGAGCAGCAGCTCTTCCAGCCAGCCGATGGCGTCCAGGTCAAGGTGGTTGGTGGGTTCGTCGAGCAGCAGCACGTCGGGCCGCGTGACCAGCGCCTGCGCCAGCGCCACGCGCTTTTGCGTGCCGCCGGACAGGTCGGCCACGCGGCGCGCGCCGTCCAGGCCCAGGCGTTGCAGGGTTTCGGCCACGCGCTGCGGCCAGTTCCAGCCGTCTTCGGCCTCGATGCGCGCTTGCAGCGCGGCCAGATCGCCCTCGCCCCGGCTGTATTGCTCGATCAGCGCGGCCATGGGGGCCATGCCGGCGCTCACGGCGTCGGCCACGGTGGCAAAGCCGGTCAGCGCCGGCTCCTGCGGCACGTAGGCCAGGCGCAGGCCTTGCTGCATTTGCAGGGCGCCGTCGTCGGGGCGCTCCAGCCCGGCCAGTATTTTCAGCAGCGACGATTTGCCGGTGCCGTTGCGCCCGATCAGGCCCACCCGCTCGCGCGCTTCGAGCGCGAAGTCGGCATGGTCAAGCAGCGGCACGTGGCCGTAGGCGAGCTGGGCGTTGAGCAGGGTGAGCAGGGCCATGAAGCGAGTGTGGCTAGGAAACGGGGGCGGCAGCCGGCGGCCTGTTGGCCGGGGGCGCTTAACGGGGGCGCTTATTGTCCCGCGCGGCTGCCGGTGTGGGCATGCGGGCCGCTGCCTGTCCTTGGGTGGCCAAGCGCCGCGCGGCGGGGGCGGCAAGTGTGGCAGCCGGTGGCATGGCGCGAGGAACTATCAAAAAAAGAGCGCCTGCGGCCCATGGGACGGGCCGCAGGCGCCTTTTGGGCAATCAGGCTGTCAACCAGCCTGCCAGGGGCTGGTTTACTGCTTGACGGCTTCCACCGTGGCGAGGATGCGCACTTCCTTGCCGGCTACGGTGTTCAGGCCGTAGCCCAGGTCCCACTGGGTGCGGTCGATCACGGCTTCGAAGTCGCCGCCGCACACTTCACGCTTGAGCATGGGGTGGGCAAAGCAGTTGAATTGTTTGGCCTTGAGGGTGACGGGATGCGTTTGGCCCTTGATGGTGAGCTGGCCGCTCACTTCAGCCACCTTGTCGCCGTTGAAGACGAATTTGTCTCCCACGAAGGTGATGGCGGGGTGCTTTTCCACGTCGAAGATGTCGGCGCCCTTGAGGTGCTTGTCGAACGCGGGCACGCCGCTGCTGATGCTGGCGGCGTCGATCTTCAGCTCCACGCGGCCGGTCTTGGCGGCCGGGTCGAACTGCACGCGGCCTTCTTCTTTGTCGAAGCGCACGCGGTTGAACGAGGCGCCGAAGTGGCTGATCTCGAACAGGGCCGAGGTATGGCTGGGTTCAATGGCGTAGTCCGCCGCGTGTGCGGGCAGTGCGGCGGCAGCCAGGGCGGCGCAGGCGGCCAGGGCGGTGAGGGTGTGACGCATGGTGCTTTTCCTTTCTACTGAGGGTGACGACAGACAAAAAACAGTTCATGGGGCCGCGTGCGCAAGGCGGCCGAGGCGTGTTGCGGCCTTATTTGGCGGGCAGCGGGTTGACGCCAGACAGCGACAGCTTGAAGCGAACCTGCACGTCATCGGCCACCATGGCGGTGTCGGCCCATTCGCCTTCGCCAATCTTGAATGCCAGGCGCTGGATGGTGAAGCTGCCGGTGGCCGTGGTGAGCTGGCCGCTTTGCGTGAGCGCTACCGGCACCGTGACCGCCTGGCTCTGACCCTTGATGGCGAGCTGGCCCGCCACCTCGAACTTGCCGCCGCCCAGCGCCTTCACGCGGGTGGACTGGAAGGTGGCCTGGGGAAACTTGGCCACGTTGAACCAGGTGGGTTTGGGCAATTCGGCGTCGGTTTCTTTCACGCCCAGCGTGGCGCTGCCCGTATCCACGGTGAAGGCGATCTTGGCGGTCTCGGGCTTGGCCGGGTCGAAGGCAATCTGCGCATCAAACTTGCCAAAGTGCCCTTCCACCGGCACCCCCATTTGCTTGCTGACGAAGTGGATGCTGCTTTGCGCAGGCACGAGCTTTTGCTGCGCCAGCGCGGGCGCGGCAAGCGTGGCGGCCATCAGGCCGGCGGCGACGAGGCGGGTGGTGGTTTTGAACATGAGGAAATAAACCTCCTTAGGGGGAAAAGTGACGTGCATGGCGCGATCCTGTGCGTGCCAGTCTGTCATGGCGCGGCCTTGCCACCGCAGGCGCAGGGCGCCATGCGCGCCAGCAGGCCGTCGCGGTCGATGAACTGGTGCTTGAGCGCGGCCGCCACGTGCAGCAGCGCCAGCGCCGCCAGCGCATAGGCGGAGAAGGCATGCCAAGGCTTGATGGCCTGGGCCAGCGCCTTGTCGGCCCCCACGAAGTCGGGCAGCGGCCATTGGCCGAACAGCACGATGGGAAAACCCGCCGCCGAGCTGTAGGCCCAGCCCAGCAGCGGCACGGCGAAAAAGAGCAGGTACATCAGATGGTGAATGCCATGATGCGCCACGCGCTGCCAGCCGGGCATGGCGGCCTGCACCGGCGCCGGCAGCGGTGGCGGGCGATGCGTGAAGCGCCACAGCAGGCGCAGCGCCGACAGCGCCAGAATGACCACGCCCGCCCATTTGTGCCAGTTGTAGAGCTTGAGCCGCTGCGGCGAGAACGGCAGGCTGGTCATGTACAGCCCCATGACGAACACGCCCACCAGCGCCAGCGCCAGCAGCCAGTGCAGGGCGATGGCGGGAAAGCTGTAGCGGGCAGGGGCAAGGGCGGATGGCGCACTCATTTCACGGCACAGGAAAAAACAGGTGTGACACGGCTGCCGCGTGGGGCAGGCCATGGGCGGGTAGCGCAGTCTAGGGAAATGGCGTGCAAAATGATTCAACGGAATTGCAAAATTTTTGCAAAACTTTTGAATGGAAGCGCCGCCCGCATCGCCCGGCTGGGGGCATGGCAGGCAAATCTCTGAAATCTCTGCCAAGGGCGGCCTGTCAGCCTGGGCCACTGGCCGCTGGCTCTGCACGTTCAGGCCAATCACCAAGCCAGCGGGGGGTGTGCTGCCAACAGGGTGGCGCGCCCAGGGCTGGCTGTGGCACGCAAGGGAGGTTTGCAGCATGGCGGGCGGCGCAGAGCGGCTGTGACCGCGCCTGCCAAAGCCCATAGCAGGCGCGCGCCCTTGGGGTGGGGGCAGGGGGCAAGACCGTTGCCTTCACGGTTCACCGCGCGTGGCAAGGGGGCTGGCGTTTTTGCGTCTGGCCCGAGGCCGCGTTGCCCGTGTGCCGCTGCCTGACGGGCCGAGCCCCCGCGCCTTGCCCCCAGGCGGGCAGTTTGCTCAGGCGTCGATGTTCATGGCCCGCAGGGCGTTGGTTTCGATGAAGTCGCGGCGCGGCTCCACGTCGTCGCCCATCAGCGTGGTGAACACGCGGTCGGCCTCGATGGCGTCGTCGATCTGCACGCGCAGCAGGCGGCGCACTTCGGGGTCCATGGTGGTTTCCCACAGCTGCTCGGGGTTCATTTCGCCCAGGCCCTTGTAGCGCTGGCGGGTCGTGGTGCGCTCGGCTTCGCTGATGAGCCACTGCATGGCCTGGCGGAAGTCGGCCACGGGCTGTTCGCGCGCCTTGTCGCCTTCGCCGCGCGTGGCCCGGGCGCCTTCGCCCAGCAGGCCCTGGAAGGTGCTGGCGGCGTCGCGCAGCGCGGCGTAGTCGGCGCCGTGCACGAAGTCTTGCGTGATGACGCTGCTTTTGACGTTGCCGTGGTGGCGGCGGCTGATGCGCAGCAGGGGCTTTTCCGTGCGCGGGTCGATTTCGGCCGTGACGTCGGCGGCGTTGCCGTTGGCTTGCGCGGCCTGCAGGTGCTGGCGCAGCGCGCTGGCGCTGGCCTGGGCGGCCTCGGGGCTGTCCAGGTCCAGCGCGACGCCGCTGGCGAGGGCGCGCAGGGCTTCGGCGTCCATGAAGACGGCCAGGCGCTGGATGACGCCTTCGGCCAGCTGGTGCTTGTGCGCCAGCGCGGCCAGGGTGTCGCCGGCCAGCGCCTGCGGCGCGGCGCCGCCGGTGTGCACGGCGGCGTCTTTCAGGGCCACGCGCAGCAGGAAGGCGTCGAGCGCGGCACTGTCTTTCAGGTACAGCTCTTCCTTGCCGGCCTTGACCTTGTACAGCGGCGGCTGGGCGATGTAGATGTGGCCGCGCTCGACCAGCTCGGGCATTTGCCGGTAGAAGAAGGTGAGCAGCAGGGTGCGGATGTGGGCTCCGTCCACGTCGGCGTCGGTCATGATGATGACGCGGTGGTAGCGCAGCTTGTCGATGTTGAAGTCGTCCTGGTTGCCCTTGCCGGAGTCGGCGGCGGTTTTGCCGATGCCGGTGCCCAATGCGGTGATGAGGGTGACGATTTCGTTGCTGGTGAGCAGCTTTTCGTAGCGCGCGCGCTCCACGTTCAGGATCTTGCCGCGCAGCGGCAGGATGGCCTGGAACTTGCGGTCGCGCCCCTGCTTGGCGCTGCCGCCGGCGCTGTCGCCCTCGACGATGTAGATCTCGGACAGGGCCGGGTCTTTTTCCTGGCAGTCGGCCAGCTTGCCGGGCAGGCCGAAGCCGTCGAGCGCGCCTTTGCGCCGCGTCATCTCGCGCGCCTTGCGCGCGGCCTCGCGGGCGCGCGCGGCCTCGACGATCTTGCCGCAGATGATCTTGGCGTCATTCGGGCGCTCTTCCAGGTAGTCGGTCAGCGCCTTGGCGACGATGTCCTCCACCGGCGCGCGCACTTCGCTGGAGACGAGCTTGTCCTTGGTCTGGCTGCTGAACTTGGGCTCGGGCACCTTGACGGAGAGCACGCAGGTCAGGCCCTCGCGCATGTCGTCGCCCGAAACGTCCACCTTGGCTTTCTTGGCCAGCTCGTTGGCCTCGATGTACTTGCTGATGACGCGCGTCATGGCCGCGCGCAGGCCGGTGAGGTGGGTGCCGCCGTCGCGCTGCGGGATGTTGTTGGTAAAGCACAGCACCTGCTCGGCGTAGCCGTCGTTCCACTGCATGGCCACTTCCACGCCGATTTCGGTGCCGGCAATGCCGCCGTAGCTGTCGGCCGGGCGGCTGCCGGTGGCGTGGAAGGCGTTGGGATGCAGCACTTTCTTGCTGCCGTTGATGAAGTCCACGAAGCCCTTGACGCCGCCGGCGCCGGAGAAGTCGTCCTCGCGCCCGTCGCGCTCGTCCTTCAGGCGGATGCGCACGCCGTTGTTCAGGAACGAAAGCTCGCGCAGGCGCTTGGCCAGGATGTCGTAGTGGAAGTCGCTGTTTTCCTTGAAGATTTCGGTGTCGGGCAGAAAGCGTACTTCGGTGCCGCGCTTGTCGGTGTCGCCGGTGATGCGCATGGGCGAGACTTCCACGCCGTCCACGACCTCCACCACGCGGCCTTGCACGAAGCCGCGCGCAAACTCCAGCTCATGCTTCTTGCCGTCGCGGCGCACCACCAGGCGCAGCGTGCTGGACAAGGCGTTGACGCAGCTCACGCCCACGCCGTGCAGGCCGCCCGATACCTTGTAGCTGTTCTGGTTGAACTTGCCGCCCGCGTGCAGCTCGGTCAGGGCGATCTCGGCGGCGCTGCGCTTGGGTTCATGCTTGTCGTCCATCTTCACCCCGGTGGGGATGCCGCGGCCGTTGTCCACGATGCTGATGGAGTTGTCGGAGTGGATGGTGACGACGATGTCGTCGCAAAAGCCGGCCAGCGCCTCGTCGATGGAGTTGTCCACCACCTCGAACACCAGGTGGTGCAGGCCGGTGCCATCCGAGGTGTCGCCGATGTACATGCCGGGGCGCTTGCGCACGGCCTCCAGCCCTTCCAGGATCTGGATGGCGCCTTCGCCGTAGCCGTCGGCGGGCGGCGGGGCGGCGGCGTGGTCTTGGGGCTTGCTGGCGTCGGTCATTGAAATTCGCTCCACTCTTTTGAAGGCCAAAACCCGCCTGGCGGGCGGGTTTGCAGCGCGGATAGCTATGAAAACAGGTGCATCGGCCGTGGCGGTCAGATGCGCATGGGCATCACCACGTACTTGAAGTTGGCGTTGTCGGGCAGCGTCACGAGGGCCGAGCTGTTGGCGTCTTGCAGCTCGATCTTCACCATCTCTTCGTGGCTGAGGTTGGTCAGCACGTCGATCAGGTAGGTGACGTTGAAGCCAATCTCGATGCTGTCACCGCCGTAGTCGATGTCCAGTTCGTCCATGGCTTCTTCCTGCTCCGCGTTGCTGGAGGCAATGCGCAGCGTGCCGGGTTCGATGTTCAGGCGCACGCCCTTGAACTTTTCGCTGGTCAGGATGGCCGTGCGCTGCAGGCTGGCCAGCAGCGGCGCGCGGCCCAGCGTGACGCTGTTGCGGTGGTTCTTGGGAATGACGCGGTTGTAGTCCGGGAATTTGCCCTCGACCAGCTTGGTGACAAATTCCATGCCGCCGAAGCTGAACTTGGCCTGGTTGCCGGCAAAGCGCATTTCGATCATGGGCGCTTCCTGGCCCTCGGGCACGCTGGCGTCGGACAGCAGGCGCTGCAGCTCGATCACGGTCTTGCGCGGCAGAATCACCTCTTGTTTGGGCACTTCCACGTCCAGCGTGGCGCTGGCAAAAGCCAGACGGTGGCCGTCGGTGGCCACCAGGCTGAGCGTGTTGCCCTCGGCCACGAACAGGATGCCGTTGAGGTAGTAGCGGATGTCATGCACCGCCATGGCAAAAGCTACTTGGCCCAACAGGTCTTTCAGTGCCTTTTGCGGCACGCTGAATGCGGGGCCGAAGTTGGGCGCTTCCTGCACCAGCGGAAAGTCTTCGGCGGGCAGGGTTTGCAGCGTGAAGCGGCTCTTGCCGCCTTTGAGGATGAGCTTGTTCTGGCTGGATTCCAGGCTGACGGTCTGGTCAGCGGGCATGGTGCGCAAAATGTCGATGAGCTTGCGCACGCCCACGGTGGTGGTGAAGCTGCCGTCATCGCCGCCCAGCTCGGCCGTGGTGCGGATCTGGATTTCCAAATCGCTGGTGGTGAGCTGCGTGTGCGGCCCGTTTTTGCGCAACAGCACGTTAGCCAGCACCGGCAACGTGTGGCGCCGCTCGACAATGCCGGCCACCGACTGAAGAGCGGACAGGAGTTTGTCTTGCGTGGTCTTCAGAACGATCATGGCTTCCTCGTGTCGATATGAATGGCGTCTGGTAAAGGGCTTCGGTCGGACGGGCGGGCGTCGGGGGTGTTCCGGGGTGCTCTGGAACGCCTTTGGGGCACGCAACCCAACTATGTATTGTCGCCGCTTTTTGGCCTGTCTTTCACTGGCCTGGATGCCCTGGCTTGACTGGGCGCCCGGGCGTTGCATATTCAAGGGCTGGGTAGCGGGTTCTTAACCCTTGAGTGTCTGCTCCAGCACATGCAGCTGCTGGTTCAGCTCGGTGTTTTGCTGGCGCTCACCCGCGATCTTGCGCACCGCGTGCAGCACCGTGGTGTGATCGCGCCCGCCAAAGAGTTCCCCAATTTCAGGCAGGCTTTTCTGCGTCAGCTCCTTGGCCAGGTACATGGCGATCTGGCGCGGCCGGGCGATGCTGGCCGGGCGCTTCTTGCTGTACATGTCGGCGACCTTGATCTTGTAATAGTCGGCCACCGTTTTCTGGATGTTCTCCACCCCAATTTGCCGGTTCTGGATGGACAGCAGGTCGCGCAGCGCCTCGCGTGCCAGGGCAATGGAGATGTCCTTTTGGTTGAAGCGCGAGTAAGCCAGAATTTTGCGTAGCGCCCCTTCCAGCTCGCGCACGTTGGAGCGCACGTTCTTCGCCACAAAAAACGCCACCTCCTCCGGCATCTCGGCCCCTTCGGACTCGGCCTTGCTGATGAGAATGGCCACGCGCATTTCCAGCTCCGGCGGCTCGATGGCCACCGTCAGACCGGCATCAAAGCGCGAAATGAGCCGCTCGTGGATATCGGTCAAGCCTTTCGGATAGGTGTCGCTGGTCATCACGATGTGGCTTTTCTTGGCCAGCAGCGCTTCGAAGGCGTTGAAAAACTCCTCTTGCGTACGCTCCTTGTTGGCAAAGAACTGCACGTCGTCGATCAGCAGCAAATCAAGCGAGTGGTACTTGTCCTTGAACTGCTCGAAGGTCTTGCGCTGATACGCCTTGACCACATCCGACACAAACTGCTCCGCATGGATGTAGAGAACTTTCGCATCGGGGCGCTGCTGCAGCAGCCGGTTTCCCACGGCATGCACCAAATGCGTTTTGCCCAGCCCCACGCCGCCGTAAATGAACAGCGGGTTGTAGAGCTTGCCTGGCGAGCCCGCCACATGCAGCGCCGCCGCGCGCGCCATGCGGTTGGCCGAGCCTTCGACCAGGGTTTCAAAAGTCAGCGCACCATTGAGCCGGTTGCGAAAGCCGCTGGCGGGCGCCTCTTCCGTCGGCGCCAGTTCGGGAGCCGACAAAGAGGCGGTGGTGGCTGTGCCAGCAAGGTCTGCGGGCACCGGCTTCGTTTCGGAGTTTCCTTTTGCAGTGGGAGAAATTCGGGGAGTGATTGCTAACTCAAGATGAACCGGCTGGCCATGCAGGCGTTCCAGCGTGTCGGCGATGCGACCGGCAAACTGGGTGCGAATCCAGTCCAGCTTGAAACGGTTGGCGGCGAACACCGTCACACGGGAAAAGTCTGCCGCCACCTGTGCCACGAGTGGCTTGATCCAGATGTTGAACTGGGGCTCTGGCAGGTCTTGCGCCAAGGCGTTGGTGCAGGCCAGCCATAAGGCCTGACCGGCATCGGCGGGCGCGGAGGATGAGGGATGGGGCGTGGGTGGCAACATGCGGAAGACAGCGCCCGGTCTGTGGATAACCTGGCAGCGGGCGGAGCTCAAAATGAGCAGGGCAGCGATTTTATCCACATGCCGGGGGCTTGACACAAGCCCCCGGCATGTGCCTTTGGCGCGTTTTGCGTTTGTGCCGCTGCGCCAGTGCATAGACAGCGCCGGTTGCTGCCTTGAAATCCATGCGGCTGGCTAGTTCATGGGGAATTTGCAATAATTGCGGGTTTCCCGATAGGCGGGGAGGTTGGGTTGCGTCTGCTTCGGGCTGGACACGAGGGCCGTGAAGGGGTGCTGGTGTTGACGAATGCCGTTGCCTGGGTTGCCGGGCTCTGTCTGCAGAGTCCGGCAGCACGGTTGCGCTGGTTCGCGCTGACCTCCACTCATCTGTCTCACGGTTCAACCGTGGCGCGTGCTTGGCATGCCACAGCGCAGCTCGTCGCGTTTTGACCATACCGCCTTCGGCGGGCCTGACTGGCAAGCCGAGCCGTCTCCGTTGTTCTGTTTTTTTATTCAAGGAAATTCGTCATGGCGATGAAGCGTACTTATCAACCGTCCAAAACCCGTCGTGCTCGCACGCACGGCTTTCTGGTGCGCATGAAAACGCGTGGCGGTCGTGCCGTAATCAAGGCACGTCGCGCCAAAGGCCGCAAGCGTCTGGCAGTCTAATCAATCAACGCGCCAGCGGGCTCCGGTGTCGGCCGCTTTGCCTGTCACTGCAAAACACAGTGCACCTGGCGATGCTCCCCGGCCAGCCGCGCCGGTGGCTTGGCGCCGCCTGAAAACACGGGCCCAGTTCCAGGCACTGCTGCGCGTTCCTCCGGTGGCGCGCAGCCCTCATTTCGCCTGGCATCACTTGGCGTGGCCTGCGGCGCAAGAGCTGCTGCCGGGTGCGGAAGCTGCCGGCCATCCATGGCTGGCGCTGTTCAGCCCGGCCAGTGGCGTCTGGTTGAGCGCTATGGCGCCCAAGCGTTGGGCCCGGCGATCCGTCACGCGCAATACCGTTCGGCGGCAAATTCATGCCTTGGAGGCGGCTCACGCCAGCGCGCTGCCTCCCGGGGTGCATTTGGTGCGGCTGCGCGCTGCATTTGCCACTGCGGAGTTTCCTAGCGCCACATCCGTTGCGCTGAAGCGCGCGGTGCGTGGCGAGTTGACGCAGCTGCTGGCACGGGCGGCGCGTGCCATCCAAAGCCAGAGTGCCAGTCCATGACGCGCTTTTGCTTCCTTCAACGGGATGCCCACCGCGCTTGGCGGGCAGCGCATGACTTGGGCCGGTGTGGTGCTTTTGCGGTGACGCCATGCGCAGGCTGCTAATCAACCTGGTTCGCTGTTATCGGCTGTTGCTGTCGCCCTGGCTGGGGTCGGCCTGCCGGTTCGAACCCACCTGCTCCATCTATGCCATCGGGGCGCTGGAGCGCCATGGCGCCGCCGTTGGCAGCTACCTTACGTTGCGCCGCTTGGCGCGCTGCGGCCCGTGGTGCCAAGGCGGCTGCGACCCGGTGCCTGATGAGGCGCCGCGTCTTTTTTCGTCATTGTTGTCACGCGGGGCGGCTGGCGCCCCCAATCAAGAATCCCCATGAACGATATTCGCCGCACCATCCTGTGGGTGATCTTTGCTTTCTCCCTCATCATGCTGTGGGATCAATGGCAGGTTCACCACGGCCGCTCGGCCACCTTCTTCCCCCGTTCCGCCGCACCCGCCGCAACAGTCAGCGGTGCGCCTGCATCGGCCGTGCCCAGCGCCGCGCCTGGCGCGGTGGCCGGCCATGTGCCGGGCAATACGTCGTCGGCCCCGGTGCCGGCGGCGCCGGCTGTGGCCGCCGAACGCATCGATGTGCGTACCGACGTCATGAAGCTGGTCTTCGATACACGCGGCGGCTCCCTCGTACACAGCGAATTTCTCCGCTATGACGATGCGGACCAGCCTGGTCAGCCCTTTGTGCTGCTGGATGACAGCCGCGAGCGCGTGTATCTGGCGCAGTCAGGCCTGATTGGCGGGCAGGGTGGCGCGGCGTTGCCTACGCACGAGACAGTGATGACGTTCACGGGCGAGCGTCAAATGGCCGAGGGCGCCAACACGCTGACCCTGCGCTTTGAATCCCCGGAGGTCAACGGTGTCAAGCTCGTCAAGACCTATACGCTGGAACGTGGCTCCTATGTCATTCAGGCCCGCCACGAAGTGATCAACCAGGGCGCACAACCCGTCTCGCCCCAGCTTTACGTGCAGCTGGTGCGCGACGGCAACAAGGCGCCCGGCGAATCCAGCTTTTATTCCACCTTCACCGGCCCGGCCTTCTACACGCCCGAGAAGAAGTACCAGAAGGTGGAGTTCAAGGAAATCGCCAGCGGCAAGGCCAGCTTCGAGAAAACCTCGCCCGATGCGGGTTACGTGGCCATGGCGCAGCACTACTTCGCCAGCGCCTGGTTGCTGAACCAAGGGCACGAGAATTTCGTGCGCGCGCTCGGCCCCAACCTGTATTCGGCCGGCATGATCGCTGCCGTGCCGGCGGTGGCCCCCGGCGCCAGCCAGGTGCTGGACACGCGCCTGTTCGTCGGCCCTCAAATCGAGAAGATGATGGAAGGCGTGGCCCCCGGCCTGGAGCTGGTCAAGGACTACGGCTGGTTCACCATCCTGTCCAAGCCGCTGTACAAGCTGCTGTACTGGCTGCACAGCCTGATCGGCAACTGGGGCTGGGCCATCGTGGCGCTGGTGGTGCTGCTGAAAATCGCCTTCTACTGGCTCAACGCCAAGGCCTACGCCAGCATGGCCAAGATGAAGGCCATCAACCCCAAGATCATGGCGCTGCGCGAGCGCCTGAAGGACAAGCCGCAGCAGATGCAGCAGGAGATGATGCGCATCTACCGCGAGGAAAAGGTCAACCCCATGGGCGGCTGCCTGCCCATCATGATCCAGATCCCCGTGTTCATCGCGCTGTACTGGGTGCTGCTGTCCAGCGTGGAAATGCGCGGCGCGCCCTGGGTGCTGTGGGTGCAGGACCTCTCGGCCAAGGACCCGTACTTCATCCTGCCCATCGTGATGACGCTGACCACGCTGCTGCAAACCGCGCTCAACCCGCTGCCGCCCGACCCCATGCAGGCCAAGCTGATGTGGATCATGCCGCTGGTGTTCAGCGTGATGTTCTTCTTCTTCCCGGCCGGCCTGGTGCTGTACTGGATCACGAACAACATCCTGACCATCGCCCAGCAGTGGCTCATCAACACCCGCATGGGCGTGCCGCCGCAGTTCAACCTGCCCAAGTTTCGTTGAAGCCGCGTTGAAAGCATGAAAAAAAGAGGCTTCAGCATTGCTGCTGAAGCCTCGCGGGCCATACCACAGCCCTCGATTTTGGGATTAGCGGTTGGCCTTGACCAGCACGTAGCTCACGTTCTTCTGTGAGCCCAGTGCGTTCCAGAAGCGGTTGAACTCCGCTTGCGCCATGGTCTGGCAGCCCTGCGAGCCGGTGTTGTTCTTGCCGCCGCGGTGGATCAGCATGGTTTGTCCGCCCCAGTTGCCCGTGTACGACTTCTCATTCGGGTCGAACTTGTAATTGCGGTTCATGTCCCGCTGCACCAGCGGGCTGCCATACGGGCGCAAGTGATTGCCGAACTTGCCGCTGTGGGATTTGTAGTAGCGGATGGTTTGCCCATCGGTCAGGCGGCCGACCGGCTTGCCGCTGGCATTGGCTGGCTCGGCCCAGCGGCGGTTGGGTTCGGTGTTGCCCGCCATTTCCGTGACTTGCGGCCCTTTGGCGGTTTTGCGCAACACGACAATGCGGTCGTCATAAACGCCGTGACGCGGCATGTTCTTGGTCATCGGCGTGTCCTGGCGCAGCGCTAGAACCACGGCTTTACCTGCAGCCAGGTCTTTCTTGGCCTGGGCGTCGCCATGCTTGTTGATGTAGGCGGCATAAACGTTGAACTTCTGCTGCGCGCTCATGCCCCGGGTATCGGGCATGCCTTTGCTGGGCAAGGCGGCCGGCGCCGCAGCTTGGGCCGCGTGGGCTGGCTTGGCGGCCTGGGCGGCTGGCGCTTGCGCGCGCGGGCCGGCGCTGCCGAACATCTGCGCTTCTTCGGCGCGGCGCTTGACCAAGCCAGGGAGCACGCGCCCGCCGCCTTTGTTCCAGCGCTTGAACTCGGCCTGCGCGCCAGCGTAGTCGCCGGCATTCAGCTTCTTGAGCAAGGTGGATTTGCCCAATGCCCCGGCGCCCACGTTGAAGCTGAAGCTAACCAGCGCGTCGAACTGCCCTTGGGTCAGAGGCACTTTGACCAGGCGCTTGACGGCGTTCTCGAACTGGGCCATGTCTTTGCGCAGCAAGTTTTCGGCTTGCGCGGCGGTGATGCGCTGGCCTGGCTTGACATCCGGGCCCGTGTGACCGTAACCGATAGTGAGCACACCGGCCGGGCAGTAATAAGCCTTGGTGTACAGGCCTTCATACTTTTTGACCATGTTCAGCCCGGCCTGGCTCATTTTCATCTGCGCCGGCATCTTTTTGACTGCGCCGACAGGAGCCGTGGTTTGTGGGGCGGCCACGGCAGCGGGCTTGGCGGGGGCGGCCGTGGGGGCGGCAGCCATTTTGGCGGGCGTCGCTGCCGCTGGAGCGGCTGAGGGCGGCGGCGCTTTGGCCGCAGCGGGCGTCTGGGCAGCCATTTGAGCGGGCGCGGGGGCAGCGCCTTTTTGGCCCAACAGTGCCTTGAGCGAATCGCCATGGCGAGCCAACGCCGTGGTCAGGGCGTTGGTGATGGCGCTGACCATGCCCGTCGACAAGTACAGCCCCAACGCTTGGCCAAAGGCTTGTGTGAATTCGTGAATCTTGGGCGCCCCGGGCTTGGTGATGTCAAAGTCTTTCTGGGTGGCCAGTTTGCCGGTGTCGGCATTGATCCAGCCTTCGCCCTGCGCGTTTTCCTTGACCACGAACCCGTCTGTCACGGCCCAGTCCAGCGCTTGGCCGCCACGGTCGGCGTACTCGATCTTCATATTCCCCAGCTCGTTTTGGCTGAGCCCCTTGATTTGCAGGGCATGGTCGCCACGCGTGACTGTGACCTCGCTGGCCACGTACATGCCTTTGTTGCCTTTCCAGGGTTCGGTGCCAATGGTGATCTTGGTGCCGTCTTCAAGCTGAAAGGTGGTCTTTCCCCAAAAATCGGCATCGGTCTTGCCGTCCTTGTTCCAGTCGATGTGCGGGTCGCCCCAAATGTTGGTGACCTCGCCATTGTTCTTGTTGACGATTTTGATCTGCGAGTTGCCTTCGTCCATTTGCAGCTCGTACTTGCCCAAATCGACCGAGGCTTTGCCGTTGCCCGGGTTGCTCACGGTCCACTTGGCGTCAGGCTGTGCGGGCTGAAAGGCGGCCCCTTTGTTAATGCCGGCCTGAACCAGGTGGGTATGGAACACGCCCAGATGGAATTCGGCGCGCATGCCGGTCAGTCCCGTCAGACCGGCCGCTACAGGCGCTGCGCCGCCAAGGCCAGCGCTGCCAAAAGTCATCCGGTGAGCGGACGTGAGAAGGGGGTTCATCATCATGATGGGTGCTCCTGTGCTAGTGACTTTGAAAGGCTTCTAAAGCGGTATTGCCGCTAGGCCTTCAGTAGAGCCGAGAGTCAAGCTCGCCACAAGCTGCAACCAATCCCATCAGTAGAGTTACTACTATTGGTTTAAAAAAGAAATTTATGCAAATATTTAATTCATTCAAAAATAAAAAAACCGGGCATGAAGCCCGGTAATCTCTGGCACCTTGATTGCCTGGAGAATATTTGCCTTGAAGAAAAGAGGACGGCTCTGCACGCGCCAGTTGTAGTTTTAGGCGCGGCGGGCCAAAGCCCCCAGATAAGCCACATCAATGCTTCGTCAGCAGACCCAGCAATGCGCGTGTGAGGGCTGCCTGGCCCTTGGCTTCGCTGGCGAAAACGGCCACGCCATCCACTTCGCCCACCGCGCCCAGCGCACGCGTCATGGCGTTGTAAGGCAGCAGGCCAGGGTTGTTGGTGCGCCAAGCCAAGGAACCGCCGCTCTTGGTGTCGGTGCTGCCACTGCGGTGGTGAATGGTGACGGTGTGGTTATCCGCCTCGACGCGGGTCGGCTGGATTTGCAACGGCTTCGTGCGTGGCACATCCGTGCTGCTGTCACCTGTGCGCCAACCCAGATCGAGCGCGCCGCCCAAGCCGAGCCCGCCCAGAAAGCCCGTAGCCAGGAATAGCCCAAACGCTTGCCCCAGCTCCTGTGTGAACTCGTAGGGTTTGACCGCATCCGGCTTGGTGATGTTGAAGTCTTCCTGCGTGGCCAGCTTGCCGGTGGCGGGGTTGATCCAGCCCTCGCCCTTGGTGTTTTCATGGACGACAAAGCCGTCGGTTACAGCCCAGTCCAGCGCTTGGCCACCGCGGTCGGCGTATTCGACGGTCATGTCCCCCAGCTCGTTCTGGCTCAGCCCCTTGATCTGCAAGGCGTTGTCGCCCCGCGTGACCGTGACGGTGTCGGCCAGCGTCATGTTGCTGTTGCCCTTCCAAGGTACGGTGTCGATGGTGATCTTGGTGCCATCTTCGAGCTGGAAGGTGGTCTTGGTCCAGAAGTCGGCATCGGTTTTGCCGTCCTTGTTCCAGTCGATGTGAGGGTCGCCGTGAATGTGCGTGACCTCGCCATTGGCCTTGTTGACGATCTTGATCTGCGAGCTGCGTTCGTCCAGCTGCAGTTCGTACTTGCCCAGATCCACGGTGGCTTTGCCGTCGCCGGAGTTGTTCACCGTCCATTTGGCGTCGGGCTTGGCGGGTGTGAAAGTGCCGCAGGGCTTGCAGCAGCCCACGCTGAAAACATGGGTGTGAAAGACGCCGACATGGACTTCGGCGCGCCCGCTCAGCAGGCCGGCCAAACCGTGGGCCGCGCCGGCCGCTGCCGCCCCGCCGCCGGCGTGCACACCGGCAGCGGCTCCCACATGGGCAAATGCAGTCGAATGGAACATGATTGATTTCTCCCTGAGGTTGGTGACAAACGGCACATGCCGCGTGACACGAAGTAAACCCCAAGGTTCTGGGCAAGACAAGTTGCCATCATTACCATCGGTAACGTTACTAGCGCCCGGTCAGCCGGCTTGCCGCCACGCCAAAAACGCGATAGAATTTCAGCCTTTGGCGCTTTAGCTCAGTCGGTTAGAGCGATGGAATCATAATCCACAGGTCCGCGGTTCGAGTCCGTGAAGCGCCACCAGTTTTTGTGTAAGCATTGTTGCTCTGCTTGCATACGCCGAATCCGGCGGCAGTTCAAAGGCACCGGGCTTTTGCCCTGTGCCTTTTTTGCTGCCATTTCTTGCGCTAATCGAACGGGCAAAAATCGCCCCGCTTCCCATCTAACCGCATCAGGCCCCCAAGGGCCGCTCGCTCAGCCTCTGGACAGATACCATGAACCGCTGCACGAAAGCCTTTTTTTCAGCTTCGCTCTCTGCCGTGCTGGGCGCGGTGTGGGTGGGAGCCGCTGCCCTGGCCTCCACTCCCGCGCAGGCGCAGGCCGGGCGCATCTTTCCGATGCAAGTGGAACGGGGCGTGATCACGTTCACGGCGCCGCCCGAAGTGGCGCTCAACGGCCGCACCGAACGTTTGGCGCCGGGTGTACGTGTGCGCAATGAGCACAACATGGTGGCGCTGACCGGCACTTTGATCGGCAAGACTTTTGTCGTTAACTATCTGCGCGACCCGGCGGGCGTGGTGCGCGAGATTTGGATCCTCACGCCTGAAGAGCGGCGCACCTTGCCGGATGGCAGCCCCGCGCCTGGCATGCGTCCAAACGACATTTACCAAGGCGGTTAAGCCTTCACTGTTGCGGCGTGCGCGGGTGCCATGCGCTCGCCAAGCGCTCTGCGCAAAAGCGATGTGCGGTGTTCGCTGCTTCTTGTGCGTGTCAAAGCCGCCTTTCTTTTTTGCTGCATTTCTGCGGCTACCCGCTAGCGGTAGCGCTTTCCCTTTTCTGCTCTAGCCCATTGATTTCACGCCATGTCCCGCAAAGTTTTCATCAAAACCTTTGGCTGCCAGATGAACGAGTACGACTCGGACAAGATGGCAGACGTGCTGGGCGCGGCGCAAGGCTATGAGCCGACTGACGACCCCGAGCAGGCCGACCTGATCTTGTTCAACACCTGTTCGGTGCGTGAAAAGGCGCAGGAAAAAGTTTTTTCCGACCTGGGCCGCATCAAGCACCTGAAAGAAAAAGGCGTGCTGATTGGCGTGGGCGGTTGCGTGGCCAGCCAGGAAGGCGAAGAGATCATCAAGCGCGCGCCCTTTGTCGATGTGGTGTTTGGCCCGCAAACCCTGCACCGCCTGCCCGAGCTGCTGGCCGCGCGTGCGCAGGAGCAGCGCCCGCAGGTGGACATCCGCTTTCCTGAAATCGAAAAGTTTGACCATCTGCCGCCTGCGCGGGTCGAGGGCGCCAGCGCCTTCGTGTCCATCATGGAAGGCTGCTCCAAATACTGCAGCTATTGCGTGGTGCCCTACACACGCGGCGAAGAATTCAGCCGCCCGTTTGAGGACGTGCTGACCGAAGTGGCCGGCCTGGCCGAGCAAGGGGTGAAAGAAATCACCCTTCTGGGGCAGAACGTCAACGCCTATCGCGGCCCGATGGGCGGCACCAGCGAGATAGCCGACTTTGCCTTGCTGATCGAATACGTGGCCGAAATTCCGGGCATCGAGCGCATCCGCTACACCACCAGCCACCCCAATGAATTTACCCAGCGCCTGATTGATGTGTACGGCAAGGTGCCGCAGTTGGTGAGCCACTTGCACCTGCCGGTGCAGCACGGGTCGGATCGCATCCTCATGGCCATGAAGCGCGGCTATACCGCCATGGAATACAAGAGCATCATTCGCAAGCTGCGTGCCGTGCGTCCCGGCATCAGCATGAGCAGTGACTTCATCGTCGGCTTTCCGGGCGAGACGGAAGAAGATTTCGCCAAGATGATGAAGCTGATCGACGACGTGGGCTATGACGCCTCGTTCAGCTTCATCTTCAGCCCGCGCCCCGGCACGCCCGCGGCCAACCTGCAAGACGACACGCCGCATGAAGTGAAGCTCAAACGCTTGCAGCATCTGCAAGCCGTGGTGGAGCAAAACGTGCGCGCCATCAGCGCCAGCCGCGTGGGCACGGTGCAGCGCATTCTGGTGGAAGGCCCGTCGCGCAAGAACCCTGCCGAGCTGATGGGGCGCACCGAGTGCAACCGCATCGTCAACTTCGACGGCGGTCCCCACAGCCAGCGCCTGGTTGGGCAGATGATCGACGTGACCATCACCGAAGCCTTGCCGCACTCATTGCGGGCCGTGGTCACGGCTGCTGTAGAGGCTTAAACTATATTTTTAATAGCAAACAAGTTCCGACCCTTGGGCCTGATGCCACTTTGAACAGGTTCTAAGATGTCTTGACGGCTCACCGGGCGAAAACGCTGCGTGCGCCCATGAAGCGGCGCGCGAAATAGCGGTCAGACAGGCGGTTGATGCGCACCACGCCCCCGCTGGACGGCGCATGCACGAACTGCCCGTCGCCCAGGTACAGCCCCATGTGTGACCACGGCGCGCCACTGGTGTTGAAAAACACCAAATCACCGCGTTGCAGCGCCCCGGCCGCCACCGGCGTGCTGGCCGCCGCCCATTGCGCCGTGCTGCGCGGCAGGCCGCGGGCGCCAGCCAGCCCTTGCGCACCGTGCGTCATCACGTACTGCACCAGCCCGCTGCAATCAAAGCCGCCAGCCGGTGTATTGCCGCCATAGGTGTAAGGCGTGTTCACCAGCAGCAGCGCCTGCGCCACGGCGCCCTCCCGCCCGGCCGGATCCAGCGCCAGCGGCGCAGCGGCAGGCCGGGCGGCAGAACCAGGGGCAGCACGTTCGCGGCGCGGCGTGCTGCAACCCGCCAGCCACAGCGCAGCCCACAGGCCAGCGCCGGCCAACCAATGGCGGCGATGCGGGTGGACGGGCAGGTTAGGTAACGGCAAGCGATCGTTCGTCATGGCAATACCAGCGGGTAGAGGCAGTTGGATGCGCGGCATCTTATAGATGCCGTCGAGAGTCTCTTGGCAGTCTGCATCAGTGCGGGCGTTGGGTGCCTTGCCATCTATCTCGTAGCCATGCCAGTGCGAGCCAAAGTGTTGGGCAGGCTTTTTACGCGATGTTGCAGCCCCTGAAGAACAGCGGGCCCTGAAGCGTGGACGGAGTTGACCGTTAATGCTGCAGGCCACGGCAACACGTTTCGACCTGGGCTCTGGCGTGACACCCGTGCAGCATGCCAACGGGGCTTGCCGATGACTTTGGGCGCCCGGTGGCATCATCGGGCCACTGCCGGGGCCCGCTGGGGGCTTCGGTTTTTTTCCTGCCTGTCTGCCGTGGCCGCCATCTTTGCCGTCACCTTTCCTTTTTTTGCCCTCGTGCTGTGTGGCTACGTGGCGGCGCGTTCGCGCCTGTTGCCGCTGGAGGCGGTGCCGGGGCTGAACAGCTTTGTGCTGTATTTCGCGCTGCCGTGCATGCTGTGGCGCTTTGGGCGCGGCACGCCGGTGGCGGATTTGTTCAGCCCCGTGGTGGCGCTGGTGTGGCTGGGGGCGGCGGCGCTGATCGTGGCGGCCGCGGCCGCGCTGGCGCGCCGGCAGGGCGCGGGCTGGCCGGATGCGGCTTTTGGCGCGCTGGTGGCGGCTTTTCCCAACACGGGCTTCATGGGCGCGCCCCTACTGCTGGCCTTGCTGGGCGCGCAAGCGGCGGGGCCGCTGATGGCCACGCTGCTGCTGGATTTTGTAGTGACCACCTCGGCCTGCATGGCTTTGTCGCAATGGGGCGCGGGAAGCGATGGCGTGGCGGGTTCGGCGGGTGGCCACGGGGGGGCGTGGCAGGCGGCCATGCGGGCCTGGCGTGGTGTGCTGCGCAACCCCATGCCCTGGGCCATTTTGCTGGGCGCGCTGGCGTCGCTGACCGGGTTGGCGCTGCCCGGCCCGCTGGACCGGGTGGTGGGCCTGCTGGCCGATGCGGCCACGCCCGTGGCGCTGTTCACCATTGGCGCGGTGCTGGCGCGGGTGCAGATGAGCATGCCGTTGCACCCGGCGCGCGCGGGTGCCGTGGCCGACGTGCCGCTGCTGGCCGGGTTGAAGCTGGTGGCGCACCCGTTGCTGGTGTGGGGGCTGGGCCGCGCCGCCGTGGCGGCCGGGGCGTTGGCGCCGGAGGCGCTGACCACGCTGACGCTGGCGGCGGCCTTGCCCAGCGCTAGCAATGTGTCGCTGCTGGCCGAGCGCTTCGGGGCGGATAACGGGCGCATAGCCCGCATCATTTTGTGGAGCACGGCGGCCGCGTTTCTCGGCTTTTCAGCGGCGGCGGCGCTGCTGCGGCCATGAAAAAAGCCGCGCGGGGGCGCGGCCTTTTCCGGTGAAGGCGCTGGCGGCGCCTGCACGGGGTGTCAGAAGCTCAGTTCCTTGTCCACGTCTTGCACCTTGCGGCGGGCCATGGCCAGGTTGGCGCGCTGCTTGTCCAGCACGAAGTAGATGAACACGCCGTCCTTGCGGGCCGAGGGGCGCAGGATGTGGTACTGCTTGCCCAGGGTGATGAGGATGTCCTCGATCACGTCATTGAGGCCCAGCGAGCGCATGGTCTTCATCTTGGAGCGGATCACTTCGGTGTTGCCGGCGGCCGCCACTTCCAGATCCACGCCCGAGCCGATGGAGCCCAGCATCATGCCGCTGGTAGAGTCCACCACGGCGGCGCACATGGCGCCGTCCAGGGTCATCAGTTCGTCCAGGGTTTGCTTGATGTTTGCCATGTCAAAAATTCCGTCAAAAGTTGGTCAGAAAGAAAGCAGCGGCGGGCGCTGCCTGCGCGTCGGCGAGCCGTGCGCCTGAAGCGCCAGCCGGCTTGCCGGGCATGAAACAAGCCGGAAAGGCGCTTTCCATGTCGGGCGCATCCTATTAATTCCTTTGTTGTAACGCAATGTATGTGCACGAGATTGCGCCCTTGGCCGTGATGAATTGCCGCTTTCTGGATCAGCGCCGCCACATGCGCGCCGTGTGGCGGCCTTTGCGACAATGCGCGGCATGAATGCTCCGAACATTGCCGAACTCATGAACGCCCTGGGCGCGCAGGCGCGCCAGGCCGCGGCCGTGATGGCCCGCGCCAGCGCCGCCGTGCGCGCCGATGCGCTGCGCCGCCTGGCCGCACTGCTGCGCGCTGGCACCGCCGCGCTGCAAGCCAGCAACCAGCACGACCTGGCACGCGCCGAGGCCGCCGGCCTGCCCGCGCCCATGGTGGACCGCCTGCGCCTGACGCCCAAGGTGCTGGAAACCGCCGCCCAGGGCTGCGAGCAGCTGGCCGCCATGCCGGACATCATCGGCAGCGTCAGCGGCATGCGCCAGCAGCCCAGCGGCATCCGCGTGGGGCAAATGCGCGTGCCCATCGGCGTGTTCGGCATGATTTACGAGAGCCGCCCCAACGTCACCATCGAGGCGGCGGCGCTCAGCATCAAGAGCGGCAACGCCTGCATCCTGCGCGGCGGCAGCGAGGCCATCGACTCCAACCGCGCGCTGGCCGCGCTGGTGCAGCAGGCGCTGCGCGAGGCGGGCCTGCCGCCCGAGGCGGTGCAACTCGTGCCCACCACCGACCGCGCCGCCGTGGGCCACTTGATCGCCATGCCCGCCTTCGTGGACGTGATCATCCCGCGCGGCGGCAAGGGGCTGATCGAGCGCATCAGCGCCGAGGCGCGCGTGCCCGTCATCAAGCACCTGGACGGCGTGTGCCACACCTACGTGGACGACCCCTGCGACGTGGACATGGCCGTGACCGTGGCCGACAACGCCAAGACCCAGAAATACAGCCCCTGCAACGCCACCGAAACCCTGCTGGTGGCGCGCGGCGCAGCGCCCGCCTTCTTGCCGCGCATCGGCGCCATTTACGCGGCCAAGGGCGTGCAAATGCGCTGCGACGCCGAGGCGCTGGCGATTCTTGAGCAAAAAATGCCTTCAGGGCAGGCTGGTTCTGCCCAAGACGCTATTAAAAACAGAGCAAACTTGGCGCCCGCGCAAGAAGAGGACTGGCGCGCCGAATACCTGGCGCCCATCATCGCCATCAAGGTCGTGGCGGGGCTGGACGAGGCCATCGCCCACATCAACCACTACGGCAGCCACCACACCGACGCCATCCTCACCACCGACCAGCGGCACGCCGACCGCTTCGTGCGCGAGGTGGATTCGGCCAGCGTCATGGTCAACGCCAGCACGCGCTTTGCCGACGGCTTTGAATACGGGCTGGGCGCCGAAATCGGCATCAGCACCGACAAGTTCCACGCCCGCGGGCCGGTGGGCATTGAGGGGCTGACCTCGATGAAGTGGGTCGTGCTGGGCCAGGGCGAAGTGCGCACCTGATCGTGGCCGCTTTGCCTGGGGAGGGGCATCAAAACCCGCCCGACCCAGGCGCGGCCGTGCTTGCCAGCCATCGCCGCCTTGACTGATGCGGGCGGCAAGGCCGGTGATACGCGAATTCGTCCGACACGCCCAGGGCGCCGCCGCCGCTTACAGTGGCTGCGCTATCAACCCTGAAAGGAGAGCGTCCGTATGAAAAAACATGCCCTTGCCGTGACGGCGGCCGTGTTTGGCTTGGCGGCTCTGCCCGCGTTGGCCCAGTCCACCCCGGCGCAGACCAATCTGGACCCCAAGGCCGCGCGCATGGAAGCGCGCAACGCCCGTGGCGGCCAGCTTACCGCCGTCACGCCCGAGCAGGCCCAGGCCAACGCGCTGCAACGCTGCGCCCGCCTGCCCGCCTTCTACAAGACCGATTGCGAAGCGCGCGTGCGCGGCGAAGGCCAGGCCAGCGGCAGTGTCACGGGCGGCGGCGTGCTGCGCGAAACCGTGACTTCCATGCCGGCCGACCAGCTCAAGCGCCAGGCCGAAGAAGGCGGCG
This sequence comes from Comamonadaceae bacterium OH2545_COT-014, assembly GCA_003859965.1. Taxonomy (GTDB): domain Bacteria; phylum Pseudomonadota; class Gammaproteobacteria; order Burkholderiales; family Burkholderiaceae_C; genus Ottowia. The sequence continues at coordinate 49,961 of RQYR01000006.1, read as the reverse complement.
CCTTCACCCGCCCCGACTTCACGCAGAAGAAATAAGCGCGCTGGCTGGCGTGGCGGTGGCGGGCAAAGCAACCCGATTCCGCCACCTCTGCTGCCAGCCCTCTACCCCCAGCCATCCAGGCCGCTGCCACCGCCCTGCCTCGGGCGCACAGCGGCTTTTTCGTGGCCTCTGGCCTTCTTGCCAATAGGCTGTGGCCGGGCTCACCCAGGCTCGCAAGCGGCATGGCCTTTTTTCCGTGCCCCAGTTCAGTGCCGCGCCCCGCGCCCCGCAGCGGCGGCGCAGGCGGCTGCCAGCCCCTGCGCCAGCCGGTGCAGGGCGGCCCAGGGGTCGGCGGGCCAGCCGGGCGCTTTCAGCCCCTTGACAATGCCGTCCACCAGATGCGCGGCTTGCAGCAAACTGGCAAGCTGGCCCGTGCCCAGGCCGGGCAGGGCGCGCTCGGCCAGGCGCTCGCGGGGGCCCCAGATGCGCTGTTCGCGCAGCGCCATGGGCAGCGGGCGGCCCGCGCCCACGGCGTCTTTCAGGCGCTTGAGCACGCGAATGTCCTCGGCAATGGCGTAGTGCACCAGCACGGCGGCTTCGCCCTCGGCTTGCAGGCCGTCCAGCATGCGCTGCACGCGGGCGCGCTGGCCGCCAAGCATGGCTTCGGAGAGCTTGAACACGTCATAGCGCGCCACGTTGAGCACGGCAGCCTCGATCTGCGAGCGGCCCAGCTCGCCCGCCGGGTACAGCAGGCCGAGCTTGGCAATTTCCTGGTGCGCGGCCAGCAGGTTGCCCTCTACCCGGTCGGCGAAAAAGCGCAGCGCGTGCTGCCCCTCCTCGCCCGCGCTCACGCGCTGGCCCTGGCGCGCCAGGCGTTCGGCAATCCAGGCGGGCAGCTGGGCGCGCTCTACCGGGTCAATCTGCACGCTCACGCCCGCGCCTTGCAGCGCGCTGAACCAGGCGCCGCTTTTGGTGGCTTTGTCCAGGCGGGGCAGCAGCACCAGGGTGAGCGTGCTGTCGTTGGCCGCGCTGGCGGCGGCCAGCTCTTGCAGGGCGGCGCTGCCTTCCTTGCCGGGCTTGCCGGACGGGATGCGGATTTCGGTGATCTGCTTGTCGGCAAACAGGCTCAGGCTGCTGGCGCCGGCCAGCACGCTGCTCCAGTCGAAATGCGCGCCCTGCACGGTGTGAACGGTGCGCTCGGCATGGCCTGCGGCGCGCGCGGCGGCGCGAATGGCGTCCGCGGCTTCCTGCATCAGCAGCGGCTCGTCGCCATGCAGAACGTAGAGCGGGCGCAGCCCTTTTTGCAGATGGGCGGGCAGTTGCGCGGCGGCCAGTTGCATGGTGAAGGCGCGGCCCTGGTATCTCAGGGCAGGCGCACGGTGGCCAGCCGCTGCATGACCTGTTGCACCACGTCGCTTTGCAGGCTTTGGTAGAGCATTTGCGCTTCGGCCTCTTTGGAGAGGGCGGCGCTTTCGCTGTAGCTCTGGTCGATCTGGCGCAGGATTTCGTCTTCGGGCAGCACCTCTTGCCCGGCCGGGGTGCTCAGGCGGAAGCGAAAGCGCACGCGCAGCTGGAACTCGCGCACCTGCCCGGCGGCGTTCAGGCCCACCACGGCGCGCTCGCGCGCATCCTGCACGCCGTGCAGCACCACATCGGCCTGCGCGCGGCGGGCCGGGTCGGTGATGAGTTGCACCTGCCCGGTGGCGGCCAGCTGGCGCTTGAGCTCGGCGCCCAGGGCCGAAGCGGCGGGCATGTCCACGTAGATGCTGCGAAAGGCCAGGTCAGGCGCACGCCGCAGCCGGAAGCCGCAAGCGGCCAGCCAGGGCGCGGTAAGCAGGGTAGCCAGCAGGGCGCGGCGGGCGGGTGGCATGGGCATGGCGTTACAGCACCACGTTGACCAGGCGGCCCGGCACGACGATGACCTTTTTCGGCTGCGCCCCGGCGCCCGCGAATTTGACGAAGGCTTCGCTGGCCAGCGCAGCGGCTTCGATAGCGGCCTTGTCGGCGCTGGCGGGCACAGTGAAGCTGCCGCGCAGCTTGCCGCCTACTTGCAGCATCAGTTCCACCTCGTCTTTTTGCAGCGCGGCTTCGTCGGGCTGGGGCCAAGGGGCGTCGAGCAAATCGCCCAGCGCCTTGGCGTAGCCCAGTTGCTGCCATAACACATGGGTGATGTGGGGCGTGACCGGGTAAAGCACGCGCAGCAAGATGCCGAAGCTCTCGGCCAGCGCCATGTTGTCGCCTGCTGAATCATCACCCTTGAAGGCTTCGAGCGCGTTGAGCATCTTCATCGCACCGGAAACGACGGTGTTGTATTGCATGCGCTGGTAGTCGTAGCGCACCTGTTGCAGCACGCTGTGGATTTCGTGGCGCAGCGCCTTGGCGGCCTTGCCGAAGTTGGCCTGCGGCGCGCTGTGTGCCGCCCCTTTGGCGGGCAGGGCGGCGATGGCGGCCGTCACGCCCGCCATGCCGTGCAGCTTGAAGCCGAAGTTCCACACCCGGCGCAGGAAGCGGTAGCTGCCCTCGACGGCGGAGTCGTTCCACTCCAGCGTCAGCTCGGGCGGGGCGGTGAACATGGTGTACAGGCGCGCGGTGTCGGCGCCGTACTGGGTGATGAGGTCTTGCGGATCGACGCCGTTGTTTTTGGACTTGCTCATGGTGCCCACGCCTTCGTAGTCGATGGGCGTGCCTGCGGGCAGCGGGCCGTCGGCGCTGTCCACCGCGTTTTTCAGCTTGGCGCCGATGACTTTGCCGGCGTCGTCAAGCACGTGCTCCACGTCCTTGGGCCAGAAATATTCCTTGGCGCCCTTGGCGGTGCGGCGGCTGTAGATGTGGTTGAGCACCATGCCCTGCGTGAGCAGGCGGGTGAAGGGCTCGTCGATCTTGACCAGGCCCAGGTCGCGCATCACTTTGGTCCAGAAGCGCGCATACAGCAGGTGCAAGATGGCGTGCTCGATGCCGCCGATGTACTGGTCCATGGGCATCCAGTGCTGCGTGCCTTCGGCCACCATGTGCTGGTCGTTGCGCGGGTTGCAGTAGCGCATGAAGTACCAGGAGCTGTCCACGAAGGTGTCCATCGTGTCCGTCTCGCGCCGTGCGGGCGCGCCGCATTTGGGGCAGGTCACGCCCGCGTGGAAGGCCTCGCTTTTCACCAGCGGGTTGCCGCTGCCATCGGGCACCAGGTCTTCGGGCAGGCGCACGGGCAGGTCTTTTTCCGGCACGGGCTGCGGGCCGCAGTGCTCGCAGTGGATGATGGGGATGGGCGTGCCCCAGTAGCGCTGGCGGCTGATGCCCCAGTCGCGCAGGCGCCAGGTGGTTTTTTTCTCGCCCAGGCCTTTTTGGGCCAGTTCGGCGGCCACGGTGTTCACGGCAGTGGCGTAGTTCATGCCGTCCAGATGGCCGGAGTTCACGCACACGCCGCGTTCCTTGTCGCCGTACCACTCTTGCCACTGGCTGGCGTCGTAAGTTTCGTTGCCCACTTGCACCACTTGCTGAATGGGCAGGCCGTATTTCTGCGCAAAGGCAAAGTCGCGCTCGTCGTGGCCGGGCACGCCCATCACCGCGCCGTCGCCATAGCTCATCAGCACGTAGTTGCCCACCCACACGGGCAGGGCTTGGCCGGTGAGCGGGTGCGTTACGGTCAGGCCCGTATCCATGCCCTCTTTTTCTTTCAGCGCCAGCTCGGCCTCGGTGGTGCCGCCCTGTTGGCATTTTTCGATGAAAGCAGCCAGCGCCGGATTGCCTTGCGCGGCGTGGGCGGCCAGCGGGTGCTCGGGCGCCACGGCGCAGAACGTCACGCCCATGATGGTGTCGGCACGGGTGGTAAAGACGTACAAGCGGCCATCGCCAATCAGCGCGCCGCTGTCGTCTTTGACGTTGTGCGTGAAGGCAAAGCGCAGGCCCTCGCTCTTGCCGATCCAGTTCTCTTGCATCAGGCGCACGCGGTCGGGCCAGCCGGTGAGTGTGGCCTTGGGGTTGCCCATTTGCACATGGTCGAGCAGCTCTTGCGCGTAGTCGGTGATCTTGAGGTAGTAGCCAGGGATTTCGCGCTTTTCCACCAGCGCGCCAGTGCGCCAGCCGCGCCCGTCAATCACCTGCTCGTTGGCCAGCACGGTTTGATCGACCGGGTCCCAGTTCACCACCTGGGTTTTGCGGTAGGCAATGCCTTTTTCCAGCATCTTCAAAAACAGCCACTGGTTCCATTTGTAGTAGTCGGGCGAGCAGGTGGCGATCTCGCGGCTCCAGTCAATCGCCAGGCCCATGGCCTGCATCTGGCCTTTCATGTAGGCGATGTTTTCGTAGGTCCACTTCGCGGGCGGCACCTTGTTCTTGAGCGCAGCGTTCTCGGCCGGCAAACCAAACGCATCCCAGCCCATGGGCATGAGCACGTTGTGGCCCTGCATGCGCAAGCTGCGCGTGAGCATGTCGTTGATGGTGTAGTTGCGCACATGGCCCATGTGCAGCTTGCCGCTGGGGTAGGGCAGCATGGAGCAGGCGTAGTACTTGGGTTTGCCCGCGTCTTCGCGCACGCGGTAGGCATCTTGTGCACGCCAGTGGGCCTGTGCGGCGGCTTCGACGTCGGTGGGGCTGTATTTGTCTTGCATGGGAACAGGGTGGCAGGGCGGGGCGCCCTTTGGTTGCTATCTTAAATATAGCTGTCTGGGCTGATTGGCATTGCCCTGGCGGCCATTTTTGCTTTCAATTTGACGGCGCTAGCGTGAGGCGGCGGGCGAGGGCGCCTCGGCCACGAAGCCGATGCGGTTGAGGCCGGCTTTCTGCGCCTCGCCCATCACCTCCACCACGCGGCCATAGGGCACGCGCTGGTCGGCGCGCAGCTGCACTTCGGTGTCGGGGTTGGCGCGGGCGGCTTCTTGCAGGGCCGCGGCCAGCGCGGGCATGTCCACGGGCTGATCGTTGAAAAAGGCCTGGCCGGAGGGGTCAACCACCAGCGTGACGAACTTGGGCGGGTCGCTGGGCTGGGCGGCATCAGTTTTGGGCAGATCCAGCCGGATGCTGCTGGCCAGCAGCGGCGCGGTGATGATGAAGATGACCACCAGCACCAGCATCACGTCCACCAGCGGGGTGACGTTGATGTCGCTCATGGGTTCGCTGGGCTGGGGGCGTTCAAGGCGTCCGAAGGCCATGTGTGTCAGTGCTCCAGGCGTTGGGGGCCGTGCGCGGCCCGGCAACGCCGGGCCTGGGCTGGCCAAGGCATCAGTGCGCGGCCAGCAGCTCGCGCAGATCGCGCGCGAAGCCTTCCAGCTCCGCCTCGACGCGGCTGACCATGCGGCCGAACCAGTTGTAGGCCAGCACGGCCGGAATGGCCACCGCCAGGCCGGCGGCCGTCATGATGAGGGCTTCCCCCACGGGGCCGGATACTTTTTCAATGGTGATCTGCCCGCTGGCGGCCATGCCGGTGAGGGCGTGGTAGATGCCCCACACGGTGCCCAGCAGGCCCACGAAGGGCGCGGTGGAGCCAATGGTGGCCAGCAGCACCTGGCCGAATTGCAGGCGTCCCAGCACGCCGTGCAGCGCGTCGCGCAGCACGCGGGTGAGCTGCTGGCTGCGGTCGCCCGCGGCGGCCAGCGTGCCGCTGACGGGCTGCTGCGTGGCGGCAATCAGCGGCGTGACGAGGGCGCCGCGGTCCAGCGCGGCCACGCGCGCCGCGCCTTCCTGCACCGTGGCGGCCTGCCAGAACGCCGCCACGCCACGCTGCACGCTGCGGCGGGCGCTGCGCAGCAGCCAGGCCTTGTAGAGGATGACGACCCAGCTGGCCACGGACATGGCCAGCAGCAGCAGGGCCACGGCCTTGCCGACGGTGTCGGCCTGGGAGAAGACTTGTTGCAGGTTCATGGCGGCAATGATTGGCGTGGGGCCCCGGTCAGCGCAGGTTCAGCACGTCGAACATGTCGTACAGGCCGGGGCGCTGCGAGGCCAGAAAGCGCGCGGCGTGCAGGCTGCCCTGCGCGTAGCCGGCGCGGCTGGAGGATTTGTGGCTGATCTCGATGCGCTCGCCCGTGCCGGCGAACAGCACCGTGTGGTCGCCCACGATGTCGCCGCCGCGGATGGTGGCAAAGCCGATGCTGGAGGGGTCGCGCTCGCCGGTGTGGCCTTCGCGCGCGTAGACGGCGCAGTCTTTCAGGCTGCGGCCCAGCGCCTGGGCGATGACTTCGCCCATCTTCAGTGCAGTGCCGCTGGGCGCATCGACCTTGTGGCGGTGGTGGGCCTCGATGATCTCGATGTCGTAACCGGTGGACAGCGCCCGGGCGGCCATCTCCAGCAGCTTGAAGGTGACGTTGACGCCCACGCTCATGTTGGGCGCCATGACGATGGCGATTTGCCGCGCGGCGGCGGCGATTTCGGCCTTTTGCGCTTCGGTGAAGCCCGTGGTGCCAATGACCAGCGCCACGCCCTGCGCGCGGCAGGCCGCCAGGTGGGCCATGGTGGCCTCGGGCCGGGTGAAGTCGATCAGCACCTGCGCGCCCGCCAGGCCGGCGGGCAGGTCGCTGGTGATGGCCACGCCGGTGGCCAGCCCCTGCGGGGCGCCCGCGTCCTGCGCCAGCGCGGGGCTGTCAGCCCGGTCCAGCGCGCCGCTGAGGCGGCAGTCGCCAGCGGCCTGCACGGCGGCAATCAGCATCTGGCCCATGCGGCCGGTGGCGCCCGCGATGGCGATGCGCAAAGGAGAAGTGGTGGTCATGCAGCGGCGGTATTCAAGGCGTTGGCATCAGGGCGGCATCAGCGCGCCGGCTCCAGCGGCGGATAGCTGGTGGCGGCGGGTGCGGCGGCTTCGCCTTCCGGGCCGGCGGGCGTTTCTGGTGCGGGGGCTTGCGGAAAGCGCGCCAGCTGTTCTTCGGTGGCCTCCAGCACGGGCACCTTGGCCTTGCGCTGCGAGCCGATGCGGGCCACGAACTCGTTCTCGCTGGGCATCTCGTCGCCGTCGAAGCGCTCCAGCGTGTCGCCGCTGAACAGCACGGTCAGGCGGTAACGCTGTGGCGCCACGCCCTGGCGGCGCAGGGTGAACACGTAATCCCAGCGGTCACCGTGAAACAGGCTGGTCACCAGCGGCGTGCCCAGGATGTCGCGCACCTGCAGCCGCGTCATGCCAGGCTGCAAAGCCTGCACCTGTTCCCTGGAGATGAAGTTGCCCTGCACGACTTCAGGCTTGTAGAGCGTGAGTGCATCGGCCATGCCGCGCGTGGCCTGGTTGAAGCTGCTGCAACCGGCCAGCAGCGCCGCCGCAACGGGCACGGCCAGACAAGCCAGCAAGGTAGCGCGCGCGCGCGCCTGCACAAATACGGACATGGTGAAGCGGTTTGAAGGCTATTGCACAATAGGGCGGCCATTGTATGTAGTTGGCCGCCCGCCGCTGGCGCCTGCCCGCTTTTGCCAGATCCCTCTCGCGGATCACCCCTCGCGGATCACTTTCATGGACACCATCGACGAAATCAAGAGCACCGGCCTGAAAGCCACGCTGCCCCGCATGAAGATTCTGGAAATCTTCCAGAAAAGCGAGCAGCGCCACCTGTCTGCCGAAGATGTGTACCGGCAGCTGCTGGCTTCCAACTCCGACATCGGCCTGGCCACGGTGTACCGGGTGCTCATGCAGTTCGAGCAGGCCGGCTTGCTCAGCCGCAGCCATTTCGAGGCAGGCAAGGCCATTTACGAGCTGCGTGAAGACCAGCACCACGATCACCTGGTTTGCCTGGACTGCGGGCGCGTGGAAGAATTTTTCGATCCGGAGATTGAGCGCCGCCAGGGCGCAGTGGCCAAGGCCCGCGGCTTCGCGCTGGCCGACCACGCGCTCAGCCTTTATGCGCACTGCACCAAGGACAAGTGCGAACACCGCGGCGACAACGGCCCTGTCAGCAGCGACGGCCCCCGGCCTTCCGCCCGGCGCTGACCACGGCGCGCCGGGCTCCGGCGTTTTCCTCCAAGGCGCTTACCACGAGGCCTGCTGGGTGCGGCCGGCGCAAGCCGTGCATTCTGGCGGCTGAACAAAAAACCAAAAGGCGTGGTCTGCCTAGAATGGGGCTCGCCTGCCCCGGTCTTTCTTGCTGCGGAGACACGACGCCATGGTTCCCCACCTTGCCACCGCCCTCACCGGCCCGATCAACGAGCTGGAACAGCGCATTCTTGACGCCACGCCGGTCATTGAGCGCTGGTTCCGCCTGGAATGGATGGAGCACACCCCGCCGCTGTACTGCGCGGTGGATTTGCGCAATGCCGGTTTCAAGCTGGCGCCGGTGGACACCGACCTGTTCCCCGGCGGCTGGCACAACCTGGCGCCCGGCACCTTGCCGCTGGCCGTGCAGGCGGCGCAGGCGGCCATCGAGAAAATCTGCCCCGAGGCGCGCAACCTGCTGATCGTGCCGGAAAACGGCAAGCCCGACAGTTTTTACCTGGCCAGTCTGGCGCGGCTGCACGACATCTTCCGCATGGCGGGGTTGAATGTGCGCTTTGGCTCCATTGACCCGGCCATCCGCAAGAACACCAGCATCAAGCTGGAAAGCGGCGGCAAGCTCACGCTGGAGCCCGCGCTGCGCGGCGACTACCGCCTGGGGCTGCACGACTTTGACCCCTGCACCATTTTGCTCAACAACGACCTGGCTGCTGGCGCGCCCGGCATTCTGGAAGAGTTGCACGAACAATACCTGCTGCCGCCGCTGCAGGCCGGCGCCAGCGTGCGCCGCAAGAGTCGCCATGCCCATTGCTATGAAGAAGTGTGCAAACGCTTCGGCAAGCTGCTGGGCATTGACCCCTGGCTGCTCAACCCCCTGACGGCCACGGCCGGGCCGCTGGATCTGCACACCCCTGAAGGCGCCGAGCAACTGCGCGCCAGCGTGGACGCGCTGCTGACCAAGGTGCGCCGCAAATACAAGGAATACGGCATTGGCGAAAAGCCGTTCGTCGTGATCAAGGCCGATCTGGGGCCGCGCGGCAGCGGCATCATGACCGTGCGCGATGCGCGCGACATCGCCCCGCTGCCTCCGCCGCCTGCCCGCAAGGCGCGTGGCAAAAGCGCGGCGCCGCCGCCGCCTGCCCCGGCCGAATGCGTGGTGCAGGAAGGCGTGCTCACGCGCGAACGCATGCACGGCGCGGTGGCCGAGCCGGTGGTCTACATGATCGACCGCTACGTGGTCGGCGGCTTCTACCGCGTGCATGCCGAGCGCGGCGAGGCCGATGCCCTCAACGCTCCCGGCGCGCACTACGTGCCGCTGGCCTTTGCCGGCAGCACCCAGTTGCCGCGTATCAGCGCCCGCCCCGGCGCCAGCGCGCCCAACCGCTTCTACATGTACGGCGTGGTGGCGCGCCTGGCACTGGTGGCCGCCAGCTACGAGATGGAAGCCACCGATCCCGAACAAAGCGGCGGTTGATGGCCCCGTCAACCCTAGGCCTGCAAACGCGGTTAAGGCCAGCCCCGGCGCCGAGCTTCAGGCGCATGCCAAGGCGCGACAAGGGGCTTTTTCACCCGCGGGCTTGAAGCCAACGCCCGCGCGGCCCCTGCGCATGGGACGCACCGGCCGCATGAAGCGCACATGGGGCATTCCCGCAGCCGGGCCAGGCGCTGGCTCGGCGATACTTGCGGGTTTCCAATCGTTTCCAGGAGTTTCAATGAAAGCCAACAAGCTTCTCTGGTGCGCCGCGCTGGCGGCCGTGGCACTGGGCGGCAGCGCCGTGCAGGCCAAGACCTTCAAGTGGAGCAGCGCCAGCGACATCCCCACGCTGGACATCCATTCGCAAAACAATGGGTTGGGCAACGGTGTTCATCAGGCGCTCTACGAGTCCCTGGTCAACTACAACAGCAAGACTTTCAAGGTCGAGCCCCAGCTGGCCACCGAGTGGCAAGCCGTCTCGCCCACGCAGACGCGGTTTGTCCTGCGCCAGGGCGTCAAGTTCAGCGACGGCACGCCGATGACGGCGGAGGACGTGAAGTTCTCCATCGAGCGCGCCATGGCCAAGACCTCCAACTTCCATGTCTATACGCAGGGCATTGAAAAAGTGGTCGTGGCAGGCCCCAACGCCGTGGACATCTTCACCAAGACGCCCAATCCCGTGCTGCTCAACCAGCTCACCGAGCTGCGCATCATGAGCAAGGCATGGGCCGAAAAGCACAACTCCGTGGCGCCCAAGGACATCAAGACCACCGACGAAAGCTATGCCCACCGCAACGCCATGGGCACCGGCCCGTTCATGGTCAAGGAGTGGCAGCCTGACCAGAAGCTGGTGCTGGTGGACAACCCCCACTGGTGGGGCCACGCGGCCAAGGTCAAGACCGGCAACGTGACCGAGATCGTCTACACCCCTGTCAAGGCCGAAGCCACGCGCATGGCCGCGCTGCTCTCGGGCGCGGTGGATCTGGTGCTCGACCCCTCCGCGCAAGACCTCAAGCGCGTGAGCAGCAACCCGCAGCTGAAAGTGGTGGAAGGCCCGGAAAACCGCCCCATCTTCTTTGGCATGGACCAGCACCGCGACGAGCTGCCCGGCAGCAACATCAAGGGCAAGAACCCGCTGAAAGACCAGCGCGTGCGCCAGGCGCTCTACCAGGCCATTGACATCAACGCCATTCACAAGGTGGCCATGCGCGGCCTGAGCCAGAACACCGGCACCCTGGTGGCGCCCATGGTCAACGGCTGGACGCAGAAGGCCGACCAGCGCTACCCCTATGACGTGGCCGCCGCCAAGAAGCTGCTGGCCGACGCGGGCTACAAGGACGGCTTCGAGGTCGATTTCGCCTGCCCCAACAACCGCTACATCAACGACGAGCGCATTTGCCAGTCGGTGGCGGCCATGTGGTCGAAGATCGGCGTGAAAGCCAAGCTGCGCACCCTGCCGCTGGTCACCTACTTCCCCATGATCCAGCGCCATGAAGCCAGCATCTACATGCTAGGCTGGTCGTCGCCCACTTTCGACTCGCTCTACAGCCTGCAATCGCTCTTGCGCAGCAAAGACCCCAATGGCGGCGCTGACGGCAACTACAACGTGGGCCGCTACTCCAACCCCGAGATGGACAAGCTGATCGACCAGATCAAGATCGAAACCGACAAGGCCAAGCGCGACGCCCTGATCGAGCAGGCGCTCATCCTGGAGCACAAGGATGTGAGCCACCTGCCGCTGCACAACCAGGTGATTCCGTGGGCCATGAAAAAGGGCGTGGAAGTCATCCACCGCCCCGACAACCGCATTGACTGGCGTCACCTGAGCGTCAAGTAAGGCGCCCGCGCCTGATGCGAAAAGGCCGCCCGGCAAAGGGCGGCCTTTTTTGTGCAAATTGCTATTAAAAATATAGCTGCTCAGGCCATATATACGGCCCAAACAGCTCTTTTCAGGCAAAAGCCAAGCGGCTTACTGGTGCTTGAACGCGGCTTGCCGCTTGTTCACGAAGGCGTCCATGCCTTCCTTCTGGTCGGCGGTGGCGAACAGGGCGTGGAACAGGCGGCGCTCGAACATCACGCCGTCGCTGAGCGAGCCTTCGAAGGCGCGGTTCACGCATTCCTTGGCCGCCATCACGGCCAGCTGGCCGAAGCCGCAAATTTGCAGCGCCGCGCCCAGGGCTTCGTCCATCAGCTTGTCCAGCGGCACCACGCGGCTGACCAGACCGGCGCGCTCGGCCTCCTGCGCATCCATCATGCGGCCGGTGAGCGCCAGGTCCATCGCCTTGGACTTGCCCACCGCGCGCGGCAGGCGCTGCGTGCCGCCCGCGCCGGGGATGATGCCCAGCTTGATCTCCGGCTGGCCGAAGCGGGCGTTGTCAGCGGCGATGATGAAGTCGCACATCATCGCCAGCTCGCAGCCGCCGCCCAGCGCGAAGCCGCTGACGGCGGCAATCACCGGCTTGCGGATGCCGCGGATGGTTTCCCAGTTGCGGGTGATGTAGTCGCTCTTGTACACATCGGCGAACGAGTAGGTGGCCATGGCGCCAATGTCGGCGCCGGCGGCAAACGCCTTTTCGCTGCCGGTGATGATCATGCAGCCGATGGCCTCGTCGGCATCAAAGGCCAGCAGCGCCTGGCCCAGCTCGTCCATGAGCTGGGCGTTCAGCGCGTTGAGCTGCTTGGGGCGGTTGAGCGTGATGACGCCCACCTTGCCGCCTTCGGTGCGCACCTCGATCAGTTCATAAGCCATGCTGGCAATCTCCTTTTCTCTCGTGAATGGGACAGGGAAAAAACGCGGTCACTATACAGAGCGCAAGCAGGCGCCAGCGCGGCTGCGGGGAGGGGCCGCCGCGCCAGACGCGCCGGGGCCGGGCGTGCGCAGGCCGCGCCAGCAGGGCCATGCGGGCGGGCGGCTTTTTGTCATGCTGCTGTCACGCAGCGCGCCTACATTGCCGGGCATTGCCAACAGCCGCCCGATGCAGCGGGAAGGAAAGAGAACCCATGAACCAGACCCCCAAAAACCTGATGCGCGCCCTGGCGGGCCTGGCCCTGCTGGGCCTGGGCGCACAAGCCGGCGCGCAAACCGTGACGGGCGCGGGCGCCAGCTTTCCCGCGCCGCTGTACGCCAAGTGGGCGGCCGACTATCACAAGGCCACCGGCGTCAAGGTGAACTACCAGTCCGTCGGCTCCAGCGCGGGCGTACGCCAGATCGAGGCCAAGACGGTGGACTTTGGCGCTTCCGACGCGCCGCTGAAAGACGAAGACCTGGCCAAGAAAGGCCTGGTGCAGTTCCCCACCGTGGTGGGCGGCGTCATCCCGGTGGTCAACATCAAGGGCATCCAGCCCGGCCAGCTCAAGCTCACGGGGCAGGTGCTGGGTGACATTTACCTGGGCAAGATCACCAAGTGGAACGACGCGGCCATCACCGCGCTCAACCCCGGCCTGCCGCTGCCGGACAAGGCCATCGCCCCCGTGCGCCGCGCCGACGGCTCGGGCACCAGCTTTCTGTTCACCAACTACCTCTCCAAGGTCAACAGCGAATGGAAGGCCAAGGTGGGCGAGGGCACGGCCGTCAACTGGCCCACAGGCGCGGGCGGCAAGGGCAACGAGGGCGTGGCCGCCTTCGTGGGCCGGCTGGACAACGCCATCGGCTACGTGGAATACGCCTACGTCAAGCAGAACAAGATGAGCTACGTGCAGCTGCAAAACAGCGCGGGCCGTTTTGTCAGCCCGGACGAAGCCGCCTTCAAGGCCGCCGCCGCGGGCGCCAAGTGGGACGAATCCTTCCACCAGATCCTGACCCAGCAGCCTGGCGACGGCGCCTGGCCCATCACCGGCGCCACCTTCATCCTGATGCACGCCGCGCAAGACAAGCCCGAGCAGGCGCGGCAGGTGCTGAAGTTCCTGGACTGGGCCTACGCGGGCGGCGACCAGACCGCCTCCGGCCTGGACTACGTGCCCATGCCCGCCAGCGTGAAAGCCATGATCCGCGAGCGCGCCTGGCGCCAGATCAAGGACGGCGCGGGCCAGCCTGTGTCCTTTCAGTGAGCGGTGCAGCAGGCAGTGACAGCGATGACGGCAGCGACGGCAGTGACGGCCGGCGGCGGCAAGGCAGGGCGCATGCCGCATCGCTGCTCAGCCTGAGGCTGGGGCCATCAAAAAACAGAGCATGAAAACATTGCAGCATCAGCCGCAAGGCTGCTTTTGGAGAGGGGGCGTGCGGTGACGAATGGCCTGCCTCCCCCCGCCGTGCCAGCGCTTTCCGCCCCGGCCCTGCCCGCGGCCCGGCCGCGCCGCGCCAGCGCCCTGGCCGACCGCCTGTTCGCCTGGGCGGCCAAGGGGGCGGCCCTGCTCACCCTGGGCCTGCTCGCGGCCATCATGGGGCTGCTGCTGGTGGGGGCGTGGCCGGCCATCCGGCAGTTCGGGCCGGGTTTTCTGACCAGCGCCGTCTGGGACCCGGTGCAGGAAAACTTCGGCGGTCTGGTCATGATTTACGGCACGCTGGTCACTTCGCTGATCGCGCTGGTGATCGCGGTGCCGGTGAGCTTTGGCATCGCGCTGTTCTTGACCGAGCTGTCGCCCGCCTGGCTCAAGCGCCCGCTGGGCACGGCCATTGAGCTGCTGGCGGCCATTCCTTCCATCGTTTACGGCATGTGGGGCCTGCTGGTGTTCGCGCCCATTCTTTCAACCTGGGTGCAGCAGCCGCTGCAAGCCTGGCTGGGCGGCGTGCCGGGGCTGGGCGCGCTGTTGTCGGGGCCGCCGGTGGGCATTGGCATCCTGTCGGCGGGGATCATCCTGGCCATCATGATCATTCCGTTCATCGCCTCGGTCATGCGCGACGTGTTCGAGGTCACGCCCGCCCTGCTCAAGGAATCGGCCTATGGCCTGGGCGCTACCACCTGGGAAGTGGTCTACAAGGTGGTGCTGCCGTACACCCGCACGGGCGTGATCGGCGGCATCATGCTCGGCCTGGGCCGCGCGCTGGGCGAAACCATGGCCGTCACCTTCGTCATTGGCAACATGAACCAGCTCAACTCCGTGAGCGTGTTCGAGGCGGCCAACTCCATCACCTCCGCACTGGCCAACGAATTCGCCGAGGCCGCGCCGGGGCTGCACCAGGCCTCGCTGATCTACCTGGGGCTGGTGCTGTTTTTCATCACCTTCGTGGTGCTGGCGCTGTCCAAGCTGCTGCTGTTGCGGCTGGAAAAAGCCGAAGGGAGCAAGACATGAAGGGCGCGCGCAGCGTCGTCACCCAGCCCGCCGCGCTGGCGCGCCACGCGCGCCGCCGGCGCGTCAACCGCGTGGCCATCGCGCTGTCGATGGCGGCCATGGTCTTCGGCCTGTTCTGGCTGGCCTGGATTCTTTGGGAAACCCTGCGCCTGGGCGTGGGCGGCATCGCCTGGCAGACCTTCACGCAAAGCACGCCGCCGCCCAACGCGGAAGACGGCGGCCTGGCCAACGCGCTCTTTGGCTCGCTGGCCATGGTGGGCATGGCCACGCTCATCGGCACGCCCGTGGGCGTGCTGGCGGGCGTGTACCTGGCCGAATACAACCCGCGCGGCTGGCTGGCCCGCACCACGCGTTTTGTCAACGACATCCTGCTGTCCGCGCCCTCCATCGTGATCGGCCTGTTTATCTTCGAGCTGGTGGTGGTGCGCCACAAGAGCTTTTCCGGCTGGGCCGGCGCACTGGCGCTGGCGCTGATCGTGATTCCGGTAGTGATCCGCACCACGGAAAACATGCTCAAGCTCATCCCCCCCGGCTTGCGCGAAGCGGCCTACGCGCTGGGCACGCCCCAGTGGCAGGTCATCACCCGCGTCACGCTGCGCGCGGCGCGCGCGGGCGTCATCACCGGCGTGCTGCTGGCGGTGGCGCGCATCGCGGGCGAAACCGCGCCGCTGCTGTTCACGGCGCTCAACAACCAGTTCTGGTCGGCCGACCTGTCCAGCCCCATGGCCAGCCTGCCGGTCGTCATCTTCCAGTTCGCCATGAGCCCCTACGAAAACTGGCAGCACCTGGCCTGGGCCGGCGTGTTCCTCATCACGGTGGCGGTGCTGGGCCTGAACATCCTGGCGCGCTGGCTGTCACGCACGCGGCACTGAAAGAGAAAGTCTTGTGATGGAAAAAACGGCAATGCCTTCCACGCCCGCGGCGGCCAGCGGCCGGCCCAAGATCTCGGCGCGCAACCTGAACTTCTATTACGGCAAGTTCCATGCGCTGAAGAACATCAACCTCGACATTCCGGAAAAGCGCGTCACCGCGTTCATCGGCCCCTCGGGCTGCGGCAAGTCCACGCTGCTGCGCACCTTCAACCGCATGTTCGAGCTGTACCCTGAGCAGCGCGCCGAAGGCCAGCTGCTGCTGGACGGCGAAAACCTGCTCGACCGCCGCCTGGACGTGGCGCTCGTGCGCGCCAAGGTGGGCATGGTGTTCCAAAAACCCACGCCCTTTCCCATGTCCATCTACGACAACATCGCCTTTGGCGTGCGCCTGTTCGAGCGCCTCTCGCGCGCCGACATGGACGAGCGCGTGGAATGGGCGCTGCGCAAGGCCGCGCTGTGGAACGAGGTCAAGGACAAGCTGGGCCAAAGCGGCGCCAGCCTCTCCGGCGGCCAGCAGCAGCGCCTGTGCATTGCGCGCGGCGTGGCGATCCGGCCCGAGGTGCTGCTGCTTGACGAACCCTGCTCCGCGCTGGACCCCATCTCCACCGGCCGCATTGAAGAACTCATCACCGAGCTGAAAAGCGACTACACCGTCGCCATCGTCACCCACAACATGCAGCAGGCCGCGCGCTGCAGCGACTACACCGCCTACATGTACCTGGGCGACCTGGTGGAATTCGGCCCCACCGAGCAAATGTTCTTCAAGCCCCAGCGCAAGGAAACCGAGGACTACATCACCGGCCGCTTCGGCTGACAGCGCGCGCCGCACCCCCACAGGAAACCACAGCCATGGCAGACAAACACCTCTCCAGCCAGTTCGACCAGGAGCTGGGCCGCCTTTCCACCCGCGTCATGGCCATGGGCGGGCTGGTCGAAGCGCAGATCCGGCAGGCCGTGCACGCGCTGGCCACCTTCGGCAGCGACGAAGCCGACCAGGTGCGGCAAACCGAGGCGCGCGTCAACGAAATGGAGCGCGAGATCGACCACGAACTCACCACCATCATCGCGCGCCGCCAGCCCACGGCGGTGGACCTGCGCCTGCTGCTCGCCATCTCGCGCACCACGGCCAACCTGGAGCGCGTGGGCGACGAGGCCGCCAAGATCGCGCGCATGGTGCAGTCCATCCTGCACGCCGGCGGCGCGCGCCGCCTGCCCGCCAGCGAACTGCAGGTAGCCGGCGGCATGGCCGTCGGGCAACTGCGCAAGGCGCTCGATGCGCTGGCGCGCCTGGACACCGAGGCCGCGCTGGAAATCATCCGCGAGGACGACCGCATTGACCAGGAGTTCGACGGCTTCGTGCGCAAACTCATCACCTACATGATGGAAGACCCGCGCACCATCTCCGCCGGGCTGGACCTGCTGTTCGTCGCCAAGGCCATCGAGCGCATTGGCGACCACGCCAAGAACATCGGCGAATCCATCATCTACATCGTCAAAGGCGCCGACGTGCGCCACAGCACGATGGCGCAAGTCGAACAGGCCGCCCGATGAAGCCCCTGCCCCGCGTCCTCATCGTCGAAGACGAAACCGCCATCGCCGAGCTGATCGCCGTCAACCTGCGGCACAACGGCTTCCAGCCCATCTGGGCCATGGACAGCGAATCCGCCCGCCGCGAAATGGACGCCGCGCTGCCCGACGTCATCCTGCTCGACTGGATGCTGCCCGGCGAAAGCGGCCTGGCCCTGGCCCGCCAGTGGCGCCAGGAGGCCCGCACCCGCGACATACCCATCCTCATGCTTACCGCCCGGGGCGACGAAGCCGACCGCGTGGCCGGGCTGGACGCCGGGGCCGACGACTACATCATCAAACCCTTCTCTGTGCGCGAGATGCTGGCCCGCATCCGCGCCGTGCTGCGCCGCCGCGCGCCGCAGCCCGAAGGCGGGCCGGTGGCCGTGGGGCCGCTGGCGCTGGACACGGCCACGCACCGCGTCTCCTGCAACGGCCAGCCGCTGCGCCTTGGCCCCACCGAGTTCCGGCTGCTGCACCACCTGATGCGCCACCCCGAGCGCGTGCACAGCCGCAGCCAGTTGCTCGACAAGGTGTGGGGCGATCACGTGTTCATCGAAGAGCGCACGGTGGACGTGCACATCAAACGCCTGCGCGAAGCCCTGGGCCCGGCCGCCGCCATGGTGGAAACCGTGCGCGGCGCGGGCTACCGCCTCACGGCGCAGCCGCTGGCGCTCTGAAGGTGCTCTGAAGGCGCGCAGGCCGCTGCAGCCTTGTCATTGCAGCGCCTTCACGGATTCTGGAGAAAAGCGGCGCGCCAGCCAGGGCTGTGAGGCCGGGGCTTGGTGCGGGGCGGCAAAAACTGCCTGATTGCGGCCTGTGCGCTGCGCAATCCCGGGCCGGGGTTGCGGGCGGCAGCCTGGCCCGGCTGCTCTCTTCGCCTTGTTTCGGCGCATGCCGGGCGCGTGAGCCGGCCCTGAAAGCGATGCGGCAGAATCGCGCCGTTTGCCGCTTTCCGCCGTTGTTGCCGTTGAACCCGCCCAGCCCCGCCATCGTCACGCAAGAAGCCGCGCGCCGTTTGCCGCGGCTGGCGCTTTGGCTGTTGTGCGTGGCATATGTGGCGCCGGGTTTTCTGGGGCGGGCGCCGTGGAAAAGCGCCGACATCGCCTCCTTCGGCTTCATGCAGGCGCTGGCCGAGGGGCGCAGCGCCTGGCTGGCGCCCACCTTGTTTGGCCTGCCGCCAGATGTGCCCGGGCCGCTGGCTTACTGGCTGGGGGCGTGGGCGCTGCGGCTGGCGCCGGGCTGGCTGGCGCCCGAGCTGGCCGTGCGCGTGCCATTCGCGCTGATGCTGGCGCTGACGCTGGCGGCCACCTGGTATGCCACGTACTGCCTGGCGCGCCACCCGGGCGCGCAGCCGGTGGCCTTTGCCTTTGGCGGCGAGGCCCGCCCGCGCGACTACGCCCGCGCCCTGGCCGACGGCAGCCTGCTGGCGCTGATTGCCACGCTCGGGCTGGCGCAGCTTTCGCACGAAACCACACCGGCCCTGGCCCAGCTGTGCTTCACGGCGCTGGCTTTTATGGGCCTGGCGGCGCTGCCGTTCCGGCCGCGGGCGGCGCTGGGGGCCGTGGCCGTGGCCTTGCCGGGGTTGGCGCTGGCGGGCGCGCCTGCGCTGGCACTGGCCTATGGCGGCCTGGCGCTGGTGGCGCTGGCCCGGCCGCTGCCGCACCTGGCCACGCCGGTGCGACGACGCGCCTGGGTCGTGCTGGCGCTGGTCGTGCTGGCCAGCGCGGCGCTGGCCGGGGGGCTGCACTTGTTCCGCTGGCAGTGGGCCTGGCCGCAGGGCTGGACTGGCTGGCGTTCGCTGGGCCAGCTGTTGCTGTGGTTCACCTGGCCCATCGGGCCGCTGGCGTTGTGGACGCTGTGGCGCTGGCGCGGTCAGCTGGGGCATGTGCGCCAGCAGCGCCATCTGGGCCTGCCGCTGATGATGGCCGGCGTGGCCCTGGCCGCCGCCTTGCTGGCGCCGGGGCGTGACCGGTCGCTGCTGGCCGCGCTGCCCGCCCTGGCCGCCCTGGCCGCCCTGGCGTTGCCCACGCTGCGGCGCAGCATGGCGGCGCTGATTGACTGGTTCACCGTGCTGTTTTTCAGCGCCTGGGCCATCGTCATCTGGGTGGTGTGGCTGGCCATGCAGACCGGCGTGCCGGCCAAGCCGGCGGCCAATGTGGCGCGGCTGGCGCCGGGCTTTGAGCCGGTGTGGCAGTGGCCCGCCTTTGTGGCGGCCCTGCTGGGCACGCTGGCCTGGGCGTGGCTGGCGCGCTGGCGCACGGGCCGCCACCGTACTGCGCTGTGGAAGAGCCTGGTGCTGCCCGCCGCCGGCGCGGCGCTGTGCTGGCTGCTGCTGATGACGCTGTGGCTGCCTGCGCTGGACTACGGGCGCAGCCTGGCCCCGCAGGTGCGGGAAGTGGCGCGCCTGATGCGCCCGATGGGCCAGCCCGGCTGCGTGCACACGCAGGGCCTGGGTGCGCCGCATCTGGCGGCGCTGCATTTTCATGGCGGCTGGGCCGTGCAGCCGCTGCCCGCGCCAGCCGGTGGCCACGCCACGCCACGCTGCCCCTGGCTGCTGACCCCGGCGCACGGCCCCGCGCCGGCCGCGCCCTGGGTGCTGGCGCATACCGTGCCCCGGCCCGCCAGCCGCGAGGACACGCTGCGGCTTTACCGCCGCGCCGATGACTGAAATGACTGAATTTCCCGCCTGCGCCCCACGTGTCTGAACTGCCTGCCATTGCCCGCCATGCGGGCGTTGTGTTCGTCGGCCAGCTGGCCGTGATGCTGTTCGGCCTGGCCGACACCATGATCGCCGGGCGCTACTCGGCGCAGGCGCTGGCCGCGCTGTCGGTGGGCGCGGCCATCTACGTCAGCGTTTACGTGGGCCTGCTGGGGGTGTTGCAGGCGCTGCTGCCGGTGTGGGCGGAGCTGCGCGGGGCGCAGCGCCACCCGGAGGTGGGCCGTTCGGTGCGGCAGGCGGTGTACCTGTGCGTGGCGGCCATCGTGCTGGGCATGGCGGTGCTGCTGGCGCCGGGGCCGCTGCTGCGCGCGGCCGAGGTGCCGCCCGCCGTGCAGGCCGATGCCGAGGCCTATCTGGCCGTGCTGGCCTGGGCGCTGCCGCCGGCGCTGCTGTTCCGGCTGTACAGCACGCTCAACCAGAGCCTGGGCTATCCGCGCCTGGTCACGCTGCTGCAAGTGGGCGCGCTGCTGCCCAAGGTGGGGCTGTCGGTCTGGTTCACGTTTGGCGGCGCGGGCATCGCGCCGCAGGGCGCGGTGGGCTGCGCCTGGGCCACGCTGGCGGTTAACCTGGGCCTGCTGGCGGTGGCCGTGTGGCTGCTGCGCACGCAGCGCCTGTATGCCCCCTACGCCATCTGGCAGCGGCTGGAGCGGCCCGACTGGCGCCAGCTGGCCGCCTTTTTGCGCCTGGGCGTGCCGGCGGGCCTGGCGGTGCTGGTGGAGGTGACTTCCTTCACCCTGATGGCGCTGTTCATTGCCCGGCTGGGCACGCTGGCCTCGGCCAGCCACCAGATCGCGGGCAACGTGGCGGCGCTGCTGTACATGGCCCCGCTGGCGCTGGGCATTGCCACCAGCGCGCGCGTGAGCCACTGGATGGGCGCGGGCGATGCCGCGCGCGCGCGCCGGGCGGCAGCCACGGGCGTGGCCACCGCCGCCGCGCTGGCCCTGGCCGCCGCCAGTGCGCTGGCGCTGGCCGCCGGCCCGGTGGCCCGGCTGTACGTGAACGATGCGGCCATTGCCGCCGCTGCGCGTCCCCTGCTGCTGTGGGTGGCGGCCTACCACGTGAGCGATGCCTTGCAGGCCGTGTGCCTGTTCGTGCTGCGCAGCTGGCGCATGACGGTGACGCCGTTTCTGGTCTATGCCCTGCTGCTGTGGGGGCTGGGCATCACGGGCGGGTATGCGCTGGCTTTTCATGGCCTGGGCCCCTGGCCGGCCATGCGCTCGCCGCAGGCGTTCTGGCTGGCGAGCACCGGGGCGCTGACCCTGGTGGCCCTGGTGTTTGGCGCGCTGCTGTGGCGGGTGGCGCGCGGCACGCGCGCCGGCGGCGATGCAGCCGGATGAAAAGGCGGGATGCAAGCGCGCTCCGGCTTGTGGAGATTAATCAAAAATGATAGCGCCTTGGGCCGTGAATACGGCCTGAAACACGTTTTTTGCTGAAGTCCCGCGGGCGGTGCACGGGCACGCCGTGCATGCCGGCGCCGGGGGTTCTCACGGCGCGGCAGGCGGCGCCACGGGCAGGGTGAAGCGAAACACCGTGCCTTGCGGCGCGTGGGGGGCGTGGGTGAGGCGGCCGCCGTGCTGCTCCACAACGGTGCGGCACAGCGACAGCCCCATGCCCATGCCTTCGGCCTTGGTGGTGAAAAACGGGGTGAACAGCTGGGCGGCCACGGCGTCGCTGATGCCGCTGCCGTGGTCGGCCACGCTGAAGGTGACGTGCGCGGGGCCGGGGGCGGGGGCGCCATCGGCCGCCTGGGCGATGCCGGCGGCCAGGTGCAGGCGGCGCAGCGGCGCGGGGGTGGCGCTCATGGCCTGCAAGGCGTTGCGCGCCAGGTTGAGCAGCACTTGCTCGATCATGGTGGGGTCGCACCAGACGGCGGGCAGCGTGGGCGGCACATCGGCTTGCACCGCCACGTGCAGCTGGCGCGCGTGCAGCCGCACCAGGGGCAGCACGGCGTCCACCAGCGCCTGCGGCGCCACGGCCCGGCGGGCGCTGCTGCCACGGCGCACGGCGTCATGCACGCTGTGGATGACGCGGCCGGCGCGGCTGGCCTGCTCGGCAATGCGGGCCAGCGCGGTGCGCAGGTGCTCGCTGTCGCTGGCGGAGGGGGCGGGGCCGTTCACGGCGGCGTCCAGCAGGTTGAGCGAGCCGGTGGCGTAGCTGGCGATCACGGCCAGCGGCTGGTTCAGCTCATGGCTGAGCAGCGAGGCCATTTCGCCCACGGTGGCCAGGCGGGCGGTGGCTTGCAGGCGTTCCTGGCTGGCGCGGGAAAGCGCTTCCATGCGGCGCTGCTCGCTGAGGTCCACGAAGGCGCTCATCCAGCCGGTCTGGCGGCCGGCGGCGTCGATCAGCGGCGCTTCGATGATGAGCACCGGAAAGCGCGTGCCGTCGCGGCGCTGGAACTCGCCTTCCACCCCTTCCTGCTCGGGCCGCAGCCCGCCGGCCAGGCGCACGGCCTGGCGCTGGCCGTATTCGTGCGCGCGCTCGGGCGGCCAGTAGGGGTAGGGCATGCCGTGGCCCAGCAGCTCGTCGGCGCTGTAGCCCACCATGGCGCAGAAGGCGGGGTTGACGTAGGTGATGCGGCCTTCGCGGTCGCGCGCGCGCAGCCCGGTGACGAGCGAGTCTTCCATGGCCTTGCGGAAGGCCAGCGCCTCGGCCAGCGCGTGTTCGGCCTGCTGGCGGCGGCGCAAATCGCGCAGCAGCAGGCCCAGCACCGTGAGCAGGGCGATGGTGAGCGCCGTCACCAGCGCGGTGAGCAGGTTGGGAAACAGGTCGGGCAGCATGCGCCAGCCGTCCATGCGCAGCACCAGCACGGCGCCGGGCAGGTCAAGGATTTGGCGCGAGGTGAAGATGCGCGAGCCGCGCCGCGCGTGGCCGCGCACGGCCAGGCGGGTGCCGTCGGCTTCGGTCAGCGCGGTTTGCTGGCGGCGGGTGTGGGCATCGTCCAGCAGGTGCGCCAGCACGCCGCCGAGCGAGTACACGGCCACGGCGTAGCCGCGCCGGCCATGGCCGCCATCCACGGGCACGCACAGCGCCATCACCTCCTGTCCCAGCCCGTTTTGCTGCGGCATGTACTGGCTGGGCGCGTAGGCCGGGCTGCCCTGGCGGGCGGCGAGGTGGCAGGCCGCGGCGGCGTCGAGTGCGGGCGCGCCGTGGGTGGACAGCGGCGCGCTGTAGGGGCTGTCGGCGGCGGCCAGCAGGGCCAGCCGGGCGTTGCGCCATTCCAGGCGCAGCCATTCGGGGTGTTCGTCCAGCAGGCGGCGGGCGTGCTGGCGCCAGTCGTCCAGGGCGGCGGGGGCGCCGGTTTCCAGCCGCAGGCCGTGCAGGGTTTGGGCGTTGCGGGCGAAGGCGCGGCGCAGGTCGGCGGCGGCGTCGGCGTTGTCGCGGTCGAGCGCGCGCTGCATCTGCTCCAGCTCATGCCCGCGCGCCAGCCAGACCAGGGTGGCCAGCAGCGCGGCCACCAGGGCGATGAGCAAAAACCATAGCGCCCATCGCTGTATGGACGGGCGCTGGGGCCATTTTTGCGCCAGCCAGGCGGGCAGCAGGTTCACAGCACGCGGTGGCCCAGCGCGGGCAGGCTGGCGCGGCGCGCGGCCTGGGCGGCGGCGTCCAGCTCGGCCACGGCCAGGCCCGGGCCTTCGGCGTGCAGGGCCAGCACCTGGCCCCAGGCGTCCACCACCATGCTGCGGCCCCAGGTGCGGCGGCCGTTTTCATGCGTGCCGCCCTGGGCGGGGGCGACCACGGCGCAAAGGTTCTCGATGGCGCGGGCGCGCAGCAGCACTTCCCAGTGGGCCTGGCCAGTGACGTAGGTGAAGGCGCTGGGCACCAGCAGCAGGTCGGCGCCTTGCGCGGCGTAGGCGCGGTACAGCTCGGGAAAGCGCAGGTCGTAGCAGACCGACAGGCCGATGCGCCAGGCGTGGCCGTCGCGCGCGGGCAGCGTGAACTGCACGGGCGTGCGCCCGGCCTGGAGCACGGCGGCTTCGTCGTAATGGCGCTCGCCGTCGTGAAAGCGGAACAGGTGAATCTTGTCGTAGCGCGCCACGCATTCGCCCTGGGGCGAGAAGGCCAGCACGCTGTTGTGCACGCGGGTGGCGGGCCGCGGCGCGCCTTCGCTTTCAAGGCGCAACGGCAGCGTGCCGCCCACGATCCACAGGCCCAGCGTGCGCGCCTGCGTAGCCAGCCACTGCTGGATGGGGCCGTCGCCGAAGGCCTCGGCGATGGCGAGCTTGTCGGTGTCGCGCTGGCCCATGAGGCAGAAATATTCGGGCAGCACGGCCAGCTCGGCCCCGGCGTGCGCGGCTTGCGTCAGCAGGCGGGCGGCGGCGTCCAGGTTGTCTGGCAGGCGCGGGGTGGAAACGGTTTGCAGGGCAGCGACTTTCATGGCGTGGCGGCGGAGGGCGCGGGTTTGGCGGAGGTAAGAACCTGTTCAAAGAGGGGCGGACAGGGTGGAAGGGATGGCCGAAGGCGCTGCGGGCGCGGCCATCGTGGGCGCACTGGCGGGCGCGGCGGTTTCGGCGGCCCCGGGCGAGTCAGGGCCATCGGTTGCTTGCGTCCCCATGGCGGGTGGGGCGGACGAGGCCGGCTGGGCCGGTGCGTCGGCAGTGGCCGGGGCGCTGGCCGCCGCTTGCGGCGCGGAAGCGGCATCCGCCGGGGCGGCGGCGCGCGGGCGTGGCCGCCCCAGCGGGGTCACGACCGGGTCGCGCCAGGGGCCGCCAATGTGGAATTCGCGGGTGCTGGCGCGCGTGAGCGGTTCGCGCAGCGCCAGTTGCGCGATGAAGGTGGCCAGCCCCACGGCGGGGTTGATGAGGGTGGCCAGCAGCGCGGCGTTGCCGGCGTCGATCTCGGGCACCACCAGCACGCTCAGGTCTTGCGTTTCGCGGGCGATGTCGGCGCGGCCTTCCAGCAGCACGGCGGCGCTGGCGCCTTTCATTTGCAGGTTGCGGGTGGAGGCAATGCCCTGGGCCACCTGCACGTCGCCGCGCACGAAGTCGAAGGCAAAGCCCTGGCTGAAAACGTCGCGGAAGTCCAGCGTCAGCCGGCGCGGCAGCGCCTGCAGGCTGAGCACGCCAAGCAGCTTGGCCGCGCCGGGGTCGGCCTTGAGGAACTGGCCGCGCCCCACGTCCAGGTGCAGCTGGCCGCCCATGCTGGCGTAGTGCGGCGTGGTGGGCGCGCCGGTCCAGGCCACCTGGCCCCGGAGCTGGCCGCGCCCGCCGCGCACCACGCCGGGCATGCCCAGACGGGTGAGCAGCGCGCCGGTGTCGTGCAGCGCCAGCGTGAAATCCAGCGCCGTGCGGCGCGGCGCGCCCGGCTGCGGGGCGGCCCAGCGGCCCTGGGCGCTGAAAGCGGCTTCGCCAGTGTGCAGGCGCAGGCCGTTCAGGCGCCATTCGCCCGCGCCCTGGTTGACGGCCTGCACCTCCAGGCGGCCCAGCGGTTTGCTGCCCAGGGTGAAGTGCTGCACGGCCACGTCAAGCGCGGGAATGCGCGAGGGCGGCTCGTCCGCCAGCGGGATGGCGTGGCCGTCATGGCCCGCGCCGCTGGCGGCCTCGGCGCCGTCGCCGGGGGCGGGGTCAGGCAGCGTCAGGTGTGCCAGGCGGGCGTGCAGCAGGCCGGCGTCGTTGGCGCTGGCTTCGCGGTATTCGAGCTGGCCCGCCAGCTCGCGCGCCTGCACGCTGGCGCGCCAGTAGCGGCCTTCGCGCGTGCCGGTGGCTGTGACGTCATGCCAGGTGCGCCCGCCGGCCAGCAGCTGGCCGCTGCGCAGGCTCAGGCGGGTGGGGCGGTAGTCCGCCGCCGGGGCCAGCGAGGGCGCAGGCGCCGTGGCCGCTGCGGCTGGCGTGGCTGGCGTGGCTGGCGCGGATGTGGCCCGGGCGTTGGCGGGCGGGGGGGCGCTGGTGGCAGCGGCGGCGGGGAAAACGGCGTCCAGCGCTTTTTCCCAGGCGTCGGCGTCCAGGCGCGCCAGCGTGGCGTGGGCGGTCACGCCGCTGGCGGGCAGGGCGGCGGCGGGCAGCGGCGCGGCCCCGTCGCCCAGAGCGGCTGAGCCGCGCAGCACGCGGGTGGCGGCAGCCGCGCCTTGGCCGGTGGTGGCGCGCTCTACCTCCACGCGCAGGCGGTTGGCCACGCTCAGGTGCAGGCGGTCGTGCGGCGTGCCGGGCTGCGCGCGGCGTTCATAGCGCAGCGGCCAGGCGGCTTCGGCCGGTTTGGCCAGCGGCGCGGGCAGGTCCACGGCCAGGCCGCGCAGGTCGCTGGTGACGCGCACGTCTGGCTCGTCATCCGTGAAGCCGATGACGGCCTCGTAAGCGGCGCTGCCGCTGGCGCGCGCGGCGATGCCGGGCACCGGCCCCCAGTCGCGCATGGCGCGCAGGCCGTCGGCGCTGGCGGTGCCGCGCGCATGCAGGCGCACCCGTGGCGCCGTCGGGGGCGGGTTGGGCGCATGGGGCACGTTGGCCGCGTCGCCCATGCCGCCGCTGACCACGGCTTCGCCGCCGAGCAGGCGCACACGCGCGTCGTGCACGGCAAAGCCGGTTTCCGAGAAGCTGATGCGGCCATGCACGTCTTGCAGCAGCGGCGCTTGCGGCGTGAACAGCAGGTTGTTGCCGGCCAGGGTGACTTCGCCGCGCGCCTGGGCCTGTTCGATGTGCATCACCGGCAAATCAAGCGAGAGGCGCAGTTGCCCCTCGCCCGTGGCTTCGGCGCGGTCGAGCGCGTGGCTGGTGAACTGCGCCACGGGCGAGGCGCGCACGATGCCCAGCGCCGCAGCCAGCGGGCCGCGCCCGTGGCCTTGCACCAGCACGCGGGTGTGGCCCAGGTCGGGGATGCGCGCGTCAATCTGCTCGAATTGCCAGCCGGGGTGGCCCTGCACGCTGGCGCGCGCGTTGCGCACGTGCATGCCGTTGCGCTCGAACACCAGCTCGCCCGTCAGCCCGGTGAGCGCGGGCCAGGGCGCTTGCGCCGCGGGCTGCAGGCGGCGCGGCACGTAGGCCATGCGCACGTTGCGCACCTGCCCGGCAAAGCGGAATTGGCCCTGGGCGCCGGGGCGGTCGAACGGTATGTCCCACAAATCGCCCTGGATGCGCACCGCCACATCGCGCGCCTCGCCTTCGCGGATGGCGTCGCGCACGTAGTGGCGCGCTTCGGGCGGAATGCCCAGCGGCAGGTAACGGTGCACGCGCGCGCCATTGGCTCGGCTGAAGCGGCCCTGCAAATCCAGCACGCCCGGAAAGCGCGAGCCGCTGCGCGAGGCGGCGGGGTCGCTGGTGTGCCAGCGGGCCTTGAAGCGGCCGGTGGCGTCGGCGTTGTGCAGGCGCAGCTCGTCCACGTCGATGGCGATGTGCTCGCCCTGCACGCGCCAGCGCGCGCCGGCGTTCAGCGACGTGAGGGCAATGCGCGGCTCCTCGAACACGCCGGGAAAGCTGAGCGCGCCATGGGCAATGGCCAGCGTGGCCGTGCCTTCGCCGGGGCGGGCGTCCACGTCCAGCGTGGCGCCTTCGATGCCGGGCAGGCCGGCATCGCCCGCGCGGGCCGCGGCTTGCGCGGCCACGGCCAGGCCGCTGGCTTTCAGGCGCACGCGCCAGTCGGTGGGCGCTGGCAGCGGGCCGGTCCAGTCGGCCGACAGGTGCTCCACCAGCCCTTGCACCGGGTGCGCGGCCAGCCGGGCGTGCACGGCCTCGCCCAGCGGCAGGGCGGCGGCCAGGCGCGCCAGGGCGGCCAGGTCGAGCCGGTCGGCGCGCAACTCGCCGCCGCCGGTGGCCGCGCCCCCGGCCCCGTCGCGCAGCGTGAGGGCGATGTTGCCGCCCGGCCAGGCGCTGCCGCCCGCGTCCTCGAAGCGCAAGTCGCGCGTGCGCAGGGCCATGCCCTGGGCGGTGTGCTCCCATTCTACCCGGCCCGTAAGCGCGTGCAGCGCCAGCGGCGGCAGGCGCGGGGCCAGCACAGCAGCCACGCGGCCCAGCGCCACGTCGGCGGTGGCGGCGCGCAAGCGGCCGTCCTGCACCTCGACCCAGGCGCGCAGCGCGCCGTGGCCTTCGCGCAGGTCAATGCCCAGCTCGGCGTACTGGCGCAGGCGCGAGACGTCGATGCGCGGCAGGCTGGCCCAGGCGCGGCCGCTCCAGCGCTGCCACTGGCCTGCGTGGCGCGCCAGCAGCGGCTGGCGGAAGTGCCCCACCAGCGTGAAACGCTCGCCCCAGGCGGCCTCGGGCGTGGCGTCCAGCTGCATCTGGTGGCGGCGCGGGCCGTTGCGGATAAGCAGCCGCACGTCCGACAGCGTGACGGGCGGCGCGCCGCGCTTGTCGTCCACCCAGCGCACCTGGCCGCCGCGCAGCAGCAACTCGGGCTGCGAGAAGAACCAGTCGGCCACGGCGGTGTCGGCGCTGGCGTCGCCGGAGAGGTCGATTCCGGCGATGAGCAGGCGGCCATCGGCGGTGCGGCGCGCCTGCAGTTCGGGGCCGTCGATCACCAGCTGCTCGAAGCCCCGGCGCGCCAGCGAGCGCACCGAAAACGCCGCCAGCGCGCGCGGCACGCGCAGCGCGGGCTGGCCGTCATCGCCCTGCACCGCCAGCTCGTGCAGCGCCACGGCGGGCACCAGCCCGTTGGCCACGGCTTGCAGGCGGCCGATGGTGACGGGCGCCCCCAGCGCGCGCGCGGCCAGTTGCTCGAGGCGCGGACGGAAATCGTCGATACGAGGCACAATGGCCCAGTGCAGCACGCCCCACGCCAGCGCGGCCAGCAGCGCCAGCGCCACCATGAGCCACAGCGCCGCTGTCATGAGGCGGGCGGCAAGTCGGAGCGAGGAACGGAACAAGGCGAATGGGCGGGCTGGTATGGAAAGAAAAATTATGACCCGCACCCAGGCCCACGGTTCAGCCGCCGCTGGAGAAATCCTGTCCCCTTTTGTTTCCGCCACGCTGGCGCCCGCTGGCGACGGCCTGGCCGCCCATTCGCGCCTGGTGCAGCGCCTGCGCCGCCGCTACGCCGATGAACTGGCCCTGCTGCCGCCCGGCGCGCCCACGCCCGCCAGCCTGGCTGCCACGCTGGCGGCGCTGCGCGCGGCCGGCCATGCTACGGGCGCGGCGCTGCGCATCCTGCGCCAGTTGCTGCTGGAGCGGCTGGCCGTGCTGGACTGCGAGCAGGGCGCGCCGCTGGAAACCGTGACCCAGGCCATGACCTGGCTGGCCGAACTGGCGCTGGACGAAGCCTGCCGGGAAGCCCTGGCCACGCTGGATGCGCGCCACGGCGCGCCCATGACTGCCAAGGGCCGGCGCGCCGAGCTGTGGGTGGTGGGCATGGGCAAGCTGGGCGCGCGCGAGCTGAATGTCTCCAGCGACATCGACCTGATCTACGTCTATGACGCCGACGGCGAAACCACCGGCACGCCGCAGGGGCGCGGCCGCATCACGGCGCAGGAATACTTCACCCGCGCCGTGCGGCAGATTTACGCGCTGATTGGCGACGTCACGGAGCACGGCTTCGTGTTCCGCATCGACCTGGCGCTGCGCCCCAACGGCAACAGCGGCCCGCCCGTCTGCTCGCTCGACGCGCTGGCCGAATACATGCAGGTGCAGGGCCGCGAATGGGAGCGCTTTGCCTGGCTGAAAAGCCGCGTGGTCGCGCCGCGCGCGGCCATCACCGGGCGCAGCGCGCACGCCCTGCGCCGCGTGGTGCTGCCCTTCGTGTTTCGCAAATACCTTGACTACAACGTGTTCGAGTCGCTGCGCACGCTGCACCGGCAAATCCGCGAACACGCCGCCAAGCGCAGCGCGGGGCGGCCCGAACGCGCGGGCGACGTCAAACTCTCGCGCGGCGGCATCCGCGAAATTGAATTCACCGTGCAACTGCTGCAAGTGGTGCGCGGCGGCCAGTTTCCCGAGCTGCGCACCCGGCCCACGCTGCAAGCCTTGCAGCGCGTGGCCCGCGCCGGGCTCATGCCGCCCGGCACCGCGGCTGCGCTGGCCGCTGCCTACATCTTTCTGCGCCGCGCCGAGCACCGCATCCAGTACCTGGACGACCAGCAAACCCACGTGCTGCCCACCCAGGACGCCGACTTGGACTGGCTGGCCCACAGCATGGGCTTTGCCAGCGCCAGCGACTTTCTCCAGGCGCTGCACGCCCACCGCGAAACCGTGGCCCAGGAGTTCGACCGCCTGCTTGGCGCCGAAAACGATAATTGCCAAGGTTGCTGCAAAAAAAATAGCACCTCAGGCAATACCCGCCTGCCTGAAGCGACGCCTGATCTTGATGACTTGCTGCCCCGCCTGCCGGAGCCCGTGCGCCAGCGCGTGGCCGCCTGGCGCGAACACCCGCGCGTGCTGGCCCTGCGCGAGCAGGCGCGCGCGCGCCTGTGGCACCTGATGCAGCGCACCGCTGACTGGCTGGCCCTGGGCCGCGCCAGCCCCGAAGCCGCGCTGCGCCTGGCCGACTGGCTGGAGCCGCTGCTGCGCCGCGAAAGCTACCTGGCCCTGCTGATGGAGCGCCCCGCCGTGCACGAGCGCCTGCTGCGCGTGCTGGGCGCGGCGCGCTGGCCCGCGCGCTACCTGTTGCAGCACCCCGGCGTCATCGACGAACTGGCCAGCCCCGGCCTGCTGGCCAGCCGCTTCGACAGCGCCACCTTCGAGCGCGAGCTGGAAGCGCGCCTGGCGGCGCTGGTCATCACCGGCGAGGACGACGAGGAAAACCTGCTCAACCTGCTGCGCCGCGCGCACCATGCCGAAATCTTCCGCACGCTGGTGCGCGACGTGGAAGGCGCGCTCAGCGTCGAGCAGGTGGCCGACGACCTGTCCCTGCTGGCCGACACCGTGCTGAGCATCAGCGCCCGCTGGTGCTGGGCGCGCTACCGCAAGCGCCACCGCGACACGCCCGCGCTCGGCATCATTGGCTACGGCAAGCTGGGCGGCAAGGAACTGGGCTACGGCAGCGACCTGGACATCGTGTTCGTCTTTGATGACGAGCACGACGGCGCGCCCGACCTGTATGCGGGCTTTGTGCGCAAGCTCATCGGCTGGCTCACTGCCAAGACCGGCGAGGGCGACCTTTTCGAGATCGACACCGCGCTGCGCCCCAACGGCAGCAGCGGCCTGCTCGTCACCCGCTTCGACGCCTATGCCGACTACCAGGAAAACCGCGGCAGCAACACCGCCTGGACCTGGGAACACCAGGCCATGACCCGCGCCCGCTACGTCTGCGGCGACCCGGCGCTGGCGCCCCGCTTCGACGCCGTGCGCCACGCCGTCATCACCGCGCCGCGCGATTTGCCGGCCCTGCGCGGCGAAATCGCCGCCATGCGCCACAAGATGCAGGCCGCCCACCCCGCCCGCGCCGGCCGCTTCGACATCAAGCACAGCCCCGGCGGCATGATCGACGCCGAATTCGCCATGCAATACCTCGTGCTGGCCCACACCCGCACGCACCCCGGGCTGGAGCCCAACCTGGGCAACATCGCCCTGCTGCAACGCGCCGAAGCCGCCGCCCTGCTGCCGCCCGGCATGGGCCAGGCCGCCGCCAGCGCCTACCGCCAGCTGCGCCGCGTGCAGCACCACGCCCGGCTGAACGAGGAAAGCACCCAGGTGGACCTGGCCCCGCTGGCCGCCGAACAGGCCGCCATCCTGGCGTTGTGGCAGCACCTGTTTGGCGACGCGGGCGGCGATGTGGCATCGCCCGCCCCCGCCTCCGCGACCCCTGCCTCCGTGTCCGCTTGAGCGCCTGGCCCCTGGGCGGCTTGCCTGGCGCCCGCGGGCGGTCTGCCCGGTACGTGTTCCGTGCCCGTGCCGTGGCGGCTCAGGCGCCGCCCGCCGCCGCGCGGGCCTGCGGGCTGAGCACGTAGCCAAAGCGCGCGGGCAGCGCGGCGGCGGGCGCCGGCTCGGGCTGCCAGCGGCCCTGCTCCACCAGGCTGGCGGCGGCCAGCATGTCCTGCGTGTGCACCAGGCCCAGGCCCAGATCGGTGGCCAGGAACAGGCGGCCAGCCTCGTCCAGCAGCGCCTGCCGCACGGTGGCGGGCAGGCCGGTGTGGCTGCTCACGGCGCCATCGGCCGCCACGCGCCACACCCAGGGAGCGGCCTCCAGCTCCACGTACACGCGCTGCGGCCCGTTCTGGAAGAACCATTGCCCCGCCTCGTCCGCCGCGTAGTTGCGGCCAATGAAGGCCACCAGCTTCTCATGCCGCAGCAGCGAACCCTTGGCCCCCGGCGCGCCGCTGGCAAAGCCGCCTTGCGCCTGCGCGCGGTCGTCGCGCATCCACCACTGGCCGCGCGCGTCCAGCCCCAGCCAGCCGTGGCAGTGCGGCACGTTCGGCCACTTGGCCATGGCCTGTTTCACGATCTCGTCCATGCGGCGCATTATCCCGGCGCGGCATGCCGGCGCACCGGTGCGCGCAGCCCTGTTACCAGGTGTGAAGCGGGTGCGAAAATCCGCTGCATGAGCTCGTACGACGCCACCCTCACCCTCACCCGCCCCGACGACTGGCACCTGCACGTGCGCGACGGCGCCGCGCTCGCGGCCGTGGTGCCGCACAGCGCCGCCCAGTTCGGCCGCGCCATCATCATGCCCAACCTGCGCCCGCCCATCACCACCACGGCGCAGGCGCTTGCCTATCAGGAGCGCATCAGGCAAGCCACGCCTGCCGGGGCGGCCTTTGAGCCGCTGATGACGCTGTACCTGACCGACAACACCCCGCCCGATGAAATCGCCCGCGCGGCCGAGGCCGGCGTGGTGGCCCTCAAGCTCTACCCGGCCGGCGCCACCACCAACAGCGACGCCGGCGTGACCGACATCCGCAAGACCTACCCCACGCTGGAAGCCATGCAGCGCCACGGCCTGAAGCTGCTGGTGCATGGCGAGGTGACCGATGCGGCCATCGACCTGTTCGACCGCGAGGCCGTCTTCATCGACCGCGTGCTCGCGCCCCTGCGTCGCGACTTTCCCGCGCTCAAGATCGTCTTCGAGCACATCACCACCCGCGAAGCCGCGCAATACGTGGCCGAGGCGGACGAACGTCTGGCCGCCACCCTCACCGCGCACCACCTGCTCTACAACCGCAACGCGCTCTTTCTGGGCGGCATCCGCCCGCACTACTACTGCCTGCCCGTGCTCAAGCGCGAGGAACACCGCCAGGCGCTGGTGCAGGCCGCCACCAGCGGATCGCCCCGCTTCTTTCTGGGCACCGACAGCGCCCCGCACCCGGCGCACCTGAAGGAACACGCCAGCGGCTGCGCCGGCTGCTACACCGCGCTCAGCGCCATCGAGCTGTACGCCGAGGCCTTCGAGGCCGCCGGCGCGCTGGACAAGCTGGAAGGCTTTGCCAGCTTTCACGGCCCCGACTTCTACGGCCTGCCGCGCAACCGCAGCCAGATCACCCTGCGCAAGCAGGCCTGGACGCTGCCCGAGCAAATGCCCTTCGGCGAAGCGCAGGTCAAGCCGCTGCGCGGCGGCGAGGCGCTGGCCTGGAGGATGTTGGCGTGAGTAGGGCAATGACGCAGCCAGCCAAGAGTACTGCGGCACGCAATCTTGCGGTATTTATTGACGCCGACAATTTGAATGACCCGACGGCGCTGGATCATGTGTTGACTGCCTTGCATAAGCTGGCCGATCGCATCATTTATCGACGTGCTTACGGACGTGCGGAAAGCCTGAAGGGCATTGAGGCTGTCTTATGGCGTCACGGTGTGCGCCCAGTGGCGAACCTGATTGTCGACAAAACCACAACCGATAGTGCCTTGGTGATCGATGCCGTGGAGGCCGTATGTCGCAACGATATTGACATCGTGGCGATTTGCTCGGGTGATGCCGACTTCGTGCCGTTGGCCATGTGGCTGCGCGAGCACCATTGCCGAGTGCTTTGCTACAGCTTGTCGAACAAGATATTTGCCAATCCGGAAAGCTTCTATGACGAAGTGGTTTTGATTGATGTGTTGGGTGACTCGCAGCCCGTGCCGCTGACCTCTGTGTCGGAGCCGATCTGGCCGTTAAAAGGTTCTGCTGCTGAGCAGCCAGCAAGGGTTCTGCAACCTTCCAAGTCGCCGACGGTTGCCAAGCCAAAAGCAGAACCGTCGGTTAAGTCCCTCCTGAAAGCATTGCCCGCGCTGTCGTCAGGTACGCCGCAGCATTTAAGCGTGGTCGCCAAGAAGTTGCGCGCTGAAGGGTTGCTGTCAAAAAACGGTAGTTCAACCGCTTTGTTCAAACGCTATTCAGCGCAGTTCGAGTTGTTGCCAGCCAAGCAGCCGAATACCGTTCGCTATCGGGGGTGAGCATCGGCAACATAAAGCGCAGGCTGTACCAGGAGATCGTGCGCCGCTTGGGCGCGCTGGGCATTGCGCCGGGCGGCGTGTTCATCGTGCTGCACGAGCCGCCGCTGGACAACTGGGGCCTGCGCGGCGGCCAGCCCGCGTCCGAGCTGGACTTGGGCTTTCGGCTGGACGTTTGAGGGAGCTGGCAGCCCCACGGCCCGGTAAAAGCGGACGGCGGCAGGACGGGCGATCGCCCTATGTGTCAGGCAGCGTGGCTGAGCATTTGCATCACGCTCCAATGTCGCCCGTCAGGGCTGTGCAGCACCGCGCCAGCGGGGGCCGGTGCCGGCCCGCTGCCGTTACTGCCATCACTGCTGCCAGGGCGGACAGGCCGCCACAGCAGCGTGGCGGCAAAGCCGAAGCCGGGGTGATGCACGGCATCCCAATCCAGCAGCGTGGCGCTGCCGGCCTCTGCGGGCAGGCCGGCAATGTGCATTGGCTGCGCGGGGGAAAGCTGGGCGCGGGCGCCGTCCCAGCGGCTTTGGCACAGCCGGTGGACGCGGGCGGCAGCGCCAGCCTCGGGCTGGGCCAGCATGAACACCAGCGCCTGGCCCGCGCCCTGGCCGCACACGGCCAGCAGGCTGTGGCCGGCCAGCACGCGCGCCAGTTGCAGGGGCGGGGTCGCTGGCGAGGGGGCAGGCGCGTTTTTGGCCTGCGCCAGCACGGCAGCGCTGTAGTCATCCGGCGCGGGCAGGCCCAACATCCAGAAGGGCGAGAGATCCGGCGGCAAATCATGCACGCCGCGCAGCAGGGGCGTGCCGATCAGCCAGGGCGGCTGCGCGGGTGACGGGCCGGGCAAGGCCGCCAGCCAGGCTTCCATGCCAGCCAAGCCTGCCCATTCGGCTGCGGGGGTGGTGGCTTCATCCACAGGCCACACGTCCAGCCCCTGCCAGCGGTCTTGAACGGCCAGCGGGCGCATGTGCCAGCGCAGCAGCAGCGCCTGGCCAAAGCCCGTGATGTCGCCAGCGGCGTCGCGCGGGCGCGGCCGCATGCCAGCGGCCCACAACTGGCCCTGATGCGCCCAGGCCGCGTAGATCTGCGCGTCGTCGATCGGGGGTAGCTCCACCGCCTGCGCCGCGTCGGCCGCGAACACGCGCACTTGTGAGGTCACATTGACCAGGAACACCGTCAACCCGCCCGCCTGCGCGGCCACCACGGCCGGATAGGGCGCATCCGGCGGCGCGCCGTCATGCCCCCATCACCAAGGGGCGATGGCCGTCGATGAGCGCCAGGATGCGCTCGTGCGTGGCCAGCCACGGCGCCGGGTCGTGCGGCGCTGAGTGGCCCCAGCAGCGCATGGCCTGCCCGGCGCTGCCGCTGGCGGTCATGCCCGGCCAGGGCTGTACGGCAATAGGCGCGCCGCCCTGGCCGGGCGTGACCATGAGCGCCAGGCCGTTCAGGCCGCGCAGCACGGGCTGGGCCAGGGCTAGAAGAAAGCAGGGGTCGATGGCGGGTGTGGGGTTCATGGGTGTGTGCTTGCCATGGCATTGGCGCAGCCGGGCTGCTGCGGGCCGATTCTGGCTTCTGGCGCCAGGCCGCGCCCGGGCGCTGTGGCACCATCGCCCGCATGTTGTCTGCCCGCCTTGCCTGTGCCGCGCCCGTGCCTGTGGTGAACTGGCACGCCCCGTGGTGGGCGCCGGTGGCCGGGCGGGGCGCGGCGGTGTTTGCGCATTGGGCCGCGCATGGCTCGGTGGCGCGGGCCTTGCAGGATGGAGGCGGCCCGGCGCCGGTGCGCTTTGTGCCCCAGGCGGCGCTGCCCAAGGGGCAGGCGTATGAGGACTTCATCTTCCAGCAACGGGCCGTGCCCACGCGCGACAACCTGCATGATGCGCTCAACGGCCTGGTCTGGTGCGCGCTGCCGCGCAGCAAGCAGCGCATGAACGCGCTGCAGGCCGCCGAGATTGCGCGCGATGGCGTGCAGGCGCGGCGCGGGCCGGTGCGCGATGCCATCACGGTGCTGGACGAAAACGGTGCGCTGCTGCACGCGCCCGAGGCGCTGTGGCAGGCGCTGGCCGCGCGCCGCTGGGCCGAGGCGTTTGGCCCGCTGCGGCCGCTGTGGGGGCAGGCCGCGCTGCTGGTGATGGGCCACGCGGCGCTGGAAAAGCTGGTGGCGCCGTACAAATCCATCACCGTGCATGTGTGGCGTGTGGCGCCGCCCTTTGACCCGGCGGGCGACTTGCAGGCGCTGGACGCCTGGCTGGCCGCCGATTTGACCCCGGCAAAGCTGGCGGCCAAGCCCTTCTTGCCCTTGCCCGTGCTGGGCGTGCCCGGCTGGTGGCCGGCCAACGAAGCCCCGGCCTTTTATGCCGATGCGCAGGTGTTCCGCCCACCGCGCCTGTGAGGCGCAAGGCGTGTGCCCAAGCGGCGAGCCAGGCCTGGTGCTTGGGGGCCGGAGCAGCCGCCGAACACTTCAGTGGACATCAGGCTGCCGCACCGGGATGCCGCGTTCGGCCATGCGCGCCTTGGCCTGCTGGATGGTGTATTCGCCGTAGTGGAAGATGCTGGCGGCCAGCACGGCGTCGGCCAGGCCGTATTGCACGCCGTCGGCCAGGTGGTCCAGGTGGCCCACGCCGCCGGAGGCGATGACGGGCACGGTCACGGCTTCAGCCACGGTGCGGGTCAGCTCCAGGTCGAAGCCGGCCTTGGTGCCGTCGCGGTCCATGCTGGTGAGCAGGATTTCGCCGGCGCCCAGCTCGGTCAGGCGGCGCGCCCAGGTTACGGCGTCCAGGCCGGTGTTGCGGCGGCCGCCGTGGCTGTATACGTCCCAGCCTTCGCCGCGGGCCAGCAGGTCGTCGCCGAAGCGGCGCTTGGCGTCGATGGCGACCACGATGCATTGCGAGCCATAGCGCCCGGCGGCTTCGGCAATGACGGGCGGGTGGGCGATGGCGGCGGAGTTGAAGCTGACTTTGTCGGCCCCGGCATTGAGCAGGCGCCGCACGTCGGCCACGGTGCGCACGCCGCCGCCGACGGTGAGCGGAATGAAGACCTGCGAGGCCACGGCTTCGATGATGGGCAGGATCAGATCGCGCCCGTCGCTGGTGGCGGTGATGTCGAGAAAGGTCAGCTCGTCGGCGCCCTGCTGGTTGTAGCGCGCGGCAATTTCCACCGGGTCGCCCGCGTCGCGCAGTTCAACGAAGTTGACGCCTTTGACGACGCGGCCGCCGGTTACGTCCAGGCAGGGGATGATGCGTTTGGCAAGCATGAGAGGGTCAGGAGGAAAGGGGCGTGTCTGGCCCGGCGGGGCCAGCGGCCTGCTGCGGGTTGGGCAGCAGGGGGGCCACGCCGTACAGGTGGGCCAGCTCACGCAGCCGGGGGGGCAGGCCGTGCACGGCGAAGCCTTTGCCGTCTTGCAGGCAGGCGCGGCGGCATTCCAGCAGCACGGCCAGGGCGGAGGAGTCGAAGCGTTCCAGCGCCGTGGCATCGACCACGACCACGGCGTCCCCTTCGGTGTGCGAGGCCTGGCGCAGCATGTGCAGGCAGGCTGCTGCTTGCTTGTGGGTGAGTTCGGCAGGCAGAACGAGCATGGGGCGGGTGGCGGCGGCGGTCGTCGCGGGCAGGGCGTGCGGGAGAAGGCAGGTCAGGCTCAGGGGCGTGCGGTGGCGTTGCTCTGGTTGCGTTGGCTCAATGACTGGATGAGCCCATCCACGCCGTGAGTGTTGATTTGTTGCGAGAACTGGGGACGGTAGGTGGCCACCAGCCACACGCCCAGCACGTTCAGGTCATAGATTTTCCAGCCGGCGCCCTGGCCGGGGGTTTTTTCCAGGCGGTAATCGAGCTGCACGGGTTCGCCGCCGCCATGGATGAGGGTGCGCACGGTCAGCTCGTTGTCTTGCAAGGCGCTGGCGGGCAGCGGGCGCACTTCGATGCGCTGTTCCTTGACCTGGCTGAGCGCGCCGGCGTAGGTGCGCACGAGCAGGGTCTTGAACTCTTTTTCCAGCTGCTGGCGCTGTTCGGCCGAGGCCTGGCGCCAGCCCGGGCCGACGGCGGAGGCGGTCATGCGGCGGAAGTTGACGTTGGGCATGATCTTGCCGTCCACCAGCGCCATGATGCGGTTCATGTCGCCGGCCTGCATGGCTTTGTCGGACTTGATGTCGTCCAGCACCTCGCGCGAAAGACGGCCCACCCAGGCATCGGGGGTTTCCGTGGCCGCCAGGGCCCATGGACCAGCGGCCCCCAATGCCAGGGCGGCGGCCCATGGCGCTGTCAGCTGAAGAAGGCGGCGGCGGGCCATACGGGGCAGGGCTGAGATGGATGGCATGGTGGATGACCTCATGGGAGAACGCATGGGAGAAATGTGGGGCGGCAAGAGGGCGCGCCGCGGTGAATTTCCGTGCGGGCTTGCGATTCCGCTGGCGTGGCGCAAGACGATGTGCCGCGAGCCGCGTGCACTGAAAAGACGCATTGGAAACCCATTGACCGCCCAGGTTGCGCCCAAGCGGTTACAAATTGTCCGCCGAAGGTGCGTTCATGGCCTGGCGTAGCTACGGGCGGGCAGGCGCTGGCGGCGGGGCTGTGTCAGGGGCCGCCGGCTCGACAGGGCCGGGGGCAGGGGCAGCCTCGGTTCCGGACACGGCCGAGGGTGCGGGCGCGGCGGTGGCCGCAGGCGCATGCTCCGGCGCGCTGGCTGGGGCGCTTGCCGGTGTGTCAGGCGGTGCCAATGGGAGAGCGGCGGGTGCGGCGGCATCCGGGTTGTCGTAAACGGGGTAGTCGTCGTCGGCGCCCTGGGGCGGGCGGCCGTCATGCACTTCGTTCAGGCGCCGTTGCAGGTGGGTATCGCGCCGGAAGGTGTAGGCGTCGAGAGCGGCGCCCTGAAACACGCTGTCCACGCCGACCAGGCGCGCGCGGCTGTCCACGATGTTGAGGGCAGACAGGGAGTTGCGCCAAGGGATGTCGTTCACCTGGGCCAGCGGGTTGCCGTGGTAGTCCAGCGGCAGCGCGGCGGCATCGCGCAGCGTGGAGGGGCCGAGCAGGGGCAGCACGAAGTACGGCCCCGGGGGCACGCCCCAGCGGCCCAGGGTCTGGCCGAAGTCCTCGCGATGGCGCGTCAGTCGCATTTCGGAGGCCGGGTCGAGCACGCCGCCCAGGCCAATGGTGGTGTTGATGACTACACGCCAGAACGAATAGAGCGCGCCTTCGGGCTTGCCTTGCAGCACGTTGTTGATGAGCGACCACACATCCGACAGGTTGCCGAAGAAGTTGCCCACGCCCGTGCGCACCGGCTCGGGCACGATGTCCTTGTAGGCCGAGGCCACGGGGCGCAGCACGGCGCGGTCCACCGCTTCGTTGAATTGGGTCATGGAGCGGTTGTAGCCCTCCCACGGATCGCGCGGGTCGGCGCTGCCGCCGGGCACGGTGGCGCAGCCTGCGGCCAGGGTCAGCGCCAGCACGGCGGCCAGACCGCGCAGCGCGCGCCGGGGCGGATGGAGAAGTGGGGCGGATGCGGTGTTCATGATGCTTTGCAGGAGAAGGGGAGGGCCGCATGAAGCTGCTGGCGGGGCCGCGCGGGGCGCACGGGGAAAGGGGCCTTTTCTCTCTATTTCTTGCCGCCGTCGGCCGCGCTGTTGTAGAGGAACTGGCCAATCAGGTTTTCCAGCACCACCGCGCCCTGGGTGGCGGTCACGTTGTCGCCGGCGGCCAGGTTCTGCTCGGACGCACCGGCCTCAATGCCGATGTATTGCTCGCCCAGCAGGCCGCTGGTGAGGATTTTCATGGAACTGTCCTTGGGAAACTGGTAGCGCGTGTCCATGTCCAGCACCACGCGGGCCTGGAAGCGCTGGTCGTCAAAGCCGATGCTGGCCACGCGCCCCACCAGCACGCCGGCGCTGCGCACGGCCGCCTTGGGCTTGAGGCCGCCAATGTTGTCGAACTGCGCCGTGATGCGGTAGCCGCGCTGCAGGTTCAGGCTGAGCAGGTTGGCCGATTGCAGTGCCAGAAACACCAGCGCGGCCGCGCCGATGAGCACGAACAGGCCCACCCAGAAATCGTTTTTGGAACGTGGCATGAGGCGTTTCCTCTCCTTTTCCCGTGAAATGCGTCAGAGGCTGAACATGAATGCCGTGAGCACGAAGTCCAGCCCCAGCACCAGCAGCGATGCCATGACCACCGTGCGCGTGGTGGCCCGCGCCACGCCTTCGGCCGTGGGGCGCGCCACGTAGCCTTGCAGCAGCGCCACGAAAGTGACCGCCACGCCAAACACCACGCTTTTGAGCACGCCGTTGCCCAGGTCGGCCCAGACGTCCACGCCGCCTTGCATCTGGCTCCAGAACGCGCCGGGGTCCACGCCAATCAGCGGCACGCTGACGACCCAGCCGCCCAGAATGCCGACAGCGCTGAACACGGCCGCCAGCAACGGCACCACGATCACGCCTGCCCAGAAGCGCGGCGCGATGATGCGGCGGATGGGGTCGATGGCCATCATCTCCATGGCCGACAGCTGCTCGCCCGCCTTCATCAGGCCGATTTCCGCCGTGAGCGAGGTGCCCGCGCGCCCCGCAAAGAGCAGCGCCGTGACCACCGGCCCCAGCTCGCGCAGCAGCGACAGCGCCACCATCATGCCCACGGCCTCGGCCGAGCCGTAGCGTTGCAGGATGTTGTAGCCCTGCAGCGCCAGCACGAACCCTACGAACAGTCCTGACACGGCCACGATGGCCAGCGAATAGTTGCCCAGAAAGTGAACCTGGTCGCGCACCAGGCCAAAGCGCCGCAGCACTGGGCCTGCCAGGGCCAGCAGGCGCCAGAACAGGCGGGCGGCGTAGCCCATGTCGGCCAGCCGGCGGCGCACGGCAAAACCCACGTCGGACGGGCGCCACCAGCTCATGCGACGCCTCCAAAATCCTGCTCGATGCCGGGGCCGGGGTAGTGAAAGGGCACTGGCCCATCCGCTTCGGCGTGCACGAACTGGTGCACCAGCGGGTTGGCGCTGGCGCGCACCTCGTCCGGACGGCCCTGGGCGGCTACTTGACCGCCCGCCAGGATGACCACGTGGTCGGCGATGCGGAAGGTTTCCTCCACGTCATGCGACACCACCAGACTGGTGATGCCCAGCGCATCATTGAGGCGACGGATCAGCCGCGCCGCCGTGCCCAGCGAAATGGGGTCCAGCCCGGCGAAAGGCTCGTCGTACATCACCAGTTCGGGGTCGAGCGCGATGGCGCGCGCCAGCGCCACGCGCCGCGCCATGCCGCCGGAAATCTCCGACGGCATCAGATCACACGCGCCGCGCAGGCCCACCGCGTCCAGCTTCATCAGCACGATGTCGCGGATCAGCGCCTCGGGCAGCTGGGTGTGTTCGCGCAGGGGAAAGGCCACGTTCTCAAACACCGACAGGTCGGTGAACAGCGCCCCGAACTGGAACAGCATGCCCATGCGCCGCCGCACCGCGTACAGGCGCGCCTCGCCCATGGCGCCGATGTGGCGCCCATC
Organism: Comamonadaceae bacterium OH2545_COT-014; assembly: GCA_003859965.1. Taxonomy (GTDB): domain Bacteria; phylum Pseudomonadota; class Gammaproteobacteria; order Burkholderiales; family Burkholderiaceae_C; genus Ottowia. The sequence goes on along the minus strand of RQYR01000006.1, from coordinate 8,542 downwards.
GAACAGCACCTCGCCCGCCTGGGCGCGCTGCTGCCCGCCAATGAGGCGCAGCACCGTCGTCTTGCCGCCGCCAGATGCGCCCATCAGCGCCGTGACCTTGCCGCGCGGCACCGTGAACGACAGGCCGTCCAGCACCTTGCGCTCGCCATACCCGAAGGTGACGCCGCGCAGCTCGACCAGTGCACTGTCTGTGGAGGGGGAGGAAGAAGCCTCGGACATGAAATGGAGGGGAAAAGCCGCCTGAAAAAAACCGGCAATGAGCGGCTGCCGAATATTGCCCCCGCGCCGGGCTTGCCAGAAGGGGTCAAGATTTCCTATGATACGAGGTTTCCCGCCGCGCGGCCTGTGCATGCAGGACGGCCTTGGCGGGATTGCTTTTTGCGTCCTTTGATCCTTTGCGCCTGGTGCGCCTTGTATTGCCGGGACGCCTTGGCGACGCCTTTCATTCGCCCTTTCCCGCCTTTTGGCTTTCCGTTGCCAGTGCCGCCACGGCCTGGCCGCCCATTGCAGGAGATGCGCCATGTCCCTTCCGTCCCGCACCCTTGACGCCACCACGGGCGCCACCGTTTCCCAGCACGCCTTGCCCGTGCCCGCGCGCAGCAGCGCCCACGCCGTGGCGCGCAAGGCGCCTGGCCTGCACTTGATTGGCGACCTGTACGGCTGCGTGTGTGACAGCCGCCTGATGTTCGACGCCGCGCACCTGGAAGACTTCTGCAAGCGCCAGGTGCAGGCCGCTGGCCTGAGCGCTGTAGGCAGCCTGTTTCACAGCTTCGGCGACGAAGGCGGCGTGACCGGCGTGGTGGTGCTGGCCGAGTCGCACCTGTCCATCCACACCTGGCCGGAAGACGGCTACGTCACGCTCGACGTGTATGTGTGCAGCTACTCCACGGACAACAGCGGCAAGGCGCAAGACCTGTTCGAGCGGCTGATGCAGGCGTTCAACCCGGCCGAGCCGCACCTGCACCGCGTGGTGCGGGCCTGAAGCGCCATGAGTGCCATGAACGCGCCTGCATCGTCCGGCGATTCCGGCGGCGCCTACTGCGTCGAAACGCTGACGGCCGACTTCGGCTTCTTCCTGCGCACCAGCCGCACGCTGGCCGAGCGGCGCACGCCCATGCAGCACATCGAGATCGTGGAGACGCCGCAGTTTGGCCGTGCCATGCGCATCGACGGCTGCTTCATGACCAGCGAGGGCGACGAATTCTTCTATCACGAGCCCATGGTGCACCTGCCCGCCGTGTCTTTCGGCCAGCCGCGCTCGGCGCTGGTGATTGGCGGCGGCGACGGCGGCGCGGCGGAAGAGCTGCTCAAGCACCCGGCCATGCGCCGCGTGGTGCTGGCCGAGCTGGACGAAGGCGTGATCGACATGGCGCGCCAGTGGCTGCCGGCTATTCACCGCGGCGTGTTCGACGACCCGCGCCTAGCCTTGCACATCGGTGATGGCCGTGCCTTCATGGCGCAATGCGGCGAGCGGTTCGACCAGATCGTGCTTGATTTGACCGACCCCTTTGGCCCCGCCCTGGCGCTCTATACCACCGAGTTCTACGCCGCTTGCCGGCGCGCCCTCACGCCCGGCGGCGTGCTGTCGCTGCACATTCAGTCGCCCATTCACCGGCCCGAAACCATGGCGCGCATCCATGCCTCGCTGCGCGCCGTGTTCCCGGTGGTGCGGCCCTACCTGCAATACGTGCCGCTGTACGGCACGCTGTGGGCCATGGCCGTGGCCTCCGACCGCACCGACCCGGCCACGCTCGACGCAGCCGAGGTGGATGCCCGCATCGCCGCGCTGGGGCTGCGCGACTTGAAGCTCTACAACGGCGCCACCCACCAGGCGCTGCTGGCGCAGCCCGGCTTCGTGCGCCAACTGCTGGCCGCGCCGGCCCGCCCCATCCAGGCCAGCGACGTGCTGAGCGACGCCTCGCTCGACCAGCAAGCCCTGCCCGCGCTGCGCGTGGTGACGGACGCGCGCTAAGAACCTGTTCAAAGTCCCTGCACGGCGGGCACGCCAGCGGATTTGGGCGGTCTGCGGCGTTGCCAAACTTGCCAATAGCACGGATATCACGGGCTATTGGCGGCGTTTTGCGTCTTGCATCCCATCTCAAACCGCTTGCTGTCTATTTGCGCCGAGACCTTGAACAGATTCTTGGCGCTAACGCTGAGTGCGCACCACCTGCTTGCCCAACCGTGCGGGAGAGCATGGACAAAATCCCTCGCTCGGCGTCGCCCGGCTTGGCCAGCGCGGCTTTTCTATGCCTTCACGCCTTCTTCAGCCGCGTGCACCGCCCCCAGCTCTGGCGCGCCAGGCATGGGGGCCACCCGCACGCCCAGCGGGCGCAGGCGGCGGGCCAGCGCCAGCACCAGCCGGTCTTTGCTGAGCAACGTGGCGCGGTGGGCCACGGCCAGGTCGATGAACATCTGGTCGTCCGGGTCGCGGCACAGCGGCGGTGCGGTGGGCGGCGCCGGGTGCAGGCAGGCGTGGCGGTCGAAGGCGGCCAGTACGTGCGCCGGGCTGCGCGGGCCGGCGGCCAGCCGCCGCGCCACCAGCGGGTAGCCCAGCACGCGCGCCAGTTCATCGCGCATGGCTTGGGTGGCCAGCCACTGCACGCGCGCTTGCTGCAAGGCGGTGCGCAGCGGCGCGGCGCGCGGGTCTTCAAACACGAACAGGTCGAGTACCCACTGGGTGTCGATGACCAGGCGCGGGTGCGCCACGGTGTGGCCGTTGCCGCGGGGCGGGTCGTCGTTGCGCGTGGGGGCGCCGCCGGGCGGGGTCATGCTGCGCTGCTGGAGTCGGTTCTCAGGTCAAAGCGCAGCAGGCGGCATTCGATGGGGCCGTTCCACAGCGGCACGCGGCGGCTTTCTTTCAGGCGCAGGCGGCCGGGCAGGGCGCGGTCGGGGGTGAGCAGCCAGGCTTGCCAGCCGGCGTAGTGGCTTTTCCAGTGCTGGCTGAGCTGGCGGAAGAAGTCGTCGCCCTGGGCGTCACCGTGCATGCAGTCGGCGCCGGGGGCCCGCGCGTGGGCGGGGGCGTGCAGCGTGGCGCTGGCGTGAAAGCGCTCGCGCCCGCCGCCTGGGCCTTTGCCCCGGGCCGCCGCCGTGCCGGCCACGGCGATGCGTTCGCCGTAGGGCGGGTTCATCAGGATGATGCCGGGCGTGGCCGTGGGCGGCTGGCGTTGCAGCGCGTCGCCGCCGCGCAGTTGCAGGGCGTGGGCCACGCCGGCGCGTTCGGCGTTGCGTTGCGCGAAATCGACCATGCGGTGGGCCACGTCGCTGCCGAAAACGCGCACGGGCGGGGCCAGGGGTTCATGGCTTTTTTCGGTGTTTGGGCTGGTGGTTGTAAGCGAGTTTGCTTCTTTTTTGAGAGCGTTCCAGGCGGCGGGGTCGAAGGGCGCAAGGTGTTCGAAGGCAAAGCGGCGTTGCCCGCCGGGGGGCAGGCCGCAGGCGAGCTGGGCGGCTTCGATGACGATGGTGCCGCTGCCGCAGCAGGGGTCGTACAGCGGCAGCGCGCGGGTGCGGCGTTCGGCGGGCAGCCACCAGCCGCAGGCGGCCAGCATGGCGGCGGCCAGGGTTTCCTTGAGCGGGGCGTCGCCCTTGTCTTGCCGCCAGCCGCGTTTGAACAGGGGTTCGCCGCTGGTGTCGATGTAGAGAGTGGCGTGCTGGGCCGTGAGGTGGGCGTGCACGCGCACCTGGGGGCAGGCGGTGTCCACGCTGGGGCGCACGCCGCCGGCGCGCTGGCGGAAGCGGTCGGCCACGGCGTCTTTGACGCGCAGGGCGGCAAAGTTGAGGCTGCGCAGCGGGCTGCCCTGGGCGGTGATGTCCACCCGGAAGGTGTGGCGGGGGGTGAACCACTGTTCCCACGGCACGGCGAAGGCCAGCGCGTAGAGCGCCTGCTCGTCCGGACAGGGGGCGTGCGCCAGCTCGATCAGCACGCGCTGGGCCAGGCGGCTCCAGAGGTTCAGGCGCATCACCTCGGCCCAGCCGCCGCGCACGCGCACGCCGCCGCGCTGGCTGAGCAAATCGTGCCCGGCCAGGCCCGTGAGGCCGTGCACTTCGTCGGCCAGAAAGTCTTCAACCCCGGCGGCGCAGGGCAGGAAAAGGGTGAGTGGGGCGGTCATGAAAGCGGCAGGCGCGGGCTGTGGAGCGGGCGCAGGGACAGAAAGGCTGGCAGGGCAGGCGTGGCGCCGTGGGATGCGATGTTTTTTGATGTTCTCCGGCGGGGCTGCCCGCAGAGGGCTGCGTTGGCGGGCAGGCTGGCAGGGCAGGATGGGTGGGCGTCAGGTGCTATGTTTTTTGAAGAAGCCGGGCGGCCTCGCGGGCGAAGTAGGTGAGGATGCCGTCGGCCCCGGCGCGCTTGAAGGCCAGCAGGCTTTCCATCATCACGGCGTCGTGGTCAAGCCAGCCGTTGTGCGCGGCGGCCTTGAGCATGGCGTATTCGCCGCTGACCTGGTAGGCGAAGGTGGGCACGGCGAAGGTGTCTTTGACGCGGCGCACCACGTCCAGGTAAGGCAGGCCGGGCTTGACCATGACCATGTCGGCGCCTTCGGCGATGTCCATGGCCACTTCGCGCAGGGCTTCGTCGCCGTTGGCCGGGTCCATCTGGTAGACCTTCTTGTCGCTCTTGCCCAGGTTTTTGGCGCTGCCCACGGCGTCGCGGAAGGGGCCGTAGAAGGCGCTGGCGTACTTGGCGCTGTAGGCCATGATGCGGGTGTGTACGTGGCCCTTGGCCTCCAGCGCGGCGCGGATGGCGCCGATGCGCCCGTCCATCATGTCGCTGGGCGCGACGATGTCCACCCCGGCGGCGGCCTGGGTGAGCGCCTGCTTGACGAGCTGGGCCACGGTGGCGTCGTTGACGATGTAGCCGCTCTTGTCCAGCCAGCCGTCCTGGCCGTGGCTGGTGTAGGGGTCCAGCGCCACGTCGGTCATCACGCCCAGCTCGGGAAAGCGCTTCTTCAGTTCCTTGACCACGCGCGGGATGAGGCCGCGGGCGTTGGCGGCTTCGCTGCCCTTGTCGTCCTTGAGCTTGGCGTCGATCACCGGAAACAGCGCCAGCACCGGGATGCCCAGGGCCACGCACTCCTCGGCCACGGGCAGCAGCAGGTCGAGCGAGAGGCGCTCCACGCCGGGCATGGAGGGCACGGCCTCGCGGCGGTTCTTGCCGTCGAGCACGAAGACGGGGTAGATCAGGTCGTCGGCGCGCAGGTGATGTTCTCGCACCAGGCGGCGGGTGAAGTCGTCGCGGCGCAGGCGGCGCGGGCGGCCGGCGGGGAAAGGGGCGTGCAAAGCGTTCATGCGGCAAATTATCCGCTTACCACGTTGTCGCGCCACGGAAGGACGCAGCGGCGCAAAAGCCCGGCGTTATTTGTATGAAATTGTCGCAATTTATGACTTTCGATATACTTGGCGCGGGCCTTACGGCCCCCTGCTTTTCCTCCCTGAGCGGGAGCCTTGATGTGTGACAGCAAAAAGGCTTTGAATCCTCGGCCGCAAGGCCGGGGATTTTTTTATGCGCTTTTGCTTTTGATTGGCTACACACATGCTGTTGCCGCTTGCACGGCGCCAGCGCACCATGCACACATGGCGCGGCGCGCCTTGCAGCCCGGCGGCGCCGCATCTGGATACCCGCCGGGCCGCCCCGCGCACCGAGAATCAAGACCGCGTTGCCGCCGCCGCACTACACTTAGACACATGTTGTGGATCAAAGCCCTGCACATCGTTTTCATGGCGAGCTGGTTCGCGGGCCTGTTTTATTTGCCGCGCATCTTCGTCAACCTGGCCATGGTGCCGCCCGGTTCAGTGGCCGAGCGCGAACGCCTGGTGCTGATGTCGCGCAAGCTCTACCGCTTCATGACCCTGCTGGCCGTGCCCGCGCTGGCGCTGGGTTTGTGGCTGTGGCTGGGCTACGGCATTGGCCTGGGGCCCGGCAATGGTTGGATGCACGCCAAGTTGCTGATCGTGGCCCTGCTGGTGGGCTACCACGCCTGGTGCGGGCGCTTGCTGGGCGGCTTTGCGGCCGGGCGGCCGATGCGTGGCCATGTGTGGTTCCGCTGGTTCAACGAGGCGCCGGTGCTGATGATGCTGGCCGTGGTGGTGCTGGTGGTGGTCAAGCCGTTCTGAGCATGGCCTGGGGCAAGGCGCAACGCGGCGGCTGCCGGGCGTGGCGGCAGGGGTAAAAGGCCAGCCGTGCACCGCGAGAAATCCGCCGCCGGGCCGCTGGCGCTGTGTTATGCGGCGCTCATCGTCTATGCCAGCCTGTTTCCGTTCACGGGCTGGCGCGACCAGGGGCTGCCGCCCTGGGCCTACCTGCATGCCCCCCTGCCGCAATACTGGACGCGTTTTGACCTGCTGGCCAACTTTGCCGGCTATGCCCCGCTGGGTTTTCTGCTGGCGCTGGCGCTGCTGCCGGCCTGGGGCGCCTGGCGGGCCGTGGCGCTGGCGGCGCTGGGGCCGGCGCTGCTGTCGTTCGGGCTGGAGGCGTTGCAGTCCTACCTGCCGCTGCGCGTGGCCTCCAACCTGGACTTGGCGCTGAACGCCGCTGGCGGCGCGGCGGGGGCGCTGGTGGCCGTGGTGCTGGAGCGGCTGGGCGCCATCGGGCGCTGGCGGCGTTTTCGCCGCCGCTGGTTTGTGCCAGAGGCGCGCGGCGCGCTGGTGCTGCTGGCGCTGTGGCCGGTGGCGCTGCTGTACCCCGCGCCCGTGGCGTTTGGTCTGGGGCAGGTGTACGAGCGGGCCGAAACGGCGCTGGCGGCGCTGCTCAAGGGCACGCCGTTTCTGGAATGGCTGCCGCTGCGCGAGGTGGAATTGCAGCCGCTGTTGCCGGGCGTGGAGGTGCTGTGCGTGGCGCTGGGGGTGCTGGCCCCCTGCCTGCTGGGCTATTCGGTGATGCTGCATACGGGCCGGCGCGCGCTGCTGGCGGCGCTGGCGCTGGCTGTGGGGGTGGCGGCGTCGGCCCTGTCGGCGGCGCTGACCTGGGGGCCCGTGTACGCCTGGGCCTGGCTGGATCGCCCGCAGCGCTGGGGTTTGATGGCCGGCGCCGGGCTGGCGCTGCTGGCGCTGCCGCTGCCGCGCCGCGCCTGCGTGCCGGTGTTGATGGCGGCGCTGGCGCTGGGGCTGGCGCTGCTCAACCAGGCGCCTGAAAGCGCGTATGACGCGGCCAACCTGCAAGTCTGGGAGCAGGGCCGCTTCATCCACTTTTACGGGCTGGCGCAGTGGGTGGGCTGGCTGTGGCCTTATGCCGCGCTGCTGTATCTGGCCGGGCGGCTGCTGCGGCGCGGCCCGGCGCAGGCGCCGGCGCTGCCTACAATTTCGGCATGAACGCACCCGCCCCCTCTGCCGCCGCGCCTTCTTCCGCGTCGTACTACCAGCGACACATCTTCTTTTGCCTCAACCAGCGCACGAACGGCCAGGCTTGCTGCGCCGACTATGGCGCGCAGGCGGCGTTTGACCACTGCAAGGCGCGGGTCAAGGCGCTGGGGCTGGCAGGCCCGGGCAAGGTGCGCGTGAACAAGGCCGGTTGCCTGGACCGCTGCGCCGCCGGGCCCGTGGCCGTGGTGTACCCGGAGGCGGTGTGGTACAGCTTCGTGGACTTGGCGGACATTGACGAAATCGTCGAGTCGCACCTGAAAAACGGCGTGGTGGTGCAGCGCCTTCTGACGCCGCCGCACCTGGGGCGGTGAGCGCGGTTTGAAAACAAAAACGGCCTTGGGGCACGCTGTATGTGCCTAAGCAGCTATATAATTTATAGCAAATGAACGCCCAAACCCAAACCCTCTCGCTCCAGGGCGGCGCTGGCGCCGTGGAAGCCTTGCTGGACCTGCCGGAGCCCGACCTGTTCCGCCAGCCTCACGGCACCGTGGTCATTGCCCACCCGCACCCGCTGTTTGGCGGCACCATGCACAACAAGGTGGTGCAAACCGTGGCGCGCGCTTTCGTGCAGTGCGGCTGGCGCGCGGTGCGTTTCAACTTCCGCGGCGTAGGCGCCAGCGCGGGCGCGCATGACGAAGGGCGCGGCGAAAGCGACGACCTGCGAGCCGTGATTGAGCAAACCCGCACGGCCGGAGCGCCGCTGGCGCTGGCCGGTTTCTCCTTTGGCGCTTTCGTGACGGCGCGCGCACTGGCCACGCTGTGGGACGAGCAGCCCGCGCCAGAGGTGGCCAGCAAGATCGTGCTGGTGGGCACGGCGGCTTCGCGCTTTGCCGTGCCGCCGGTGCCCGAGGCGCTGCACGCGCAAACGCTGGTGATCCATGGCGAGCAGGACGACACCGTGCCCCTGGCCGCCGTGATGGACTGGGCGCGCCCGCAGTCACTTCCCGTCACGGTTGTGCCCGGAGGCGGGCATTTCTTTCACGGACAATTGCCGCTGCTCAAAAGCCTGGTCACCCGCCATGTGCGGGTCTGAGAACCTGTTCAAAGTCCCTGCGCGGCGTGCACTCAAGCGGATTTGGGCGGTTTGCAGCGTTGCAAAACTTGCCAATAGCACGCGCTATTGGCGGCGTTTTGCGCCTTGCATCCCATCCCAAACCGCTTGTTGCCCACTCGCGCCGAAACTTTGAAC
>RQYR01000050.1 GCA_003859965.1 Comamonadaceae bacterium OH2545_COT-014 | reverse complement strand
GCGGCACGAAGCTGTAGCTGAAGCGCCCTTGCGCGTCGCCCACCAGGTTCAGGCGCCGCTCGAAGCCCTGCACGCGCAGCACCATGCGCAAGCTGGCGTGGGGCACGGGCTGCGCGCCTTCCGTGGTGAGCACTTCGCCGCTGATCTGGATGGGTTCATGGCCAAAGGAGGTGGCCGGGGTGATGCTGACGCCGCGCACGCCGTAGGGCACGGGCGGCGGCGCGGGCGTTTCGGGGGTTTTCTGCACGCGCACGGTGCGGCTGGCCTGGGCCGTCTTGCCGGCCTGGCTGGTGGCCACGGCGCGCAGGGTGTAGGCGCCGTCGGGCACCTGGGCCAGCGCCCAGGTGGCGCGCCAGGGGGCGGCCGTGCTGCTGCCGATGAGCTGGTCATTGGCGTACAGGTCAAGCTTGGCGATACCGCTGGCATCGACCGCGCTGGCCTCGACCACGGTGTCAGCGCTCAGGAGAGCGTTTTCAGCGGGGCTGACGAACACGACGGTGGGCACGCTGGCGGCGTAGCTCACGCTGACGGCAGCGCTCAAAGGGCTGTCGCCACGGCCGTTGCTGGCCCGCGCGGTGAGCTGGTGCGTGCCCTCGGTCAGCACGACCTGGGTGGCGAAGCTGCCGCTGGCGCTGGCCGTGACGGGCGCGCCCGCGGCCTGGCCGTTCACGTAAACCTGCACGCGCGCGCCCGGCGCCGCCGTGCCGGAAACACCCAGCTGCGGCGCATCGACCCGGGTACCGCTGGCCGGCGCGGTGATGACGGGCGCCGCAGGCGCGCTCAGATTCAGCGAAAAGGGCAGGTTCAGCCTTGCCTGCTCGCCGTTGCCGTCCGTGACCACCACGTCCAGCACATGGCTGCCATTGGGCAGCTGGGCAAAGTCCAGGAACTGGCTGGCCGTGACGGGGCTGGCGTTGGGATAGCGCTGGTTGAAAAATTCCGCCCCGTTGATGCTGCCCTGAATGCGGGCAATGCCCACCGGGCTTTCCGCCGTGATCGCCAGAATGCCAGGCTGGGTAATGCTGACGTTGGCTTGCAGCGGCTGGCCGCCGAAGCTCAGGGCAAGCTTTGGCGCAGTGGCGCCCCCTGCCCTCTGCACCGTGACGGCGCGGCTGACCGTGTTGGCCAGCCCTTGGGTGTTGGTGGCGCGCGCCGTCAGCGTATGGCTGCCGTTTCGCACCGCGGCCAGCGCCCAGGTGGCCTGGTAGGGCGGCGCGGTAAGAAGCGCCAGCCGCTGGCCGTTGACGAGCAGTTCCACCTCGCGCACGCCTTCGGGGTCAGTGGCCGACACGGCAATCAGGGTGTCGTCAGCCAGCACGGCACCGGCGGCTGGCTGCTCGAATTGCACCAGAGGCCCGTTGGGCGCATAGGCCATGGGCTGCGCCAGCGCCACGGTGGCCATGCTGCCCTGGGCTGTGCGGAACTGCACGTGCAGCATTTTCTCGCCCGGCGGGGCTGACAGCGTGAAGCTGGCCGTGGTGGGCGTGCCAGCCATGTCCAGCCAGGCCTCGGTGGTGAAACCTGCCTGCTCGGCAATGCGGTATTGCGCAGCCTGGGGGCAATGGAGCTGCAGCTGGATGGCGCGGACGCGGGTCACGTAGCCCTCCAGCGGCACGGCCGTGCATGTGAGCAACGGCTCGGCCGCCAGGAACTGGCCGTAGTCCACCCCCGGGCTGACCGGGTCGCCTTGCCCGCCCGGATTGCCCACGGCATCACGCGGGCCGCTGGCGTGGCCCCACCAGTTGCCCCGGGCATTGACCATCGTGGCCGGGTCGAGGTTACGCACGCCAAAGTCACTGTTGCCGGAAATGTCGGTCTCGCCAATGCTGGGGGTGGCCCCCTGCTCAGCCAGCAGGCCCGTGGCGTTGCCCGCCAGGCGCGACTGGCTGAAAACGGGCGTGCCCTTTCCCACGACGCGCACCCCCACGGTGCTGTCGAGCAGTTGCAGCTTGCTGAAGCGGTAATCGCCACCGGGCACAGAAAGCGCCGCGCCGCCGTTGAGGTGGCCTGGCAGCCCAGCCATGCCGCCTGCGTAGCGCAGGCTGAGGCCGTCCAGCTTCAAGCCACTGGCCGCCACGCCGGGCGCCACGATGATGCCGAGCCAGTCGCCACGCTGCGGCTGGCCGGCGCTGTTGCCAAGCTGGCCGCCCGTGGCGTCATCCGCCTGGCTGGTAAAGGTGACGTTGGGCGCCGTGAAAAGCCGGTCACGCACGTGCAGGCCAGCGCCCACCCCGAACTTGACGACGACCCCTTCGGCCACGCTCAGCTGAGCGGCATCGCCAGCCTGGCCGATGCCTGGGGCGGCCAGAAGGGCACAGAAGGCCAGTGTGGCCGCGCCCCCGGGAGACGGCAGGCGCTGGGCCCAGGCGCGGACGGCTGTGAACAGGCGCTTGAACTGGTTCATGACGGCACGCTCAAGGGTTGATGGTGATCACACCGCTGGTGACCGGGCTGAAGCCAGGCGCGCTGGCGGTGATGGAGGTGGTGCCGGGGGCCGTGCCCGTCAGCGCCACGCCATCCGACAGCCAGCTACCTTCCCGCCAAATGCCGGGCGACGCCACGGTGGCGGCCGATGGCACCGCGCTGGTGAAGGTCACCGAAATGGCTTGCGCCGCGGCGAGATAGCTGCCGGAATATGAAGCGCCCGGCACTTCGGCATGAACCCGGACGTCGCGATAGGCCTGCCCCACCTTCAGGGCATCGGGCAGCCCGGACACGAATACCAGCCTGGGCGTGACGGTCTCGGCGGTGATATGACCTTGGGCAAAGCCCGGGGCGCTGGCCTCGATCTGCGTGGAGCCCACGTCCACCCCGGTGACGGGTACCGCCGCCTCGCTACTGCCTGCCGGAATCGTCACTGTCGCCGGCACACGGCACACGCTCTCGGCCACACACCGCAGGTTCACCGTCACTTCATCGGCTCCGTTGCTCACCTGGCCGTTGACCAGCCGCTGCACACGCAGCTCCCACGCGTAGCTGCGCAAGCCTTTGCCTACCACCACCTTCGGGTGGTCATACGCCTGGTGCAGGCGCAGCCCCTGCTCAGCCGCCGCCACGGTTTGCACTTCCGACTGCCCGCTGCCCACCCCGGCAATCTCAGCGCTCACCCGGTAGCTGCCCGCTTTCTCCGGCCTTGCCACGTACAACACGTCGGTTGATGCACGGTCTTTTCCGATGACCGCCTGGGTCAGGAGCGTTCCTGACGTACTGGCGTTGTAGATGCCGCTGACCACGCCAGCGGGGCTTTGCTCAGACAGGCTGAGCCGGACTGTCAGCGGCTCGACGGCATATTGGTAGCCAGCGTAGGAAGCCTGGGGCACTTGCAACGTGACGTAGAAGTTATCGCGCAGGCTGGCCGTGGTGCGCTGGCCGTCCAGGCTGGCAAAGACCAGCGTGGGCGTCACCACTTCCACCGGCATCGGCGCGGCTGC
>RQYR01000049.1 GCA_003859965.1 Comamonadaceae bacterium OH2545_COT-014 | reverse complement strand
AAATTGCTCTGGGCTGATATCGCTTGGGTATTTCGCTCTCATGCAACGAGCATAGACAAATTGGCAAAAAGATTTTGAACAGGTTCTTAGTGCTTGTGGGCCGGCGCGTGGCGGTGCGCCCCCGCCGCGCCGTCAGCCGCCGTGTTCAGCGGCCGCACCGGCACCTGCAGGGTTTGCTGGCTGGGTTGGCCGCTGGCGTGCTCGAACGTGAGCGTGACCGGCACTTGCGTGCCTGCCGCCAGCGGCGCTTTCAGATCCATCAGCATCAGGTGCAGCCCGCCGGGCTTGAGCGTCACGTCCTTCCCGGCGGGCAGATCCAGCCCGGGCATGGCGCGCATCTTCATCACGTCGCCCTGCATCACCATTTCATGAATCTCGCTCACACCGGCCACGGGCGAGGCCACTCCCACCAGGCGCGAGGCGGCCGGCGCCTTGAGCGTCATGAAAACGCCCGTGGCCTTCTGGCCGGGCACCGAGGCGCGCACCCAGGCATTTGAAACGTGCACGGCCTGATCCTGCGCCCAGGCATGGCCCGTGGCCAGCAGTGCAGCCAGCGGCAAAGCAGCGAGTACGGAAGAAAAACGGAACATGTCTGAAAACTTTCTTGCACGAATAGAAAAAGCCCCGTCCATTCACTTTCAAAAACATCCCCAGGGCAGACAGGACGGGAAAGTTTGCTATCAAAAAAGTATCAAAACCTGTTCAAAGTCTTGGCGCGAGTGGGCAACCAGCGGTTGGGGATGGGATGCCAGGCGCAAAACGCCGCCAATAGCACGGGCTATTGGCCAGTTTTGCCTGCGCCGCAGACCGCCCAAAGCCGCTTGAGCGCCCGCCGCGCGGGGACTTTAAACAGGTTCTCAGACCGCTGGCGGCCCGCGCGGCGGCAAGGGCGCTCGCGCCTGCGGGCGCGGGCCGACACGCTCATCCGCACCGGCTGGCCGCAACGCCTGCGGCAGCGGCGGCCGGCCCGGCAATGCCACCCGCGCTGGCGGCGGGGCGCAGGCAGGCAGGCACAGCGCGCAGTCCAGCGCGTGGGCATGCCCCGGGGCGGCAGGATTGCCCCCGGTTTCGTTCACCAGACGTACATGGCCATCGGCGCCGCACACCCACATCAGCGCGGAGGGCCGCAGCCAGGGCGAGAGCGTGGCCGCCGCCACGGCCAGCACAAAGCCCGCCAGCACAAGGCAGGCGCGAGTGCGGAGCAGCCGGGTGGTGAACATGGGACAGGATTATCCGGGCGACGGCCCAGGCCGCATCGTCGCGGCAAAACAGACGTTCTGCGCGGGCGTTCCGCGTTCTGTATTCGCAAACACCAGAAAGCCGCCCAGGCTCAGATGTGCCGTAGCCGCTGGAGATGAATGCCTGGCGCAACGCTCAGCCCAGGCGGGCGAAATGGGCCAACTGGTCTTGGTGCGCCTTGATGAACGCCGGGCGGGCGCTGGCGCGGGTCACGTAGTCGCGGCAGGCCGGGTAATCGGCCAGCCCGCCCAGATGGCCGACCAGGCGCAGCACGTCGCTCATGGCGATATCGGCAATCGAAAAATCCTCGCCCAGCCATTGCCGCCCGGCCAATGCCGTCTCCATGCTGTCCAAACGGCGGTCGCGCCGCTTCTCCAGCGCCGCCAGCCAGCCGGGTTGGTTCTGCACCCGGTTGAAGTGGAAATACACCCAGGGCAGGGTTTCCATTTCCACCGAATTGAAGGCGGCAAACAGCCAGCTGATGGCCTGCGCGCGGGTGGGCGCGGCGCGCGGCAGCAGGCGTTCGCTCAACTCGCCCAGGTGCAGCAAAATGGCGCCGCTTTCAAACAGCTCGACTTCGCCATCACGCAGAAACGGCACTTGACCGAAAGGCTGCTGCGCCAGATGGCTGCGCGGCTCGAAGGGCACGCTCTCTACCCGATAGGGCAGCGCCGCTTCTTCCAGCGCCCAGCGGATGCGGATGTCGCGCACGAAGCCGTGGGCAAATTCCGGCGCGCGGTCGAAGGTGAAAAGCGTCATCATGGCGTGGGGAACTGCCTGAAGCGGTTTCAGGCCGCATTGTTCAAACTACAGCAATTCCAGCTTGCCGATGCGCTCGCCTGCGCGCTGGTAGGCGGGGTCGGTTTCAATGCGGCGCACATAGGCGGCAATATTGGGCAGATTGAACGAGGTGCGCGCCACGGCGGCCTGCAAGGGGAAGCTCATCATGATGTCGGCGCCGCTGATTTCCTCGCCCAGCAGCCAAGTGCCCCCGGCCAGCCGGCTTTCGACAAATTCCAGATGCCGCTTGAGCTGCGGATTCAAAAACCCTGCACGCACGCCCTCGACTATTTTGCGCGCCACAGGCTTGACGAAAAACGGCATTTTGCGTGTTTCGATTTTGCGAAAGACCAGCGACATGACCAATAACGGCATCAACGAGCCTTCGGCGTAATGCAGCCAGAACAGGTAATCGGGATAGGCCGCGCTGTTGGCCAGTGGCCGCAAGGCCGTTTCTGGCCCGTAGCGCGCAATCAGGTATTCGACGATCGCGCCGCTTTCGGCCAGCACCAAGCCATCGTCATCAATCAGCGGCGATTTGCCCAGCGGGTGGATGCGGCGCAGGCTATCGGGCGCCAGCGCGGTTTCGGCATCACGCGCGATGACTTCTGCGCGATATTCCAGGCCAAGCAATTCCAGCAGCCAGGCAATGCGGTAGGCGCGGGATTGCTTGAGTGCGTAAAGGGTGATCATGGTGTTTATCCCTTTTTGTTTTTCAAGGCCATTTTCAGGCAGCCTGCAGGCTTGAGCCGGGCACAACGAAAAGGCACGCCAAGCCTTGCTATGCGCCCGCGCGATACAAATGCACGGGCTTCACCGGCGCGCGCTGGATAATGCCCTTGGCTTCCAGATCGAGCTGAACCGCTTTCAGCCACCAGCCCGCCGTGGCGCCGCCGGGAAAGAGCGCTTGCGGCAACTGCGGCAACAGCGCTTCCTTGGCCTTTGCCACGATGATGCCCGGCGGCTCGGGCGGCAGTACCGCCAGCAAGGCCTCGCGCATGGCTAGGTATTTCGCGCGATCGACGCGGGCGGTTTTGCCCGGCGTGTTGATGTTTTCGATGTCGATTTTGTCGTCAGACATGTAGCTGCTCCTTGATGGCAATGGGCGGATTTTTGAGGCCCATGGCCATCCACGCGCCCAAGAGCTTGGCGTAGAACCCCAGCGATTGCTTGGGCAGATTGGGCAGGTCGTCAGGCAGGTTTGAGGCGTCGGCCAGGTCGCTCGTCATGGTGCGCATTTGCGGCTTGGGACGAGAAGCCGCCGGCCACAGATGCAGGTAAATATCCAGCCAGTGCGCGCCCTTGAGCTCCATGAACAGGGGCGTGTTGCAGCAGGTGGCGACCACGCGCCGGGTGCCCGAGTCCTCCGTCAGGCGAAATTCGGCCAGCCGCTCAAAGCCCTCGACAAAGCGCACGCGGTCTTTTCGATACAGGGCGGTTGCCGTCGCCCCCAAAGGGGTGAGCAGGTTGTGCGCCTGCGGAAGACGCGCCAAACGCCTGGCGGCGGCGCGACAGCTGTTGCACAGGCATTCGGTCACCATAAACGGCGCGCCGATGACCTCGATGCGCGTCTGACAGCAGCGGCAGGCCAGTGGGGTGGGTGTGGTCATGAATCACGCTCCTTGGGTTGAGGCTTGGCAGTGTCTGCGCCCATTGCCGCTTCAATGCGGGCGCGGCCGCGCTCAGTCGCCGCGCAGCTCGGCGTTCACCATCCACGGCGTGCCGAAGCGGTCGGTGACGAGGCCAAAGCCCTTGGCCCAAGCGCTTTCGGCAAACGGCATTTGCACCTGCCCGCCTGCGGCCAGCGCGTTGAAGATGAGCTCGCCTTCGGCCACGGTATCGACATCAATCGCTACCTGAAAACCCTGCATGGGCTGAAAGCCGCCTTCGCTGCAAAAGGCAGGCAGGCTGTCGCTGGCGCTGAACAGGCATTCGCCGTTGCGCAGCAATTGACTGTGCGCTACTTTGTTTCTGTCGGCTTCGGAAAGCGGCGGCATGTCCGGCTCGGGCGGCATCTCGGCATAGCGCATGAGTTGCGCTTGGGCGCCCAAGAGTTCGGCGTAAAACGCCATTGCCTCGGCGCAGTTGCCGTTGAAATAGAGATAGGGGCTGAGTTTCATGGCGGTTCTCCTTGGGTGAAATGAATGGGTGCGCCTGTGGCGTGGGTCAGTCCAGCAGCAGCGGCGCAAAGCCGCCAAAGATGGCGCGTTGGCCGTCAAACGGAAAGTCGCGCGGCGTGCACGGATCGGCCTTGATCGCGCGCCAACCGGCCTCGCGTGTGGCCTTGTCCGGCCAGACGAACCAGGAGCAGACCACGGTTTCGTCCGGCTGGCATTGCACCGCCAGCGGCAGCGAGGTGCGCTGGCCCGTGGGCACGGCGGCCAGGCACAGGTCGATGTAATGCTCGGGGAACATGGCGGCTCCTTGACGCATAGGGCTCGCCATCCTGCCGCAAAGCGCGGCGCGGCATTTGTCACGGATTGCGCAGCTCAGCCCGCCATGCCGTGCTGCATCGCCCATGTCTCCGGCGTCAGGATCCAGCCAGCGGGAAAATCCTCGCGCAAGGCCAGCAGGTCGGTATCGCCGGTGATCAGCGCCTGCGCCTGGCCCACATGCGCCAATACCAGAAATACCTGGTCTTTTTCATCCCGGCAGGCGGGCAGTTCGGGCCAAGCTTCGGGAAGCTGAACCACTTGCTCATAGGGCAGAAAGTCGGCCAGCAAATCCTGTTGCTGCTGCGCGGTCAACTTGAATTTTGGATAGGCCAGCACGCGCAGCAACTCGCTGGCCGTGGGCTTGCAGACCAGGGGGCGCAGCTGCCCGCGTTGCCAGGCGTGGCGCAGCCAAGCCAGCCGCCCGTTGCTGAACAACAGGGCGGAAAGCACCACATTGGTATCGAGCACGACGCGGGGCGCAGCGTTTGTCATCCGCGCCGCGCCCAGGCGATGGCGTCTGCCACGTCTTGCTCGCTGATGCCCAGCTGCTGCAATTGGTCGCGCACGACCTGCGC